>JANQPC010000105.1 GCA_028285485.1 Paracoccaceae bacterium | reverse complement strand
CAAAAATCAACGGCATCGATCCCAGCCGCGCCCTGGCGGTGCCGGGGGTGATCGATGTGATCACCGCCGCCGATCTGCCCCAGCCCATGCCGCGCTTCGGGCCCTCCTATCAGGATCGCCCGGTCATGGCCTCTGGCGAAACCCGCTTTCACGGAGAGCCCGTTGCGGCGGTGATCGCCGAGGGCAAGGATATCGCCGCCTATGCCGCGAGCCTCGTTGAGGTGGATTTCGAGCCACTCACCGCCGCTACCACAATCGATGCGGCGCTGGCCCCGGATGCCCCGCTTGTGCAGCCCCCTGGGCTGCGCCCCGGCGATCCGATGGCGGAAACCAACGTTCTGAAAGCGATGGCGTTTGGCTGGGGCAACGTGGATGAACCCGCCGCCGATCTGATCATCGAAAACACCTATACCTTCCCGATGGTCACCCATTTCGCGATCGAGCCCCATGGCTTTATCGTCGATGCCAAGGACGATGCGCTGACGATCTGGAGCCCTGTTCAGCACCCCTTCCTATTGCAGAAAATCATGGCGGGGCTCTTCGATCTGCCGCTCAGCGCCGTGCAGGTGCTGGCCCCTGATCCGGGCGGCGGTTTCGGCGGCAAGCAGATCCCGAAATTCGAACCGCTTGTTGCCTTTGCCTCGCGCAAGGTGGGGCGGCCCGTGCGGCTGGTTCTCACGCTGGAAGAAACCTTCCAGGCCGTGCGCCGGGCCGGGGCGAAAGTTCACGTCCGATCCGGCTTCTCGGCGCAGGGGGATCTTCTCTTCCACGACATCCAGTCCGATTACCTGATCGGCGCCTATGCGGATGTGGCCGAACGGGTCACCACCAAGGGCAATTATCTGGCCTGCGGGCCCTACCGGGTGCCGCATGCGCGCATCAATGCCCGGGCGATCCTGTCGCACACCACCCCAAGCTGTGCGTTCCGCGGCTTCGGCACGCCGCAGATCAACTGGGCGGTGGAGGGCCAGATCAACGCGGCGGCGCGGCGCCTGGGGCTTGATGGCTTTGAGATTCGGCTGAGAAACGTGGCCGACAAGGGCGATGAAATCGTGCGCGGCGATGTACCGGCCGATGGGCATTGGCTGCAATCGGTGCAGAAGGCGGCCGACATGCTGGGCTGGGATCAGCCCAAACCCAAGGGGCGCGGGCGCGGCATGGCCGTGGGGATCAAGGCCGGGGCCACCACGGGGCTTTCGAATTCCACCGTGCGGCTGCTCGCCGATGGATCGATCCTGGTCTACGCAGGTACGTCAGACATGGGGCAGGGCGCGCGCACCATCTTCGCGCAACTGGCCGCTGATGCGCTCGGGGCGCCCTATGACCGCGTTTCGGTCATCATGGGCGACACATCGGTTGTGCCCTTCGATTTGCAGACATCCGCCAGCCGTTCGACCGTTTTCATGGGCAACGCGATCAGCCGCGCCTGCGAGGATATTCAGGCGCAGGTTCTCGAACTGGCCAGCGATACGCTGGGGATACCGGAAGCCGATCTGGGGATCGAAAACGGCCACATCATCCTGCCCGATGGCGCGCTGCCGATCTTCGATTTCGTTCAGAGATCCCTGGGCAAATGGAATGGCGAACTGATCGGCAATGGCCGGATGCGCAAGCCCACCGATCCCGATCATCCGCTGGGCGGTTCCGCGGCGTTCTTTGAATTCAACTGCACGGCCTTTGAGGTCTCCGTCGCGGAAACCACGGGCGAGATCAACATCCACAAGCATGTCACCGTGGGCGATGTCGGGACGGCGCTGAACCCGCTTCAGGTTGAGATGCAGGATGAAGGGGCCGCCATCATGGGCCTTGGTCATTCGATCTACGAACAGATCCTGATGGATGACGCGGGCCGGATCCGAAACCTCGGGGCGATCGATTACCGGATCGTCACCACCAAGGACATGCCCGAAAGCCTGGCGGCAGGGATGATCGAAAACGCCGATGGCCCGGGCCCGCGCGGCGCGAAGGGCGTCAGCGAAGGCGCGATCCTTTGCACCGCGCCTGCTCTCGGTGCCGCCGTGGCCGATGCCACGGGCGCTGTTATCCGGGATTTGCCGCTCACGCCCGAGCGTGTCTGGCGCGCGCTTCAATCGCAGGACCAACCTCAGGGAGATGCAGATGCTTGATGCAAGTGAGACAATGAACGCTCTGGTTCTGACCGCTCCGCGAGAATTCGAAGTGCGCGAGGTTCCCGTTCCGACGCCTGAGGGCGACGAGGTGCTCTGCAAGGTGGACACGACCTATATTTGCGGCACCGATCCCCACATCATTCAGGGCGATTTTCCCGGATTCTGGCCGCCCGCCTTTCCCTTCATCCCGGGCCACGAATGGTCTGGCACGGTGGTGGATACGGGCCGTAAGGCGGCGGCGCTGGGCTGGAAGGAAGGCGATCGGGTCTGCGCGATCTCCCATGTGGGCTGCGGATACTGCAAGAACTGCCTGCGCGGGCGTTATAACCTGTGCCTCAACTACGGGGATCTGGACAGCGGCCATCGCCAGCATGGCCACATCACGCCGGGGGCCTATGCGCAATTTATGCGTGCCTCCGTCAAAAGCCTCTATCGCATCCCCGATGACATGAGCCTTGAATATGCGGCCAATGTCGATCCGCTTTCCATCGCGCTCTACACGGTGAACCGGTCGCGTTTCGAGCCGGGCGACGATGTGCTGATCATGGGCACGGGCCCCCAAGGCATCATGGCGCAGCTTTGTGCGCAGGCGATGGGCGCGGGGCGGGTGATTATCGCCGGCAGCGGCGAGCGCCTGAACCTTGCCGTCAAGCTTGGCGCCATCGGGATCAACTACCGCGATACGGATGTGGTGGAGGCGGTGATGGATCTCACCGGCGGGCTCGGGGTGCCGCGGGTGCTGGAATGCGCGGGCACGGCGAAGGCGATCCGGCAATCCTGCCTTGCGGCATCCAAGGGCGGCGTGGTTTCGGTGATCGGCATCCCCCATGGCGATCCGGAACTGCCAATCAAACGGATGGTGCTCGACGAGGTTGAACTGATCGGCAACCGCGCCAATCCAAACACGGCGGAACCTGCGATCGCGATGCTGGCCGAAAACCGGATCGACCTTAAGCCATTGCTTTCGCACAAGTTTCCGCTATCGGATTTCGCCACCGCGCTCGATATCTACGAGGGCCGCAAGGATGGCGCGATGAAGGTTGCGATCAAGCCGAACTGACGGCCCGCCGGGCCCGGAACACATCTCAATGAACGGGAGGGAGAGGCGATGTCGATGAACATCGAATGCATCCTGGAATGCGACAATCACCTGGGCGAGGGCCCCGTTTGGGATGTGGAGGAGGCGCGGCTCTACTGGCTCGATTGCACGGGCCCCCGGTTTGGAAAGAAGGCCGTTTGGCGGATGGATCCGAAATCCGGCAAAGTTGAAAGCTGGGATCTGCCCAAGGATATCGGCGCCATGGCGCTGCGCGAGAGGGGCGGGCATGTGGCGGCCATGTGCGACGGGTTCTACTTCATGCATATCGAGGGCGACCGGATCGAACTTGAACTGATCCAGGAAGTTGATGCCGATATCGAACGCACCCGGTTGAATGACGGCAAGGTGGATCGCCGGGGCCGTTTTTTTGCCGGCGGTATGGATGATCTTGAGGAGTTGCGGAATTGCGGCCTCTGGCGCCTTGACCCCGATCTATCGGTGACCCGCGTGGAAGAAGGCTTGATGTGCACCAACGGGCCGTGCTGGAGCCCCGACGATCAGACCTTCTATGTGGCTGATACCTTCATCGAAGAGTTCTGGGCTTACGACTACGATATCGAAACCGGAAGCCTTTCGAACAAACGGGTCCATGCCACTACGAAAGACGATGACGGCGTGGCCGATGGCTCTACCGTCGATGAAGAAGGCTACATGTGGAATGCGCAGCTTATTTCGGGCGATCTTGTCCGCTATGCGCCGGATGGGAGCGTGGAGCGCCGCATCGGGATGCCCGTCAAGAACATCACCAGCGTGATGTTTGGCGGCGATAACCTTGATGAGCTTTACGTCACCTCGATGGCCCGGGTGAAGCATCCCGCCGTGCACGATATGTTCAATGTTGAGGCCAAGCCGCAATTCCTCGCGGGCAGCCTTTTCAAGGTGACCGGCCTTGGCATCCGCGGTTTGCCCGAGCCGCGCTTCGGAGGGTAAGGCTTTGAAGCAGAACGGAAAAGTCATAATAACCTGCGCGGTCACCGGGGCGATCCATACCCCATCGATGACCCCGCATTTGCCGATCACGCCCGATGAGATCGCCTCCGACGCCATCGCCGCGGCAGAAGCGGGCGCAGCGATCCTGCACCTTCACGCCCGCGATCCCGAGACCGGCCAACCCGACCAGAGCTCCGAGGGGTTTGCGCCGTTCCTGCCCCGGATCAAGCAGGCAACCGATGCAGTGGTCAACATCACTACCGGCGGCAGCCCCTATATGAGCGTTCAGGAACGCGTGGCCCCGGCGGCGACCTACCAGCCGGAAGTTGCCTCCCTGAACATGGGATCGATGAATTTCGGCCTCTACCCGATGCTGAACCGCTTCAAGGAGTTCAAGTTCGCCTGGGAACGCCAGCACCTTGAAGGCTCCCGCGATCTGGTGTTCCGCAATTCCTTCCAGGATATCGAGTATGTGCTTGAGACCTGCTACGGCAACGGCACCCGGTTTGAGTTCGAATGCTACGACATCTCGCATCTCTACAACCTGGCCCATTTCGCCGATCGGGGCCTGGTGAAGGCGCCGTTCTTCGTGCAGTCGGTCTTCGGGCTGCTTGGGGGGATCGGCCCCCATCCCGAAGACGTGCTGCATATGAAGCGAACGGCCGACAGGCTCTTTGGCGCGGATTATCGCTGGTCTGTTCTGGGCGCCGGGGCCAACCAGCTTCGCATCGCCGCGCAGGCGGCGGCACTGGGCGGCAACGTCCGCGTGGGGCTTGAAGACAGCATCTGGGCAGGCAAAGGCGAACTGGCAACATCGAACGCAGTTCAGGTGAAGAAGGTGCGGCAGATCATTGAGGGGCTGGGGCTTTCAGTGGCCACCCCCGATGAGGCGCGCGGGATTCTGAGCCTCAAAGGTGGCGACCGCGTTCAATTCTGAGGGTGGCGCCGCGTAGGGCCCTGGCGTTGCGGCGGCTCTCTTCTTCAAGCCCGAACGCCGTATTGCCACACGGAATAGCGGTTCAGCCGGCGCTGGCTTGCGAACGGCGCGCGCCGGCGATCAGAGCCAGACTATTGCGACAGCGAGGGCGAACATCACTGTCATGATCGGCCCCCAGAGCCTGCGTTCCGGCGCCGATGGCGTGATCCAGTTCAAGATCATGCTCAGCGCGTTGACGGCGACGGCCATCCATCCTGTCCACGCAGGCCAGCCGGGCCAGCGCCCGTCGGCCGAAAGAATTGCGAGCGCCATGCCCATGAGGATGGCAATCGAAACCGCCGCCACCATTCGGCCCGACGGGGGCAGGGGGCCCTCGACCTGCCCGCCCTGCGTGATCCGCCCCCATGGGGCGCCCAAGATCAGCGCGATCTGAAAGCCGATCACGCCGAGGATCATCGCGCTGTAGATATATGACATTTCCGGCCCACTCCCCCTGCCGCACCGATGCCCAGGCCATGAACACCGGTTGGTCCGCAATCCCGCCGCGCTGAAACTGAAAGCGCCGACCGCGCAAGCGCGGTCGGCACCATCTTCAAACGCGGGTCGTTTAGTTCAGCGACGCGATGAAGGCGTCAACATCTTCCAGCGAGATGTATTCGACCTCTTCGGTCCCGCTATCGGTGAAGGACCAGACAACCGCGGGGGCCGACACATCGCCATTTGCGTCAAAGCGCACATTGCCGGTTGCGCCCTGGTACATGACGGTTCCGCCACCGGCGAGCACTTCCTTGGCGGCTTCGAAACCCGCCGTATCGGCTGAGACAGGCGTGCCGGCAGGGTCGGTCACCCGCGAAATGGCGGCGGCAACACCGGCGCCGCTGGCGCCTTCGCCCGCGGCTTCCATGGCCAGAAGCGCGATCATGGCGGCGTCATAGCTGTTGGCAAGGCCAGGGCCGTTCGGCTCTGCATCAAACCGCTCCTGATAGGCCGCAACGAAGGCATCGGCACTTTCGGAACGAGGTGAGGCGGTATCGGTGCCCAGCGCATTGCCCAGATACTGCATGCCCACGTTATCGCGAAACTCGTCTGATTTCAGCGAGTTGGCGAGGATCATGTTCTGGGTGCCACCAAGCGAGATCCACTCGCGCACCGCAGCGGTGCCTTCGGCGGGGTAGAGCGCCAGGTAAAGCGCCTCCGGCTGCGTGCTGAGCGCCTCGGTTACCTCCGCACGGTAGGAAGGCTGGGCATCGTTGATGGCGACCGATGCAGTGACGTCAACGCCCACGGCAGCAAAATCGGCGGCGATCAGGCGGGCCATATCCTGCCCCCAATCATCGTTCTTGTAGAGGATCGCGACCGAGCCGAAGCCCTTGTCCTGCGCAACCTTCGCGCCAACCGCCGATTGCACGCCCGTGGTGGCAAAGGTGCGGAACCAAAGGCCCTCTGTCTTGCCCTCTTCGGCAAGCCCCGTAAACGCGGTGGAGGAGGAACAGCACGACATCTGTAGCACACCGCCCGGAACGGTGACCGAGGTCAGGATCGGCATCGACACGCCCGAAGACACCGCGCCCAGAAGCACGTTCACGCCCTCAAGATCGACAAGCGCCTTCGCGGCGTCCACCCCAACCTTTGGATCAACCTGCGTGTCGCGCAGCACCATCTCGATCTCGCAGCCCGCCGCACCGCCTGCGGCATTCACCTGATCAACGGCGAATTGCGCGGTTTCGGCGATCGGGCGGCCCCAATCAACAGATGTGGGCAGAACCGCCCCGATCTTCGTTGTGCAATCCTGCGCCGCCGCAGCGCTGCCAAGCGTGCTCAGCACAAGCGCGGTGCCAAGGCCCGCGAGCATCAGTTTTAGGTTTGGCATCATCAAGCTCCCTGTTCTTTTTGTGGGGTTATCCCCGTTTGTGATACGACCAGCCGCTCCGGGAAAAGCCCCTGAGGCCGCCAAAGCAGCATGCCGACAATGACCGCCCCGATCAAAACAAACTGGACCGAACCGGTGTATAGCTGCGCCTCCACGGGCGCAAAGCGCGAAAGCGCCCATCCTGACGCCGTCCAGGCGCCCCAGATAAGGAAGGCGCCAAGGATCGCGCCGCGATTGTTGCCCGCGCCCCCCACGATCAGCATCGCCCAGATCTGGAAGGTGAGCGTGGGGAGAACGTCTTGCGGGCTGACGAAAGCGTAGAACGTGCCATAAAGCCCCCCTGCAAGCCCCAGGATCACCGAGCCGGTGACAAAGGCTGTGAGCCGGACGCGGGCGGGCGATTTGCCGAGCGATTGCGCGGCCTCCTCATCTTCGCGGATCGCGCGGAGCAGGCGCCCGAAGGGGGAGGCCACGAGGCGTTCGAGGAAGAAGTAGACGCAGATCAGAACGCAGAGAACCCCGGCGAAAAACACGAGATTGTAGGTGAAGCCATCGCCCAACGCATCGCGCAGCGGCCGCTCGAAACCCCGCACGCCCTTCGCGCCGCCCGCAAGCCACTCGGCATTTCGCATCAGGTTCTCAAACGCCACCGCAACGCCAAAGGTGGCGATGGCGAGGTAATCGTGGCGCAGCCTCAGCGTTAGAAGCCCCACGATCCATGCCATGGCCCCGGCCAACACCATGCCGCCGAGCAATGCCAGCGGATAAATCAGCTCAAACCCGCCGAGGTGCCCCGCCTGCGGGGTGCCCCCGAGGATCAGCGTGCCATAGGCGCCCGCCCCGAAGAAGGCCACGACGCCCCCGTTGAAGAGGCCCGTATTGCCCCATTGCAGGTTCAGCCCCAGAACGGCGATTGCCAGAATCGACGCGGTCGTCGCAAAGAAGACCAGGTAGGAAATCACCCCGATCATGCTCGCGCCTCGCCGAAAAGCCCGTGTGGGCGAATGATGAGAACGGCGAGGATCAGCAGGAAGGGGATCGAAGGCGTGTAGCCCGCGGGCAGCACCAGTACCGACATGTTTGCCGCGATCCCAACGATGAACCCGCCCAGAACCGCGCCATAAACGCTGCCAATACCGCCCACGATGGTTGCCGCGAAAATCGGCAGCACCAGGTCGCGCCCCATCACGGGGATAATCTGGTGGCTGAGCCCGTAAAACACCCCGGCAGCCGCTGCGAGCGCCCCGCCGATCAGCCACACCGCCATGATCGTCCGGTTCAGGTTCACACCGTTGACTTGCGCGAGCGCCGGGTTCTCGGCCACCGCACGCAAGGAAAACCCGAAGGTCGTGCGCGACAGGATCAGATGCAGGATCAGCATCAGAAGCAGCGCGGCGAGCAAGACAAACACCTGATCGGGTTTGACCAGAAGCAGCGGATCGCGGCTCAGCACAACGGCAAAGGCAATATCTTTCGAATAGAGCTCTGGCGAAAGCCCGAAAATCAGCCCGATCACGTTGCGGATCACGAGCGCCATGCCGAAACTGGCGAAAACCATCGACAGTTCCGCCCCCTTCTCGCGCACCCGTTTGAACACCAGCCGGTCAAGCACCACAGCCGAGAGGCCCGTGAAGATCATCGACACCACGATTGCGGCCATCAGCGACCATGTGAGCGAAAGGGGCCCAAGCTTTGCCGCGAAGGCGGGCGTGAGCGCGGAGACCAGCGCATCGCAGACAAGCGCGGCATAGGCGCCGATCGACAGCAGCTCGGCATGGGAGAAATTGGCGAAACGCAGGATGTGCATCACGAGCGTCAGCCCAATTGCGCCAAGCGAGATGTAGGAGCCAGTCAGAATGCCGTCGATCAGGTTCTGCATTAGGCTGCCCCGACCCTGCGGCCGCCCAGATAGATCTCGCCCACAACGGGGTCGTTCAAAAGTTCCGCCGCCGGCCCGTCCAACTGGTTACGGCCTTCTGCGAAGATGTAGCAATGGTCTGCAAGCCGCATGGCCTGGTTCACATTCTGCTCCACCAGAAGGATCGAAACGCCCTCTTCCGTCAGCGTGCGGGCGTGTTCCAGCACCTCTTGCGCGGCCTTGGGGGAAAGCCCGGCAGAGGGTTCGTCCATCAAGATGAGCCGCGGCGCTGCGGCCAGGGCCATGGCGATGGCAAGGAATTGCCGCTGCCCCCCCGAAAGTGTTCCGGCCTTGTCGCGGCGTTTGTCGGCCAGGGCAGGGAATTGGGCGTAGAGGCTTTCAAGCGGCACCCCGGTTTGCGCCGGGGCGCGGCGGGCCGCCAGGGCGAGGTTCTGTTCAATCGTCAGGCTTCGGAAGATGTTGTTGTTCTGCGGCACATAGGCGATGCCGTTCGAAGCCAGCCGATCGGCGCTTTGCCCGGTGATTTCCCGGCCCGCCACGAGGATGCGGCCCGAATTGATGTGCACCAGCCCTGCCACCGCCTTGATCAGGGTCGATTTGCCCGCCCCATTCGGCCCGATGATCAGCGTGATCTGGCCTGCGCGCGCCGCAAGCGAGACGTTCTTCAGGATCGGAAGATCGGGCACGTAGCCTGCCGTCACGGCCTCTGCCGTCAGGATCGGATCAGGCATCTTCCGCCTTCGCGCCAAGATAGGCGTCCAGCAGGACCGGGTTCATCAGCGCTTCGTCCGAGGTGCCCTCGAACACCACGCGGCCCTGCGCCAGGGCGATGACCGGATCGCAATGGCGCATCACGAAATCCATGTCATGCTCGATGATGACGAAGCTAGTGCCCTGCCGGTTCAGCGCTTCGATCTTCTCGATCAGCGTTTCCGTCAGAACCGGGTTCACCCCCGCGGCGGGTTCGTCAAGAAGGATCAGCCTTGGTTCGCCCATCAGAACGCGGGCAAGTTCCAGAAGCTTCATCTGCCCGCCCGAGATCTTGCCTGCCGGGTGATCCGCGAGCGCCCCGAGCGTGACGAAATCCAGAACATCGAGCGCCTTCTGGCGGATCTCGCGCTCCTGGGCCGCGATGCGCGCCCGGCGCAGAAACGGGCCGGTCACGGTTTCGCCTGCCTGCCCGGTGGGCGCGAGCATGACATTTTCGAGAACGCTCATGCGGGCAAAGGGCCGGGGGATCTGGAACGTGCGGCCAAGGCCGAGGGCAAAAAGCCTGTCGGGCGACAGGCCTGTTACATCCCGGCCTTCCAGCCGAACGGATCCGGCATCTGGCGGCAGCGCCCCGGTCAGAAGGTTGAAGAAGGTTGATTTTCCGGCGCCGTTCGGCCCGATCAGCCCGGTGATGGAGCCCGCGCGGATATCGACCGATACGTCGTCAACCGCGCTCAGCTGGCCGAAACTCTTGCAAAGCCCGTTCGTTGAGAGGATCGGCTCAGTCACCCGCCGCTCCCAAAACCGTATCGTCGGGGTTGGCGTTGAGATTGTATTTCATGATCCGGCCATGGCGTCCGCCACGGTCACGTTCAAGCCCGAAGACGGGGCCCTGCGGACCCGGCGCGGCGTCGAGAATGGCCGAGATCCGGGTACGATCCTCTGTGTCGAGCGACAGATCGAACACTTCCAGCGTTTGCGGCAGGTGCCGGGCGTAGCGCGCGCCAACAATCGCCGCTGCGACTTGCGGTTGATCAAGCACCCAGCGCGTTGCGACGGACGACAGAGAGGTGCCGTGCTTATCTCCGATGCCCTTGAGCGTTTCCAATAGCGTCTGGAACCTGTCCCAAGGCCCAAACTCATCGATAATCAGCCGGTACTTGATGAGGCTTCGGTTCTCGAAGGCAAAGCCGGGATCGGGGGTTCCGAGCCAGCGTTCGGTGAGAAATCCGCCCGCGAGTGTGCCATAGCAGAGAAGCTGCACGCCGTTGGCCGCACCCCAGCCGGCCAGATCCTTTTCCGCCCGCCGATCCAGCAAGGAATACTGCACCTGATTGGAAACAAGGCCGATCCTGGCCTCAGTAAAGGCACGGGTTTCCGCCACGTCCCAGTTCGTCACGCCCAAATGGGCGATCTTGCCCTTGTCGCGGGCGCGCCTGGCAACCTCGAGCGCCGCTACCGGATCTCCGCGCGAAAGATCCCACCAGTAGAATTGGACAAGATGCAGCCGCTCGATCCGAAGCCGTTTCAGCGAGCGGTCGATGATCGCCTCGATATCGGCGGGCCGGATGGTCTCCAGCAGCCCAAGATCGGGCACCAGCTTGGTGTGAACCTGAACGCGGTTTGCCACCTCGCTCCCCCGGCGGGCGCGCACATCCGCGATGAAATCCCCGATCATCTCCTCGACGCCGGTATAAATGTCGGCACAATCGAAGGTCACGATGCCCGCATCGAGAAAGGCTTCCATATCTCGCACAGCATCGGCGCGGTCCACGGGGCCGTGATCGCCGGCCAGTTGCCAGCCCCCTTTGATCACTCGCGAAATCGCGTAACCGGGTGCAAGCGCCGCCGTCTCTGCCGTCATGCGCTATCGTCCTGCCAGTAAGGGGTGCCGCGGGCATCGGGCAGGCCGGTCGTGCCTTCGTGGGAGAACCAGCGCTTCTGCCCGCGGGTGATACGAAACCGCCCGCCGCAATGGGGATCGGGGCAGGCAATCTCCGCATCGGTGCTCATCCAATCGGCAGCCGCTGTTTCGCGCTGCTTGGCAGGCAGAAGCGGGAGAAGCGCCGCCAGCGCATACATCGACACACGCGCACCGGGCTCGAACACCAGTGTTTCGCCCTCCACCCGGAAGCGTTCGCCCTCAACGTGGCGGCACACCGGGGCCCTGCCATCAAGCACGGTCTCAACCTCCAGATCATAGAGCCAAAAGCCGTGCTTGCCGTCGTCCGATTCCATGTTCCCCCACTGCCGCGCCTACTGGACCTTGCCGGGCGCCCTGAATTAACCTGCGCAGGTTAGCGGAAGTGACAGGGCCCTCAAGGGCCAAATGCCCGGCCGCCCTGATCGCACCGGAGGATCCCATGGCCGCGCCCCCTGAACGCATGCGCCTGTCTGACAGGCTGGAAATTTCGCGTGTGCTGACGGGGCTTTGGCAGGTTGCCGACATCGAAAAAGACGGTGCGGTGATCGATCCCGATAAGGGTGCGGACTGGCTTGAGGCCTATGCCGCGCGCGGGTTCGATACCTTTGACATGGCCGATCACTATGGCACCGCCGAACTGATCACGGG
>JANQPC010000100.1 GCA_028285485.1 Paracoccaceae bacterium | reverse complement strand
GCGCCTTGTCGGGGGCGGCTGCCGCCATTGCCGCGGGGAGCGCGCCGACCACGGGCACAAGCGTGCCGTCAAGCGAAAGCTCGCCCAGCGCCACCGTTTCGGCAATCGCATCGCAGGGCAGGATATCGAGCGCGGCAAGCAGCGCGCAGGCAATCGGCAGATCGAAATGCGAGCCTTCCTTCGGCAGATCGGCAGGTGAGAGATTGATCGTAACGCGCTTTGAGGGCAGAGCGATCGAGAGCGCGGAAAGCGCGGCGCGCACCCGGTCGCGCGCCCCCGACACTGCCTTATCTGGCAACCCGACAATGGAGAAGGCGGGCAGGCCCGGCGTGACGGCGCATTGCACCTCAACCAGGCGCGCGTCCACGCCTTCAAATGCCACCGTGTATGCGCGGCTAACCATGTGACCCCCGCCGTTAACCACGTTGCTAGGGCGCGAGGGTTGATAGTTCGTTAACGCAGGCGCGGGCCGCTAACGCGCGTCTTCGGTCTCCAGAAGCGGCGCCAAAGCCGGCCATGCACCGGGATCGGCCACGGATTTGTCGCGGCAGAAGGCGTTGCAGAAGCCGATCACCCGCCCCGAGACCTCCATGAAATGAGTAACGGGTTTGCCGGAATAGGGGCAGGCGGTGTTCACGGCGTCGCTCCGCGTGGTGGCGCGGGCCGGAACAGGGCTGGGCCCCGGCCACGCAACCTGTTCAAAGCTGCGGGCATAACCGGCCTGGTCCGGCCCATCGGCCTGCGCCATCGCGCGCCAGCGGCGGAAAGAGGGATGGGAGAGATGCGCCTCCACATAAGCGCGCGCGGCGGTATCAACCGGCAAATCATAGGTGGCGATCCGGGCGGCAACGGGGGCGTAGAAGGCATCGGCGATGGAATAGGCGCCAAAAAGCCAGGGCCCTTCAGCCGTGCGGGCCGCGCGTGCGGCCTGCCACAAGGCCTCGATGCGGGAAAGGTCGGCCCGCACCGCCTCTGAGGGCGAAAAACCGCTATAGGCCACGCGCAGGTTCATCGGGCAATCGGTGCGCAGGGCCGAGAAGCTCGAATGCATCTCGGCAACGATGGATCGGGCGAGGCCGCGCAACGCCGCCGTTTCGGGCCAAAGCGGCAGATCGGGGTGGCGGCTGGCCAGTTCCTCGGCAATCGCCAGCGTGTCTGGCACTGTGCAGCCGTCTGGCGTTTGCATCACCGGAACGGTGCGGGCCGGAGGAAACTCCGCCAGCAGTTCCCCGAAGGCGGGCGTGTTCATCTGCGCCCGGCGCGTTTCGACAGCGATCCCGAAGGCATCGAATAGAAGCCAGGGGCGCAGAGACCAGCTTGAATAGGCGCGATCACCAATTGCGAGAATGTAGCTCATGGGCGCATTCTACGGGCGCCGGGGCCCATCGGCTAATGATGTTTCGTGGCCCGCGCCGTCACGGATTGTGATTTGTGAGCTCGACCTCACGCGCCGCGCCGTAGCGAATGCGGGTGACCGACAGCGGCTCGATCGCCTGGGCGAAGGCCTCCGTCGCCGAGATGCCGCGCGCGCGCTGCACCTGGCTGAGGATCACGCCGAAATGCGCCACGATGATCAAGTCGCCCGCCGGGGCCTCAAGCGCATCCACCGCCGTTTCCACGCGGGCGGAAAGCGCGTTCCAGCTTTCGCCGCCCGGGGGCGATACTTCGCCGGGCTCCGACCAGAAGGCGGTGATGCGCTCAGGATCCTCGGCCTCGACCTCGGCGAAGGCCCTAAGCTCCCACGCCCCAAAATGCATCTCGCGCAGCCCCGGCACATGGGGCAGGCGGGTGCGCCCGGCCATGAGGGCATCCGCCGTGGCGATTGTGCGGCTGAGATCGGAGGATAAGATCGGCGCAGGCCGGGGCAAGAACGCATCCAGCCGCGCGATGGCCGCGTGATCGGAAAGATCCGCGGGCAGATCCGACCACCCCACCATGCCGCGCGCATGCGTGGGGCCATGGCGGACCCACCAGATCACGCGTTCGGAATTCTTCGCCAATTCAGCCACCTAGGCCCCCCTATCGCACCAAAGCCCCCGCGATTTAGCGCAGTGCGCGCGGGTGGCCACAAAAAAAGGGGAAAAAATCTGATCCGCTCATCCGCACTACACGTAACAGGATCAAACAGGACAGGCGCAGGCCACAGGGGTACGACAGATGGCACTTGACGGTTTCTCCGACCAATCCCTTTCCCGCAAGGCGATGCAGGCCGAACTGCTTGATGCCGAGACGGAACTGCAACTGGCCTATGCCTGGCGCGACGAGCGGGATGAAGAAGCGCTGCACCGCCTCATCACTGCCTATATGCGCCTCGCGATCTCTATGGCGGCCAAGTTCAAGCGCTACGGCGCGCCGATGAACGATCTCATCCAGGAAGCAAGCCTTGGCCTGATGAAGGCGGCCGACAAGTTCGATCCTGACCGCGGGGTGCGGTTCTCCACTTATGCCGTGTGGTGGATCAAGGCGTCTATCCAGGATTACGTGATGCGCAACTGGTCGATGGTGCGCACCGGGTCCACCTCTTCGCAGAAATCACTGTTTTTCAATATGCGCCGGGTTCAGGCGCGGCTGGAGCGGGAAGCGGCCTCGCGCGGGGAGCGGCTTGATAGCCACCAGCTGCGCCACCTCATCGCCCGCGAAGTGGGTGTTCCGCTTCATGATGTGGAGATGATGGAAGGCCGGCTCGCGGGCTCGGACTATTCGCTCAACGCCACGCAATCGACCGATGAGGAAGGCCGCGAATGGATCGACGCGCTGGAAGACGATAGCGCCATCGCATCGGAAACCGTGGAGCACGATAAGGATATGGATACGCTGCGTGCCTGGCTCGTGGCGGCGATGGGCGGGCTGAACGAACGCGAACAGTTCATCGTGCGCGAGCGCAAACTGCGCGATCAGCCGCGCACGCTGGAAAGCCTTGGCAATGAGCTGGGCCTTTCAAAGGAACGCGTGCGTCAGCTTGAATCCGCGGCCTTCGGCAAGATGCGCAAGAGCCTCGAGTCTCAATCCAAGGAAGTGCACAACTTCCTCGCCTGACAGATTTCCCTCTGAGACCTGGCCCGCCGAATGCGCGGGCCACTTTTTTGCGGGCCTGGCGCGTCCGCGCCGCAGGCTTGCCGCGCCACCGCGCAGGCACTAGGCTCCGGCTCTGTTGAGGGAGTGCGCCACGATGCTCGCCGGAAAGCGGATTCTTCTGATCATTGGCGGCGGGATTGCCGCGTTCAAGGCGCTCGACGTCATTCGCCGCCTGCGGGATCAGGGTGCGATTGTCACCCCCGTTCTCACCCGGGCGGGGCAGGAGTTTGTGACGCCGCTTTCAGCCTCGGCCCTGGCGGCCCAGAAGGTCTATACCGATCTCTTTGATCTGACGGATGAGGCCGAGATGGGGCATATCGAGCTTTCTCGCGCCTCTGATCTGGTGGTGGTCGTGCCGGCCACCGCCGATCTCATGGCGAAGATGGCCAATGGCCATGCCGATGATCTTGCCTCGACCCTTCTGATGGCAACCGACAAGCGCGTACTGATCGCGCCCGCGATGAATGTGCGGATGTGGGATCACCCCGCCACGCGCCGGAACGCGGAGACGTTGCGCGGCGATGGCGTGCTATTCGCGGGCCCTGTTGAGGGAGCGATGGCTTGTGGTGAGTTCGGGCCAGGCCGCATGGCAGAGCCGGAAAAGATCGTGGCGGCCATCCGCGATGCGCTGGCCAATGGCCCGCTGAAGGGGCGGCATGTGCTTGTGACGTCCGGCCCCACCCATGAGCCGATCGATCCGGTGCGCTATATCGCGAACCGGTCCTCCGGCGCCCAGGGCGGCGCGATTGCGCGCGCGCTGTCGGCGCTGGGCGCGGAGGTCAGCTTTGTTACGGGCCCCGCATCGGCCCCGCGCCCCGAAGGCGTGCGGGTGACGGAGGTTGAGACGGCAGAGCAGATGCTGAATGCCGTCACGGCCTCACTCCCTGCCGATGCCGCCGTTTTCGCCGCCGCTGTCGCGGATTGGCGGATGGAAACGCAGCAAACCGGCAAGATCAAGAAAACCGCCGCTGGCGACGTGCCCGCGCTTTCATTGACTGAAAACCCCGACATCCTTGCCCACGTTGCGCATCTCAACGATATGCGGCCCCGGCTGGTGGTGGGATTTGCCGCCGAAACCGATGATGTGGTGGCCCATGCCACCGCAAAGCGCGCGCGCAAGGGATGCGACTGGATCGTGGCCAATGATGTGAGCCCCGAGACGGGTATCATGGGCGGCACAGAGAACGCGGTGACGCTGATCACCGAGGCCGGGGCGGAAGCCTGGCCACGGATGAGCAAGGATCAGGTTGCCGCACGGCTTGCCGGCAAAATCGCAGAAGCCCTCGCGTGAGCCCTAAACTCCGGTTTCTCTGGCGCGAGGGCGCAGACCGTTCGCTTGGCTTGCCCGCCTACGAAACGCCTGGCGCGGCTGGGGCAGACCTGCGCGCGAATTTCCCGCCGGAGGCCCGTGAGGCGGGGGTCACCCTTCAGCCCGGCGGGCGCGCGCTTCTGCCAACGGGCCTGAGTGTTGAGATCCCCGAAGGTTTTGAGATGCAGGTGCGGCCCCGCTCGGGCCTTGCCCTGAAGCAGGGGATAACGCTTCTCAATACCCCCGGTACAGTGGATAGCGATTATCGTGGCCCGCTTGGGGTGATCCTGATCAATCTTGGAGATGCGCCGGTGACCATCGCCCATGGCGACCGCATCGCGCAGATCGTGATTGCGCCGGTTCTCCAGCCCGCGTTTGAGGAAGCCGATATGCTTTCGGAAACCGCGCGCGGCGCTGGCGGCTTTGGCTCCACGGGCAACAACTGATGGCGCTGTTTTTGACGCTTGCCGTTGCGCTCTGGTGGCTCGGATACTTTTTGAATACGCCGCGCCCGGCGCGCTGGCTGATGATCCTGCTGCTTTACGTGGCCGTGCTTATCGTGATGGTGGTGTTTCCCGAAACGCATCCGCTTCGCGCCTCTCTCGGCGGCACGAAGGGCGAATGGTTCCTGATCGGCGCCCTGGGGCTGGCGGTTTGGGGCTACAGCCAGGGGCTTAAGCAACTTCGCGGCCGGGTGCGGGAGGAAAACAGGCCGCAGGCGCAGGCCGCCAGCGTTTCGGTGGAAACCGAACGCAACGCGCGCCACATCGTGCTGCGCGAAATCGGCGGGCAGGGCCAGAAGCGGCTGAAAGAGGCCAAGGTTCTGGTTGTCGGGGCCGGGGGGCTTGGATCGCCCGCGCTGCTCTACCTTGGCGCCGCGGGGGTGGGCACGCTTGGCGTGATCGACGACGATGTGGTGTCAAACGACAACCTGCAACGGCAGGTCATTCACACCGATGCGCGGATCGGGTTGCCCAAGGTCTTCTCCGCCAAGATGGCGCTTGAGGCGCAGAACCCCTTCCTGACCGTGCGCCCCTATAACCGCAGGCTGACGCCTGAGATCGCCGAGAGCCTGATCGCCGAATACGATCTGGTGCTTGATGGCTGCGACGATACCGAGACCCGCTATGCGGTGAACGCGGCGTGTTGTGCTGTGGGGCGGCCCCTGATTTCGGGTGCGCTTTCGCAGTGGGAGGGGCAGGTTTCAACCTTCGCGCCGGCCGATGGCACGCCCTGTTACAGATGCGTGTTTCCAGAGCCGAACGCACCGGGCCTTGCGCCCTCCTGCGCTGAAGGCGGGGTGCTCGGCCCGCTGCCGGGGGTCGTGGGCACGATGATGGCGGTTGAGGCGATCAAGGAGATCGTTGGAACCGGGGAGGGGCTGCGGGGCCGGATGCTGATTTACGACGCGTTTCTGAGCGAAGCCCGTACCTTCGCCCTCTCCCGCCGCGCCGACTGCCCCGTTTGCGGGCAGGCCGCCGGAACTGGCGATAACGCCGCTCAGAGCTAGGTTTTCTTCCCATATGGGAGGAAATGTTATGAAAAAACTCGCTTTTGCCTGCATTTTTGCCGCCGGGGCCGCGTTCGCCCAGGGCACGCCTGCGCCGGAAGGTGCGGCGGTCTACTTCGTGGGGCTGGAAGATGGCGCGACGGTGCAAAGCCCGGTGCGGATTAACTTTGGGCTGAGCGGCATGGGCGTGGCCCCCGCGGAAGTGGAGCGGGAGGGCACCGGCCACCACCATCTTTTCATCAACCGCGCGCCGTTCGGAGAAGGTGAGTTCGGCGCAGAAGAGCTTGAACTTGCGATCCCCAATGACGAGAACCACCGCCATTTCGGCGGTGGGCAGACCGAGGTTATGCTGGATCTGCCTCCGGGCGAGCACACGCTGCAGCTTGTGCTGGGAGATGCGGGCCATGTGCCCCATGATCCGCCGATTGTTTCAAGCGTGATCACCATCATCGTCGAGTAGCTCTGGTAGGGGCGGGCGCGGGGCTCTAGGTGTGGGGGAACCTATCTGGAGCCCGCCATGCCCAACCCTCTTCTCGCCGATTGGACCACGCCGTTTGAAATTGCGCCCTTCGGCGCGATTGTTGACGATGATTTCGCCCCCGCGGTGGATGCCGCGCTGGCCGAGGCGCGCGCCACGATTGCCGCGATTGCCGAACGCGATGAGCCGCCCAGCTTTGCCAATACGATCGAGGCGCTTGAACTGGCCGATGAAACGCTGGGCCGCGTGCTTTCCACCTTCTACACGCTGGCGGGGACAGACACGAATGACGCCCGCAATGCCTTGATGCGGGAATTCTCGCCCAAGCTTTCCGCCTACGGCTCTGAGATCACGATGAACGCCGCGCTCTTTGCGCGGATCGAGGCGCTGTGGCAGGCCCGCGAAACTCTGGGCCTTTCAGAGGAACAGACGCGCGTTCTGATGCTTGCCCGGCGCGGCTTCGTGCGTGCAGGTGCCCGGCTTGAAGGCGCGGCGCGGGATCGGCTGACGGCGGTGAAAGAGCGGCTGGCGGTGCTGGGCACGGAGTTCACGCAGAACCTTCTGGCGGATGAAAAGGCCTGGGCCATGCCGCTTGATTCCGCCGGGCTGGAGGGCTTGCCGGACTTTCTCATGGCAGCGGCGCATGGTGCGGGGGCCGAGCGCGGGGCGGAGGGCCCGGTTGTTACGCTTTCACGCTCGCTCGTCGTGCCGTTTCTGCAGTTTTCCCCGCGCCGCGACCTGCGTGAGAAAGCCTACCGAGCCTGGACAGCGCGGGGCGCCAATGGCGGGGAAACCGACAATCGCGCCATCGCTGCCGAGATCCTCAAACTGCGTGAAGAGCGGGCCGGGCTTCTGGGCTATGAAAGCTTTGCCGCCTACAAGCTTGAAACGGAGATGGCGAAGACGCCCGAGAACGTGCGCGACCTTCTGATGCGGGTTTGGGCGCCCGCGCGGGCTGCAGCCGAACGCGATGCCGCGCGGCTGGAGGAGATGTTGCACGCCGATGGCCATGCCGGCCCGCTCGAACCCTGGGATTGGCACTACTACGCAGAGCGCCGCCGCAAGGCGGAGCATGATCTCGATGAAGCAGAACTGAAGCCCTACTTCCAGCTCGACCGGATGATTGACGCGGCGTTCGCCTGTGCCAGCCGCCTGTTCGGCCTGTCCTTCGCGCCGGTAGAGGTGCCGCTTCATCACCCCGACGCTCGGGCCTGGGAGGTAACGCGGGATGGCGCCCATGTGGCGGTATTCGTCGGCGATTACTTCGCCCGCCCCTCCAAACGCTCCGGCGCCTGGTGTTCGGCCCCCCGCGCGCAGCGGCGGCTTGGGGGCGAGGTGCGCCCCGTTGTGCTGAACGTGTGCAATTTCGCCAAACCTGCCGAAGGGCAGCCCGCGCTTCTGTCTTACGACGATGCCCACACGCTCTTTCATGAGTTCGGTCATGCGCTGCACCAGATGCTTTCGGATGTGACCTACGAATCCGTCTCCGGCACATCGGTGGCCCGCGATTTCGTGGAACTGCCCAGCCAGCTCTACGAACACTGGCTGGAAGTGCCCGAAGTGCTTTCCGAATTCGCCATTCATGCCGAGACAGGCGAACCGATGCCGGAGCCGCTGCGGGAACGCGTGTTGGCGGCCACGACCTATGACATGGGTTTTCAGACAGTGGAATACGTGGCTTCTGCGCTTGTTGATCTGGCATTCCACGATGGCCCGGCGCCTGCGGATCCGATGCAGCGGCAGGCGGAGGTGCTTGAAGAGATCGGCATGCCGCGCGCGATTTCCATGCGCCACGCCACCCCGCATTTCGCTCATGTCTTTTCGGGCGACGGCTATTCCAGCGGATACTACAGCTACATGTGGTCGGAAGTGATGGATGCCGATGCCTTCGCGGCATTCGAAGAGGCTGGCGATGCCTTTGATGCCGAGATCGCCGAACGGCTTGAAACGCATGTGCTTTCCAAGGGGGGCACGGAAGAGGCCGATGCGCTCTATTTCGCCTTCCGCGGCGCGCTGCCCAGTGTGGAGGCGCTTCTGAAGGGCCGGGGGCTGGCTGCGTGAGCCTGCTAGACGCTGCCGAAGAGGCGGCGCTTATCGAAGCGGTGCGCCGTGTGGCGGCGGCGGAGATCACGCCCCGGTTCCGGGCCCTGGGCGCGGGGCAGGTGGGGGCGAAATCGGCGCCTGATGATCTGGTCACCGTGGCCGATACCGCCGCCGAAGTGGCGCTCACAGCGGCGGTCGGTGAGATCCTGCCCGGTGCACGGGTGATCGGTGAAGAGGCGGTCTCGGAAGATCCCACAATCCTTGAGGGCGCCGGGGCGCCCGGACTGACCGTGGTGATCGATCCGATTGACGGGACGTGGAACTTTGCCCATGGCCTGGCCGTCTACGGCGTGATCCTTGCGGTTTTGAGGGATGGAGAGACGATCTTTGGCCTTCTCTACGATCCCACAGGCGATGATTGGGTCATCGCGCGGGCGGGCGGCGGCGCATGGTTCGCGGGGCCTGCCCGCGCGCTGGTGCAGCTTTCGATGCCCGATGACCCGGGCCGCGCCGGCGATGCATTCGGCTTTGTGGGCCTCAACCTTTTTTCAAAGCCCCACCAAGCGCTGATCGCGGAAACCCTGCCGCGCTTCCAACGCACCCAGAGCCTGCGCTGCTCCTGCCACGAATACCGCCACCAGGCTCAGGGCCATGTAGCCTTCGGTTTGAACGGCGCTCTGATGCCGTGGGATCATGCGGCGGGCGTGCTGGCGGTGCGTGAGGCCGGTGGCGTGGCCCGGCTGCTGGATGGCCGGGCTTATGCCCCAACGCTTCACCAGGGCATGCTGCTGACGGCGGCCTCGGATCGGCTCTGGCACGAGCTTGCCGATCTTTGGGCCGAGCTCGCGCCTCAGGCGTAAGAGACAACCTCCACTTCAATCCCGTCTTGATCGTGAAAGTAGAAGCGCCGCCCGGGTTCGTAATCGGCATGGTTTTTGGTCTCAAACCCCTCCGCCTTCACGCGTTCCTCCATGGCATCAAGGTCATCCACCGTCACCGCAAGATGGTTGAAGCCGCCCAGCGTGGCATAGCTTGAGGATCCGGGGGCCACATCCTCGGCGGGGCTGAAAAGCGCGATGTAGCTTTCATCATCGCCCACATGCACGGTGCGCCCCGTTTGCATGGCCGCGCCTTCCCAGCGCACGTGCCAGCCAAAAAGGCGCCCCATCCAGGCGGCGGTGGCATCGGGGTCTCTGACAGTGATGTTGAGATGTTCGAGTTTTGCGGTGGCCATATCGGATCCTTCCATTTAGATGGCTTGCACGCTAAAAGTTCAAGTGTACTTGAGGTAAAGGGAAAAATATCGTTCTCAAACAAACGGTTGAAAATGGTTGATCCGGAAATCACGATCACAACACTCGGCCGGCGCACGGGCCTCGCGGCCTCGGCGCTGCGCTTTTACGAAGAGCGCGGGCTCTTGCATGCGGCCCGCACCCGCGGCGGAAGCCGGCGTTTCCGTCGATCTGATATCCGCCGGGTTTCGTTCATCCGCATTCTGCAGCAATTCGGATTCTCACTCTCCCGGATCGGCGAGGTTCTGGCGGGCCTGCCCGATCACCGCACGCCTACGGAAGCCGATTGGCGCGGGATCGGCGAGGGGCTGCGCGACGAGATCGATGCGCGGATCGCAACGCTGGAGAAGATGCGCGACAGCCTTGATGGCTGTATCGGCTGCGGCTGCCTCTCGCTGAAGCGATGCGCGCTGTACAATCCCAAGGATAAAGCCGGCACAAACGGCCCCGGCGCGCGCTATCTCATGGGCGAACGGCCCGGCGGTTAATCGCGGATTTCGCCTGGCTCCACGCCCCAAAGCGCCGCCTTCGGAGCCCAGCCACGGCGGCCATCCGCGCTGATGCGGCACCAATCAAGGGTGCAATCGCCCAACCGCGCCACAACGCCCGCCTCGGCATGGGCCACAACCGCCGCGCCAATTTCGGGCTTCATGCGCAGCGTCGTCATATCTTCGGCCACGATCACGGTGCGGGCGCCGGAGAGAAGCGAATAGTGCATCCAGCCGCCCGCCCCATCGCGATCACGCACCCGCCGCCAGTGGCCGTATTCGCCGGTAACCTCCAGCGGCATGGCACGGTGTTTGAACACCCAATCGATACGGTGCGAAAGCGAAGGGCCCCGCCGCGCGTTGCCTTCCGCCGCCTTCAGCGAGACAAATCGGGGCATTGGCAGGTTCGTCACCGGCCCCCGAAGCTCTTCAGCCACGCCAGCCGTTGCCACCGCCGCCAGAAGCGTTGCCGCGGCCACCCTTACGAGCGCGCAAGATCTCACCATCCCTCGGATCAAGCCTGTTGTCTTCGTTTTCGTTTTTCGCCCGGCGCGAAGCCGGGTTGCTACTGCTTTCGTTCCTTGTCACTTTGCCACCGACGGCGCCGAAAGGGAAGACGGGAGGCATTGCGCATGGGGTCTGATCGGTTGCGTGTTGTGGTGACGCGACGGCTTCCCGAAGCGGTCGAAACCAGGATGACCGAACTCTTCGATGTTTCCCTGCGTGAGAGCGACGATCCAATGGGGCGGGAGGAGCTTGCGGCGGCCATGCGCAGCGCCGATGTTCTGGTGCCCACGCTGACAGATCCGATCGATGCGAGCCTTCTGGCCCAGGCCGGAGACAGGCTGAAGCTTATCGCGAATTACGGGGCGGGTGTGGATCACATCGATGTGCACACGGCGCGCCAGCGGGGCATTCACGTCTCCAACACCCCGGGCGTGGTGACCGACGATACCGCCGATATGACAATGGCGCTGATGCTTGCAGTCACCCGCCAGATCCCGCAGGGCCTTGGCGTGATGCAGCGGGCCGAATGGGATGGGTGGGCGCCCACTGCCTTTCTGGGCCAGCGGATTGGCGGGCGGCGGCTTGGCATCCTCGGCATGGGCCGGATCGGGCAGGCGGTGGCGCGCCGGGCCACGGCCTTCGGAATGCAGGTGCATTATCACAACCGAAAGCGCTTGCGGCCGGAGATCGAAGAGGCGCTTGAAGCCACCTATTGGGAGAGCCTCGATCAGATGGTCAGCCGGGTTGACGTTCTTTCGATCAACTGCCCGCACACGCCCTCCACCTTCCATCTGATCAATGCACGGCGGCTCAAGCTGATGAAACCCACGGCGGTGATCGTGAACACGTCGCGCGGAGAGGTGATCGATGAAAACGCGCTGACCCGGATGCTGCGGGCGGGCGAGATAGCGGGCGCCGGGCTTGATGTGTTCGAACGGCGCCGCGAGATTAATCCGCGGCTCGCCGAACTTCCCAACGTGGTGCTGCTGCCACATATGGGTTCGGCAACCGAGGAGGGGCGGCTCGAGATGGGCGAAAAGGTCATCATCAACATCAAAACCTTCGATGATGGCCACCGCCCGCCCGATCTTGTTGTTCCGGCAATGCTTTAGGCATCACTCCAGCGGCATCGGGAACTTGCGGGGGCCGCCGCGCCGCAGGTAGCCCCGCATCTCCTGAAGCCAGAATGCCGGAAGCGCTGCGAGGCCTGGGCGCGGGTGGCCATAGTACCGCTCCCACGGATGCCACTTATCTTCCTCGAAAGGTGCGAGATAGGGGCCGAGCCCCACGCCATCGATGGCGTTCTGGCGCACGTCGAACATCCTGTCATCCCAGGCGTTTGTGTGCAGCGCGCGCCAGTTTGGGCCCGAAAGGCGGCGAATGCCGTGCACCTTTTGATCGAAGCAGAACATGATCACCGAACGTTCCGCAAAAAGCTTCCGCGCGGGATCGAAAAGCTGATGCTCCTTGGCGTGGGCCTGCATGCTGAGCCACTTCTCGCGCCGGTAGATGGCCAGATTGTTGCTCACATGCCGGGTGGTGAGAAACGGCGTGCCGTCCAGCGCCCTGTCGCCCCGAAAGCGGTTCTGGGCAGCGGTGAAGAACACGTAGCGATCCTCGGCGAGCGCCTCGAATACGGGCTGCAACCAATCGGGATCGCCGTCGCGGAAGACAAAGGTATCAAGCCGCATTACTACCATAAATTCCGAGCTGGCTGCCGCGAATTGCTCGGCCATCAGCCCCGCTTCGCCGCGCGCCACATCGGCCACCGTGACCGCGCGCACGATCTTTAGTGCGATCCCCACCTCGCGGCAGAGCGCTTCGAGCGCCGCCGCGATGGCGGGATCGTCGGCGATATGGACAATGAGCGCCTCGGGCGGGTGGTGCAGAAACGCCAGCCAATCGCGCAGGATCGGCATATGCCGTTCCTGCAGAACGTATGTGGCGAGCGAGTAGCTGTGCATGGCTGTGATCCTGCCGAACCGGGCGCATTCGCGCTTGAGATGCCTCGCGGGCGGGATAGCGCAGGATCGGCCACGCGCCAATGGGTCAGGCGCCCCGGCGGCGCTGGTGGAAACGGTTGCGCGCCCGAAACAGGCAGTGTTGCCAGAGGGGTGCGTCGCTTTTTCCGGCTGTTTCGTCGGAAGGTTGTCACGGCCCGCGCCCGGCTCTGCTAGCGTTTCGAGAACGGAGAAGATGCAGAGGCCCCGCGATGAAGACCCATGTGAAAGCCCTCGTTGTCGGCGGCGGGGCCGTTGGCACGTCTATCGCCTACCATCTGGCCAAGGCCGGGTGGGGCGAGGTGATGCTTCTGGAGCGTGATGAACTGACCAGCGGCTCCACCTGGCATGCGGCAGGGCTGCTGCCCTATTTCAACATGTCCTACGCCACGACCCACATCCACGACTACTCGATCAAGTATTACAAGACGCTGGAGGAAGAGACGGGGCTGAACCCGGGCTTCTACGTGGTGGGCAACCTGCGCATGGCACAGACGGATGCCCGGATGGATGAGTATATGCTCTATGCCTCCACCGCCGAGACCTGCGGAGTGCCCTATGAGTGGCTGACACCCGCGCAAATCAAGGAGCGCTATCCGCTGGTGCGCACCGAGGATCTGAAGGGCGCGATCTACCACCCGACAGACGGCTACATAAACCCGGCGGATGTGACCCAGGCGATGGCCAAGGGTGCGCGGCAGCGGGGCGTGACGATCGAGCGGAAGTGGCAGGTGGACGGATACACCTGGACGGGCGATCACTGGGATGTGCTCTGCACCAAGATGGTTGAAAAGGGTGGCAACCTGGTGCCTTCGGATGAGCAGGTGACGGTGCATGCCGAACACGTGGTCACGGCCACCGGCAACCATTCCCAACGCACCGCGCAACTTCTGGGGATTAAGATCCCTGCGATCCCCGTTGAGCACCAGTATATCGTGACGGAACCTGATCCCGCCCTGCAGGAATGGCGCAAGTCAAACCCCGAACATCCCGTTCTGCGCGATGCCGATGCCAAATGGTATGTGCGCGAAGAACGCGGCGGCTGGATCCTCGGGCCATACGAGTACGGGGCGCCGGCGCGTTTTGAATACGCGGTTCCCGAAAGCTTCCGGGCCGATCTCTTCCCCCTCGATCTGGAGCGGATCGAAGAAGAATACATGAGCATGATCCACCGGATTCCGTCTTCGGAAACCGTGGGGCTGAAAGACGATTACAACGGCCCGATCTGCTACACGCCCGATGGCAATCCGCTGCTCGGCCCCGCACCGGGGCTGCGCAACATGTGGCTGGCCGAGGGCTTTAGCTTCGGCATCACCGCCGCCGGGGGCACGGGGCACTACCTGGCGCAGCTCATGGTCGAGGGAGAGGCCGAGATCGATATGGGGTCCCTCGATCCCAAGCGCTACGGGCCCTGGATGACCACCGAATATGCGATGCGGAAGAATGAAGAGTGCTATAGCCACGTCTACATCCTGCATCACCCCGATGAAGAGCGCGAAGCCTGCCGCCCCCTCCGCACGGCGCCCGCCTATGACCGGCAGAAGGCGCTCGGCGCGCAGTTCGGGCAGGTGAACGGTTGGGAACGGCCCAACTACTACGGGCCAACAGGCGCGCCTGACAGTTTTGACCATGACGCGCGCAGTTTCCGGCGCGGCGGCTGGTGGCAATATGCGGTGGAGGAGGCGAAGGCGATCCGCGAGGGCGTGGGCCTGATTGACGCCACCGCCTTTGCCAAGCACCGGCTGAGCGGGCCGGGCGCAACGGCGTTCCTCGATTGGTTTACCACCAACAAACTGCCGAAGGTCGGGCGCATCAACCTGACCTACGCCCTGTCAGATCACGGCACGACGCGGACGGAATACACCATCGTGCGCGAGGGTGAGGATCGCTACTACCTTGTCTCGGCCGGCGGGCTGCATGCCTATGACGAGGATTACCTCTACAAGGCGATTGCCGACAAAGAAGAAGAGTTCTGCCGGATCAACGCGGAAGACGTGACCTCGCAATACGGCGTCTTCGCCATTGCAGGGCCGAAGTCGCGCGACGTGCTGGCCGAACTGATCCGCGATGCCGATCCGGCGACAGCGCTCAGCAACAAGCGGTTCCCGTGGCTGTCGATGCGCGAGATCGAGCTTGGGATGTGCCCGGTGATGGCGGTGCGGGTGGCCTATACCGGTGAGCTTGGATGGGAGCTGCATCACCCCATGGAGATGCAGAATTACCTGTGGGACAGGCTGATGGAGGCCGGTGAAGCGCATGGCATCAAGCCGGTGGGCGCCCGGGCGCAGAACTGGTTGCGGCAGGAGAAATCCTACCGCGCGTTTGGGACAGAGCTTGGCCGCGATGCCACGCCGCTGGAAGGCGGGCTCGACCGGTTTGTGGACCTTGGCAAAGAGTTCCACGGCAAAGCGCGCATGGTGGAAACCGGGTTGCGAGTGAAATGCGTGACCGTTTTGGTGGATGGCCCCGAAGACGCCGATCCCTGGGGCCGCGAGGCGCTGTACATGGGCGATCAGCGTGTGGGGCGGCTCACGTCAGGCGGCTATTCCGTGCATTTCGGCCAATCGATCGGCATGGGGTACGTGGCCCCAGAGGCCGCAGCCCCGGGCACGGCGCTTCAGGTGAAGATGTTCGATCGGCTCTGGCCTGCGACGGTGACGGAAGATTGCCCGTATGACGGGGCCAATGCCCGCATTCGCGCCGATGGCTAGGCGCCCGTTTTGCGGCGTGCCGCCGCAAAATTGACGTAATCTGAAGGGGTTGGGCGGACAAACAGCGCAGTGGAGGGCAAGTGTTGCCCGTTTGAGGGGCGATTCGGCCCAGAACTTGGCGCGCGCCGTGCCAAGGCGCCTCGCGCCGCGGTTTAGCTTAATGACGATTTTACCTAGCCAGGCGCGTCAAACCCCGCATCATCCTTTCTAACTTATTGAAATCAGATGGGGATTTCCGCCGATATCGGCAGGCTTTCGCCACCCCCATAGGGCGCCTGACTGCGACCACTCGTTTACCCCAATCGTGCCACATTCCCCGCCAAAGCTGCGTCACGAAACAGTTTTTCGGACAGTGAGCCATGAACGCATTGACGAAGATCCGCGAGCCCCGGCCTGATTGCCTTCCTTCCCAGGGGCTGACGGCCAAGGCTTCGCTCCGCACGCCCTGCGGCCCGCGGCGGATGGAGAACATCCGCAAGGGCGATCTGATCGTGACCCGAGATAACGGGCTTCAGCCCGTGCGCATGGTCTGGACGCGGACGGTGACGGAAGCCGAGATCGCCGCCGACCCCGCCCTGGCGCCCGTGAGGCTGAAACCGCGGGCCATCGGGCCGATGATGCCCCAGCGCGAGCTTTCGTTGGCCGGTGGGCACCGCATTCTCGTGCCGGGCTACCGCCTTGCGGATGTGCCGGACACTGAATCCTCTCTCATCCCCGCCCACAGCATCGCCGAGGCCAGCGACGATGCCTATGTTGAAAAGATCGCGGGCGAGGTGACCTATTACAACATCGTTTTCGATGCGCATCAGGTCTTCGCGGCCGATGGCCTGCCGGTGGAAAGCTACCGGCCCACCCAGGCCAGCCTCGCGCATCTGGATGCCCCCACAGCCGATAGCCTTGTGGCGCTTTTCCCCGAACTCGGCCGGAAAGATGCGGCCTTCCCCGCCGCCGCCCGCTACCGCCTGCCCGAGGCCCCGGATTACCGGCCCGAATTCGTCTGATCCATTCCACTCCACTCCGCACTCTGTGGGCCCGCGCTGAAAGGCGCGGGCCCAATCATGTGCGCGGGCTGGCGGCGGGGCGGTAAACTCCGCGTGCCGCCTGGCAAGCCAAAGGGCGCCGTTGGCACGCCGCTTTTCGTGTTAGCCGGCCTCGATGCCCGCCGCGCCGGCATAGGCAATGGTGTAACCCTCGGTGCGCCCCAAAAAAGAAGCCCGCGCCGGGCGGGCGCGGGCTTCAGCTGCAGAGCGGGGTAGCTTAGCTCGGAATGTCGCCCGCAAGCCCTTCGATGTAGAAGTTCATGCCAGCCAGCGTGCCGTCATCGGCCACTTCACCTTCGCCAAGCCAGGCGGAGCCATCCTGCTTGTTGAGCGGCCCGGTGAACGGGTGGTAGGCGCCGGACTTGATGTCTTCGATCATCTGCTCTGCCTCGGCCCGCACGTCGGCCGGGATCTTGTCGGACATCGCCGCGAAGGCCACCATGCCGGGCTCGATACCATCCCAGGTATCCGCGCTTTCCCAGGTGCCATCCATCACAGCCTGGGTGCGCGCAACGTAGTAGGGCGCCCAGTTATCAATAATCGAGGTGAGCTGCGAGTTGGGGCCGAAATTGATCATGTCAGACGCCTGGCCGAAGGCGAGGATGCCCTTTTCCTCGGCAATCGTCATCGGGGCCGTGGAATCGGTGTGCTGCATCAGAATGTCGGCGCCCTGATCGATCAGCGCCTGCGCCGCATCAGCCTCCTTGGCCGGATCGAACCATGTGTAAACCCAGACAATACGGAACTCGACATCGGGGTTCACCTTCTTGGCGTGCAGGTAGGCGGAGTTGATGCCGCGGATCACTTCGGGGATCGGGAACGAGGCGATGTAGCCCACCACGTTCGATTCCGTCATCTTGCCCGCGATATGGCCGATCACGGCGCGGCCTTCATAAAACCGGGCCGAATAGGTGGAAACGTTATCGGCGCGTTTATAGCCGGTGGCATGCTCGAACTTCACGTCCGGGAATTTCTCGGCCACCGCGATGGTGCTGTCCATATACCCAAACGAGGTGGTGAAGATCAGGTCGTGGCCCGAAAGCGCCATCTGGGTCATCACCCTCTCGGCATCCGCGCCTTCCGGCACGCTTTCCACGAAGGTGGTTTCCACCTTGTCGCCAAACGCCTCTTCCACGGCCAGACGGCCTTCGTTGTGTTCGTAGGACCAGCCGTAATCGCCCACCGGCCCCACATAGACGAAGCCCACCTTCAGCGGATCATCCGCATGGGCGGCAGCCCCGATCCCAAACGCGAGCGTGGCGCCCGCCAGGAGGGTTTTGATATTCATGAGTGTCTCCCCAGGTTCTGCGGCCCGCTTCCCGGCCCGCGTTCGATTGGCCTCAACTTGAGGCGTGAAACGGCCGGCCAAGCGCTGCGGGGGCATTCAGCGCCGCCCGGCTTCGATCAGCCGACATAATGACAAGCACCAGGATCGTTATCAGATACGGGCTCATCGACAAGTATTCGACGGGGATCTTCAGGCCCGCCGCCTGCAGGTTTAGCTGCAACACCGTGATGCCGCCGAAAAGATAGGCGCCCAGCAAAACGCGCCACGGCTTCCACGAGGCGAAGACCACGATGGCAAGGGCGATCCAACCCGCACCCGCCGTCATCCCCTCTGTCCATTGCGGCACCCGGATGAGGCTGAGATAGGCGCCGCCAAGCCCCGCGCAGGCGCCCCCGAAGGCGATGGCGAGCATCCGGATCCGCACAACCTTGTAGCCCAGCGCATGGGCGGCATCGTGGTTTTCCCCCACCGCGCGCAGCACAAGGCCGACACGGGTGTATTTCAGCAGGTACCAGACGCCCGCCACGATCCCGAGCGAGAGGTAGACCATCAGATTATGCTGGAAGAGGATCGGGCCGATCACCGGAACATCGCTCAGAAGCGGAATATCGAGATCGGCGGTGATCGGCGGCTTCACCCCGATATAGGCCTGCCCGATCAGGGCCGAGATCCCAAGGCCGAAGAGCGTAAGCGCAAGGCCCGTCGCCACCTGGTTTGACAAGAGGTATTGCGTGAGAAACCCGAAGATCAGCGACAGGGCCGCGCCGCCGAGGGCCGCGCCGATAAACCCAAGCGCGGGGTTCTGCGTTTCCACCGCAACGGCGAAGCCGCAGATTGCGCCGGTGATCATCATCCCCTCAACGCCGAGATTCAGAACACCCGCCTTTTCCACCACCAATTCGCCAATCGCGGCCAGCAGAATAGGCGTGGCCGCCACGATCAGCGCGGCGATCAGCAGGATCGGATCGATCGAAGAGAGATCCATTACGCCACCTCCGCCCGGCCGATCCGGATCCGGTAATTCGTTAGAACATCCCCCGCGAGCAGGAAGAACAGAAGCATCCCCTGGAAGGCCTGGATCGCCGCGGCAGGCAGGCCCAGCATGAATTGCGCCAGTTCGCCGCCGATATAGGTCAGCGCCATCAGGAGCCCGGCGAAGAGGATGCCCACCGGGTGCAGCCGCCCCAGGAAGGCGACGATGATTGCTGTAAACCCGTAGCCCACGTTGAAATCGATGGTGATCTGGCCTGCAGGGCCTGCCACCTCGAAAAGCCCCGCAAGCCCCGCCAGTGCGCCCGAGAGCCCAAGGCAGAACAGCACAAGCCGCGTGGCGTTCACGCCCGCAAACCGCGCCGCGCGCGGCGCTTGCCCGGCTAGGCGGATGTTGTAGCCCATGCGGTGGCGGTTGAGCAGGATGTAGGCGAAGATTACCGCGATGAACGCGGCCACCACGCCCCAATGCATGCCGGTTCCCGCAATCAGCTCTTCATTCGAGGCCGCGGGATAGTCGCCCAGGTTCCGGCTTCCCGGAAACCCGCCGCCGTCGGGGTTGCGCAATAGCCCCAGCGCCATCGAGGCCATCAGTTGCTCGGCCACGTAAACAAGAAGGAGCGAGACGAGGATCTCATTGGTGTTGAACTGGGTCTTAAGAAGGCCCGGGATCATCGCCCAGGCCCAGCCGCCAAGCGCGCCTGCCAGGATCATCAGCGGGAAAATGAATACCGCCTCCAGCGGGTAGAACGCCAGGGCCACACCCGCCCCGCAGAGCGCGCCGATGATGTATTGCCCCTCGGCCCCGATGTTCCAGATCCCCGCCCGGAAGCCCAGGCTCAGGCCGATGGCGATCAGGATCAGCGGCCCGGCCTTCACCAGAAGCTGCGGGCGCGAGAAGGCGGCGAACTGTTCGTTGAAGAGCGGATCCCAGAAAATCGTGCGGATGGCCACGAAGGGATCTTTTCCGAGGATCGCGAAAAGCATCCCGCCTGCAATCATCGTGGCCAAAACCGCGAGAAGCGGTGTTACATAGGTCCATGCCTGCGAGGGCTCGGGGCGTTTTTCCAGCCGGATCATCCCGCGTTACTCCGCGACATGGGCCACCTCCATATCATGTGCGCCGCCCATCATCAGGCCGATCTCTTCCATGGTAAGCCCCTGGGTCGGGCGCGGCGGGGTCAGACGGCCCTCATTCAGCGCCGCGAAGCGATCGGAGATTTCCAGGATTTCATCGAGATCCTGGCTGATCACCACAATCGCGGCCCCCTCGATGGCGAGGTTCAAAAGCGCCTGGCGGATCGCGGCGGCGGCAGCGGCATCCACGCCCCAGGTGGGCTGATTGACGATCAGAACATCCGGCCGTTGCAGGATCTCGCGCCCGATGACGAACTTCTGCAGGTTCCCGCCCGAAAGCGATCTTGCGGCATGGGCGGGGCCGGGTGTGCGCACGTCAAAGCCTTCGATGATCCTGTCGGCAAAGCGCCGGGCGGCGGGCCAATTGAGAAACCCGCGCCGGCCCAGCCCTTCGCGGATCTCGCCGGTGAGAAGCGCGTTTTCGATCAGGCTCATATCGGGCGCGGCCGCATGGCCGAGCCGCTCTTCCGGGGCTGCAAGAATGCCGAGGCTCCGCCGCTTGTTGGGCCCGAGATGACCAACGGCCACCCCGTCAAGCCGGATCGCTTCGGGCGCCGCAGTGATTTCGCCGGAAAGCGCGGCAAGCAGGTCTTCCTGCCCGTTCCCGGCCACGCCGCCCACGCCGAAGACCTCGCCGCGCCGCACCTCGAACGCCACGTCGCGCAGCCCGGTGCCAAAGCGGTTTGCCGGGGCAACCGTCAGGCCGGAGACCTCAAGCCGAACGTCGCCGGGCACCGCCCCGCCCCGGTTGGGCACAGCCAGCGTGGCGCCCACCATCAGTTCGGCCAGTTCGCGCGCGCTTTTCTCGCGCGGATCGCAGGTGGCCACCACTTCGCCCCGCCGCAGGATCGTCGCGGCATCGCAGAGCGCGCGGATTTCTTCGAGTTTGTGCGAAATGTAAAGGATCGCTGTGCCTTCCGCCGAAAGCTTGCGCAGAGTCTGAAAGAGGATATCCACCTCTTGGGGGGTGAGCACGCTTGTGGGCTCATCCATGATCAGAAGTTTTGGGTCTTGCAGAAGGCAGCGGATGATTTCCACGCGCTGCCGTTCGCCTGCGCTCAGATCCCCCACCCGGCGCGCAGGGTCGAGCGGCAGGCCATAGGTTTCGCTTACCTCGCGGATCCGGCGCGCCAGATCGCGCGGGCGGGGCGGATTTTCCATCCCAAGCGCCACGTTCTCGGCCACATCCAGCGCCTCAAACAGCGAAAAGTGCTGGAATACCATCGCGATGCCCGCCTGCCGCGCGGCGTTGGGCGTGGGCGGCGCGAAGGGGCCGCCGTTCAGGCGCATGGCGCCGCTATCGGGGCGAACCAGCCCGTAGATCATCTTCACAAGGGTGGATTTGCCCGCGCCGTTTTCGCCGAGAAGCGCATGGACTTCGCCGGGTGTAATCTCAAACGAAACATCGCTATTGGCGACAACGCCCGGATAGGCTTTGGTGACGTTTTCGATGGAAAGGAGCGGTGCGGTCATCCTGTGCCCTCGGCGCGGGCGCCCTGGCTAAGCCCGGCGCGAACAAACTCGGCTGCGACGCCCAGGGCCAGCGCCTGGGGGTGCTTGCCCAGAGAGGGATCGCCGATTGGGCAAGTGATCCGCGCGATCTGTTCGGGCGTGTGGCCAAGCGCGGTGAGGCGCTTGTGGAACCGGGCCCATTTCGTGGCAGATCCGATCAGCCCGGCGCGGTGAAAACCGCGGGCCAGAAGGCGGTGGCAGATTTCGAGATCGAAGGCATGGGAGAAGGTCAGCACGAAGTGTTCCGCGGTGGGCGGGGCGTGGCGCACGGCATCGGCGGGGTTCTGGGCCACCAGAGGGCTTACATTGCCGGGCACTTCTGCCGGGAAGCGCCCAGGCGCCGTATCCACCCAGGTGATCGCCACATCCGGCAGGGGCGCGAGCACGGATACGAGCGCGCGGCCCACATGGCCTGCGCCGTAGATCCAAAGCACTCGTTCGGGGCGCAAAAGCGGCTCGATCATCCAGCCCTCGGTTACGCCCGGCTTGGGGCGCAGGCCCTGGCCCCGCCCGGCCTGCAGGATCCGCCGCACTGCGAGCGGCATCTCTCCTGTCCTTCCGGGCAGGGGGCGCGCGAACACGTCGCCCAGATGCGCGGCCAGCCGCTCTTCGCCCCAGATCTCGGTAAGAAGCCCCACGCTGCCGCCGCAACATTGCGCGACCGCCGGGCCGAGGGGCACACGGTCGAACCGGTCCGCCCCGGTTTCGAGCGCCGCGCGGGCGCGCTCTGCCGCCGAAAATTCCAACGCCCCGCCGCCAATGGTGCCATCTTGCCCATCGGCCCAAACGGCCATGGCCGCGCCTTCTTCACGCGGGGCCGATCCGGCCACCGAGGCCACCACCACCCGCGCCACGGGTCCCTGCGCTGCGATCAGCGCGGCAAGCCTATCCCGATCAAAGCTCATGCGCCGCGCGCCCGCTCTACGGCCGCCAGCACCTGCTCGGCGGTCGCGGGCGCATGAAGATCGGGGTAGGCCGGCCCGCAGGCGCTGGCGGCATCCGAAAGCGCCAGCAGGGCCGAGATGCCAAGCATCAAAGGCGGCTCGCCCACGGCTTTTGAGCGATAGATCGTTTCTTCGCGGTTCTCGCCCTCCCAAAGCGCCACGTTGAAGATATCGGGCCGGTCCGAACATGCCGGTATCTTGTAGGTTGAGGGCGCATGGGTGCTAAGCCGCCCCTTGGCATCCCAGACCAATTCTTCGGTTGTGAGCCAGCCTGCGCCCTGCACGTAGCCGCCTTCGATCTGCCCGATATCAAGGGCGGGGTTCAGCGAGGCCCCGCAATCATGCAGGATGTCGGCACGCAGGATGCGGTTTTCGCCCGTGAGCGTATCGATCACCACCTCGGTCACCGCCGCGCCATAGGCGAAGTAGAAGAATGGCCGGCCCGTGCCCTTGATCCTGTCCCACACAATCTTGGGCGTCTTGTAAAAGCCGGTGGCGGAGAGGCTCACGCGGTTCATGTAGGCATCTTTCACAACCGCCTCAAAGGGATAGCTCTCGCCACCCACATGCACCTGGCCTGCCGCGAACCGCACGGAGGTAGGCGCGGCCTGATGCTTTTCGGCGATGAACTCCGCAAGCCTGTCGCGGATCGTATCGCAGGCCGCCTTCACCGCCATCCCGTTCAGATCCGAGCCGGATGAGGCCGCGGTGGCCGAGGTATTGGGCACCTTGGCGGTATCCGTGGCGGTGATCTTCACCTGCGCGGGCGGGATGCCAAAGCGGTCGGCCGCCACTTGCGCCACCTTTTGAAACAGGCCCTGGCCCATCTCGGTGCCGCCGTGGTTCATATGCACCGATCCGTCCTGATACACATGCACCAGCGCGCCCGCCTGGTTGAGGTGTGTCAGCGTGAAGCTGATCCCGAATTTCACCGGGCTGAAGGCGATACCCTTCTTCAGAACGGGGTTCTCGGCATTCCAGGCCGCGATGCTGCTGCGGCGGGCGTGGTAATCGGAGGTTTCGAGCAGGCGCTCCGTCAACGCGTGGAGAATGAAATCCTCCACCTGCATGTGGTAATGCGTTGTTTGCGGACCGATTTCTTCGGCCTTTGGCGAATGCGCCCCGCCAAAGCGCCGCCCGGTGCCGGGGCCCGCAGGGGCCTCCGCGCGGTAGTAGTTAGCGCGGCGCACCTCCAGCGGATCGCGGCCCAGTTTATGGGCGATGTGGTCCATCACCCGCTCGATCCCCACCATGCCCTGCGGCCCGCCGAACCCGCGGAAGGCGGTGGCCGATTGGGTGTTGGTTTTCAGCCGGTGGCTTTCCACCCGGGCGTTCGGGAGGTGATAGGCGTTGTCGGCATGCAGCATCGCCCGGTCGGCCACCGGCAGGGAAAGATCCTGGCTCCATCCGCAGCGGCAATATTGAAGGAATTCAATGCCTTCAATGCGCCCCTCGGCATCTACGCCCACCCGGTAGCTGATACGAAAATCGTGGCGCTTGCCGGTAATGATCATGTCATCATCCCGGTCATAGCGCATCTTTGCCGGCCGCCCGGTTTGCGCGGCCACGATTGCGCAGGCCATGGCAAGCGCGTTGCCCTGGCTTTCCTTGCCGCCGAAGCCGCCGCCCATCCGGCGTACTTCCACGCGCACCGCGTTCATCGGAAGGCCAAGAGCATCGGCCACCTTGTGCTGGATCTCGGTGGGGTGCTGCGAGGAGGAGTGAACGATCATATCGCCCCCCTCCTGCGGCAGGGCGAGCGCAGCCTGGCCTTCAAGGTAGAAGTGTTCCTGCCCGCCGATCTCCATCGTGCCTTCGATGACATGCGCGGCATTTGAGATCGCCGTTGCCGCATCGCCCTTCCGGTAGATGCGGGGGCCCTCTTCGAACCGGCTGCCCGCCGCAAGCGCCTCATCGATTGTGATGATGGCGGGATGTTCTTCGATCTCGATCACCGCCTGGGCCACGGCCTTGCGCGCGGCCAGATGGCTTGTCGCCGCCACCAGGAAGATCGCCTGGCCGGCGTAGTGCACGGCACCGGAGGTCAGAAGCGGCTCGTCATGTGCCGAGGGCGAGGTATCCGCGGGGTGCGGCAGATCTTCTGCCCTGAGCACCAGGGCAACGCCCGGGGCGTTCCGTACGGCTTGGAGATCAAGCTTCGTAATCTCACCGCGCGCCGCCGGCGATACACCGAAGGCCAGATGCAGCGCGCCCGCCGGTACGGGGATGTCGTCAACATAACGCGCCTGGCCCGTCACGTGGAGCGGCGCGGCATCGTGAGGAAGGGGCTTGGCCACGCTCATGGTGCCACCTCCAGCACATGTGCCGCCGTACCCTGATCTTCGAGGAAGTAGCGCAGAAGCATGTTCTGCGCGCTTTCAAGGCGATAGGCTGCCGAGGCGCGCATGTCGGTCAGAGGTTGGAAATCCTCCGCGAACTGCGCCTGAGCCGCGCGCACCGTCTCTTCCGTCCACGCCGCGCCGATCAGGGCGTTTTCGACAGCAGTTGCGCGCTTCGGGATGCCCGCCATGCCGCCAAAGGCAACACGCGCGCCTGTCACCTGGCCGCCCTCAACGGTGATCGAAAAACAGCCGCAGACCGCCGAGATATCCTGATCGAACCGCTTCGACAGCTTGTAGCATTTCAGCCGGTCGGGCTGGCGCGGGATCGAGATCGCTTCCACAAACTCGCCCAGCGCCCGATCCTGCTTTCCATACTCAAGGAAGAACGCCTCCATCGGCAGGGCGCGGCGGGTGGCGCCTTTGCGAAGGTGCAGCATGGCGCCAAGCGCGATCAGGGCCGGGGGGTTATCGCCAATGGGTGAGCCGTTGGCGATATTGCCGCCAATCGTGGCAGCCTGGCGCACCTGCTCCGACCCGTAGCGCCGCGCAAGCTCGGCGTAGGAAGGATGATGTTCGGCGAGAACGGGCATCAGGGCTGCCATGGTGGCCCCCGCGCCGATCCGGATCTCACCCTCGCTCACGGTGATCTCTTTCAGTTCGGATATGCCGCCGAGGAAGGCCACGGGCGAAAGCTCCGCAAGCCCCTTGGTGACCCAAAGCCCCACATCCGTCGCCCCCGCAATCAAGGTTCCATCGGGGTGATCGGCATACCATGCCGCGAGCGCATCGGCGGTTGCGGGCAGAAAACACGCCTCGTCCGAAGAGGCCTCCGCTTCCGGCGGCACATCGCGCATCCAGTCGGGCACCGGTGCGCTCGCGGCAGCCTCTGCCGCGCGGATGATCGGGGCGTACCCTGTGCAGCGGCAGAGATTGCCGGCAAGCTGATCGTCATGATCCCGGCGCCCGTTCAGATGCGCGGTTGCCATCGAAACGATGAAGCCGGGCGTGCAGAACCCGCATTGCGAGCCGTGATGTTCCACCATCGCGGATTGCACCGGATGCAGCGCACCGTCAGGGCTCGCCACGCCCTCCACGGTGCGCACCGCCTTGCCGTGAAGCTGCGGCAGGAAGAGGATGCACGCGTTCAGCGCGCGCGCGCCATCCGCATCGGTCACCATCACCGTGCAGGCCCCGCAATCGCCCTCGTTGCAGCCCTCTTTCGTGCCGGTAAGCCCGCGATCTTCGCGTAGCCAGTCAAGCAGCGTGACCGTGGCGCCCGCATCCGCGATCCGAACGGCCTCTCCGTTGAGAAGAAACGAGATTTCAGGCATCGGAGCTGTATCAAGACCGCTTTCTTTTCGGCGGTAGAACCCGCAGATGCACTGGCCCGATGCGGCGTAAAGCCCGTGCGCTCCCTGCCCAGAAGAAAAGCCTTGAATCGGTGTGCGTGCAAGGGCGCGTCCCGGCGGAGGCACCGAAGGTCTTTCAGGGTGTCGTTGAAAAACAGGCAAGTGCCCGAAAAATGGGCAACTGTAGGCGCGCATCACTCGAAGAGGGCCTCAAGAACCGCGGCGTCCCACGTATCGGTTTGCGGATCGAAAGCGCCGAACCCGGCGCCAAACCCCCAGTGGCACCATGGAATGCCGCGCGCTTCCGCCGCCTCCCGCACGGCGCGCAGCCATCTTTGGCGATCCTCGGCCGGAGCATTCTGGATCACGCCGAACTCGCCCAGAAACGTGGGCGTGTGGTGGGCTGCGGCGCTGTCAAAAGCTGCCTCAAGCTGCGCAAGATCTTCGGGGCTGCCCCAATAGGCGGGGGAGGGCGGCGCGTTCTCCCGCCAGGTGGCGCCCTGATGGGTAAAGGCATCAGGCCTGTAATAGTGAAACGTGTGGATCACGCGCGGATCGCCCGGATCGGGCAGCCCCGCGAGTTCCGACACCGCATTCCAATCGGCGCCTCCGAAGATCACCCAGCGATCTGGCTGCAGTGCCCGGATCTCTGCCAGTGCGCGGGCGTAGAGGGGCAGGGCACGGTCCGTCGTAAGCTCCCCAACCGGTTCGTTCAGAAGCTCGAACGCAAGCCCTTCGGGTATGTCGTCAAACTTCGCCGCAAGCGCGGCCCAGAGTGCTACGAAGCGGGCGCCTTCGCCTTCGGGGTCTTCCATAAGCGCGTCGTAGTGGTGCAGATCGAGGATCACGAAGAGCCCCTCGGCCTGCGCCGTTTCGATCACGGCGCGCAGCTCGGCCGCGAAGCCCGGCGCAATCGCGCCATCCGAAAAGTAATCCGAAACCCGCGCGGGCACGCGCAGCGTATCGAACCCCGCCGCCGCGATCCGCGCGATGTGTTCGGGGCGGTAGCCGTAGTGCCAATTGCCGTCGCGGCCCACCTCGAGATGGTTCGAGAGGTTCATGCAGCGGGATACCGGGAAGGCGTGGGCGGGGGCGGCCAGAACACACAGGCAGAACAGAAGGCGCAGCATGACGCCATCATTCACGATGCGGGGCCCCGCCGATAGCCCGCGGGGCTGCGACATTCGGCTTTCGGGCCCTGTGCCGCGCTCCTATGGTCCACCCCATGAGCAGCGATCCCCGATTCATTCACCTCCGCGTCCATTCCGAATACTCGCTTCTCGAAGGGGCGCTTCGATTGAAAAAGCTGCCGGGCCTGTGCCGGAAGATGAATATGCCCGCGGTGGCGCTGACCGACACCAACAACATGTTCGCCGCTCTGGAATTTTCCGTCGCTGCGGTGGGCGAGGGCGTTCAGCCTATCGTCGGCTGCCAGGTGGATCTGGCCTATGAGAAAGCCGCGCCCGGAGGGCGCCCGCCCGCGCCCGCGCCCCTCGTGCTCCTGGCGCAAAGCGAGGAGGGCTATGGCAACCTGATGAAGCTCAACTCCGATCTTTATCTCGATGCCGAGAAGCCCCAGCCGCAGATCACCCTCGATGAACTTGCGCGGCACGCCGAGGGCGTGATCTGCCTCACGGGCGGCCCGATGGGGCCGATCGGGAAGCTTCTTGCCGCGGGCAAGGCGGGCCCGGCGGAAGCGCTTCTACAAGATCTCGCCAGCGCCTTTCCGGGCAGGCTCTATGTGGAGCTTCAGCGCCACCCGGGCGAGGATGGCGCGCTGGCGGCGGCTGAACGCGCGTCAGAGCGTGGGCATGTGGAACTGGCCTATGCCCATGATCTGCCTCTCGTGGCCACCAATGACGTCTACTTTCCCACCGCCGATATCTATGAGGCGCACGATGCGCTGATCTGTATCGCGGAAGGCGCCTATGTGGATCAGCAGGAACCGCGCCGCCGCCTGACCCCGCAGCACTACTTCAAATCGCCGGCCGAGATGGCCGCGCTGTTTGCCGACCTGCCCGAGGCGATTGAAAACACCGTGGAGATCGCGCGCCGCTGCGCCTATGCGGTGCCGCGTCAGGATCCGATCCTGCCCCGGTTTGCGGACGATGAGGTGGAGGAACTCCGGCGTCAGGCCCGCGAGGGGCTGAAGGAGCGGCTCGCCGTTATCCCCCACGCCGCAGAGGTTTCCGAATACGAAGAGCGGCTCGAATTTGAGCTCGGGATCATCGAACAGATGGGTTTCCCCGGCTACTTCCTGATTGTTGCCGATTTCATCAAATGGGCGAAGCGCGAGAACATTCCCGTGGGCCCGGGCCGCGGATCGGGCGCGGGCAGCCTGGTGGCCTATGCGCTAACGATCACCGATCTTGATCCGCTGCGCTATTCGCTGCTTTTCGAGCGCTTTCTAAACCCCGAACGCGTGTCCATGCCCGATTTCGATATCGATTTCTGCATGGATCGGCGTGAGGAGGTGATCGCCTATGTACAGGGCAAGTATGGCCGCGATCGGGTGGGCCAGATCATCACTTTCGGCGCGCTGCTCTCAAAAGCCGCCGTGCGCGATGTGGGCCGGGTACTGCAGATGCCCTATGGGCAGGTGGATCGGCTTTCAAAGATGATCCCGGTTGAGGGGGTGAAGCCGGTTTCCATCGAACAGGCGCTGGCGCAGGAGGAACGGCTTCGCGCCGAGGCGCGCAGCGAAGAGGTTGTCGACCGGCTTCTGCAATACGGGATGAAGCTTGAGGGTCTGCTTCGGAACGCTTCGACCCACGCGGCGGGCGTTGTGATCGGGGATAGGCCACTTGATGAGCTTGTACCGCTTTACCGCGACCCGAGATCTGACATGCCCGCCACCCAGTTCAATATGAAATGGGTGGAACAGGCGGGGCTGGTGAAGTTCGATTTCCTCGGGCTCAAAACGCTCACCGTGATCCAGAACGCCCTCGATCTGCTCGCCGCGCGAGGCGTTGAGATCGATATCAACGCGATCCCGCTCGATGACGCCAAATCCTATGAGCTTTACGCGCGTGCGCAGACGGTGGCGGTGTTTCAGGTGGAAAGTTCGGGCATGATGGATGCGCTCCGGCGCATGAAACCCACCTGCATCGAAGATATCGTGGCGCTCGTGGCCCTTTATCGGCCGGGGCCGATGGAGAACATCCCGAAGTATTGCGAGGTGAAGAACGGGCTCAGGGAACGCGAATCCATTCACCCGCTGATCGACCACATCCTTGAGGAAACCCAAGGCATCATCGTTTACCAGGAACAGGTGATGGAAATCGCCCAGGTGATGGCGGGCTATACGCTTGGCGGCGCCGATCTTCTGCGCCGCGCCATGGGCAAGAAGATCAAGGAAGCGATGGATGCCGAACGCCCGAAATTCGTGGATGGCGCAAAGGCCAACGGGGTGGAGGCGGCGAAGGCCAAGGAGGTGTTCGACCTTCTGGAGAAGTTCGCCAATTACGGCTTCAACAAATCCCACGCCGCCGCCTATGCGGTGGTCAGCTACCAAACCGCGTGGCTGAAGGCGAACCATCCGGTGGAGTTCATGGCGGGTGTCATGAACTGCGATCTGCATCTTACCGACAAGCTTGCCACCTATGCCGAAGAGGTGCGCCGGGGGCTTGAGATTGAGATCGTTCCGCCTTGCGTCAACCGCTCCGAGGCCACGTTCAGCGTGGCCGATGGCAAGTTGGTCTATGCCCTCGGCGCGCTGAAGAACGTAGGCATCGAGGCGATGCGGCTTGTTACCGAGGCGCGGGGCGAAAAGCCGTTCGTCACACTCTTCGATTTCGCGCGCCGCGTGGATCTCAAGCGGATCGGCAAACGGCCGCTGGAGATGCTGGCCCGCGCCGGCGCGTTTGACGAACTCGATCGCAACCGCCGCCGGGTGTTCCAGTCGCTCGATGCGCTCACCGCCTATTCCGCCGCGATCCACGAACAGCGTGGCTCCGCGCAGGTCTCGCTTTTCGGCGAGGCCGGCGACGATCTGCCCGAACCGCGGCTTTCGCCGGTGGATGACTGGCTGCCGAACGAGCGATTGACGGAAGAGCATGTGGGCGTTGGCTTCTACCTCTCCGGCCATCCGCTGGATGATTACATCGGGCCGCTTAAGCGCAAGAACGTGATGACGCTGGCGGAGATTACCGAGAAGGCAGGCCGCGAGGGCGCCTTCGTGGGCAAGATAGCGGGCGCGGTTTCAGGGCGGCAGGAGCGTAAATCGGCGCGCGGCAACCGCTTTGCCTTCGTGCAGCTTTCCGATCCCACCGGTTTTTACGAGGTAACCGTTTTCTCCGATACGCTGGAGGCTGCGCGCGAGCATCTGGAGCCGGGCACCAACGTTGTTCTGACGGTGGATGTCACGATGGAGGCCGAGCAGCTCAAGCTTCTCGCCCGCGCGGCGGCACCGATCGATACGATCGTGGCCGATGCGGGCCAGATGGGCCTGCGGATCTTTGTTGATGACGATACCGCGGTGCCAACCGTCGCCTCGCTTCTGGAGCGTACGAAGGGCGAAAGCGGGCTTGCCGGTCGCGGCCCGATCCAGCTTTGCCTGATGGCGCCGGATCTTCCCGGAGAGGTGGATGTGACTCTGGGGGATGATTTTCCGGTCAACCCGCAGATCAAGGGCGCGCTGCGCTCGCTTCCGGGCGTGGTGATGGTGGAAGACGCCTAGTAATGCGGCGGGCGCTCATCGCCCAGTACCACCGCCGCCCCTTCGGCGGCCTCGCGCCCCGCCTCGCGTTCCAACAGCATCGCCACGCGCCGTTGCAGGTCCGCAATCTCGCCATCCTGGCGGGCGACGACATCGGAGAGATCGTCCACCATCCGGGTGAGATGGGCGATGCGTTCTTCGAGCGCTGTCACATCACTGGCCATGGGCAGCTTATAGGGAAGGGCGCGCGGCTTGCCCATGGCGAAGGGCTGGGCTAGACCGCGCCGCGATCCCAGATAAGGCGCCCAATCGATGGCCAAACCGAAGAAAACCCCCCGCCCCAAGGCGGAGCCGCCGAAGGGATTTCGGGATTACTTCGGGGCCGAGGTTACCGAACGCCAGGCGATGCTGGAAACGATCGCGGAGGTCTACCGCCGCTACGGCTTCGATCCGCTTGAAAGCTCCGGGGTGGAAACGGTTGAGGCGCTCGGCAAGTTCCTTCCGGATGTGGACCGGCCCAACGAGGGGGTGTTCGCCTGGGAGGAAGACGAAACCTGGCTGGCGCTGCGCTATGATCTGACCGCGCCTCTGGCCCGCGTTTACGCCCAGTTTCGCAACGATCTGCCCACGCCCTATCGCCGCTACGCCATGGGCCCTGTCTGGCGCAACGAAAAGCCCGGGCCGGGCCGTTTTCGGCAATTCTATCAATGCGATGCCGATACGGTCGGCTCTGCCAGCATGGCGGCGGATGCCGAAATCTGCGCGATGCTGGCCGAGGCGCTTGAGGCCGTGGGCATCCCGCGCGGCGATTACGTGGTGCGGGTGAACAACCGCAAGGTTCTGAATGGGGTGATGGAGGTGGCTGGCATCCTCGATCCCACCGATCCGGACCGTTTTGCCACCGAGCGCGGCATCGTGCTGCGCGCCATCGACAAGCTCGATCGCCTGGGGCCGGAGGGCGTGCGCGCGCTCCTCGGCCCCGGCCGCAAGGATGAGAGCGGTGACTACACCGAGGGTGCGAAGCTGGGCGATGAGCAGGCCGGGATCATCATGGCCTTTACCGAGGCAAAGAGGACAGACGGTGCGGCAACGCTCAAGGCGCTGGAAACGCTCGTTTCGGGCTCGGAAAACGGCCAAAACAGCGTGAGCGAACTCAGCGCCATTGCCGAGCTTTTGGGCGCACAGGGCCTCGGCGAAGACCGCATCGTGATTGACCCCTCGGTCGTTCGCGGCCTCGGCTACTACACCGGCCCCGTCTATGAAGCCGAACTCACCTTCGAAATCAGCGATGAGAAGGGCCGCCCGCGGCAGTTCGGATCGGTGGCGGGCGGCGGGCGCTATGACGATCTGGTCAAGCGCTTTACCGGGCAGGAAGTGCCAGCCACCGGTATCTCCATCGGCGTGGATCGCCTTCTGGCCGCACTGCGCGCCAAGGGCCGGATCGGCGGCGCGGCAGAGGGCCCCGTTGTGGTGACCGTGATGGATCGGGATCGGATGGCGGAGTATCAGGCGCTGGCGGCCGAGCTTCGGGGCGCCGGTATCCGCGCCGAGGTCTACCTCGGTAACCCAAAGAATTTCGGCAACCAGCTCAAATATGCCGATAAGCGGCAGAGCCCCGTCGCCATCATCGAAGGCGAAGATGAGAAGGCGCGCGGGGTGGTGCAGATCAAGGATCTCGTGCTTGGCGCCAAGATCGCCGAGAGCGCGAGCCACGAGGAATGGAAGGCGCAGCCCGCGCAATTCGAGGCCCCGCGCGCCGATGTTGTGGCCGAAGTGAAGCGCCTTCTCGGCCAGGGCCGATGACGGCTTCTGCCGCCGTTCTGGGCGAAGCCGCGCGGCTTGGCGCGGCCTTCGAGGCCGCAGGCGCGGCGCGGGTGGAAACGGATATTCTGCAACCTGCCGACATTCTGCTTGATCTTTACGGGGAAGACATTCGCGGCCGCGCCTTTGTTACGCAGGATCCGCTGCGTGGCGAAATGATGCTCCGGCCCGATTTCACCGTGCCGGTGGCGCGGCATCATCTGGCGGGGCTCGGCGGCCCCTGCGCATACACCTATTCGGGCACCGTGTTCCGCCAGCCGCCCGATGGGGTGGAGCGGCCTGCCGAGTACATTCAGGTTGGCTACGAGTTGATCGGCGCCCCTGATGCGGTCAGCGCCGATGCTGATCTTTTTGCGCGATTTCATGTGATGCTGGCGCCCGCGGCGCTCGATGTTGCCACGGGCGATATCAGTCTTTTGACGGCGGCCATTGGCGGGCTGGGGGTAACAGAGGCCCGCCGCGCGGCCCTTCTTCGCCACCTCTGGCGCCCGCGCAGGTTCCGCGCGTTGCTGGATCGCTTCTCAAAACAGCTCCCGCCCGCCGCGCCTTCGCCATCCGATGCGCCCGAGATCGGCTTGCGATCCCGCGAAGAAGTGGCGGCGCGGCTTACCCGGCTGGAAGAGGAGCGGGCGGCGCCCCCGCTTTCAAAATCCGAGGCCGAGATGATGGATGCCCTGCTGTCGCTCCGCGAAACCTCGGCCAATGCGCTGTCTCAGCTTCGCGACCTTGCGGTGGATATGCCGGCGATCCAACCCGCCGTCACCCGCATGGCGGCGCGGCTCGATGCGCTGGCGGCCCGGAACATCGATGCCGAGGCGCTGCCGTTCGAGGCAAGCTACGGGCGCACATCGATGGAATACTATGATGGCTTCGTCTTCGGTTTCATCGCCCCGGGCCGGCCGGATCTGCCCGCCGTCGCCTCCGGCGGGCGCTACGATGCGCTGACCCGCGCGCTTGGCGGCGAGGCGCCCGCGGTTGGCGGGGTGATCCGCCCCGGCCTTCTTGTGGAACTGGGACTTGCGCCATGACGCTGAAGATCGGCCTGCCGTCCAAAGGGCGGTTGATGGACAAGACCTTTGAGTGGTTCACGGCCCGTGGCGTTCCGATGCGGCTTGCGGGATCGGGCCGAGAATACCGCGCCGAAAGCGATCTGGCCGGGATCGCGCCCGTTCTTCTTTCCGCCGGAGAGATCCCGCGCGAACTGGCGGCGGGGCGTATTCATCTGGGCGTTACCGGCCAGGATGTGGTGCGCGACAAGGTGCCGAACTGGGAAGCGCGGGTGTGTGAGATCGCACCCCTTGGCTTTGGCGAGGCCGATCTCGTGATTGCCGTGCCGATGTTCTGGGCGGATGTGGATACGGTGCATGATCTCGATGCCGCTGCCGCCGCCTTCCGCCAAACCCATGGCCACCGCCTGCGCATCGCCACGAAGTATCACCGGCTGGTGCGGGAGTTTCTGCGCGCCGAGGGCGTGGCCGATTACCGGCTTGTCGATAGCCAGGGCGCCACCGAAGGCACGGTGCGGAACCTCACCGCCGAGGCGATTGCCGATATCACCTCTACTGGTGATACGCTGCGTGCCAATCACCTCAAGCCCCTCGCCGATGGCGTGGTGCTGCGCAGCCAGGCCACGCTCTTTAAATCCCGTACCGCAGGGTGGGCCGATGCCGAGCGGCAGAGCCTTGCGGCCCTGCTTGCCCGGCTTGAGCTTGACGAATAGCCCCTTGCGCCGGCTCTTCCACCGGGCGCACATTGGGGGAAAGGACTGACCCAATGGCACTACTCGACGATGCGCGGGCCGTGCGTGAAAACGCCCACGCGCCTTATTCCAACTTCAAAGTCGGCGCGGCAATCCGCGCAACTTCCGGCAAAATCTACCTGGGCTGCAATGTTGAGAACGTGGCCTTCCCTGAAGGCACCTGCGCGGAAGCAGGGGCCATCGCGGCGATGGTGGCCGCCGGAGACCTTGAAATCGAGGAAGTCGCGGTGATTGCAGACAGCCCCACGCCGGTGCCCCCGTGCGGCGGGTGCCGCCAGAAGCTGGCGGAATTTGCGGCGGGCGATGTGCCTGTCACGCTCGCCACCACGGGCGGGGCGACGCTTGTTACCACCGTTGCAGAGCTTTTGCCGGGCGCCTTCGGCAGTAGCCACATGGCGGGGGGCTAGCGGGTTGGACGCGCGCGGCATCCTCTACAAGGTGCGGGAACGCGCGCCGCTTTCCGAGGCGGAGCTGCAATGGTTCGCCAGCGGCCTCGCCTCGGGCGCGGTGAGCGATGCGCAGGCGGGCGCCTTTGCCATGGCCACCTGCCTCAACGGGATCAGGGCGGAGGAACGCGTTGCCCTCACACTCGCCATGCGTGACAGCGGCGATGTGCTGGCCTGGGATCTTCCGGGCCCGGTGGTGGACAAGCATTCCACTGGCGGGCTGGGCGATTGCACCTCGCTCCTCTTGGCGCCGATCCTCGCGGAAGCGGGCGCCTATGTGCCGATGATCTCGGGCCGGGGGCTGGGGCATACCGGCGGCACGCTCGATAAGCTGGAAGCGATCCCGGGCTTGGATGTGGAGCAGGGGGAGGAGGGCTTTCGCCGCATTGTGGGCGAGACCGGCTGCGCGATCGTGGCCGCCAGCGGCGATCTCGCCCCCGCTGACCGGCGGCTTTATGCAGTGCGCGATGTGACCTCTACGGTCGAAAGCATCGATCTTATCACCGCGTCGATCCTTTCCAAGAAGCTCGCGGCGGGGCTTGAGGTCTTGGTGCTGGATGTCAAGCTTGGTTCGGGTGCGTTTATGGAAACGGCGGAGGCGGCTGGCGCGCTGGCCCAATCGCTTGTTTCCACCGCGAATGGTGCGGGCTGCCGCACCGAGGCGCTTTTGACGGATATGAACCAGCCCCTGGCCCCGGCGCTTGGCAATGCGCTCGAGGTTGCTGCCGTGATCCAGGCGCTGAAAGGCGCCCCGGGCTATGCAGCCCTGGCCGATGTGACGGTTGCGCTTTGTGGAAGCGTCTTGGCCCTTGCTGGGCTGGCGGGCAGCGCGGAGGAGGGGGCGGAAACAGCCCGCGCGATCCTGGCCGATGGCCGCGCGGCAGAGCGGTTCCAGCGCATGGTTGCGGCACAGGGCGGGCCTGGCGATCTGATGGATGCGCCCGGGCATCTCGCCACCGCGCCGGTGATCCGCGATATCGCCGCGCCGCGCGAGGGCGTGATCGCCGCCATCGATGGCCGCGCGCTTGGGATGGCCGTGGTGCGCCTAGGTGGCGGGCGCATGAAAGGGGGCGATCCGATTGACCCCTCGGTTGGGTTTGACAATGTGCAGCGGATCGGCGCGCGCGTTGAGGCAGGCGATCCGCTTTTGCGCGTACATGCCGCCGATGAGGCCGCCGCAGATGTGGCGGAAGCCGCCGCGCTGGCGGCAATCACCCTTGGCGCAGAGGCCGCGGAACCCGCCCTCATTCACGGGCGAGTGGCGCCGTGAGCCGGGCGTTTCTGATCGTGATGGATTCTGTTGGCTGCGGCGGCGCGCCCGATGCCGATCAGTATTTCAATGGCGATGTGCCCGATACGGGCGCCAACACGCTCGCCCATATCGCCGAAGCCTGCGCGGCGGGGCAGGCGGAAGAGGGCCGAAGCGGGCCGCTGAAGATGCCGCATCTTGATGCGCTCGGGCTTGGAGCGGCGGTGCGGCTGGCTTCCGGAACAGAGGCGCCGGGCCTGGATGCCACGCCCCGGGGCCTTTGGGGCGCGGCCACCGAGATCTCGCGCGGAAAGGATACGCCTTCGGGGCATTGGGAACTCGCGGGCGTGCCGGTGCCGTGGGACTGGCACTATTTCCCGAAAACCGAGCCTGCCTTCCCCGAAGACCTCACCGCCGAGGTTTGCCGCATCGCGGGCACCGAGGGCATTCTCGGCAACCGCCACGCTTCGGGCACCGTTGTGATCGAGGCGGAGGGCGCGCGCCATATCGAGACCGGCTGGCCCATCTGCTACACCTCCGTCGATAGCGTGTTCCAGATCGCGGCCCATGAAGATCATTTCGGGCTCGACCGCCTGCTGGCGCTGTGCGAAGCGCTCGCCCCCACGCTTCATGCCATGAAGATCGGCCGTGTGATCGCGCGGCCCTTCATAGGCGCGCCCGGCGCCTTTGAACGCACGGCCAATCGCCACGATTATGCGATTGATCCGCCGGCGCCGACGCTTTGCAACTGGGTGCAGGACGCGGGCCGCCCCGTTCAGGCCGTCGGCAAGATTGGCGATATCTTTTCGATGCGCGGTATCGATGCGGTGGTGAAGGGGCCGGATCGCGATCTGATGGAAGCGCTGGTGGGATTTGCGGAAACCGGGCCGGATGGCGGGCTGACCTTCGCCAATTTCGTGGAGTTCGATAGCCTCTTTGGCCATCGCCGCGATATCGCCGGCTACGCCCGGGCGCTGGAGTGGTTCGATGCGCAGGTGCCCCGCCTTCTGGCCCATCTGCGCGACGGCGATCTGATGCTTTTCACGGCCGATCATGGCAACGATCCCACCTGGGCCGGAACCGATCATACTCGCGAACGCGTACCCGTGGTGGCCGCCGGGGCCGGGGTGCGCGACATCGGGCAGATCGCCTTCGCCGATGTGGGGGCAACGCTTGCGGCGCATCTGGGCGTTCCGGCCCGCGGGTCAGGGCGGAACGTGTTGTGAGCCTGGCCGCGATGCCGAAGGTGGAGCTGCACCTCCACCTAGAAGGCGCGGCGCCGCCCGCCTTTATCCGCGGGCTTGCCGCCGAAAAGGGCGTTGATCTCAGCCGCATCTTCGATGCCGAGGGCCACTACGCCTATTCTGGGTTTTGGGAATTCATCCGTGTCTACGAAGCGGCAACCTCGGTGCTTGCCTCGCCGGAGGATTACTATCGCCTCACCCGCGCAGTGCTTGAGGAAAGCGCTGCCTCGGGTGTGATCTATTCGGAAACGTTCCTCTCACCGGATTTCTGCGGCGGGCGGGATGTAGCCGCGTGGCGCGAATACCTCGCCGCAATCCGCGAGGCGGCGGCAGAGGCGGAACGCGATAGCGGCATCCTGCTCCGCGGCATCATTACCTGCATCCGCCATTTCGGGCCGGAGAAGGCGCGCGAAACGGCTCTCTGCGCAGCCGAAACGGCGGGGGAGTGGATCGTTGGCTTCGGGATTGCCGGGGATGAAAGCGTGGGCGCGCTCAAGGACTATGCCTGGAGCTTTGATATGGCCCGCGAAGCTGAGCTGCGCCTGACCGCCCATGCGGGCGAGTGGTGCGGGCCGGAGGAAGTGCGCCGCGCGCTCGATCACCTGCGGGTGGAGCGTATCGGCCACGGGGTGCATGCTGCGCAAGACCCGCGCCTGATGGCGCATCTGGCAGAAACGGGCACGGTGCTCGAAGTCTGCCCGGGATCGAACATCGCGCTTGGCGTTTTCCCTGCGTGGCGCGACCATCCGATCGCCGCGCTCCGAGATGCGGGCGTGCGCGTCACCGTCTCCACCGACGATCCGCCCTTCTTTCATACCACCATGGCCCATGAGTTTGACCGCCTTGCCGATGCCTTCGGCTGGGAAGAACCCGATTTCGCCGCCCTCAACGCCACCGCCGCCGATGCCGCGTTCTGCTGCGAAGACACCCGCGCGCGCATCAAGAAAGCCCTGGAGCCTGCATGACCGATCACCTCACCGTCGTTTCCCACCCGCTGGTGCAGCACAAGCTCACCCTCATGCGCGATCTGGAAACGCCCACCGCCGTCTTCCGCCAGCTTCTGCGCGAGATCAGCCAGCTTCTGGCCTATGAGGTTACCCGCGAGCTGCCGATGACAACGCGGCGCATCGAAACGCCGCTGACCGAGATGGACAGCCCCTGCCTTGAGGGCCGCAAACTGGCGCTCGTTTCGATACTGCGTGCAGGTAACGGGCTGCTGGACGGGATGCTGGAGCTGATCCCTTCCGCGCGCGTTGGCTTCGTGGGGCTGTACCGGGATGAAGAAACGCTGCAGCCGGTGCAGTACTACTTCAAGGTGCCCACAGAGCTTAGCGATCGGTTGACGATCGCCGTGGATCCGATGCTTGCCACCGGGAATTCCTCTGCCGCCGCAATCGATCTGCTGAAAAAGGCGGGGGCGACCGATATTCGCTTCCTCTGCCTTCTCGCGGCGCCCGAAGGCGTGGCGCGGATGAAAGAGGCGCATCCCGATGTGCCGATTGTGACCGCGGCGCTTGATGAGGGGCTAAATGAGAAAGGCTATATCGTGCCCGGCCTCGGCGATGCGGGCGATCGCATGTTTGGCACGAAGTAACGCTCAGGCCCCGCAGATACCTTGAAGCGACACCCACTGCCCGTCAGAGAGCAGGGGTTTTGCGAAGGTTGGGGAAACCGGATCGGCCTCGATAATCGCCAGCGTGCTTTCGCCGGAAACATCCACGGCATAGGCGAAAGGCGTTGCGGGCACCTGCGCAGCAAGGAACCGGCGCAGAAGCGGTTCGGTTTCCGGCGCGGGGCCTGGGGTTGTGAGCACATGCTCGGCGTAATCCGCCAAAGTGCCCTCGGGCAGGGCGCCGGTGGTGAAAAGCGCAAGTGCCGCGCGCAGGCCCGCGTGGTGCAACAGATCGAGAAGCGGATCGGTCTGCGCCGCCCGCTCGCTTTCGGTAAGCATGTAGCCCGCCACCACCTGCGGGCTCTCATGATCCTCCACCACGGCCCGCCCCAGCAGCAAAACACCCCCTGGCAGATGCGCCGATCCCGCCACCCCGCCGGGCAGAACGTGAACCTCCGGCAAGGCGTGCGGGGCCAGGGCGGATGCAAGCGCCTCAAGCGCGGCAAGGCCCTCTGGCGCGCCGCAGGGGTGGCCCGAAACGCGGGTGACCTGTTCCATCAGATCGTGGCCCAGAGTTGTGCGCGCAGGTTCCGGCACGATCGCGGCGGTATATCGGATCAGCGCCTCGGGCAGCCAGAAAACCGCAAGCGCCAGGCAGGCCACCACCGCCCCCCAGGTGATCCGCCGGCGCAGGCGGCCCGGATGCGGCTGGGTGCGCATCACCGCGCGGCGCACCTTCTCGATGGCGCGCACCATGGTATCGTCTTCGATTTCCACGCGCTCGCCGCTTTCAAGGTTCGCCGTGAAGGCGGCGGGGCGGCGGCCGGGGTTCAGCCGTTCAACGGCGGGCAGCGACCAATGCGCCACCGCCACATCGCGATGATCCACAATCGTAAGGGTGGCCGTGCCAAGGGTGACGATCACATCAAGGCGCTGCGCGGCGGGTTCGGCATACCAGAGCGCTGCCGCCTCAAGCCGCTGGAATTCCTTCAGCGCCGTCATCCGATCTGCTCTGCGCCCCCAAGCGCCGTCAATTTTAGGCAACCATAGACAAAGCCGGCGCACCCCACAATCGCGCGCAAGGGTGCGTGACACCGGGCGCGCCTTCGCGCAGAAGGCGTAGGATGACTGGTGCGCGCCCCCTTGCCGCGGCCACCGCGATCCTCGCGGCGATGCTGCTGATTGGACTGATCGACAACTTCGTTGTGCTGATCGCCCAGGATGGCGGGCTATGGCAATTCCATGCGCTTCGCTCGGCCATGGCGCTGCCGATGATTTTGGCGCTGGCGCATCTTGGCCTTGGCTCGCTGCGCCCCAAACGGCTGGTGCCGGTAGCGCTGCGAAGCGGGGTGGTCGGGCTCGCGATGCTGTTCTACTTCGGCGCGCTGGGGTTTTTGAGCGTTGCCGAAGCCGCCGCGGGGCTCTTTACCGCACCGCTCTTCGTTCTGCTGATTTCGGTTGCGGTGCTGGGCGAACGGGTGGGCGCGCTTCGCGCCGGCGCCGCCTGCGTGGGGTTTGCCGGGGTGCTGCTGGTGCTGCGCCCCGATGCAGGCGGGATCTCCTGGATCATCCTGATGCCGGTACTGGCGGGGTTCTTCTATGCGGTTGGCGGGGTACTGACCCGGCACTGGTGCGCAGAAGAGCCGCCATTTGCCTTGCTTGCGGGCTTCTTTCTCGTGTTGTGGGTCATGGGCCTTGCGGGCCTTGCCGCGATGGCCCTTTGGCCCGCAGCCGAAGGTGCGCAGAGCTTTCTCTTGCGGGGTTGGGCGGCGCCCACGCCTGCGTTCCTGTGGTGGACATTCGTTCAGGCCGTGGGCTCAATCGCCTCCGTCTTGCTTGTGATCCGGGGCTATCAGCTTGCCGAGGCGTCCTTCGTCTCAGTCTTCGAGTACACGCTTCTCATCTTCGCCGCTGCCTGGGCGTTTTTGCTGCGCGGCGAAGTGATCGATGGCTGGGCGCTGGCCGGGATTGCGCTGATCATCGGCTCGGGCACGCTGATCGCTGTGCGGGAACGCGCGCGGCGGAAGGAGACGGCGCCATGATCATCTCGCGCGGCCGCCGCTACATCTTCGTTCACATCCCGAAAACCGGCGGCACTTCTCTTTCGCTTGCGCTCGAAGCCCGGGCAATGCGCGACGATATCCTGATTGGCGATACGCCAAAGGCGCGGCGCCGCAGCCGCCGGTTGGAGAAGCTCAACGCCGCCGGGCGGCTTTGGAAGCATTCCCGCCTTGCCGATATTGATGGCGTCGTCAGCCCCGACGAACTCGATGCCTTCTTTATCTTCACGCTGGTGCGGAACCCCTGGGATCGGGTGGTCAGCTATTATCACTGGTTGCGGGAGCAGAGCTTTGCCCATCCCGCCGTCTGGCTGGCGCGCAGCAAGGATTTCTCCGGCTTTCTGGCCCATCCCGATACGCAGGCGCGCTTTCTGGGCGATGGCTACGATCATTACGTCACCGATGCGGCGGGGCGCGTGCGCGTGCAAAGCTACATCCGGCTCGAACATCTTGCCGAAGATCTTGCCCCGCTCGAAGCGCACTTGGGCTTCGCGCTTGCGCCCGTGCCGCATGTCAACGCCTCTGGCCGCCCGAGCGATTATCGCACCTGCTATAGCGATGCGGAGGCCGCGCAGGTGGGCAGGCTCTGGGCCGGAGATATCGCGCGGTTCGGCTACACCTTCTGACGTTGCGTAAGATACTGAGAGATATGAGATCTTCTTGGCTGGCAAAGACTGTTCCCAAATCGGGGACAATGCCGCATTCACGCCAAAGTGGCGCCAAAACACAGCCCTTCTCCACCTTTTGAGATCGATGCGCGGGTGGGGCCGTTTCGGAGCCAGATCTATGCGTGAGCTATCGCAACGTGTGTTCACTGCCTGCGAGCGGGTGGTGGCCTCAATGCATTTGAGCCCTGCGCCGCAGCGCCCGCCCTGGGCGGGGCTGATGGCGGGTACGATGGTTCACACCGATCGCGGGCCGCGCCCGATCGAAGCGGTGCGCGAGGGCCTGTGCCTGCGCGATGCCGATGGCGCCATGCAGCCGGTGCGCCGGATGATGCGGCGCAGCTACGGTGCCGATATCGCCGAGGTCTTCCCCGACGGCCTGATCTTTGCGCCCCGGCTCGCGCTGGGAAACCCCGACGATCTGTTCATGTTGCCGAACCAGCCGCTTCGCTTCGAGGGTGCTCTGCTGATGGCCGCCGATCTCGCAGGCCAGGGGGCCGTCATGCGTGCGCTGCCGGTGGATGGGATCACCTTCCTGCGGCCTGTTTTCGAGGGCGCCGCCACATTGTGCGCGGCGGGCGCCCTTGAATTCCTGTGCCCCGATGGCAACGGCGATACCGGCGGGATGCCCGCGGCAGGTTCCGGGGCCGCTGGCGCGCTCGTGCGGCCGCTGGCAAACCCGCGCGCCGTTGCCTTCCCGCTGCCTGCCGCCTAAAGCGTTTGACGAGATGCCTGAAACATCACGTATCACTTAACGTTTTGAAATATTTGATCTAAGGCGGCGGGAAGTGATGCAGTTCCTTCACATATCGCTCTAGGCTGCCGCAGCCGCGCCGAAGCGGCCATAGAAACCTGCGCCTTGCGCCGCCATTTCGGCGAGCAGCGCAGGCGGCGTGAACCGCGCGCCGTGGCGTTCGCTCAGCCCCTCGCAGATCTCCAGGGCGCGTCCCGCCCCGATCATGTCGAGCCAGGAGAATGGGCCGCCGGACCACGGGGCAAACCCCCATCCGAGGATAGCGCCGACATCGCCCTCGCGAATATCCATCAACACGCCCTCCTCAAGGGCGCGCACGGCTTCGAGCACCTGCGCCATTAGAAGGCGGTGTTGAACCTCGGAAAGCTCTGGCTGCACCTCGGCAGGCGCAAACTTCTCGCCCAGGCCCGGCCAAAGCGCGGTACGCTTGCCCTTCTCGTCATAGGCATAGAACCCGGCATTGGCCTTGCGGCCAAGGCGGCCCTCATCGGCCATCCAGAACAGCACATCGTCCACCGTGCCATCGGGATAGGCATCGCCCATAGCTGCGCGCGTGGCCTTGGCGATCTTGACGCCAAGATCGATGGAGGTTTCATCCACAAGTTGCAGCGGGCCCACCGGCATGCCCAGAAGCCGCGCCGCGTTTTCCACAAGCGCCGGCGCGACGCCCTCGCCCACCATGCGGATGCCTTCGTTGATATAGGGAATGATGCAGCGGTTGGCGTAGAAGAACCGCGCATCGTTCACCACGATCGGCGTTTTCCGAATCTGGCGCACGAAATCGAGCGCCTTGGCCACCGCGCGATCGCCCGTTTCCGCCCCGCGGATGATCTCCACCAGCATCATCTTGTCGACCGGCGAGAAGAAATGAATGCCGATGAATTGCCCGGGCCGCGTGCTGGCCTTAGCAAGATCGCTGATCGGGAGGGTGGAGGTGTTGGTGGCAAAGATACAGTCTGCGCCCACCGCGGCCTCGACCTTCTTTGTAACTTCCGCCTTGACGCCGGGATCTTCGAACACGGCTTCAACCACCAGATCGCAGCCCTCAAGCGCGGCATAGTCTGTGGTGGCCAGGATCCGGCCCAGCACCGCCTCTTTCTTCTCTGCCGTCACCTTTTTGCGCTGCATGCCCTTGTCAAGCAGCCCTTCGGAGTAGGCCTTGCCCTTGTCAGCCGCCTCCTGCGCCTGATCGATCAGCACCACGTCGATGCCTGCATTGGCCGCCACATAGGCGATGCCCGCACCCATCATCCCGGCCCCCATCACGCCCAGCTTGCGCACGCTCTGATCCTCTGCCGCGGGCCGGTTGGCGCCCTTTTCCAGCGCCTGCTTGTTCTGGAAAAGCGCGCGGATCATCGCTGCCGAAGAGGGATGCATCAGCACGTTGGTGAACCAGCGCGCCTCGATCTTCAGCGCGGTGTCAAAGGGCACGAGCGCGCCTTCGTAGGCCGCCGAAAGCAGGGCTTTGGCCGCGGGATACACCCCTTGCGTTCTGCCATGCACCATCGCGGCGGCGCCCACGAACGTCATGAAGCCCGACGGGTGATAGGGCGTGCCGCCGGGCATCTTGTAGCCCTTGGCATCCCAGGGCTTCACCAGATCCGCATCGCTGGCCTCAAGCACCCACGCTTTTGCCCGCGCCAGCAACGCGTCGCCCGGCACAACCTCATCGATCAACCCGTTCGACAGCGCCTTTTTCGGTTCATAGGTTTTGCCTTCCAGAAGGTGGGGCGAGGCGGCCATCGCGCCCATCTTGCGCACGAGCCGCGTTGTGCCCCCGGCTCCCGGGAAGATGCCCACGAGGATTTCCGGCAGCCCGATCCGCGCCCTGGCGTTATCGGAGGCGAAGATCCTGTGGCAGGCCAGCGGAATCTCGAAGCCGATGCCCAGCGCCGTGCCTGTGAGCGCCGCGGCAATCGGTTTGCCGCCCTTCAACGTTTTGTGGTCCATTCCCGCGCGCTCGATCTTCCGCAGGATTCCGTGAATGCGCATGATCCCGTCGAACAGGCCCTTGGCGGAATTGTCGCCGGCCATGTCCTTCATCTTCGCGATCACGTTGAGATCCATGCCGCCGGCAAAACTGTCTTTGCCAGAGGTCAGCACGATGCCTTTCACGGCCTCGTCTGCAAGTGCTGCGTCGATCAGCGCCTCAAGCTCATCCCACCCCTGCATCGTCATGACGTTCATGGATTTTTCGGGCAGATCCCAGGTGATGACGGCCACGCCGTCAGCGCCAAGCGCAGAGGTGAACTCAGCCATATCGGGCCTCTTTTTTGATTGGGTTGCAGGATGACGCGCGTGGCGTCAGTGCTCGGTATCGGGGGCAAGCAGGAAGGTGATCACTTCTGGGAACCCAAGCCGCACGATCTCCGGCAGTTCGATCACCAGCGCCCCGTCCGGCCGGGAGCCGCAGTAGTAGATCAGTTCGCTGGAGGCGACGTCTTCCCCGTTCTCCGCCTCGTAGTGCCAGATTAGCCGCACCGGGAAGCGTTGCGTCAGATCGCCGGTGATTTCCAGGATCTCGCAGCGGGCGCGAACCGCCCCCCTCGCCCAGGCCGCGGATCGTATCATGCTGTTCGACCGGATCGTATCTTCCACCGTCGATTCCAGCAGAAGCGAGTCTGGCGTGAATACGGCAAGGGGCTGCACGCAGTAATCCGCCAATGCGGCAAGCTTTCCTTGTGTGAAAAGCGCCCCCTGTTCCTCGAAGAAGGCGCGTACTTTCTCGCGAATCCGAAGGCCCCTTTACACCGCACCCCGCACTCCGCGCTCGCGCAAAGCGGGAAAACGGAGGCCGCTCCGCACGCAAACATACAATCGGGGCCAGTTCAAGATCTGCCAATCTGTGCGGTGCCACCGGCATCACACCCGCTCAATAATCGTTGCCGCGCCCATGCCGGACCCGATGCAGAGCGTGGCGAGCCCGGTGGCCTTGCCGCTGCGCTCAAGCTCATCGAGCAACGTGCCCAGGATCATCGCGCCGGTGGCGCCCAGGGGATGGCCCATGGCGATCGAGCCGCCGTTAACGTTCACCACGCCGGGATCAACATCGAAGGCCTGCATGAAGCGCATCACCACGGCGGCGAAGGCCTCGTTAACTTCGAAAAGATCGATGTCACCGATCTCCATCCCGCTTTCTGCGAGGATCTTCTCGGTCACGGGCACAGGGCCGGTCAGCATGATCGTCGGGTCGGTTCCGATCTTGGCGGTTGCCTTGATCCGCGCGCGGGGGGTGAGGCCCTGCGCCTTGCCGAACTCTTCGGTGCCGATCAGCACCGCCGCGGCCCCGTCCACGATGCCAGAAGAGTTTCCGGCGTGATGGATATGGTTGATCCGCTCCAGATGCGGGTATTTCATCAGGGCAACCTTGTCGAAGCCCGGCATGACCTCGCCGATCTGCTGGAACGAAGGGTTGAGCGCGCCCAGCGCCTGCATATCCGTGCCTGGCCGCATGTATTCATCATGATCAAGGATCGGCAGCCCGTTCACATCGGTGACAGGCACAATCGAGTTTGCAAAGCGGTTATCCTCCCAGGCCGCCTTGGCCCGGGCCTGGCTTTCCACCGCCAGCGCATCGGCGTCGTCGCGACTAAAGCCATATTCCGTTGCGATGATATCGGCTGAGATGCCTTGCGGCACAAAGTAGCTTTTCATCGCGATCTCGGGGTCCGCGGCGATGGCGCCGCCGTCAGAGCCCATGGGCACACGGCTCATCATCTCCACCCCGCCGGCAATATAGGCCGCGCCCGCGCCACCCCGCACCTGGTTGGCCGCCATGTTCACCGCTTCAAGCCCGCTGGCGCAAAACCGGTTGATCGACACGCCGGGCACGGTTTCATCAAGCTCGCTCGCCAGCACGGCGGTGCGGGCAAGGCAGGCACCCTGTTCGCCGATCTGGGTAACGTTGCCCCAGATCACATCCTCGATCCCGCCGCCGTTGATGTTGTTGCGGGCCTTCACGGCGTTCAGCACACCGGCCGAGAGGCGCGCGGCGCTTACCTCATGCAGGCTGCCATCCTTGCGGCCCTTGCCCCGGGGCGTGCGCACGGCGTCATAGATATAGGCATCTGTCATGGTGGGGGTCCTTTCTCACGCCCGGTCCGAAGGGTGGCCAGGCATCAGGTCATAGGGATGGGCCCATCCGGGCTGGGCGGCGAGGCGGTCCAGCCAGGCATCGATGTTGGGCCAGTCCGCGCGATCAAAACCGAAAGGTTCGGGGTAGTAGAGGTATCCGCAGCAGGAAAGATCGGCGACGGTCGGAGCCTCGCCCGCGATCCAGTCGCGTCCCGCGAGATGGGCGTCTAGCACGCCATAAGCGGCCTTGAGCCGGCCCTGAAGGAACGCGATCGCGCCCTCGGGGCGTTTCTCCTCGGGCAGGAAATTCAGCAGGAACCGTGTGACGCCGGCCTGGCTGGACAGCTTGTGATTGTCCCAAAGCACCCAGCGGAGCACTTCGTATTTGTCTGCCGCCTGGCCCCCGAGCGCGCTGCCGGTCTGATCAATCGCATATTGCTGGATCACGCCCGATTGGGTGAGCGTCAGGTCGCCATCCACCATCGCAGGCACTTCGCCCATCGGGTTCACCTTCGTGCGATAGGCGTCTCCGCGCGCCTCGCCGCCAAAGAAATCCACATAGACGGGCTCCCACGCCGCCCCGGCCATCTGAAGCGTGAGCGCGGCCTTGTAGGAATTGCCGCTTTCGCCGAAGCAGTAGAGCTTGATCGTCATATCGTGTCTCCCGGCGGCAGCGCCGCGATTGAGTATTTTTGCCAAGATGAACGGGCGCGGGGCGCGAAACCCTTCGTTAACCACGATCTGGCAGTCTTGTCGGCGCGGTATAGGCTGGAGAGCCGATGGCCGCCCAAGGTGAAAGCGCCCCGGCCGCCTGACGGAAGCGCGGCGGCCCTGGGTGCCCGACCAAACACTTCAGGGCCTGCCTCTTCATTTTGGCCCAAATACTCCCGCCGGAGGCGTTTCTCCTGGCCCATCAAAGCGCCCGCCCGATCAGCTCTTTCATGATCTCATTGGTGCCGCCGTAGATCCGCTGCACCCGCGCATCCGTCCACATCTGCGCGATGTCATATTCGGCCATGTAGCCATAGCCGCCGTGAAGCTGAAGGCAGGCATCGATCACTTCGCCCTGGATGTCGGTGATCCAGTATTTTGCCATGGCGGCCTTCTCAACGGTCAGTTCGCCGCGCAGATGATCCGCGATGCACGCGTCCAGAAAGGCGCGCGCGACGGCGGTTTTGGTCTTCGCTTCGGCCAGGGCGAAGCGCACCGCCTGGTGCTTCAGGATCGGGCCGCCGAAGGCCTCGCGTTCCTTGGCATAGGCCACCGTGCGTTCCACCGCACCTTCCATCGCCCCCACGGCGCCGCAGGCGATGATCAGCCGCTCCTGGGGCAGTTGCTGCATCATCTGGTAGAAGCCGCGGCCCTCTTCACCGCCCAGAAGGTTCTCGGGCGGCACTTCGACATGATCGAAGAAGAGCTCGGAAGTATCGGAGGCGTGAAGCCCGATCTTGTGCAGGTTACGGCCGCGGCTGAAGCCTTCGGCGCCCTCGGTTTCCACAACGATGAGCGAGGTGCCCTTGGCGCCCTCCGCGGGATCGGTCTTGGCCGCAACCACAACGAGCCCTGCATGTTGCCCGTTTGTGATAAAGATCTTCGAGCCGGTCACCCGGTAGGTGTTGCCATCGCGGATCGCGCGGGTCTTGATCGATTGCACATCCGATCCCGCGCCGGGTTCCGTCATCGCAAGCGCGCCCACAAGCTCGCCCGAAGCCATACGGGGCAGCCAGCGTGCTTTCTGGTCATCCGAGCCGTAGGCGAGAATGTAATGCGCCACGATGCCGGAATGGATGCCATGGCCCCAGGAGGCCAGGTTGCCGCGCCCGCCCTCGATCAGGATCGCCGCCTCATGGCCGAAATCGCCGCCCGCGCCGCCATAATCCTCGGGGATCGATGGCAAAAGCAGGCCAAGCGCGCCGGCCTGGCGCCAGGTTTCGATATCCATCTCACCCTGTTCGCGCCAGCGCTCGAAATGCGGGGCCCATTCATTGGCGATGAACTCCCGCGTCATCTCGGCGAGCATCCGGTGCTCGTCGGTCATCCAGCCTGTCTCAGTCATCGGCCTCCCTTCCGTGACATCACTTTTTGCGCGCCTCGAGCTCTGCATTGAAAAGCCGCAGGCGGTGGGTGAGACTGTCCTCATCCATCACGCTGTCAAAATTCTCGAAGAGGAACGAGAGCGCTTCGCCCTCATCAAGCCCGGCTTCCTGCGAAAAGCGCTTCAGGCGGCGATAGCCATCTTCGGTCATCGCGCAGGGGAAGCGGCGGGTAAGGCGGAAGCGCTTGGGCATCTGATCGTGTTGTCCGAACCTATTCGTATGTAGCGCGCCACCACGCCCGGTGGCCTTGAAAGTACTCTTTGGGCACGGTGAAAGTGCGCGTTTCCTGCCCGACGAGGTTCACGGTAAGGCCGTTGCGCGCGCCATGGTCATAAACCGACCGGTTGAAACTGATCTGAATGTTCCCGGCGCCCCGCGGGATCGAAAACTGCGGGCTGCCGTCGAACCCCTCGAACCCGATGGCGTTGACGTCGATCCGGTCTGTGCCCAACAGAGCAACAAGCCGAAACACTTCTGCATCGCCCTCTTGATACCCCCAGATGACATAACCGATGCCGTCCGGGCCCACGTCTCTGCGGGTCATCGTGGGGCCTTGAACCACCTCTCGACGCACTTCGCGATTGTAAACCCGCCCGGCCAGGTTGGCGATTTCCTGCGCCGTGTAGCTTTTCTGGGCGGCCGCCAACGTGGGCGCGACCGCCAACGCCAGGGCCAGCGAAAGAATGGCTCGCAACATGCCCGCGCCCTGCCTTAGAAATTCGCGGCTTCGAGGGTCATCACCGGTTCGGCGCCCGATTGGATGCGTGCAAGGTGCAGCGCCGTCGCAGGAAGCTGGCGTTTCATGTAGTAGCGCCCGGTGGCAAGCTTGGCCTCGTAGAAATCGCGATCCGAGGCGCCCGCGTCGAGCGCCGCCTGCGCCGCGATCGCCTGGCGCGCCCACATGTAGCCCAGGCACACATGCCCGAAGAGATGCATGAAATCGTAAGAGCCTGAGAGCGCATTATTGGGGTTTTTCATTCCTTCGGCCATGAAATACATCGCCGCCGCCTGCAGATCCTTCGAGGCGGCCTTCAGCGGATCGAGGAAATCGCTCTTGATCGCGGCATTGCCCTCGTTTTCCTTGAGGAAGGATTTGATCATGTCGAAAAAGCCCATGATCGTCTTGCCGCCATTCAGCCCCAGCTTCCGGCCCACGAGATCGAGCGACTGGATGCCGTTCGTGCCCTCGTAGATCATCGCGATCCGGGCATCGCGCACGAACTGTTCAAGGCCCCATTCCTGGGTAAAGCCCGAACCGCCAAGCGTTTGCTGGGCCAGCACGGTTGCGTCAAATCCCTTGTCGGTGAGGAAGCCCTTGATGACGGGGGTGAGAAGCGAGATCAGCGCCTCGGCCTCCGCATCGCCGCCCCGGTGCGAGCGGTCGATCAGTTCGGCGCCCCAGAGCGCGAAGGCGCGCGCGCCTTCCACGAAGCTCTTCTGATCCAGCAGGTTACGCCGCACATCGGGGTGCACGATGATCGGGTCTGCCGCGCCGTCAGGGTTTTTCGCGCCCGTCACGTCGCGGCCCTGAAGACGGTCCTGCGCAAAGCCAAGTGCGTTTTGATAGGCGACGGAGGCCTGTGCGTAGCCTTGCATGCCTACGAGCAGCCGTGCCTCGTTCATCATGGTGAACATCGCGCGCATGCCCTTGTGCATCTCGCCGATGAGATAGCCTGTGGCGCCATCGTAGTTCATCACGCAGGTGGCGTTGCCGTGGATCCCCATCTTTTCTTCGAGCCCGCCGCAGGAAAGCGCATTGCGCTCGCCCAACGCGCCGTCTTCATCCACGAGGAACTTCGGCACGATGAAGAGGCTGATGCCCTTGATGCCGTCCGGGCCGCCGGGGATTTTCGCCAGCACGAGATGCACGATATTGTCGGTCATGTCGTGCTCACCGGCCGAGATCCAGATCTTCTGCCCGGTGATCTTGTAGCTGCCATCGGTTTGCGGCTCTGCCTTAGTGCGGATCAAGCCCAGATCGGTGCCGCAATGCGGCTCGGTAAGGTTCATGGTGCCCGACCAGCTGCCTTCGATCATCTGCGGCAGGTAGGTTGCCTTCTGCGCATCGCTGCCATGGGCGGCGATGGCCGAGATCGCGCCATGGGTCAGCCCGAAATACATCTGGAAGGCCATGTTGGCCGATGAGAAGTATTCGCCCGTGGCGAGGTTCAGAAGCGCCGGCATGCCCTGGCCGCCATATTCGGGATCGGCATCGAGCGCGCACCACCCGCCCGCGCGCAGCTCGTCATAGGCCGCCTTGAAGCCTTCGGGTGTGCGCACCACGCCGTTTTCCAGCGTGCAGCCCTGCTTGTCGCCCACCACGTTCGTTGGGGCCAGAACCGCGCCAGCCAACTTGCCGGCCTCTTCCAGAACCGCCGCAGTGAACTCCGCATCAAGGTCTTCGTAGCCGGGAATGTCTTGTTCGGTGACCTTCAGCACCTCTTGCAGCAGAAACTGTGTGTCCTTGGTGGGGGCAGTGTAGCTCGGCATCGGCACATCTCTCCAATTGCACGGGGGCTGCGGTTACTCGGCCGCGTCTTTCTGGGTTTGCAGGGAAGCGATCATGTCGGCCCCCCATCTGAGCTGTTCCTTGAGATCGGCGATCGCTTCGTCGAGCTCTTCGCGCTGGCGCTCCATGTCCGCAAGCCTGTCCTGGGCCAGTTCATAGGTGCGGGTCAGCTGGGTCAGCTGCTGATCCCCGGCATCGTAGAGATTCAGAAGCTGGCGAATATCCTCAAGGCTGAAGCCAAAGCGCTTGCCGCGCAGGATAAGCTTCAGCCGGGCCCGATCGCGCCGGGTGAAGAGGCGCTTCTGGCCCTCCCGCACGGGGAAGAGAAGCTCTTTGGCTTCGTAGAACCGCAGGGTGCGGGGGGTTACATCGAACGCCTCGCACATCTCGCGGATCGTCAACATGTCATCGGTTACTGGATCGCTCGGCATGCTGGGTCATCGGCTGTTGCAATGGCTTCAGCATGCATATCCGGGCGCGCCGATAAATAAGAAGTTGACGTTTACGTAAAGCGACGTTGCGTCACTTTTTCGGCGGTTTGGCGGCGGGCCGGCTTTCCTTGAACGGGGCATCCCGCAAGGCCCGCAACTCTTCAATGGCCTGCCCCAGCTTCTCGCTTTCTTCGGTTAGCGCGGCGATCTGGCGATCGGCCAGTTCCTGCCATGCCTGCCTCTGGGCTTCTGAGCCTTCCTGTTCGTAAAGCTCAAGCCACTGGCGGATTTCCTCAAGGCTGAAGCCAAAGCGGCGGCCCCGCAGGATCAACGTCATCCGCGCGGTTTCGCGGGGGCCGTAGAAGCGCGAGCGCCCCACGCGCTCGGGTTTCAGAAGCTCGATATATTCGTAATAGCGCAGCGTGCGCGGCGTTACATCGAAGCGGGCGCACATCTCCTTGAAAGACAGCCGGGTGTTATCCATCAGTCTCTCCCTACCCCCAGACTATGCAGGGCGGGGCCCCGGGGCAACGGGCCGGTCTTCAAATTGCGCTTGCGGGCAGGTCGCGGCAAAGCGAAAACGCCAAAGCCACAGCCGGAGGCGCCGCCATGGAAGACCGCAAAGCCCAGATCGCCCGCCAATTCATCGAGGCGATCCCCCATTGCAAGGCGCTTGGAATGACATTGACAGAGATCGGCAACGGGATCGCCGAGATCTCGATGCCCTATGATACGCGCTTTGTGGGCGATCCGGTAACGGGGGTAATCCACGGGGGGGCGGTTTCGGCATTGATGGATACCTGCGGAGGTGCTGCGGTCATGTCTCACCCCAAATCGCCCGCCGGAACCGCCACGATCGATCTGCGGATCGATTACATGCGCGCCGCCACGCCCGGGCAGACGATCCGGGCCCGCGCAACCTGCCATCACATCACCCGTTCGGTTGCTTTCGTGCGCGCTGTGGCGATGGATGAGGATGAGGCGCGCCCGGTGGCCACCGCCACCGGCTCTTTCACCGTAGAACAGCCGCGGGGCGAAAGCGCATGAGCCGGCCGAAGCCCGAACCCGTTCAGGTGGTCAAGCAGCGCCGGGATGCGGCGCTGAAGGCCCTCGTCGAAGGCGTGCCCTACAACCAGTATCTGGGCATTTCCTTCGAACGGCACGGCGATGAGCTGACCGCCGTGCTCAACTATGATGACAAGCTGATCGGTAACCCGATGTTACCGGCGATCCACGGGGGCGTCACGGCGGCGTTTCTTGAGGTTTCGGCAATCATGGAGCTCAGCTGGTCGATCCTCTGGGATGAGATTGAAAGCGGGCGCATCGATGCCGAAACGCTCACGCCCGATACGATGCCGCGGATGCCGAAAACCATTGGCTTTACAGTGGATTATCTGCGTTCGGGCCTGCCGCGCGATGCCTATGCGCGGGCGCGCGTAATCCGGTCCGGGCGCCGCTATGCCAGCGTGCATGTCGAGGCGTGGCAGGACAATCGCGATCGGCTGATCGCACAGGCCACCGGGCATTTTCTGATGCCCGCCTCGGATGGCTGAGGCACAGGCAGACACCCGGCTCACCTACGCCCGCGTTTTCAACATCGCCTACCCAATCGTGCTGTCGAACGCGACGGTGCCCATCCTCGGCGTTGTCGATACCGGGGTGATCGGCCAGATGGGGCAGGCGGCGCCGATCGGGGCCGTGGGCATCGGCGCGATCATCCTCTCCGCCGTCTACTGGATGTTCGGCTTTCTGCGCATGGGCACCGTTGGCTTCGCAAGCCAGGCCCGCGGCGCCGGTGACCAAGCGGAAGTGGATGCGGTTCTGACCCGCGCGCTTCTTATCGGGATCGCGGGCGGCGCGGCGCTGATCCTCTTGCAGATCCCTATTTTCTGGGGCGCCTTCGCCGTCGCGCCCGCATCAGAAGAAGTCGAGACGCTGGCGCGGGATTACATGGCGATCCGCATCTGGTCGTCCCCCGCCGCCATAGGTGTTTATGCGGTGACCGGCTGGTTGATTGCGGCCGAGCGCACCCGCGCGGTTCTGGCCACTCAGCTCTGGATGAACGGCCTCAATATTGCGCTGAACTTCTACTTCGTTCTGGGCCTCGGCTGGGGCGTAGAAGGCGTGGCCTTTGCCACCTTCCTCGCGGAGTGGTCGGGCTTCGCGCTGGGCCTCTGGTTGTGCCGCGGCGCCTTCGCGCGGCCCCACTGGCGTGCTTGGGCGCGTGTGTTCGATGGTGCGAAGCTGAAGCGCCTGGCGGCGGTGAACGGCGATATTCTCGTGCGTTCGGTGCTGCTCGAAGCAATCTTCGTTTCCTTCATGTTCGTTGGCTCCGATTTCGGGGATGTCCCGCTCGCAGCCAACCAGATCCTGCTGCAATTCCTGATGGTGACCGCCTATGCGATGGACGGGTTCGCTTTTGCCGCCGAAACGCTTGTGGGCCAGGCCATGGGCGGGCGGCGTCGGGCGGAATTGCGCCGCAGTTCCGTTCTGTCGGGCGTCTGGGCGCTGGCAACGGTGGTCACGCTATCGCTCCTGTTCGCTCTATTCGGCCCCTGGGCGATCGACATCATGACAACGGCAGAAGAAGTGCGCGCCGAGGCTCGCATCTACCTGATATACATGGTGATCGCGCCGCTCGCGGGCGTGGCCGCCTGGATGTTTGACGGCATCTTCATTGGTGCCACGCGCACGGCGGATATGCGCAACATGATGCTCGTCTCCTTTGCGATCTATTGCGTGGCCGCGTTGGCGCTGGTTCCGAGCCTGGGAAATCACGGGCTGTGGGTTGCGCTGCTGATCTCATTCATCGCGCGGGGCATCACCCTTGGCCTGCGCTACCCGGCGCTGGAACGGGCCGCCGATGGCTAGGCCCAGCGATCCCGCTCGGTTCCCACCGCCTCCTGCGCAGATGAAAAGCCGCGCGCTTTAAGCAACGCATCAAGGCCCCGCGCAATCTCTGCCGCCAGTGAAAGGCCCTCATACACCATCGCGGTATAGAGCTGCACCGCCGAGGCCCCCGCGGCGATCTTCGCAAACGCCTGTTCTGCGGAACCCACGCCGCCCACGCCAATCAGCGGCACCTCGCCCCCGGTCATCGCCGATAGCCTTGCCAGCACGCGCGTGGATCGTTCGAAGAGCGGCGCGCCGGAAAGCCCGCCCGCCTCGCCCGCATGGTGGCTTTGGAGGCCCTCGCGCGATAGCGTGGTGTTCGTGGCGATGATGCCTGCAAGCGCCTTTTCCATCGCCAGTTCCGCAATATCGCCAAGCTCGCGATCCCCCAAATCCGGGGCGATCTTGAGGAAGATGGGAACGGGCCGTGCAAGCGATGTATTGGCCGAAAGCACGCCATCAAGCAGCGCCGAAAGCGCTGCGCGGCCCTGAAGATCGCGCAGCCGTTCGGTATTGGGGGAAGAGACGTTGACGGTGGCAAATTCCACATGCGCCCCGCAAGTTGCCAGCACATTGGCGAAATCCGCGGCGCGATCCGCGCTGTCCTTGTTGGCACCGAGGTTCAGGCCAACGGGAATGCCGGCGGGCCGCGCCGCCAACCGCGCCGCAATGGCTGTGGCACCTTCGTTGTTGAACCCGAAGCGGTTGATCGCGGCGCGATCTTCGGCCAGGCGAAACAGCCGGGGCCTGGGGTTGCCAGGCTGGGGGCGGGGCGTTGCGGCGCCCACTTCGAGAAAGCCAAAGCCCGCGCGCATGAGCGGCGCAGTCGCCTCGGCATTCTTGTCAAACCCTGCGGCAAGGCCCACCGGGTTTGGCAGGGCGAGCCCCGCCAATTCAACGCGCAGGCGGTCGCTCGTGACCGGCCCAGGAAGCGGGGCAAGGCCCAGCCTGAGCCCTTTCAGCGCCAGCGCATGCGCGCGCTCCGGATCCACCTGCCGTAGGAGCGGCAGCGCGATGCGTTCGGCGAGGGTCATTCCACCCCGTCGGGCAGCGTATCGAACCGCATGGGCCGCACCCAGCTAAGATCGGCAAGCCGCAGCGGGCGGTAGAGATGCGGGAACAGCGCGCCGCCCCGCGAGGGCTCCCATTTCAGCGCATCGCCAAGCGGATCGCTCCTCACCGCGGCCAGGAGTAGGTCGGTCTCGCCCGCAAAATGCTTGGCCGCCGTCTCGGCGACCTGTCCGGCGGTGGAGAAGTGGATATAGCCATCGGCGAGATCGATGGGCGCGCCCTCGGTCGCGCCCGCTTCCATCAAGGCGCGCCACTCGCCGGGGCGCAGGATCTTGTAGATTTGCATGGCCCCGCGCATGGCGCGGCCCGCGCCCAGCGTCAAGCCCCGCGCCCGCTTTCAAATGGCCGTTACATTGCTCGGCAAAACCTGTGCGCCGGGGGCTTTGACACTCCCGCGCCGCTCCGGCACGGTGGGCGTCATAAATCAGTTACCAAACCGTCACGAACCATCTTGGGGAGACCACCAACCATGCTCGCACGCCTGATGACCACGGCTGCCGCGCTTGCCGTTACCGCCGGCGCGGCTTCGGCAGAGTACACGCTGCACGTTCTGCATATCAACGATCTGCATAGCCGGATCGAACCGATCAACCGCTTCGATTCCACCTGCTCTGCGGAAGACAATACCGAGGGCAAGTGCTTCGGCGGCGTTGCGCGCGTGGCCACCAAGATCAACGAATTGCGCGATGCGCTGACGGCGGCGGGCGAGAATGTGATCGTGCTCGATGCGGGCGATCAGTTCCAGGGCTCGATGATGTACACCACCTATAAGGGCGCGGTGGAAGCAGAGTTCATGAACGCCATCGGCTTCGATGCGATGGCGGTGGGCAACCACGAGTTCGATGACGGGCCTGAAAAGCTTGCCGAATTTGTCAATGCGGTCGAATTCCCGGTGATCTCCGGCAACCTTGATCTTTCGCAATCGAACCTTCTGAACGGGCTCGTGGAAAACCACGTGGTGCTTGAAGTGGGCGGCGAAAAGATCGGCATCATCTCCGCGCTCGCCACCGATACGGTTGAAACCTCCTCGCCCGGCGATGCGGTGATCTTCCAGGATGAGATCGATGCGCTGTCGGCGGATGTGGAAGCGCTTACCGCAGAGGGCGTGACGAAGATCATCGCGCTTAACCATGTGGGCCTGCCCAAGGATGTGGCGATTGCCGAAGCGGTGCCTGGCATCGATGCCATCGTGGGCGGCCATTCACACACCTATCTCAGTGCCTCAGATCCCGATCGCGCCGGGGCCTATCCCACTTGGGTCAGCCAGGAAGACGGCACGCTGGTGCCGGTTGTTCAGGCCTACGCATACTCGAAATATGTTGGCCATCTTGAGCTGACCTTCGATGACGCGGGCGCGCTTGTTTATGCCGCGGGCGATACAATCGTGCTTGACGCCTCGGTCGAAGAGGATGCGGATATCGTGGCGCGGGTGGCTGAGCTGGCCGGCCCGATCGAAGAGCTGAAGAACACGGTCGTGGCCAGTTCCGCCGCGCCGATCGATGGCGAGCGTGAGAGCTGCCGCGCCGTTGAATGCCAGATGGGCAACCTCGTGGCCGACGCGATGCTGGATCGTGTGAAGGATCAGGGCATCAGGATCGCAATCCAGAACGGCGGCGGCCTGCGCGCCTCGATCGATGAGGGCGAGGTTACGATGGGCGAGATCCTCACGGTTCTGCCGTTCCAGAACACGCTGGCCACGTTCGAGGCCACCGGCCAGCAGATCATCGACGCGCTGGAAAACGGGGTTAGCCAGGTGGAAGAGGGCGCGGGCCGCTTCCCGCAAGTCTCCGGCATGAAATACACCTGGAGCACCGCTGGGGCGCCAGGCAGCCGGATCGTGGAGGTGATGGTGGCCGATGGCGACGGTTTCGCGCCGATTGACCCTGCCGCCACCTACGGCGTTGTCACCAACAACTACATGCGCAACGGCGGCGACGGCTACGCGATGTTCGAAGAGGGCATGAACGCTTACGATTTCGGGCCGGGGCTCGAGGTTGTGGTGGCCGATTTCATGGCGGCCGAGGGCGGCAGCTATCAGCCCTATACCGATGGGCGCATCACCCAGCAGTAACGCGAAAGGCGGGCGCTTCGGCGCCCGCTATCCCCCCGATGTGCGGCCGGTTCGCAATCACCCTCCCGCCCGATGCCATGGCGCAGCTGTTCGAGGCGGCGCCGGCGAACGATCTGCCGCACGTGCCGAATTACAACGTCTGCCCCACCAACACCGTTCATGTGATCGTGCCGGGCGAGTCGCGCCGCCTTGTGGCGATGCGCTGGGGATTTATCCCCCATTGGTACAAGGCGCCAAACGATGGCCCGCTTCTGATCAACGCCCGCGCCGAAACCATCGCCGAAAAACCGGCCTTCCGCGCCGCCTGCCGCGAACGGCGCTGCCTGATCCCCGCCACCGGTTTTTTTGAATGGACAAAGGATACCGAGGGCAACCGGTTGCCCTGGTATATTCACCGCGCCGATGGCGCACCGATCGCCTTTGCGGGCGTCTGGCAGGTTTGGGGCCGAGGGGACGAGCGACTGACCACCTGCGCCATTGTCACCACAAAGGCCAACCAGACAATGTCGGCCATCCATCACCGCATGCCCGTGTCGATCGATCCCGCTGATTGGCCCCTTTGGCTGGGTGAGGCGGGCAAAGGGGCGGCGCCCCTGATGCGCGCGGCCGTGGAGGCGGCCTTTGCCTTCCACCGGGTGGATCCGGCGGTGAATTCGAACCGCGCCAGCGGCGCCGCTCTGATCGAACCGCTCGCGGGATAAAAAAAAGCCGCACCGAAGTGCGGCCTGTCCAGTCAGGGAGGAACCATATGCATGGCCAACGGCCATGGAAACACGTGGGTGCGTGAATTCTAGCATTCGGGGTATCGCAGGGAGCGCCCGAAACCAGAGCACCAACACCAACACAGAACATCTATCACAGCTTTCGCAATTTGGTGCATGCGACCTGTCGGCTCGCCCCGCGCCGTTGCAGGATCGGCACAGTGTTGCGCCGCCGCACAGGCCCACCGCCCCGTTGCGCTTGGTCGCTTCGGGCGCGATACCTGGGGCTTGGGGAGACAAATAAGGCGCCGGGCCCGCCGGCAGGGAGGACAGTGGATGACCTATATTCTGGCGATCGATCAGGGCACGACATCGAGCCGCGCGATCCTCTTTGACGAGGCGATGAAGATCGCGGCCGTGGCGCAGGAGGAGTTTCCGCAGCACTTCCCCGATTCGGGGTGGGTGGAGCATGATCCGGCCGACCTGTGGTCCACCACCGCCGGAACATGCCGCGAGGTGATCGAACGCGCCTCGATCGATGCGCGAGAGATTGCGGCCATCGGCATTACCAACCAGCGCGAAACCACACTGGTGTGGGAACGTGACACCGGCAAACCGGTGCATAACGCCATTGTGTGGCAGGATCGACGCACCGCGCCGCTTTGCGCGGAGATGCGCGCCGCGGGCCATGAACCGATGGTAACCGAGCGTACGGGGCTTCTGCTCGATCCCTATTTTTCGGGCACCAAGCTTGCCTACATCCTCGATCACGTTGAGGGCGCCCGCGAGCGCGCCGCGAAGGGCGAGCTGCTGTTCGGCACGGTCGACAGCTACCTTGTCTGGCGTATGACGGGCGGCAAGGCGCATGTCACCGACGCCACCAATGCCGCCCGCACACTGCTGTTCAACATCCGCGAGGGGCACTGGGATGAGGACGTCTGCCGCCTGCTTAACGTCCCGCTCGCCATGCTTCCCGAAGTGCGGGATTGCGCCGCCGATTTCGGGGTGACCCGCGCCGATCTTTTCGGCCGCGAGATCCCGATCCTCGGGATCGCGGGCGATCAGCAGGCCGCCACGCTGGGCCAGGCCTGTTTCGCGCCGGGGATGCTGAAATCCACCTACGGTACGGGCTGCTTTGCGCTGCTCAATACCGGGGAGACCCCCGTTGCCTCCTCAAACCGCCTGCTGACCACCATCGCCTATCAGCTTGACGGCACGCGCACCTACGCGCTCGAGGGCTCGATCTTCATCGCGGGCGCGGTTGTGCAATGGCTGCGCGACGGGCTGAAGATTATCCGCGAGGCGGGCGAAACCCAGGCGCTTGCCGAAGCCGCCGACCCGCAGCAGGATGTGGTGCTTGTGCCGGCCTTCACCGGGCTTGGCGCCCCCTATTGGAATGCCGAATGCCGGGGCGCCGTTTACGGGCTCACGCGCAATTCGGGGCCCGCGGAGCTGGCGCGGGCAGCGCTTGAAAGCGTGGGCTTTCAAACCCGCGATCTGCTGGAGGCGATGAAGGCCGATATGCCGGGCGGCACCGGCGATAACGTGTTGCGCGTGGATGGCGGGATGACGGCGAGCGATTGGACAATGCAATTTCTGGCCGACATTCTGGGCGCCCCGGTCGACCGCCCCGAAGTGCTTGAAACAACCGCGCTGGGCGCGGCCTGGCTCGCCGGAATGCGCGCGGGCGTCTACCCCGATCAGCAGGGATTCGCGCAAACCTGGGCGCGGGAGCGCCAGTTCACGCCACAAATGGCGCCCGAATTAAGGGCATTGAAGGTGGATCGTTGGACAAAAGCGGTTCATGCCACACTTGCGGTGTGACAAGCGCGCGCCTTCGGCGTAAGCCAACCCCGCCGGCCTTGGGGGCCGGGGCCAATCGGATACGGATACATGACGCCAGCAGAGTTTCGCACCAGCGTTCTGCGCCACCTCAAATACGCCATCGGCAAGGATGAGCAGCACGCCAATACGTATGACTGGCGGCTGGCGCTGACCATGGCCGTGCGCGACCAGATCGTTGATCGCTGGGTCGCCTCCACCAAGGCCACCTATGACGGGCATGAAAAGCGCGTCTACTACCTGTCGATGGAGTTTCTCGTCGGCCGCCTGTTGGAAGATGCAATTTCCAACCTGCGGCTGATGGATGTGGCCCATGACGCGCTGCATGATCTGGGGATCGATCTGAAGGCCATTGTCGGCAACGAACCCGATGCCGCGCTGGGCAATGGCGGCCTCGGCCGCCTTGCGGCCTGCTTCATGGAAAGCCTCGCCACGCTTGGCGTGCCCGCCTATGGCTACGGCATCCGGTATGAGCACGGCCTCTTCCGCCAGCGCTTTGAAGGCGGCCGCCAGGTTGAGGAACCCGAGGATTGGCTGCGCCAGGTGAACCCGTGGGAGTTCATTCGCCCCGAAGCGGCGTTTGAAATCGGGTTCGGCGGGCACGTGCATGTCAAAGGCGTGCGCGGCGTCTGGCGGCCTTCGGAAACGGTGGTGGCGGAAGGCCACGATACACCGATTGTGGGCTGGAAAGGGCATTGGGCGAACACCCTGCGCCTCTGGGCCTCGCAACCCACCCAGCTTTTTGATCTCGATCGCTTTAACCGGGGTGATTACGCGGCGGCGGCGGCGCCGGAGGCGCTGGCGCGCACGATCAGCCGGGTGCTCTACCCCGATGACACCACGCCCGAAGGCAAGGCGCTGCGCCTCAAGCAGGAATACTTCTTCACCGCGGCCTCGTTGCATGACATCGTGCGCCGCTTCGAGAGCGCCTATCACGATCTGCGGGAGTTGCCGACAAAGGTCGCGATCCAGCTCAACGATACCCACCCTGCAATTGCCGGGCCCGAGCTTGTACGCATTCTTCTTGATGAGCGGGGGATGGCTTTCGAGGATGCGGTCGACACAGCGCGCTACTGCCTGAGCTACACCAACCACACGCTTCTGCCCGAGGCGCTGGAGCGCTGGCCGGAGGATCTGATGCGCGGGCTTCTGCCGCGCCACGTTCAGCTGATCGAGATGATCGATGGCAGCCATGCCAAGCAGTATCCCAGCCGCGCTGTGGCGATCTGCGAAAATGGCCAGATCAACATGGGCGAGCTCTCTTTCATCATGGCGCATAAGGTGAACGGCGTCTCCGCGCTGCACACTGAGCTGATGAAGAAAACGGTGTTTAACGAGCTTCACGCACTGCACCCGGACCGTATCGTGAACCAAACCAATGGGGTCACCCCGCGGCGCTGGGTGCTGGGCTGCAATCCGCGCCTGGCCAAGCTGATCACGGAAACGATCGGGCCCGATTGGATTGGCGATGCCGAACGGCTGGCAGAGCTTGATCCGGCGGTGAAGGATGCGGGCTTTCTCGAACGCTATGCCGATATCAAGGCAGCCAATAAATCCGAACTCTCGAACTGGCTTTCCACGGAGTTCGGCTTTTCCGCCGACCCGCGCGCGATCTTCGATGTTCAAATCAAGCGGATGCACGAATACAAGCGCCAGCATCTCAATATCCTCGAGGCCATCGCGCTCTGGCAGGAAATCCGGGATGATCCGGATGCGGGCTGGCCCCCGCGCGTGAAGATCTTCGCTGGCAAGGCGGCACCGGGCTACGTGTTCGCAAAGGAAATCATTCACCTGATCAATTCGGTGGCCACAAAGATCAACGCCGATCCGGTGACCTCGCCGTACCTGAAGGTGATCTTCGCGCCGAACTACAATGTCACGCTGGCCGAACGCCTGATCCCCGCGGCGGATCTTTCCGAGCAGATATCCACGGCGGGCAAGGAAGCGTCCGGCACCGGGAATATGAAGTTCGCGCTGAACGGCGCGCTCACGATCGGAACGCTCGATGGCGCCAATGTGGAAATCCGCGAACGGGTGGGCGCGGAGAACTTCTTCCTCTTCGGGATGACGGCCGATGAGGTGATCAAGCGCCGGACCGTCGCCAACCACGCCGCCAAGGCCATCGCGGCGGATAAGCGGCTGGCGCGCGCAATAGACACGCTGCGCGACGGCACGTTCACGCCCGATCAGCCGGGCCTGTTCGCCGGGGTGGCGGACAACATCTCGGGCCACGATTATTTCGTGGTCTCCTCGGATTTCGCCGATTACTGGCGCGCGCAGCGGGAGGTGGATCGCGCCTTTGCCGATGCAAAAGGCTGGGCTGCAATGGCCGCGCGGAACACCGCGCGCAGCGGCTGGTTCTCGTCAGACCGCACGATCCGGGGCTATCTCAACGATGTCTGGAACGCCGATATCGCCTCGGCCATGGTGGATCGCGCGGCGGAGTAGTTTGCGTCTTGGCTGAAGCTTGTTAGCTTCGGATGTAATGAAAACGCCCGCTGCCGCTGACGAGCCCGCCCAGATGATCGCGCCAGATGCGGCCCGCCGCATCATCGAAGGCGTGCACGAGGATCCCTTTTCGGTGCTTGGCCTTCACATGCGTGGCGGGCGCCCGAGCGTGATCGCGTTCGATCCCGGCGCCGAAGCGCTCTTCGCGGTGGCCGGTGGCGAAGAGCATCCGCTGGAGCCTGTTCCCGATGCGCCGGGCCTTTTTGCGGGGGCCCTTCCCGAGCGCGGCCCCTACAGGCTGAAAGGGCAGGGCGCCGGTGCGGAATGGGCCTATGACGATCCCTTCCGCTTCGGCCCGGTTCTGGGCGAGATCGACGAATACTTGCTGGGCGAGGGTACCCATCAGCGGCTGTGGCGCGCGCTCGGCGCCCATGTGATCGAACATGAAGGCGTGGCGGGCACGCATTTTGCCGTCTGGGCGCCAAACGCGCGGCGCGTCTCCGTTGTTGGCCCCTTCAACCACTGGGATGGCCGCCGCCACGGAATGCGCCGGCGGGGGGCGACGGGCGTCTGGGAAACCTTCGTACCGGGCACGGGCGAAGGGGCGCCTTACAAGTTTCAGATCGCCGGGGCGGATGGCACGCTGTTGCCGCTGAAGGCCGATCCCGTTGGGTTCGGGGCAGAGCATCCGCCAGCCACGGCCAGCATCGTGCGCAGCATCGCCGGATACGGGTGGCATGACGCGGCCTGGATGGAAAGCCGCGCTGGCCGCAATGCGCGCACCGCGCCGATCAGCGTCTATGAGGTGCATCTGGGCTCCTGGCGCCGCCGTGGCGGTGAGGGCAATCGCCCGCTCTCCTACAAGGAAGCGGCGGAAGAGCTTGTGGGCTACGCCGCAGAGATGGGTTTCACGCATCTGGAGCTTCTGCCGATCAGCGAGTTTCCCTTCGATGGCTCCTGGGGCTACCAGCCCGTTGGCCTTTACGCCCCCACCATCCGCCATGGCCCCCCGCATGAATTTCGCGATCTCGTGGATGCCGCGCATCAGGCAGGGCTTGGCGTGATCCTCGATTGGGTGCCGGGCCACTTTCCCACCGATGCGCACGGGCTTGGCCGCTTCGATGGCACCGCGCTTTACGAACATGCCGATCCCAAGGAGGGCTTTCACCAGGACTGGAACACCCTGATTTACAACTACGGGCGCGCCGAGGTTGCGAATTACCTCGTTTCCAACGCGCTTTATTGGCTTGAGGAATACCACGTCGATGGGCTGCGTGTGGATGCAGTGGCCTCGATGCTTTACCGCGATTACTCGCGGAAAGAGGGGGAGTGGATCCCGAACCAGCATGGTGGCCGCGAAAACCTTGAAGCCATCGCGCTGCTCCAGCGGATGAACGCCACGGTCTACGGCGCGCTTGATGGGGTTATGACGGTGGCAGAGGAAAGCACCGCCTATCCCGGCGTTTCCGCCCCCGTCTATGCCGGTGGATTGGGCTTTGGCTACAAATGGAACATGGGCTGGATGAACGATACGCTGAGTTACATCGGCCGCGATCCCGTTCACCGCAAATTCCACCATTCGGAAATGACCTTCGGGCTCCATTACGCATTCTCTGAAAACTTCATTCTTCCGATCAGCCATGACGAGGTGGTGCATGGCAAAGGCACGCTGCTTGCGCGCATGCCCGGCGATCGCTGGCAGAAATTTGCGAACTTGCGCGCCTATCTCGGCTTCATGTGGGGCCACCCGGGCAAGAAGCTTCTTTTCATGGGGCAGGAGTTTGCGCAGGCCCATGAGTGGAACCATGATGCGCAGCTTGATTGGGATACGCTGGGCGATCCGGCCCATAAGGGCATCCAGCGGCTCGTGCGCGATCTCAATACGCTCTACCGGGCGGAACCCGCGCTTCATGTGCGCGATTGCGATCCGTCGGGCTTTGAGTGGATCGACGGGGGCGCGGCAGAACAATCGATCTTCGCCTGGCTTCGGCGCGGCGAGGCGGGCGATCCTGATATCGCCGTGATCAGCAACATGACCCCCACTGAGCACAGCGGCTGGACATGCGGGTTCTCACGCCCCGGCCGCTGGGAGGAAGTGCTCAACACCGATGCCGCGCTTTATGGCGGCGAAAGCCGGGGGAATCTTGGGGGGGTCACAGCTGAGGGGCCGGGGTGGCACGGGCAACCGGCCTCCGCCCCTGTCACGCTGCCGCCACTCTCAACACTCATATTGCGCCACGAAGGCGCATGAGGGGCCATCCAGGGGAGGGATGACATGACACAACGACTCACACGCCTTTCAAGCCGCGCCATGGCCTTTGTTCTGGCAGGCGGTCGCGGATCGCGCCTCAAGGAGTTGACAGACCGGCGCGCGAAACCCGCGGTTTATTTCGGCGGCAAAACCCGGATCGTGGATTTCGCGCTTTCGAACGCGCTCAATTCCGGCATCCGCAAGATGGCGATTGCCACCCAGTACAAGGCGCACAGCCTGATCCGCCATTGCCAGCGCGGCTGGTCCTTCTTCCGGGCCGAGCGCAACGAATATCTCGATATCCTGCCCGCCTCGCAGCGGCTGAGCGAAACCATGTGGTATCGCGGGACCGCCGATGCCGTGACCCAAAACATCGATATTCTGGATAGTTACGAGGCCGATTTCGTGGTGATCCTCGCGGGCGATCACATCTACAAGATGGATTACGAGATCATGCTGCGCGAGCATGTGGAAAGCGGCGCGGATGTAACCGTGGGCTGCCTCACCGTGCCGCGCGAAGAGGCCACGGCCTTTGGCGTGATGGATGTGGATGCCACGGGCCGGATCACGAAGTTTCTCGAAAAGCCCGCCGATCCGCCGGGCATGCCGGACGCGCCCGACAAGGCGCTGGCCTCGATGGGCATCTACGTATTCGATTGGGCGTTTCTGCGCGATATTCTCGTGGCCGATGCGGCGGATGAAAACTCTAGCCACGATTTCGGCAAGGATATCATTCCCAACATCGTCAAACACGGAAAGGCGATGGCCCACCGCTTTGACGTAAGCTGCGTTCGGGCCGATGAGGATACGGCGGCCTATTGGCGCGATGTGGGCACTGTCGATGCCTTCTGGCAGGCCAATATCGATCTGACCGATTTTACCCCCGAGCTTGATCTTTGGGATCGCACCTGGCCGATCTGGACCTATTCGGAAGGCGTGCCGCCCGCCAAGTTTATCCATGACGAGGAGGATCGCCGCGGCAGCGCAGTTTCTTCCATGGTCGCGGGCGGCTGCATCATCTCGGGGACTGAAGTGCGCAACTCGCTTCTCTTCACCCAGGTGCATACCAATAGCTACGCCGTGCTCGATCACGCCGTGCTTTTGCCTTACGTGAATGTGGCCCGATCCGCGCGGCTTACGAAAACCGTTGTCGATCGCGGTGCCCAGATCCCGGAGGGCCTTGTGGTGGGTGAAGACCCCGATGAAGATCGCAAGTGGTTCCGCGTGACCGATAGCGGCGTGACCCTTATCACCCAGGAAATGCTTGATCGGCGGGCCGCTGCATTATGAGGCACGCGCTTTCCGTCACCTCGGAATGTGTGCCGCTTGTGAAAACGGGCGGCCTGGCCGATGTGGCGGGCGCGCTTCCCGGCGCGCTGGTCGCCGAGGGGTGGGAGATGCGCACGCTGCTGCCGGGCTACTCCGTGGTGATGGACGCGCTGGGCAAAACCAAGGCGGCCCTCACTTTCGAAAGCCTCTTCGGCGGCCCCGCCAAGGTGCTGCAGGCAAGTGCGGGCGGGCTGAAGCTTTTCGTTCTGGACGCCCCCCATCTTTTCAAGCGCGATGGCGGGCCCTACAGCGATAGCGGCGGGCGGGATTGGCCCGACAACCCCCAAAGGTTTGCCGTCCTCAGCCTCGCGGGCGCCCGGATCGCGGCGGAGGGCGCCGGAAAATGGGCGCCAGACGTGGTGCATGTCCACGATTGGCAGGCCGGCCTCACGCCCTACTACATGCACCGGGACGGCACGCGTGTGCCCTCGGTGATGACGATCCACAATATCGCGTTTCACGGGCTGGCCCCGGCGGCCCAGTTGGATCAACTGGGCCTCGACCGTGCCGATTTCACGGAATCTGGGTTTGAGTATTGGGGCGGGATCAGCGCGCTGAAGGCGGGGCTGAACTTTGCCACCAAGCTCACAACCGTAAGCCCCTCCTACGCGCGGGAATTGATGACGCCGGAATTTGGGATGGGGCTTGACGGTGTGCTGCGCCAGCGCGCCGAGGATCTTTCGGGCATCCTGAACGGGATCGATACGGACGTGTGGAACCCTGCGGGCGATCCCAATGTTCCGGCGTACAAAAGCCCGCCCGGCAAGCGCCGTGCCAAGGCGGCGCTTCGCAAGGAGTTCGGGCTTGGCGAGGCCGACGGGCCCCTTTGCGTGGTTGTCTCTCGCCTGTCCGATCAGAAGGGCCTCGATCTGTTGCTCGATGCGCTGCCTGCCCTCGTTGATCGCGGCGGCCAGCTTGCGCTTCTGGGCTCCGGCGATCCCACGCTGGAGGGCCGGTTTCGGGCCGCCGATAACGGGCACCCCTCGGTTGCCGTGCGGATCGGGTATGACGAGGCGCTGTCGCATCTGATGATTGCCGGGGCCGATGCGATCATCGTGCCGTCGCGGTTTGAACCCTGCGGGCTGACCCAGCTTTACGGGCTGCGCTACGGCACGGTGCCGATCGTGGCCTATACGGGCGGGCTGATCGATACGGTGATCGATGCCACGCCGATGGCCCTCCGCACCGGTGTGGCAACGGGCTTTCACGTGCATCCGGCCACCGCCGATGCGCTGGCGCGCGCCCTGATGCGCGCCACCGATCTTTACAAGGAGGGGGATGCCTGGCGCCTCATGCAGCGCAACGGCATGAAGATGCCAGTGGGGTGGGAACGCTCTGCCGCCGAATACGCCGCCCTTTACGCCAGCATCGCGCCAGCGCCATGACCGCGCATTATGCCGTTACCGCCGGCCGGCCCGCGCCTCTCGGGGCCACCCCGGATGAGGGCGGGGTAAATTTTGCCGTGTTCTCAGCCCATGCAACGCGGATGACCCTGTGCCTTTTCGATGCCGAAGGGTTGGAGACGCGGATCGATCTGCCCGAGCGCGAAGGCGATGTCTGGCACGGCCATATTGCGGGGGTCGCCCCGGGGCAGCGTTACGGCTACCGCGCGTATGGCCCGTACCGCCCCGATCACGGGCACCGGTTCAACCCCAACAAACTTCTGCTTGATCCCTATGCCCGCCGGATCACCGGGCATCCGATCTGGAACGATGCGCTAATGGGCTACACCGTGGGCGCGGCGGCGGGCGATCTTTCCTTCGATCCGCGTGACAGCGCGCCGATGATGCCGCGCTGCATCGTCGAAGCGCCGCTCAAGTTCCCCGAACCGCGGCGGCCCGGTACACCGATCAAGGATACCATCGTTTACGAGGCGCATGTGCGCGGGCTGACGATGCAGCATCCCGGCATTGAAAAGCCCGGCAGCTACGCGGCCCTCGCCAGCGACCCGATCCTTGACCACCTGACGAAGCTTGGCGTGACCACGCTTGAGCTTCTTCCCGTGCATTCCTTTCTCAACGATCGGTTCCTGATCGATAAAGGTCTCACGAACTACTGGGGCTACCAGTCCCTTGGCTTCTTCGCGCCTGAGCCGCGCTATATGGCCGGCACCGAAATTGGTGAGTTCCGCCGGATGGTGGATCGGTTCCACGGCGCAGGCATCGAGGTGATCCTCGATGTTGTCTACAACCACTCCGGCGAAGGGAACGAGACCGGGCCAACCCTGGCTTTCCGGGGGCTCGATAACCTCAGCTACTACCGGCTGGAGGGCGACCCCAGATACTACGTTAACGATACCGGCACCGGGAACACGCTGCGCACCGAGCATCCGATGGTGATGCGTATGGTGCTGGATTCGCTGCGATATTGGGTTGAGGTGATGGGTGTTGACGGTTTCCGCTTCGATCTTGCCGTATCGCTTGGCCGCACGCCTCACGGCTTTAACCGCGATGCGGCGGCGTTTCAGGCGATCCGGCAGGATCCGGTGCTATCCACCGTGAAGCTCATTGCCGAGCCCTGGGATATCGGGCCGGGCGGCTATCAGCTCGGCGCGTTTTCGGCGCCGTTTTGCAGCTGGAATGACAAGTTTCGCGATGGGGTGCGCCGGTTCTGGCGGGGCGATCCGGGCCGCGCGCCGGATCTGGCGAGCCGGATCACCGGCTCTGCCCTGCAATTCGATCATTCGGGCCGTCCGGCGACCTCATCGGTCAACCTGCTTACTGCGCATGACGGGTTCACGCTGGAAGATGTTGTTTCCTACGCCACGCGCCATAACGAGGCCAATGGCGAGGGCGGGCGCGATGGGCATGGCGAAAATTTCTCGGCCAATCTCGGCGTCGAAGGCCCAACGGAAGATGCCGCCATTACCGCTGCCCGTGCCCGGCGCAAACGCAACATGATGGCCACGCTCTTGCTCAGCCAGGGCACGCCGATGATCCTGGCGGGTGATGAACTGGGCAATTCGCAGATGGGCAACAACAACGCCTATTGCCAGGATAACCCCATTGGATGGATCGATTGGGGCAATGCCGATCCCGCCTTTGAGCGGTTCACGCGGCAGATGATTGCCTTCCGCAAGGCGCACCCGATCCTGCGCCAGAAGCTGTTTTTGCATTCCCGCGAACGCGCGATTGATGGCGTGGAAGATCTGTTCTGGCGGCGGGATGACGGCGCGCCGATGGAAAACGCCGATTGGCTGGACCCTGATCTGCGCCGCGTCTGCGTGGAGCTTCGCACCGCCTCCGGCACGCCGCACTACGCGGCACAGGAGATTGCGATCTTCGCCGTTTTCAATGCCGGGGATGAGGCAACGGTGGCGGTGCCCGAGGCGCCGCCGGGCCGGGCCTGGACCTGGCGGATCGATACTGCCAACCCCGATGCCCCCCCCCGCCGGCTGGGCAACGGCACGATCGAGGTTGAGGCCAATTCCGTGGCCGCCCTCGTGCTTGACCCCGACGATTGAACCAAGAACAGACCGGACCAACCGGAAAGGACCGCCTATGGAACGCCTCACCATCGCAACCCAGCCCATCGAAGGGCAAAAGCCCGGAACATCGGGACTGCGCAAGAAAACCAAGGTGTTCATGGGGCCGCACTACCTTGAGAACTTCGTGCAAAGCATCTGGAACGCGATTGGCGGTGTAGCGGGCAAAACGCTCGTTCTGGGCGGCGACGGGCGCTACTTCAATGACCGCGCCGCGCAGGTGATCCTGCGCATGGCGGCTGCATCGGGCGCGCGGAAAGTGATCGTGGGGCAGGGGGCGTTGCTCTCCACCCCCGCCGCATCGAACCTGATCCGAAAGAACGAAACGGATGGCGGCATCATCCTTTCGGCCAGCCACAATCCGGGCGGGCCGGAGGAGGATTTTGGCGTCAAGTTCAACACGCCGAACGGGGGCCCTGCCGCGGAGGATGTGACGGCCCGCATCTTCGAGGCCACGAAAACGCTCACCTCCTATGAGATACTCGAGGCGCAGGATCCCGATCTTTCGCAGATCGGAGCAACCCAGCTCGGCGGGATGGAGATCGAGGTTGTTGATCCTGTGGCGAGTTACGCGGCGCTGATGGAGGAACTCTTCGATTTCGAGGCGATCCGCGCGTTGCTCGGCTCAGGCTTCCGGATCGCCTTCGATGCTATGCATGCCGTGACCGGGCCCTATGCCACGGAGATCCTCGAAAACCGCCTGGGCGCCGCGCAGGGCAGCGTTCTGAACGGCACCCCCAGCGCTGATTTCGGCGGCGGGCATCCTGATCCGAACCCGATCTGGGCCAAACCGCTCGTCGATCTTGTCATGGGCCCCGGCGCGCCTGATTTCGCCGCCGCCTCCGATGGGGATGGGGACCGCAACATGATCCTCGGGCGCGGCCAATATGTAACGCCTTCGGATAGCCTGGCAGTTCTGGCCGCAAACGCCCGTCTCGCGCCGGGCTACAGCGGGGGGCTCGCAGGCGTGGCCCGATCGATGCCCACGTCGCGCGCGCTCGATCGGGTGGCCGAAGCGCGCGGGCTCGACATCTTCGAAACACCCACGGGGTGGAAGTTTTTCGGCAATCTCCTCGATGCCGGGCGCATCACGCTCTGCGGCGAGGAAAGCGCGGGCACGGGATCAGATCACGTGCGCGAGAAGGATGGGCTTTGGGCCGTACTGCTTTGGCTTAATATCCTGGCCGAAACGCGGCTTTCGGTTCAGGAGATCATGCGCCGCCATTGGGGCGAGTTCGGGCGCAACTATTACTCCCGGCATGATTATGAGGCCGTCGATGCGGCCCGGGCGGAGGCGATGATGGAGGCGCTCCGCGCCAGGCTTGCTGCCCTGCCGGGGCAAGAGGCCGGAACGCTCACCGTGGCCGAGGCGGATGAGTTTGCCTATCACGATCCCGTCGACGGATCGCATTCCGAAGGCCAGGGCCTGCGGGTCACGTTCGAGGGCGGCGCGCGCGCCGTCTTCCGCCTGTCAGGCACAGGCACCGTGGGCGCCACGCTCCGGGTTTACCTCGAAGCGGTTGAAACCGATCCCGCCAAGCTTGAGGGCGATCCCCAGGAAGCCCTTGCGCCCGTGGCCGCCGCCGCCGAGGCGCTCGCAGGCATCAAGGCGCATACGGGGCGCGATGCGCCGGATGTGATGACCTGAAGCGTTTGACGAAAGACCTGTATCGTCACGTATCACTTAACGCGTTGAAATCTGTGAGTTCACGCAAGGCTGAGGGCTTCGGGTCTTTCGCACGGCGCTCTAAAACGCCCCGACCCGCTCCAAAAACCAATAGAAGCCAACGATCGCGATCGTGATCGAACCGGTAAGCGATACGGCGCGGTAGATCACCGGCAGATCGCGCACAACCGCCTCTTCATCGTCAAGCCGGGCCACGCCCGATGCCAAGCGGGCCAGGACGATCAGGAGGAAGGCCACGAAGATCACGGCAAGCTGGCCGATCTCCACCCCAATGTTGAAGGCCAGAAGCGCGGTGACGAATTGCCCCTGCGGCAGGCCGAAATCGCCAAGAACGCTGGCAAAGCCCAGGCCGTGCAGCAACCCGAATCCAAAGACAACGGCGGGCCGCACCCAATCCATCGCCGGGCGCATGAGGTTTTCAACCGCAACATAGGTGATCGAAAGCGCAATGATCGCCTCAACTAGCCACATCCAGTTATCGGGGATCGAGATCACGCCCAGCGTGGCCATCGCCAGCGTGATCGTATGGGCCACGGTGAAGGCGGTGACCTGCCAGAGAAGCGGGCCCCAGGCGAGCGCGAAGAAGAACAGGCCCAGGACGAACAGAATATGATCGATGCCCAGCGGGATGATGTGTTCGAACCCCGCGATGAGATATTCGGTGAAGAGATCGCTGGTTGATTGCACGGCGGGGGCATCGCGCGGGATCGGCGGCGAAAGTTCTCCCCCCGCCAGAAGGCCGGTATAGCCGCCCTCCACACCTTGCTGGCGCAGGACCAGCGCGCCCAGTTCCGGCGCCCAGCCCACAGTGACCGTGCTGTCATCATCGGGCAGGGCCGCCGTCAGGCGCAGCACGCTTTCGCGGGTCAGTTCGACATTGCCGATGGCGCCGATCTTGGCGCCTGCAAGCTCAGCCGCCACCTCCGTGCCGCCAGCCTCGATGGTGATGGCATCGCGCAGGTTCGGCCAGGCCGCCTCCAGTTCCGCCAGAAGCCCATCGGGCGGCAGGGCCCGCAGCGCGTCATAGCGTTCGGCGCCCGCTGCCTCGTCAGTATCCGCCAGCCCCTGCAGATCGATGCCCGCGAGCGGGGCCTCCAGCGCCAAACGGATCTCGAGGGTCAGCGCGGTGCCATCGATTGTGAGATCCGCGATGGCCGGCTGCACTTCGTGGGCCCCGGCCCGCGCCCCCAGAAGCGTGATGGCGATCAGGGTTGACATCACCAGCCCGCACCACACTCTGAACCGCGTATTGATCAAGGATTTCCGCATGTTCCCGCCCCTTCGCGCGCTCACAACCGCTACCTTCCTCGCGTCTATCACAGGTGCGGCGCAAGGCCATGAGTTTTGGATCGAGCCGCAGGCCTTCATGGTCGCACCGGACGAAGCGATTCTGGCCGATCTCAAGGTGGGTGAGGGATTCGAGGGGATCCGGCATTCCTACCTGCCCGCCACCTTCCGCCTGTTTGAGATGGCGCAGGGCGAAGCCCGTACGCCTGTTGAAAGCAGGTTGGGAGACCGGCCCGCGGTGAACCAGGCCGCGGCAGAGGGGCTTGCCGTGCTTCTGCATGTCACCACCGACAGCCGGTTGACCTATCGCGAATTTGCCAAGTTCGAGCGCTTCGTGACCCATAAGGATGCCGCCTGGACGGTTGAGGCCCACGCCGCGCGCGGCTTGCCGGATGCAGGCTTTGTGGAAGCCTATTCGCGTTACGCGAAATCGCTGGTTGCGGTAGGCGATGGTGCGGGATCGGATCGCACCTACGGGCTGGAGACGGAGCTTGTAGCGCTGGCCAACCCCTATACGGACGATCTGGGTGCAGGGTTGCCGGTGCAGCTTTACTATCAGGGCGCGCCGAGGGGCACGGCACAGATCGAGATTTTCGCCCGGGCCCCCGATGGCGCGATTGCCATCTCCACCGCGCTGACTGATGACAGCGGCAGGGCCACGATCCCGGTGGTGCCGGGATTCGATTACATGCTGGATGCCGTGGTGCTGCGCGAGCCGTCCGCGGCCCTTGCCGCCGAAACGGGCGCGGTTTGGGAAAGCCTTTGGGCCAACCTTACCTTCGCGGTTCCAGCGCCATAGAGGCGCGCAGCCTAGTCGCTCGAGGTATCAATCAGCCAGCCACCCGGCCCGGCAATGCGATCCGGCAGAAACGCCAGCATCACTTCGCGGATCGCAAGGCATGTAATGGCACTCATCACGATGCTGTCGAACGATATAAAACCAAACACTTCCATCATCAGGCCTCCTGCTGATGCCTCCCATTAACCTGCGGTTAAGGGCAGGATCGCGGCGGCGGCAGGGTTCATTTGGGCAATTTTGGGCCATTGGCGCCGGGCCCGCGCAAATTGCGAATGCTTGCGCCCGGCGTTGCCGAAATGGAAACGCACTAGCCCTGAAACGGATCCTCGGGGTAGCGCACCCCCGCTAAGTACAGCCCGTCGGGCGGGCTGACCGGGCCGCAGGCCGCACGGTCGGCTGCGGCAAGCGCGTCGGCCACACGCCCGGGCGGCCAGCTTCCGGCGCCCACACGCTCCAAAGTGCCCACGATGCTGCGCACCTGATTGTGCAGGAAACTGCGCGCCCGCACGATAAAGCGGTACTCCGTGCCGCCGGGATAGGGGGCCTCGGTGATCGCGATTTCATCCAGCGTTTTCAAAGGGCTGTCGGCCTGGCACATCGTGGAGCGAAAGGTCGTGAAATCATGGTGCCCGATGAGGTGCGCGGCCCCTTCGCGCATGGCGGCGGCGTCAAGCGGCTGCGGCACCCGCCAGGCCCGCCCGCGATCCTGCGTAAGCGGTGCCCGCCGGGCGACAAGCCGGAAAAGGTAGCGCCGCTCTATCGCCGAGAACCGCGCATGCCAGTCTTCCCCAACCTCCGCCGCCGCAAGAATTGCAACGGGATGCGGCTTGAGATGGTAATTCAGCGCTTCCGATAGCCGGAAGCCCTCCCATCGTTTGCCCATATCGCACTGCGCGATCTGACCGAGGGCGTGCACACCGGCATCGGTGCGCCCCGCCGCCGCGATCGAGGGCAGGCCGGGTTCAAGCGCCGCCAGGGCGCCTTCCACGGCGGCCTGAACGCTCGGCTGATCCTTCTGCCGTTGCCAGCCCGAAAACGGGCCGCCATCATATTCGATCTTCAGGGCATAGCGCGGCATGGCGCGCCCCTTAGCTTTGCAGGCAAGGCGAAGCAAGGCGGGGGAAATCCGCCCGATGCTTCCCCTCTGGCATGGGCGCCGGGCGCCACTTATGTTTCTGCGCAAGAGGCGCGGGGGCAGAACACGTGATCATCGGCGATATTGCAGAGGGTTTGACGCGCGGCGTTGAATCCACCCTCGCCACCGTTTCCGAGGCGTTCTTCGAGCCCTCGATCCGCCTGGGCGTGACCGGGCTCAGCCGCGCAGGCAAGACGGTGTTCATCACCTCGCTTGTGGCGAATCTGATGCGACGGGGGCGGATGCCGCAGCTTGCGCCAGCGGCCAACGGGCGGATCCGAAGCGCGTATCTGCAGCCGCAGCCGGACGATACGGTGCCGCGTTTCGATTACGAGGCGCATCTTGATGCTTTGACGGGGCCCGCGCCGCACTGGCCTGACAGTACGCGTGCGGTAAGCGAGCTTCGCCTCTCGCTGCGGGTGCAGCCGCAGGGGCTTCTGGGCGGCGTCTCGGGGCCCCGCACCGTGCATCTTGATATCGTGGATTATCCCGGGGAATGGCTGCTGGATCTGAGCCTTCTCGATAAGGATTACGCGGCCTGGTCGGAGGAGGTGCTGCGCCGTTTGGAGGGGCGCGAAAGCGCTGCGCCGTTCCGGGAGGCGCTTTCTCAGGCAGATCCCAATGCGCGGTTTGAGGAGCCTGCGGCCAAGGCCCTCGCAACGGCGTTCACGAGCTACCTCACCGCCGCGCGCGCTGGGGGGCTTTCCGATTGTACGCCCGGCCGGTTCCTTCTGCCCGGCGATCTCGCGGGCTCTCCCGTGCTGACCTTCGCGCCGCTTCCGAAGCCCGCAAGCCCGGGCCGCCGCAGCCTTTGGCGCGAATGCGAACGGCGCTACGAAGCCTATAAGGCGCAGGTCGTCAAACCCTTCTTCCGCGATCATTTCGCGCGGATTGACCGGCAGGTGGTGCTTGTCGATGCCCTGGGCCCGATCCATGCGGGCCCGCGCGCGGTGGAGGATCTTCGCCAGGCGATGGCCGAAATCCTTTCGGCCTTTCGCCCGGGCCGGAACGCCTTTCTCTCGCAGCTCTTGCTGGGCAAGCGGGTGGAGCGCATTCTTTTTGCCGCCACCAAAGCCGATCACATCCACCATTCGCAGCACGCCCGCCTGACGGCGATCATGGAGGCGCTGGTGGCCGATGCGAAATCCCGCGCGGAATATGCCGGGGCCGATACCGCGGCGATGGCGATTGCAAGCCTGCGCGCCACCACGGAGGAAGAGATCAGCCATGAGGGCCGCGCGCTCAAAGTCGTGCGTGGGGTTCTGCGCGAAACCGGCAAATCGGCAGCGTTCTACCCCGGCGAGTTGCCTGAAGACCCAAGCCATCTTCTGGCCCCGGCCCGGCAAGGCGCCGAAGCCTGGCTTGATGGCGAGTTTTCAGCGATGGCGTTCGCGCCGCAGAAGCTCACCCTTCGGCCCGATGACGGCCCGCCCCATATACGGCTCGACACCGCGGCGCAGTTCCTGATCGGAGACAGGCTATGAATTCCCCCAAGCAAGGCCCCGTGCTGATCGAGCTGGATCAGGATGCGCCTTCGCCCGCCGATGCGGCCCCGGTTGCGGATGGCGACTCCACGCCGACCGGCCAGGCGATGCAGACAATGGCGGTGATCGCGGCCCGCCGGCCTTCGCCGCTTGCGCGCTGGTTCTGGCGGCTTCTGGCGGCGCTGGCCACTTTCGCGCTTTCGCTCTGGGCGTGGGATTTCGTGACCGGGCTGATCGCGCGCAACGCCGTTCTGGGCTACGCCGCCCTTGCGCTTGTGGGGCTCTTTCTGGCCACCTGCGCGGCCATCATCATCCGCGAGGTGGCCGCCCTGTCGCGCCTCTCGCGGCTCGACACGATCCACGAAGCCGCAAATGCGGCTTTGGCGGACAAGGATCTGCCCTCCGCGCGCGCCGTCACGGACAAGATCCTCGCGCTCTACAGTGGGCGCGACGATCTCAAATGGGGGCGCGACCGGTTGGAAAGCCGCCGCGGCGAGGCGTTCGATGCCGATGCGCTCTTCAACCTCGCCGAGGCCGAACTGCTCGCCCCCCTCGATGGCGCGGCCACGAAAGAGGTTGAAGCCGCCGCGCGGCAGGTGGCCACTGTGACCGCACTAGTGCCGATTGCGCTTGCCGATGTTGTGGCCGCGCTGACCGCGAACCTTCGGATGATCCGCCGGATCGCCGAAATCTATGGCGGGCGGGCCGGAACCTTCGGGGCCTGGCGGCTGACCCGCGCGGTCTTCGCCCATCTCGTGGCCACCGGCGCCGTGGCGGTGGGCGATGATCTGATCGGCTCGGTCGCCGGGGGTGGCGTTCTGGCGAAGGTTTCGCGCCGCTTCGGCGAAGGCCTGATCAATGGCGCGCTAACCGCGCGCGTGGGCGTGGCGGCGATGGAAGTCTGCCGCCCGCTGCCGTTCGGCGAAAATCGCCGCCCCTCGGTAACAGGCCTCGTCAAGCGCGCGCTGACCGGCCTATTCTCGCAACACACCGGCAGTTGAGGCCCCCATGGAACCGCTTGCCCCAGACCTTTTGACGATGACGCGGACGCCGCTGAGCGAGGCGCATGTGCGCGCCATGAAGCGGATCGGAACGGTAACCGATTACCCCGAAGGCCACTGGCTGGTGAAGCTGGGCGATCCGGCCGATGCCTTTCACTATCTTGAGGACGGCGAGGTTGAGGCGATCGATCCCGTTACCGGCAAGCGCTACGGCAACGCAACCCTCGGGCCCACCCAGTATTTTGGCGAGATCAGCTTTCTGACAGGCGGTACCACGATGATGGGCGCGCGCTGCCTCAAGCCAAGCCGCATACTTACCGTGCCGCGCGTGGCGATGCTGGAGCTGATGAGCCAGGTGCCGGAGATGAGCGATATCATCGTGACGGTGTTTGCTGCCCGGCGGCGGCGGCTTCTGGAATCGAATGAAGCCGCGTTGACCGTGATCGGGGCGGAGAAATCGCGCGAGTTGCGCCGCATCGTGGCCTTTGCCGGGCGGAACCGTATCCCGGTGCGGCTTTTGGAGCTTGAGACGCCCGATGCAGATCAGGAGGCAGAGCTCTGTTCGATTCACAAGCGCGAGCCTGCGGTGATCTTCGGCAAGAACAATGTGATCGAGGATCCCACGCCCGCGAAGATCGCGCGGCTTCTGGGCCTCGATCTCGCCGCCGAAGCCGATCAGGTTTACGATGTGGTCGTGGTTGGTGGCGGGCCTGCGGGCGTTGCGGCGGGTGTTTATGCCGGGGCAGAGGGGCTTTCGGCCCTGGTTCTCGACGATCTTGCCATTGGCGGGCAGGCGGGCACATCCTCGCGCATCGAAAACTACATGGGCTTCCCCACGGGGATCTCGGGGGCGGATCTGTGCTGGCGCGGCGAGGTTCAGGCAATGAAATTCGGCACCCGCTTTGCCGTGCCGCGCCGGGCCCGTTCCATTGAAAAGCGCGATGACGGCACGTTCTGCATCACGCTCGACAGTGGCACCGAGGTATGCGCAAAGGCTGTGATCGTGGCCACCGGCGTGCAGTACCGCCGCCTGCCGATCGACCGGCTGGAAGAGTTCGAAAGCTCCGGTATCTACTATGCCGCAACCGATGTTGAGGCGCGCTACTGCCGGGATACCGAGGTGGTCGTTATCGGCGGCGGCAACTCTGCAGGGCAGGCGGCGATGTTCCTTTGCCGGACGGCGAAGCATGTTCATGTGCTGGTGCGCGGGCCGTCGCTGGCCGCCTCAATGTCCGATTACCTGCTTTCGCGTCTAGAAGCCGATCCCAAGGTCACGATCCACTACAATACGCAGATGACGGGGCTTCACGGCGACGATGCGCTGACATCCGTGACAATCCGCGACAGCTCCGCGGGGGAGGACTGGACGGTGAATGCCCGCGCGGTGTTCGTGATGGTGGGGGCTGCGCCGAATACCGGCTGGCTATCGGGCCTCGTGGAACTTGACGATAAGGGCTTTGTGAAAACCGGCCCCAAGGTGGGTGGTGACAGCGCCTATGAAACCTCCCACCCTGGGATCTTTGCGGTGGGCGATGTGCGCGCGGGCTCGATTAAGCGCGTGGCCAGCGCCGTGGGCGAGGGTTCCGTCGCAATCTCGAAGGTTTGGGATTTCGTCAATCCCTAGGGCGGGGCGGCGTTTCCAGAAGCCTGCTCGCATGGTATCGCGCTGGGCATGTCTGAGCGTGAGCCCGAACCCAAGAAACGCCTCTCGGTTCGCAAGAAAGCCGATGCGATCAAACCGTTTCGCTGCAAGAACCTCATCGCGGTGATCGAGGATCCCGCCGATATCGCCAATATCGGCACCGTCATCCGCAATGTGAACGCGCTTGGCGTTGAGAAGGCCTATGTCGTGGACCCCCGCAAAGCCCTTCCCGAAGACTGGCAGGATATGCGCGAGCGCCGCGCGCTTTCAAAATCATCTGTCTCGGCGGTGAAGTGGACCTTTGTGCGCCGCTTCGACAGCACCGAGGAATGCCTGGCTCATCTGGAAAAGAACCGCTTTGTTTCGATCGTCACGTCGCCGCACGTGAAGGGCAAGACGAACGTCTATCTGCATGAAGGGGATTACACCGCATACGCCAAACTCGCTGTCTGGTTTGGCAACGAGAAACGCGGGATCAGCGAACTTGCCGTTGAACGCAGCGAGATGTGCGTGGCGGTGCCGATGTTCGGCATGATCGAAAGCCTCAATCTCGGCACCTGCTCGGGGATCGTGCTTTACGAGGTAACCAAGCAGCGCCGGGCGTATCAAAGCCAGTATCGGCGAAGGGGGCAGAAGGGCAAACGCGCTGAGCCGCTTCCAACGGTGATGCCGCGCGCGGGCGAGGACGGGTAGGCCAACGGGACCCAACTTGATCCCGCTCAAGGCCCAGTAGCCCGCCGCCGGGCCAGATTTGGGGCCGGAGGCCAGCCATGCTTGAACACAGCCACGCCCCCGCCGATGTTGCGGCGCGGATACGCACGCCGAACCGCCAGGGCTATCTGCGCGATACGATCTACGGCGCGATAGACGGGGCGGTCACCACCTTCGCCATCGTCGCCGGCGTTGTGGGCGCTGGGCTCTCGCCCGCCATCATCATCGCGCTCGGGGTGGCCAATGTGTTGGCCGACGGGTTCTCCATGGCCGCGGCGAACTACTCTGGCACGAAGGCCGAGGCCGATAACATCGCGCGCATCCGCGGGATCGAAGAGCGCCATATCCGCGAAGTGCCAGAAGGAGAGCGGCTGGAGCTGCGCGAAATCCTCGCCGCCAAGGGGCTTTCGGGCCAGGTGCTGGAAGATGCAACCGATGCCATCGCCGCCAACAAGCGCGCCTGGATCGACCTGATGCTTGTTGATGAATACGGGCTCTCGCCGGTGGACCCACATCCGATGCGCGCCGCGCTTGCAACGTTCTTTGCCTTTCTCGCGGCGGGCCTCGTGCCGCTGGTGCCCTTCGTTTTCGCGCTGGCCGATGCCTTCACGGTCTCGATCGCGCTCACAGGCGCCGTATTCTTTTCCATCGGCGCGATGAAGAGCCACTTCTCGCTGGCGCCCTGGTGGCGTTCGGGGCTTGAGACGCTGGCGATTGGCGGGGCGGCGGCGGCGATTGCCTTTTTCGTGGGAACGCTCTTTCGCGCCTGAAAGCTACGGCCCCGGCGTGAAGGCGGGCCCCGAAGGGCGCGGCCCGTTTTGCCGCCTTGCCGCCCCCGGCGCGGGGGGCTAAAACGCCGCCCATGCAGACGGGTTTCGCCATCTTCATTCGAATTACAGGCCCGGCGCTCTGATCCCATGAGCCGCCGGGACAAGGCGTTTGAAGCCTCACGCCGCCCCCTTCCAACCTGCACTCACACGCCTTGAGGACACGCCCCATGTGTGCGGATACGCCCGACTACAAAGATACGCTGAACCTTCCGAAGACCGATTTCCCCATGCGCGCGGGCCTGCCGAAGCGTGAGCCCGCGTGGCTCGAAAAATGGGAAAAGATCGGGGTTTATGACCGGCTGCGCGAGAAAGAGGGGCGCGAACCCTTCATCCTTCACGACGGCCCGCCCTATGCCAATGGCAACCTTCATATCGGGCACGGGCTGAACAAGATCCTGAAAGATATGGTCGTGCGGTCGCAGCAGATGATGGGCCGCGATGCGCGCTACATCCCAGGCTGGGATTGCCACGGGCTGCCGATCGAATGGAAGATCGAGGAACAATATCGTGCCAAGGGCCAGAACAAGGACGAGGTCGATACCGTTACCTTCCGGCAGGAATGCCGCAAATTCGCCGAGGGCTGGATCGATGTTCAGCGCAGCGAATTCAAGCGCCTTGGCGTGACCGGGAAGTGGGAAGATCCCTACGTGACCATGGATTTCCATGCAGAGCGGGTGATCGCCGAAGAGTTCCAGAAATTCCTCATGAACGGCACGCTCTACCAGGGCTCAAAGCCGGTGATGTGGAGCCCGGTGGAGCAGACCGCGTTGGCCGAAGCGGAGGTGGAGTATCACGATAAGGAAAGCTTCACGATCTGGGTGAAGTTCCGCGTGGTCGGCACCGGGGATGCCACGCTCGACAGCGCCCATGTGGTGATCTGGACGACAACGCCCTGGACGATGCCCTCGAACAAGGCGGTCGTCTACGGGGCCGATATCGCCTACGGGCTTTACGAGGTGATCGGCCGGCCCGAGGAATGCTGGGCCCGGATCGGCGAACGCTACATCCTTGCGGACAATCTGGCGGCAGATGTGCTGAGCCGGGCGCGGCTTGATGATACGATGTATCGCCGCCTCTGCGATATCAGCGCCGACGATCTGGCAAAGATCCGGCTCGCCCACCCGCTGAAAGGCGCCGAGGGTGCCAATGGCGAGTGGGACGACATCCGCGATTTCCGCGCCGCCGATTTTGTGAGCGACGAAGAAGGCACCGGCTTCGTGCATTGCGCGCCCTCGCACGGCATGGAGGAGTTCGAGCTCTACCGCGATCTTGGCATGCTGAAGGATGTCATCACCTACAACGTGTTGGAGGATGGCAGCTTTCGCGACGATCTGCCCTTCTTCGGCGGCACCATGATCCTCAAACCCAACGGCAAGGAGGGCGATGCGAATACCGCTGTGATCAACAAGTTGGCCGAAGTGGGCGGGCTGCTCGCGCGCGGCAAGATCAAGCACAGCTATCCCCATAGCTGGCGTTCGAAGGCGCCGGTGATCTATCGCAACACGCCGCAATGGTTTGCCGCCATCGATAAGCCGCTGGGCGATGGGCTCGATACCCATGGCACCACGATCCGCGAACGCGCGCTCACCTCTATCGATGAGCTGGTGGAGTGGACGCCGAAGACGGGCCGCAACCGCCTTTACTCGATGATCGAGGCGCGGCCGGATTGGGTTCTTTCCCGCCAACGCGCCTGGGGCGTGCCGCTGACCTGCTTTGTGAAAAAGGGTGCGCGGCCCGATGATGCCGATTTCCTACTGCGTGACGAGACGGTGAATGCCCGCATCCTCGCCGCATTCGAGGAAGAGGGTGCCGATGCCTGGTATAAGCCGGGCGCCAAAGACCGGTTCCTCGGCAACGACTACGCCCATGACGAATGGGAGAAGGTCGACGATATCCTGGATGTCTGGTTCGATTCCGGCTCCACCCACGCTTTCGTGCTGCGTGATCGGGAAGACGGCGCGGATGACGGAATCGCCGATCTCTACCTTGAAGGCACCGATCAGCATCGCGGCTGGTTCCATTCTTCGATGCTGCAGGCCTGCGGCACGCTGGGCCGGGCGCCCTATCGCGCTGTGCTGACCCATGGCTTCACGCTCGACGAGAAGGGCAACAAGATGTCCAAATCGCTGGGCAACACGATTGTGCCCGAGACGGTGGTGAAGGAATACGGGGCCGATATCTTCCGCCTCTGGGTGGCGCAGACCGATTACACCGGCGATCAGCGGATCGGGCCGGAAATCCTCAAGGGCGTGGCAGATAGCTACCGCCGCCTGCGCAACACGATGCGCTTTATGCTGGGCAACCTGCACGGGTTCTCGGAAGACGAACGCGTGGCACTGGAAGAAATGCCGGAGCTGGAGCGCTGGGTGCTGCATCGGCTGGCGGAACTTGATCACAAGGTGCGCACGGGCTACGCGGCCTATGATTTCCAGGGCGTGTTCCAGGCGCTGTTCAATTTCGCCACAGTGGATCTGTCCTCCTTCTACTTCGATATCCGGAAGGATGCGCTTTACTGCGATGGGCCGGGCTTACGCCGGAACGCGGCCCGCACCGTGCTTGACATCCTCTTCCACCGGCTCACCACATGGCTTGCGCCGATCCTCGTGTTCACGATGGAAGAGGTGTGGCTTGAACGGTTCCCGGGCGAGGAAAGCTCTGTTCACCTCATCGATATCCCGGCAACGCCGGCGGATTGGCTCGATGAACCGCTGGCCCAGAAATGGGCCGCGATCCGCCGGGCGCGCCGTGTGGTGACCGCGGCACTTGAGCTTCAGCGGCAAGACAAGGTGATTGGCGCCTCGCTTGAAGCGGGCCCGGTTGTTCACCTGCGCGATGAAGAGATGCTGGCGGCGGTGAAATCGGTGCCCTTCGAGGATGTGTGCATCACCTCCTCGATCCGCGTGACTGCCGATCCGATCCCATCCACCGCATTCCGGATGCCGGAGGTAGAAGGCGTGGGCGTTGTGTTTGAAAAGGCCGAGGGGCCGAAATGCCAGCGCTGCTGGAAGTTCCTGCCCGATGTGGGCACCCACGCCCATCCCGGCACCTGCGCGCGGTGCAATGCTGCGTTGGGGGGCTGATGCCGAAGCTATCGCCGCACTGGGTTCGCCATGATCCGGGGCCGGATCCGAATGCCGGGGCGGATTGCGGGCCCTATGCGGCGTGGGCGATTGCCGATGTGCTGGGCTTCACGTCGCTTGGGATCTCGATGGAGCGCCTGCCGCCCGGTTCGAAATCCTCCCTCCGGCACAGCCATTCGGCGGAGGATGAGGCCGTTTACGTAATCGAAGGCGAGCTTGTGCTTGTTGAAGAGAGCGAGACGATGCTGCGGCCCGGCGATGTTGCGGCATGGAAGGCCGGCGCGGGCGCGGCGCATTGCCTTGAAAATCGCGGCCCCGGTGAAGCGATGATCCTTGTGGCGGGCGCGCGCGGGCTTGCCGATCGGGTGACCTATCCCGACCACGATCTTGTTCTGCATAAGGCCGCCGACGGCAGCCGGTACTTCACGCGCCACGATGGCACCCCCTTGGATGGCGACGGGTGAGGATTTTGCCGAAGCGCTGGTGGCGCTGGCCACGGCGCGGGGGGCGGGCATAGTCTTCTGCCCCACTTATGCCGCACCGGCTCAGAGCGGGGTCCCCGGCAGCATTCATTAGCCGCCCGGCGCGATCCCCTTGCGCAAGGCCGCCAAGGCCTAAAGCCAACGGCGCGGCGTATCGGCGGCCCGCGCGCCAACAAGAGGGTCCCACTTCGCCCTTTTCACGGAATCGCCTGTGGGGCGTTCGGTCGTGCGGCGGAAGAAGCCGAAGAAGGGAGGGCGCGCGTGGCTGCCGCCAGCCCAACGGCCGACCTTTGAGTTACCTGACATGATGCTGATCCTCCGGCGCGGCCATCGCGCCTTGTGCAGAGATGTTTACGGACCGCGAGGCTTCACGTAAAATGAATTATCAAGAAGCTAGCCATCACATATCGAGAATATGGATCTCAGGGACCTTGAAGTGTTTGTAGCCGTTGCCGAAGAGGGCGGAGTCGTAAAAGCCGCCGATCGGCTGGGCCGCGTGCAGTCTGCCATAACGGCGCGGATCAAGGGGCTGGAGGCCGATCTTGGCCAGCCGCTCTTCCGGCGCGAGGCAAGGGGAATGCGGTCAACACCGGCGGGGGAGGAGCTTTTAGGCTATGCCAAGCGCCTGCTCGATCTTGCCGCAGAGGCGCGCGTCGCAGTGGCAGGTGGCGTTCCGCGCGGCACGTTCCGCCTTGGTTCAATGGAAAGCACCGCCGCAATGCGTCTGGCCGCGCCGCTGACAGCGCTGGGCCAAAGCTATCCGGAAGTGGAGATCGCGCTTTCGGTGGAGCGGCCCGAGATTTTGCTGGCACGGCTGCGCGACGGAGCGCTTGAGGCGGCTTTTCTGGCCGGTGATATCGATGAGGCGGCGTTCGAAAGCGTTTCAGTTTTTCGCGAGCCCATGGCCCTTGTCTTGCGCGCCGATCTTTCCGCGGCACGGCCAGAGCGCTTTCTCGTCTTCGGGCTGGATTGCCCGAACCGGGCGCGGCTTATGGATTGGTACGCAAGCGAGGGCATCAGCCCAAAGCAGATCGTGGAAATCGGTTCCTACCATGCGATGCTGGGCAGTATCGCCATCGGCCTTGGCGCGGGCCTGATGCCCGAGGGTATGCTGGAGACTTATCCCGATCGCGCCCGGCTCGAGGCGCGCCCGTTGCCCGAACCGTTCAGGTATCTTGACGTGCGGCTTGTCTGGCGGGCAGGCATGCATTCCCCCAAGATCGCCGCGCTGCTGGATCTTCTGGCGTCAGGCCGATACGCCTAGCCGTCTTTCCCGTAGAGTACCTGTTGTGCGGCGCCCGCGGCTACAAGATAGACGCTGGTGACCACCAGCCCCCAATGCGCCCAACTCTGGGGATCGAAATCCACCACCGCGGCCCAGCCTGCAAAGAAGGTCCACCCAGCCGCCATGGGCAGGCTGACAGATCGCCAGCGGGCCGTGCGCACGGGGTGCACGAACTTGATCGGCAGGAACATGGCCACGGCGAGGGCCACCACAAGGGCGAGGCTGAACCAGAAATTCGGCTCAAGCGCGAAGAGCACCAGCACGACCATGTTCCAGCACCCCGGGAAGCCGGAGAAGGAGAAATCCTTCGTTTTCATGCGGGTATCGGCGAAGTACACCACGCTTGCGAAAACGATCACGATGATCGCCGTCCACCCCGTCCACCCCGGTAAGAGGCCGGAGGCGAAAAGCGCATAGGCCGGGATGAACACATAGGTGAGATAATCGATGATCAGATCGAGCAATTCGCCATCGTAGCGGGGCGCGAAGGTCTTCACCTCGTACTTACGCGCGAGCGGCCCGTCGATGCCATCCACGGCGAAGGCGACCACAAGCCAAAGGAACATCAGGCTCCACTTCGCCTCCACCGCCGCGAGCAGCGCAAGCATCGCGAAAACGGCGCCCGTGGCTGTGAGCAGGTGAACGGAGAGGGCGCGCATGGCGGATGTCATCGAAATGTCATGCCGCAATTGGGCCATCGGCGCAAACCCCTCAGGCGCGCGGATGCGCGCGGGCGTAAACATCCATCAGATGCGCGCTATCAACCGCGGTATAGGCTTGGGTGGTGGACAGCGATGCGTGGCCCAGAAGCTCCTGTATCGCGCGCAGGTCACCACCGGCGGCAAGAAGATGGGTTGCAAAGCTGTGGCGCAGGGCGTGGGGCGTGGCGCTGGCGGGCAGGCCAAGCCGGTGCCGCATCGCCTCGATCCGTTTCTGCACAATCCGGGGCGAAAGCCGCCCGCCGCGCTGGCCGAAGAAAAGCGGGGTGGCGGGCGCAATTTCAAAGGGGCAGAGCCGGAGATAGCCCTCAACGGCCGCGCGGGCCGCGGGCAGAAGGGGGACGAGCCGTTCCTTGCCCCCCTTGCCGCGAATGCGCAGCGTCTCGCCCAAGGGCAGCGCATCGCCGTTCAGCCCCAGCGCCTCGGATATCCGCAGGCCAGATCCGTAGAGCAGGGTGATCACCGCGGTATCGCGTGCCGCGATCCAGGGTTCCGCGGCCTCCACTTCGATCCCGTCGATCACCGCGCGCGCATCGCTCTCGGCAATCGGGCGCGGCAGCTTCTTCTGGAAACGGGGCGCGCGGGCAGAAAGCACGGGCGTTGCATCAAAGCCCTCGCGGTCGGCGCACCAGCCCACAAACGCCTTCACAGCCGAGAGGGCGCGGGAAAGCGATCGGCTGGAAAGCCCGCCGGCGCGCGCATGGGCCATCCAAGCCCGCATATCCGCCACGCTGAGCTTCGCGATCGCGGCCATCCCCGCCTCGCCCCGATGGGCGGCGATGAAGGCCAGAAACCCGGCCACATCGCGGCCATAGGCTTCGCGCGTATTGGCGGCGAGGTTGCGCACCCCGGTCAGCGTTTCAAGCCAGTCGGCCAGTGCCGCGGCATGCGCCGGGGCGGGGGCGCTGCCTGTCACGCCAGCCAGCGGCGGAGCGCCCGCTCCAGCACGCCGCCGAAAAACGCCAGAAGATCGGTGCCGTGATTGGGCAGGAACCGCTGCGGATCGCCCGAGCCGAGGGCGATCATCCCCGGCAGGCGCCCGCCGCCCAGATCGAGCCGTATGCAGGCCTCCGATCCGATAAAGGCCCCCGCATTGCCGTAGAGCTGGCCCTGCCCTTCGCCAACGGGCCTCAGGGTCACCGAGCGGATCGCGGCATCGCGCCCGCGCGCAAGGTAATCCGCCACACACCCGTCTTCAGCCACGTAAAGCACACCGGCCACGCGCTGCAGGGCCGCATCTTCCTCGGCCACCGCACTTTCCAGCACCAGCCGCGCGGTATCCACGCGCAGGATATCGGCCACTTCAGCGCCGAGGCAGGCCAGAAAATCCTCAAACTCCGGCGGATCGAGCAGCCGCAGGATCGCGCGATGCACCTGGTTCGTGCTGGCGATATTGTCATAGGCCGCGGCGATCACGCTGCGATGGGTTTCTTCAAGCCGGTCCAGCCGCGCCTCAAGCCGTTCCATCGCGATGCCGCGCAGATCCACGATATTGCTGCCCAGCACACGTTCGTTCGCGGCCACCAGCGCGCGCATCACGGCGGGATCTTCCAAAATAACATCGGGCGCGGCGAGAATCCTCTCGCGCACCTCGTCGCTCATCATAGCGGCGGTGCTCATGCCTGCCCCCGTTTATGGTTTGCCCGCAACCCGTCGAGGGATCACAGGATCTTCTGACCCGTCTTTTCCCAATCTGCGAGGAAGGCGGCAAGCCCTTTGTCTGTCAGAACATGTTCGGCCATCTTCTTGATCACGCCGGGTGGCGCGGTGGCCACATCTGCGCCGATCTTGGCGGCCTCGCTCATGTGGTTGGCCGAACGGATCGAGGCGGCGAGGATCTGGGTTTCGAACCCGTAGTTGTCATAGATCTCGCGGATGTCGGCGATCAGGTCCATCCCGTCCAGATTGATGTCATCGAGCCGCCCGATGAAGGGCGAGATAAACGTGGCCCCGGCCTTGGCCGCCAGCAGCGCCTGGTTGGCCGAAAAGCATAGCGTAACGTTCACCATCCGGCCCTCATCGGAGAGCACTTTGCAGGCTTTGAGCCCGGCCCAGGTGAGCGGAACCTTGATCGTGATGTTCTCGGCGATCTTGGCAAGTTCCCGCCCCTCGGCGATCATGCCATCGGCGTCAAGCGCCACGGTTTCGGCACTGACGGGCCCTGAGACCATTTCGCAGATCTCTTTCGTTACTTCCTTGATATCTCGGCCCGATTTCATGATGAGCGAGGGATTGGTCGTGACCCCGTCCACCATACCCAGATCGTTAAGTTCTCGGATCGCATCGGTATCGGCGGTGTCGACGAAAAATTTCATGGCAGGCCCCACTTGCGTTCGGTTCCGGTTGCGGCACTGATAGCGCAAGCACGGCGCGGGCCGAAACCCCCAAACCGCGCCGCCCATGGAAAGGATTGCCCCTTGGATCTCTCGCTCTGGCTGGCCTTCACTGCTGCGTCGACAGCGCTTCTGTTGATCCCGGGGCCTACGGTGCTGCTTGTGCTGGCCTATGCGCTGGGGCAAGGGCGGCGGGTCGCTGTGCCCACGGCTGTTGGCGTGGCGGCGGGCGATCTGATCGCCATGAGCGCGTCGCTTGCAGGGCTGGGCGCGCTTGTTCTGGCCTCCTCAAGCCTCTTTGTGGCGCTCAAATGGGCCGGGGCGGCCTATCTTGTCTATCTCGGTATCCGAATGCTTCTTGGCGCAAGGCACGCCGCGCTTGATCTGCCTGCGGCGCGCCACGCCCTGACGCCCCGCGCCGCCATGGGAAATGCGGCGCTGGTTACCGCGCTTAACCCCAAATCCATCGTATTCTTCATTGCCTTCGTGCCGCAGTTCATCGATCCCGCCGCGGCGTTTCTGCCGCAGGCCATTGTTCTGACGGCCACTTTCGTGGCGCTCGCCCTGTTCAATGCGCTGGCCTACGCCCTTGCGGCAGACAGGCTGCGCGCCACGATCCGGCGGCCCGCAATCCTGCGCGGGCTCATGCGCGCCGGTGGCGGGGCGCTGATCGCCATGGGTGTGGCGACAGCTGCGATGCGCCGGTCGGCCGCCTAAGCGCCGTGGTGCGGCAGTTCGACGAGGGCGCGCGCGTTGCCGTTCTCACAACCCAGCCGCTGGACCGTGTGCTTGATTACAAGGCGCCCGAGGGTGGATGCGTGGAGGGCGCGTTCGTTGAGGTGCCGCTGGGGCCGCGCAAGGTTCTAGGCGTCGCCTGGGGCCCAGGGGAAGGCGGCTACGATGCCGCGAAGCTGCGCGCCATCACCCGCGTTCTCGATGCCGCGCCCATGCGGGAGGAGATGCGCGAATTTCTGATCCGCGCCGGGGAATATACGCTCACGCCCCTGTCCTCGATGCTGCGGCTGGCCACCCGGGCGCCGGGCCTGGGCGATGCGCCGACGATGCGGAAGGTCTACCGGGCGGGCGATCATGCCCCGAGCCGGGTCACGGAGGCGCGTGCGCGTGTGCTCGATGCGCTTGAGGCCTATGGCGATGCCGCGCTGACGCTGGGCGAGTTGGCGGAGGCTGCGGGTGTTTCGGCATCGGTGATCAAGGGGCTTGTGGCGCAAGGCGCGGTGCGCGAAGAAAACAGCCCCCGCGATCAGCCCTACCCGCCGCTGCACCCCGGCGAGAGCCCCTATGCGCTGACCGATGAGCAGAAATGCGCGGCGGCTGAACTGACGGCGGGCGTGGCCTCCGGCACCTATGCCACCACGCTTTTGAAGGGCGTCACGGGCTCTGGCAAAACCGAAGTGTATCTTGAGGCGGTGGCCGAGTGTTTGCGGCAGGGGCGTCAGGCACTGGTGCTTTTGCCGGAGATCGCGCTCACCGCCGAATTTCTGGCCCGTGTCGAGGCGCGCTTTGGTGCGCGGCCCGCCGAGTGGCATTCCGGTGTAACGATAACGGAACGGCGCCGCTGCTGGCGCATGGTAGGCGAGGGCGGCGCGCAGCTTGTGGTGGGCGCGCGTTCGGCGCTCTTTCTGCCCTATCGCGAGCTTGGGCTGATCATCGTGGATGAGGAGCATGACACCTCCTACAAGCAGGAAGATGGCGTGCTCTACAACGCGCGGGATATGGCGGTGCTGCGCGCTTCGATCTGCGGGGCGCAGGTGGTTCTGGCCTCGGCCACGCCCTCGCTTGAAACCTGGGCAAATGCGGAGGCGGGAAAGTATCGCCGCCTTGCCCTCACGCGCCGGTTCGGCGCCGCCGTCATGCCGCATCTCGAAGCGATCGATATGCGGGTGGAGGATCTGCCGGCCTCGCAATGGATTTCCCCGCGCCTGGCGGGCGAGGTGCGGCAGCGGATCGAAGCAGGCGAGCAGGCGCTCTTGTTCCTTAATCGCCGGGGTTACGCTCCCGTTACGCTCTGCCGGGCCTGCGGGCATCAGATCGGGTGCCACCAATGCGATGCCCGCATGGTGGAACACCGGTTTCTCAAACGCCTCGTCTGCCACCAATGCGGGGCCAGTGCGCCGATCCCCGAGGCCTGCCCGAACTGCGGCGTTGAGGGCAAGCTCGCCCCTGTGGGCCCCGGGGTGGAGCGGCTGGCGGAGGAAACCGCGGCGCTCTTTCCCGAGGCCCGGCTTGCGGTGCTGTCTTCGGATCTTTTTGGTTCGGCCCGGGCGCTGAAGGCGAAGATCGAGGAAATTGCGGAGGGTGCGGCCGACATCGTGATCGGCACGCAGCTTGTGGCCAAGGGCCATAACTTTCCCAATCTCACGCTGGTGGGGGTGATCGATGCCGATCTGGGGCTTCAGGGGTCAGACATGCGCGCGGCGGAACGCACTTTCCAGCTCATGCGCCAGGTGGCGGGCCGCGCCGGGAGGAAAGAGCGGCCCGGAACGGCGCTATTGCAGACTTATCAGCCAGAGCATCCGGTGATCCGCGCGATCCTCAGCGGCGAGGAAGAGGCGTTCTGGCGCGCCGAGGCCGATGAGCGGCGCGCGGCGGGTGTGCCGCCTTACGGGCGGATGGCGGGGATCGTCTTATCATCCCCCGATGTTCAGGCGGTTTTCGATCTGGGGGCGGAAATGGCGCGGCGCGATCAGCCGCTTCGCCGCATCGGTGCCGAGGTTTTGGGGCCTGCGCCCGCGCCGATTGCGCGCATCCGCGGGCGCCATCGCGTGCGCCTGCTTGTAAAGGCCGAAAAGGCCGCGCCGCTGCAGGGCGCGCTGGCTGAATGGCTGGCGCAATTCCGCCCCAGGGGCGATTTGCGCCTTGCCGTTGATATCGATCCGCAGAGCTTCTTCTAGAGCCTCAGGGGTGGCGCAGGGGGAGCGACACGCCGAAGCTAACGATGCCATCCACGATATCGCCATCGGCAGGCAGGAACTGTACGAATAAGTTGCGGTAGTGAAACCGCAAGCCCGCCACCGGCACAACATCCCCGTAACTGATCCAGAAATCGCGGCCCTCACCGGGGTAGTTTGCCCAGCCCGCGAATACATCGAGCCTGTAATGCGGTTCCAGGATCAGCGGGTAGGCCACGGTGGCGGCCACGGAGAGATCGCCATAGCTGTTGCGAAACGCGCCGAAGGTGTAGCTAAGCCGCCTGTCCCAGGTGAAGAAGATCCCCGGGTTCACCTCCTCAAATTCCCGCTCCGCCCCGATGTGGTGCGACCCAAGGTGGAGCGAGATCCGATCGGGCGGGGCGGCCGCGGCAGGCACGGCGGCGAACAGCAGAAAGATCGAGGCGAGGATAACGCGCATGAATGGCACCCAGCAGAAGCGGTGGTGTGCTGCATGACAGGGTTTGGTGAATACGTGGTTGACGTTAATCGGCGCGCATGCGCGGACGGGCCTGTGCGCACTTAGCCTATGGCCAATCGCGCCTGCGAGGCGTATCGGCAAACCATGCGCATCGTATTGCTTGAATCCGCGCAGGCTTTCCCGGCCTGGCGCCGACCAACGACGCTTCTGTTCCTGATGGCGGCGGCGATGCCAATTGCGTTTTCAACCTGGTCAGCGCTGCTCAACAACTTCGTGATCGATGCCGCCGCGTTTACGGGGGTGGAGATCGGCTGGCTTCACACCGTGCGCGAGATCCCGGGCTTTCTGGCCGTTGGCGTGATCGCCCTATTGCTTTTCATTCGTGAGCAGGTGCTGGGGCTGGTTTCGCTGATCCTTTTGGGGGCGGCTACGGCGGTCACCGCTTGGTTCCCCTCGCTTGGCGGCATCCTCACGATCACGATGCTCTCATCGATCGGCTTTCACTACTATGAGACGGTGAACCAATCGCTCCAGCTTCAGTGGATCGAAAAGAAGAAAGCGCCGCAAACGCTGGGCTGGCTGATCGCCATGGGCTCCGGCGCATCGCTTCTCTCCTACGGCCTTTTGGTGCTTACCTGGCGGGCCTTCGATCTGAGCTATAACCTCGTTTACATGCTGGCGGGCGGGGCCACGGTGGCGATCGCCGTCTATTGCATGATCGCGTTCCCGCAATTCGAGGCGCCGAACCCGCAAACAAAGCGGCTGATCCTGCGCAAGCGGTACTGGCTTTACTATGCGCTGCAGTTCATGTCGGGCGCCCGGCGGCAGATCTTCGTGGTGTTCGCGGGCTTCATGATGGTGGAGCGCTTTGGGTTTGACGTGCAGCAGATCACGGCGCTTTTCATGACCACGCTGATGGCGAACATCCTCATCGCGCCGATCCTGGGGCGGGTTGTGGCCTATTATGGCGAGCGGCTGGCGCTGATCGTGGAATATGGCGGGCTCTTTGCAATCTTCCTGATGTATGCGGGGCTGTACCTCTTTGATTGGGGCGGGGCGATGGCTGCCGCGCTCTACATCCTCAACAACATCTTCTTCGCGCTGGCGCTGGCGATCAAAACCTACTTCCAGAAGATTGCGGACCCATCCGATATCGCGCCCACCGCCGCCGTGGCCTTTACGATCAACCATATCGCCGCGGTGTTCCTGCCCGCGGCGCTTGGCTATCTCTGGATCCTGTCGCCCATGGCGGTGTTCCTGCTGGCGGCTGCGATGGCGGCCACATCGCTTGGCCTTTCGCTTCTGGTGCCGCGCCACCCAGAGCCCGGACACGAAACCGTGCTTGCGCGCGGGCTTCCCACACCTGCGGAGTAGCGGGGCAGGGGGCCGCGCCCTATATCTGGGGCAAGCAGATAGCGGAGGCACGCATGTTCCTGTTCCAGAGAAAGAAGGCCGAAATGGTTGCGCCCGGCGATGCGCTTCCGGGCCGCGACACGCCGATCCCCACCGCCGAGACCCATTTTGTAACGGGCCGGCCGCTTAACGCGGATGTGCCTGAGGGCATGGCCGAGGCGATGTTCGGCATGGGCTGTTTCTGGGGGGTGGAGCGGATGTTCTGGCAGGTGCCCGGGGTTTACCTCACCATGGTGGGCTATGCCGGCGGCCACACCCCCAATGCCACCTATGAGGAAGTGTGCAGCGGGATGACGGGGCACAACGAGGTGGTTCGCGTGATCTACGATCCTGCGGAGGTGAGCTATGACGACCTGTTGCGCGTGTTCTGGGAAGGGCATGACCCGACCCAGGGTATGCGCCAGGGCAATGACATGGGCACTCAGTACCGTTCCGGCATCTACACCTATTCGCCTGAGCAACGCGCCGCTGCAGAGGCCGCCCGCGATGCTTTTGCGCCGCGGCTTTCGGCTTCGGGCTACGGGCCGATCACGACCGAGATCCTGGAGGCCCCCGCCTTCTACTTCGCGGAAGATTATCACCAGCAATACCTCGCGAAGAACCCCGGCGGCTATTGCGGGCTGGGCGGCACAGGCGTGACCTGCCCGATCGGAACAGGCGTGGCCCAGGCCGGCGCTTGACCCTTTGGCCGCCGCGCGCTAGCGGCGGCCATGCCTACCTACACCGCACTTACCACACTTCCGGGCCGCGATGGCGCCGAGGCGCTGGGCGAAGCCCTCGAACGGCTTGATCCCGCGCCAACCGGCGTTGGCGTCTTTGAGATCGAAGATGGCTCGGGCCTTTGGGAAGTGGGGGCCTATTTCACCGAACCGCCGGATGAGGCCGCCCTTGCGCTCTTGGCCGCGGCCTTTGCGGCGAACCCCTTCGCGGTTTCGGAAGTGCCGGAAACGGATTGGGTCGCAAAGGTGCAGCGCGAACTGCAGCCGGTCGAGGCCGGGCGTTTCTTTGTCTACGGCGCCCATGATGCGGGCCGTGTTCCGCAAAGCGCTACCCCGCTTCTTATCGAGGCATCCATGGCCTTCGGCACCGGGCATCATGGCACAACGCTTGGGTGCCTCGGCGCGCTCGACCGGCTGATCACTGCGGGGCTCCGGCCCGAACGCGTGGCCGATATCGGCTGTGGCACCGCCGTTCTGGCGATGGCGGCGGCGCAGGTCTGGCCAGCCGAGGTGATCGCGAGCGACATTGATCCTGTTGCCGTTGAGGTGGCCCTGGCCAATACCCGCGCCAACGGGCTCGGGGATCGCGTTGCCGTGGTCGAGGCCGCCGGGTTTGAGCACCCCGATCTGGCAGCCCGCGCGCCCTATGATCTGATCTTCGCCAACATTCTCAAGGGGCCGCTCATTGCCCTTGCGCCGGGAATCAGCGCCCATTTGGCGGCGGGCGGAACGGCCATTCTCTCAGGCATTCTTGCGGACCAGGCGCAAGATGTTCTCGAGACTTATGCCGCCCACGGCTTCAATCCCATCGAACAGGATCGGATTGTTGACTGGGTGACGCTGGTTTTGCGCAAGAACACGCCTGCCCTTTGAATTGCGGCTAATTCCGGCAAACTGTGCCCGATTTCGGCCTCAATTGGCCGCGCACATCATCCCATGTGCTTTTGGGGAAGTTTGGGAGTTCGCGATGTCTGACGCCAACATGGACAATTTCTACAAGCGCCTTGAGCGTATCGATCATACCCACCGCAAGTTTGCGAAGGGCTATGAGACGGTTGTTCTTCCCGATGGCCTGATCGTTGCGCGCCCGCGCCGATCCTTCCGCGCCTTTCCGTGGCGTGGCCTGCTGATGGTTCTCGTCTGCCTTGTGCTCTTCAAATCGCTGCTGCTGGCACAGGTGGGCCCCGATGAATATGCCGAGCGCATCACGCGGCTCGAATCCGGTACCTTCGCCGAGCGTGCCGGCGCGTATGTGCTGCGCCCCGATGCGGTTACTGCGCTGATCGCCGATCAGGTGCGCCCCTACTTTCAATAACCTTTTCGTTCCCTCCTTGGCGGCCGTTCACCGCCAAAGTTCTAGCAAAAACTGAAAAGGGCCGCGCTGCTGCAGCGCGGCCCCTTTTTTTGCGTAACGCATTGGCGGTTAGCGGCGCGTGATCTCCTCGATATCGCCGCGCAGCAGGCCAAGGTCGTTCAGCTCACGATCCGTGAGCGCGGAGAGCGCCTTGCGGGTTACGCGGGCATCGTTCCAGGCGACAATCGCGCCGACGATTGCAGAAAACCCACCGCGGCGCGGGGCGCCGGTGTAGGGCTGGCGGGGCATTTCGAATACAGCCATCTTGGCGTCCTTTCAGATCAAAATCCGGGTGATGCACCATGCATCTGAAACGCCAGCTAGAGGCGGTAACCCGCCCGCGCAAGCATCATTTTTTGCATGGGAGCTCTGCGGGAAACGCATATGTCGCAAACAAGCGTAAGCTGTTCACAAGTTTACCATAATTTGGGTTTTCCACAGGCTGAAACCGTCACGCCGAAGGCGGTTTGCGACATCCGCCAGCGCCGCGTTGCGACACCCATCTCAAAAGCGACATCGGCGAATTTTTTGCAGATTTCTGCCGCCCGTGATACCCCGTGCTTCAAAAGCAACACGAGCAGGTGGGGCATGCGCGTTTTGGGGATCGATCCCGGTTTGCAGGCGCTGGGCTGGGGAATCATCGATGTCTCCGGTTCGCGGCTCAGCCACGTATCAAATGGCGTTGTGCGAACCTCCGGCGCCGGGCTGGCCCAGCGGCTTGTGGCGCTGCACGATGCGCTCACCGATATCGTTGCCCGCTTCGGCCCCGATTGCGCAGCCATCGAGCAGACCTTCGTCAATAAAGACGGTGCGGGCACGTTGAAGCTTGGCCAGGCGCGGGGCGTGGCGCTTCTCGTGCCCGCCCGCGCAGGCCTGCCTGTGGGCGAGTATGCGCCCAACACGGTCAAGAAAACTGTCGTTGGCGTGGGCCATGCCGATAAGCGCCAAGTGGCGCATATGGTGGCCCTGCAGCTTCCCGGCGCCAAGCCCGCGGGCCCCGATGCCGCGGATGCGCTGGCGATTGCCATCTGCCACGCCCACCATGCTGGCTCAGCTGCCCGGGTCGAAGCGCAGGCGAGGCGGGCCTCGTGATCGGCCACCTCTCCGGCCGTCTTATCGCGCGGGCGTCAGACCATGTGGTGCTGGACGTCGGCGGTGTTGGCTATGTCGTCCACGTGTCGGATCGCACGTTGGCGGCCTTGCCCGGCGTGGGCGAGGCCACGGCGCTTCACACCGATCTTCTGGTGCGCGAGGATCTGCTACAGCTCTTCGGCTTCACAACGATGGCAGAGAAAGAGTGGCACCGCCTTCTGATGAGCGTGCAGGGCATTGGCGCAAAAGCATCGATGGCGATCCTGGGCACGCTTGGGGCCGATGGGATCAGCCGCGCCATTGCCATTGGCGATTGGGCGGCCGTGAAGGCGGCGCCGGGCGTGGGGCCGAAGATCGCGCAGCGCGTTGTGAACGAATTGAAAGACAAGGCGCCTGCGGTGATGGCCATGGGCTCCGGCGGCGCCCCCATTCAGCCCACTGCTGCCGCGCCGGCAGCCTCGCTTGTACAGGCGGCTGGCGATGCGCAGGCAGAGGCGCTGTCGGCCCTTGGCAACCTCGGCTACGGCCCCTCGGATGCGGCGCGCGCGGTGGCCGAAGCCGCAGGCGATGATCCGGATGCCGAAACCGCCGATCTGATCCGCGCGGCCTTGAAACGCCTCGCGCCCGCGGGCTAGGCCCGGGGGCGATGAGCGAACCCGATCCCACCCTGCGGCCCGAAGCGCGGCCAGAAGATGCCGACCGCGCCTTGCGCCCCCAGGCGCTGAGCGAATTCGTGGGCCAGGCCGAAGCGCGGGCGAACCTGCGCGTGTTCATCGAAAGCGCCCGCCAGCGCGGCGAGGCGATGGATCACACGCTGTTTCACGGGCCCCCGGGGCTGGGGAAAACAACGCTCGCGCAGATCATGGCGCGCGAGTTGGGCGTGAACTTCCGGATGACAAGCGGGCCGGTCCTGGCAAAAGCCGGCGATCTGGCCGCGATCCTTACCAACCTCGATGCCCGCGATGTGCTGTTCATCGATGAGATCCACCGGCTGAACCCCGCGGTGGAAGAGGTGCTCTACCCGGCGATGGAGGATTTCGAGCTTGATCTGGTGATCGGCGAAGGCCCTGCCGCGCGCACGGTGCGGATCGAGCTTCAGCCCTTCACGCTTGTCGGCGCCACTACGCGGCTGGGGCTTTTGACAACCCCGCTGCGCGATCGCTTCGGCATTCCCACGCGGCTTCAGTTCTATACCGAAGACGAGCTGCACGAGATCGTGGCCCGCGGCGCGCGGCTTCTGAAGATCGAGGCCGAGGCGGAGGGTTTGCGCGAGATTGCCCGCCGGGCCCGGGGCACACCGCGGATTGCCGGGCGCCTGTTGCGCCGCGTTGTGGATTTCGTGCTGGTGGAGGGGGACGGGCGGCTGACCCGTGCCATCGCCGACAATGCGCTGACCCGGCTCGGGGTGGATCACCTTGGGCTCGACGGCGCCGACAGGCGCTATCTTTCCCTGATCGCCGAGAACTATGCGGGCGGGCCAGTGGGCGTTGAAACCCTGTCTGCCGCCCTGTCAGAAAGCCGCGATGCGATTGAAGAGGTAATCGAGCCCTACCTGCTGCAATCGGGCCTGATCCAGCGCACGCCCCGGGGGCGGATGCTGGCCGCGAAAGCCTGGGCGCATCTGGGCCTTGAGCCGCCAAGACCCTCCGGTGACCTCTTTGATAACGGCTGAGGAGATCGCGGCGCTCTTCACCCGGTCCGATGGCAGCTTCCGCTTTGCGCGCTGGGGGCGGCCAATTGCGCCGGTGGTGCTTGGCGTCGATGACGCCACGCTTGCCACTGTGAAGGGGGCCTTCGAAGCGGTCGTGGTTTTGGCCGATCACCGGATGGCAGAGGCCGATCCCGAGCTTGGCGCCAACGCGATGATGTTTTTTGTGCGGGAATGGGAGGAATTGCTCGAAACCCCGCATCTGCAACGGCTGGTTCCGGAGATCGAAGCGCTCGTGGCGCGGTTGAGCGAGGCCGGCGCAAATCAGTACCGCGTCTTCCGGTTTGAGGAAGGCGGCGCGATCATGGCCTGCCTGATCTTCCTGCGGATGGATGCGGAATTGCGCGAGGTGCCTGCCGATACGCTGGCCCTGAGCCAGGTGGTGCAATCGATCCTCCTCTGGTCGGATACCGCGTTTCTCGGGGCCTCGCCGCTTGCTGCGGTGCCCGATAGCGGCACCACGATCCTGCGGCCCGCAATCGCCGATCTGATCCGCGCGGCCTACGATCCCGTGCTGCCCGATGCGGCGGCGGACCCATCCCATGCGCTCAGGCTTCATGCAAGGTTGCCGCGCCCGCAATGACCCATCGCTTCACCTGCCGCGTTTATTATGAAGACACCGATCTGGCCGGGATCGTTTACTACGCGAACTACCTCAGATTCATCGAACGGGCGCGCACCGAATACGTGCGCGCGCTGGGCATCGATCAGACGGCGCTGAAGCGGGAGGCTGATCTCGTTTTCGCCGTGCGGCGGGTGGAGGCCGATTACCTGGCCCCTGCCAGGTTTGACGATGAGCTGATCGTTGAGACAGCGCTCAAATCGCTTAGTGCCGCGCGGATCGTGCTTTTGCAGGAGGTGCTGCGCGGCGATGCGCGCCTCTTTGCCGCCGAGGTGACGCTCGTTGCGCTAACAGGCGCCGGTCGGCCCACCCGGCTTCCGGCAGCAATCCGCCGCTTGCTCGCGGAGCCTTGAAAATCAGGGGCTGGTGACGGGGATGTGTTGGCTTTCCCCGTGCGGATCAGTTATGGTGCCGGTATGGAGAGCCGCACCGATAAGCGGCCCCCGAGGAAGCAGAGCAGGCGGATGGAAACGGAAACTCTCGCGTTGGCGCAGGAGATTGATTTCTCCATGTGGTCGCTCTTCATGAAGGCGACCCTCACTGTAAAAATCGTAATGGTCATGCTGGTGGCGGCCTCGTTCTGGGCCTGGGCGGTGATCATTCAGAAGATCATCGATTACCGGCGCGCGAAGGCGCAGGCCGATATGTTCGATCGCGCGTTCTGGTCGGGCCAGCCGCTTGATGAGCTTTATGAGCAGATCGGTGAGCGGCCCCGCACCGCGGCAGAGCGCGTCTTTGTCTCCGGCATGGTGGAATGGCGCCGCTCGCATCGCGATGATGGCGGGCTGATCGCAGGCGCGCAGGCACGCATCGACCGCTCGATGGATGTGGCGATTGCGAAAGAGGCCGAGGGGCTCAACAAGGGCCTTGCGCTTCTGGCAACGGTCGGCTCCACCGCGCCGTTCATCGGGCTTTTCGGCACGGTCTGGGGCATCATGAACGCCTTTATCGAGATCGCGCAGGAGCAAAGCACCAACCTTGCCGTTGTGGCCCCCGGCATCGCCGAAGCGCTTCTGGCTACGGGGCTTGGGCTGCTGGCGGCGATCCCGGCGGTGATATTCTATAACAAGCTCTCTGCCGATAGCGATCGGATCGTGGCGGGCTATGAGGCGTTTGCCGACGAGTTCGCCACGATCCTGAGCCGGCAGTTGGATAGCTAGGATGGGTGCGGGCACATTAGGGGGCGAAGGCGGCGAAACCCGCCGCAGGCGGCGCCGCGGACGGGCGCGCCCGATGTCTGAGATCAATGTCACGCCCTTTGTGGACGTGATGATGGTGCTGCTGATCATCTTCATGGTCGCCGCTCCGCTGCTGACGGTTGGCGTTCCCGTCGAGCTGCCGAAAACCGCCGCCACCGCGCTGCCATCGGAACAGGAGGAGCCGCTGACGGTAACACTGACCGCCGAGGGCGGCGTGTTGATTCAAACGACGGAAGTGGATGTGAACGCGCTGGTTCCCCGCCTGCAGGCCATCGCCACGGAACGGGTGGACGACAAGATCTTCCTGCGCGCCGATGGCACGATCCCCTATGAGCGGGTGATGCAGGTGATGGGCGCGCTCAATGCCGGAGGCTTTTCCTCGATCGGGCTGGTAACCGAAGCCGATGGCCCGCGTTTTGACGGGCGGAATGGGTGAGGCGCCCCGGTGCAGATCGGCTACCTCATATCCGGGGCGGGGCACGCCCTCTTTCTCGTGGTTCTGGTGTTCGGCGGGCTGTTCGCGCGTGATCGCCTGCCGCCGATCGCGGTGGCGGACGTGACCGTTGTGTCTGCAGAAGAGTTCGCCGCGCTGACACCGCCGGAGGCCGTGCCAACGGTGGAGACGGATGTGGCCGAACCCACTGTGCCCGAAATAGCGGCGGAGATAGAGCCCGAACTGCCTGAAGAGGCCGCGCCGCAGATCGCGGCGTTGCCCGAGCCTGCGCCGGCGCCGGTGCCGGATACAGCAGAACCCGCGCTGCCCGAGCCCCCGGCGCGCGGGCCCGAGGAGGTGCAGGATATCGGGCCGGAGATCGAGGCCCCGCCGGTTTTCGATAGCCGCCCGGACGCGCCCGAGGAAACAACGCCTGCGCCCGCAGATCGCGTTGCGCCGGAACCGGCAGCGCCTGCGCCGCCCGCCGTGGAAGCCGCCCCGGAGGTGGTGGAAGAAACCGCACCCGCGCCGGAGCCCGCGCCCGACACGGTGGAGGAAACGCAGAACGCCACCGCGCCCGAGGAGGCCACGACCGAGATCGTGACCGAGGCGGAAGAAACCGATGAGATTGCGCCTGCCGCAGCCCCCCGGCCGCGCAGCCGGCCCGAGCGGCCCGCGCCGGTAGAGACCGCCGAAGCCCCTGAGCCTGAACCGGAGCCCGAGCCACAGCCGGAAACCCCGGCGGAGTCGACAGACGAACTGGCCGATGCGATCGCAGCGGCGGTGGCCGAAGCCGCGAGCGATACCGCCCAAACTGCCCGCCCCGCCCCCTCGGGCCCGCCGATGAATGCGGGCGAACGCGAGGCGTTTCGCGTGGCCGTTTCGCAATGCTGGGTGGTCGATGTCGGCTCCCGCGCTGCCGATGTTACGGTGACCGTTGCGGTTGATATGAACCCCGATGGCACCGTGGTGGGCAATCAGGTGCGGCGCGTTTCGGCGACTGGCGGCGACGAAGCTGCGCAGAATACCGCCTATGAGGCCGCGCGCCGCGCCATACTCCGCTGCCAAAGGGGCGGATTCCCGCTGCCGCAGGACAAGTTCGATCACTGGCGTGAAATAGAGATGACCTTCAACCCGGAAGGAATGAGGTTGAAATGAAGATCAAACGGATTCTGGCCGCCGCGTTCATGGCGCTTGGGCCGCTCACCGCATTTGCCCAGCAAGGCCCGCTTCGGATCGAGATCACCGAGGGCGTGATCGAACCCTTGCCCTTCGCCGTGGCAAGCTTCGTGCCCGAAAACACGGGCGCGACAGAGGTTGCCGGCCAGATCGCCCAGGTGATCGGGCAAAACCTCTCGGGCACCGGGCTCTTCCGCGAGATCCCGCGCGATGCTTTCATTTCGCAGATCACGAATTTCGACAGCCCTGTGCAATATGCCGATTGGAAGGCGATCAACGCACAGGCGCTGGTGACCGGCGCGGTGAACGTGGCCGGTGACGGGCGGCTTGTGGTGAAGTTCCGCCTTTTTGATGTGTTCTCGGAGGCGCCACTGGGCGATGGCCTGCAATTCGTGGGCGAGGCGCAGGATTGGCGGCGGATGGCGCACAAGGTCTCCGATCAGGTCTACAGCCGGATCACGGGGGAGAGCGGGTATTTTGATAGCCGCGTCGTGTTCGTCTCGGAAGCCGGGCCGAAGAACGCGCGCGAAAAGCGCCTTGCCGTGATGGATTACGACGGCGCAAACCTGCAATTTCTCACCGATTCCAGTGCCATCGTTCTCGCGCCCCGGTTTTCGCCGCAGGGCGACCGGGTGCTTTACACGAGCTATGAGACCGGGTTTCCCCAGATCTACGAACTGAACGTGGCTTCAGTGCAGCGCCGCCAGCTCAACGTTGCGGCAGAATCGATGACCTTTGCGCCCCGCTATGCGCCGAATGGCCAAACGGTTGTCTATTCGCTCGCCCAGCGGGGCAATACGGATATCTTCTCGCTGAACCTTGGCAGCGGGCAAAGCACGCGGCTCACTTCCGCACCGTCGATTGAAACGGCGCCAAGTTTCTCGCCCGATGGCTCCCAGATCGTGTTTGAAAGCGATCGGTCGGGCACCCAGCAGCTTTACATCATGCCCGCCACCGGGGGGGAGCCGCGCAGGATCTCTTTCGGGCAGGGCCGCTACGGTACGCCCGTGTGGTCCCCCCGTGGGGATCTGATTGCCTTTACCAAGCAAAACCAGGGCCGCTTCCATATCGGCGTGATGCGCACCGATGGCAGCGAGGAGCGGCTCTTGACGGCCTCCTTCCTCGATGAGGGCCCGACCTGGGCGCCCAATGGCCGGGTGCTCATGTTCACCCGTGAAACTGCCGGGGCCGCAGGGCAGCCCGCGCTGTTTTCCGTGGATATCTCCGGGCGCAACCTGCGGCGCGTGCCGATCCAGGGCTCAGGCTCAGATCCCGCATGGTCGCCGCTTTTGCAATAAGGCGTGAATTCTCATTCCGGGGCCGCACTGCTAGATTGGCCTCAACGAGCAGAACAAACAGGTAGGATGAACCCATGACCTTTCTCAAAGCCGCCGCATTGCTCACCACCGTGGCTGTGCTGGGCGCGTGTTCCACCAGCGCGGATCGTTTTGGTGACGGTTCCGGCACCGGCCCAGGCGCGGGCGGCATTACCTCAGGCGCCCTTGGCGATCCGAGTGACCCGACCTCGATCGCGTTTTTCAACGAAACGGTGGGGGATCGCGTGCTGTTCGTGGTGGATCAATCCACGCTCACCCCAACGGGCCAGGCCACGCTTACCCAGCAGGCCGCGTTCCTCACCTCGAACCCTGAATATTCCGCGATCATCGAGGGCCATGCAGATGAACGCGGCACGCGGGAATACAACCTCGCGCTGGGCGCCCGGCGCGCAAGCGCGGTTCAGGATTATCTCGTGACTCAGGGGGTGGCGCCGAACCGGCTTCAAACCGTCACCTACGGGAAGGAACGCCCGATAGAAGTGTGTTCCGAAGAAGCCTGTTACCAGCAAAACCGCCGCGCCGTTACCGTTCTGACGGCCGGGCTTGGGAGCTAACGGGGTAGGCCGATGGTTCGCACGATCCTACTTGCCGCATCGCTTGCGCTGGCCACGCCAATTGCCGGCTTCGCACAGGATCGCGCGCAAACGCTCGCCGATATCCGGCAGGAGCTTACGGTGCTCTACGTGGAAATCCAGCGCCTGAAGCGCGAGCTTTCCACAACCGGCAGCCCGGGCGCCCCGCTTGCGGGCACCTCGGCGCTGGAAAGGATCGATGGCATCGAGGCAGAGCTTCAGCGCCTCACATCGGCCACGGAACAGCTGCAAAACCGGGTGGATCGCGTGGTGGCAGACGGCACCAACCGGATCGGCGATCTTGAGTTCCGGCTGGTGGAGCTGGAAGGCGGCGATGTAAGCCAGTTGGGCGAAACAACCACGCTTGGCGGCGACGAGGGCCTGCCGGTTGCCGCCCTGCCCGCGCCGCAGCCGGGCGCGGGGGCCGAGCTTGCCGTGGGCGAGCAGGCCGATTTCGATGCGGCCCGAGCCACGCTTGAAGCGGGCGATTACACCGGCGCGGCCCAGCAATTCGCAACCTTCACGCAAACCTATGTGGGCGGGCCGCTGACAAGCGAGGCGCATTTCTGGCGCGGCGAGGCGCTCAATGCGGTGGGCAATACTGGCGAGGCCGCGCGCGCCTATCTTGAAAGCTTCTCCGGCGATCCCGGCGGGCCGATGGCGCCCGATGCGTTGTTGCGGCTGGGCCTGGCGCTCAACACTCTCGGCCAGGCACAGGAAAGCTGCGTGATGCTCACGGAGGTTTCCACCCGATTCCCCGGCAGCGCCGCGGCGACCGAGGCGCAAACCGCCCGGGCCTCCATGGGCTGCGTGTGACGGCCACGGGCCAGCTGATCGCCACGATTGAGCGGCATTTCGGCGCCCATCCCCCCGATCGCATCGGCGTGGCCGTCTCCGGCGGTTCCGATAGCCTCGCACTTCTGCACCTTCTTGCCGATTGGGGGCGGGCAGAGCTTGTCGCGGCAACGGTCGATCACCGGTTGCGGCCCGAAGCGGCGGAAGAGGCCGCCTTTGTGGCCGAGCGCTGTGCGGCACTTGGCGTGCCCCACAGCGTTGTTGTGTGGGATGGTTGGGATGGGAAGGGCAATCTTCAGGCCGAGGCGCGCCGGAGCCGCTATTCGCTTCTGGCCGATTGGGCGGGCGCGGTGGGTATCGGCGCGGTCGCGCTTGGCCATACGATGGACGATCAGGCCGAAACCTTCCTGATGCGCGTGTCACGGCGGGCCGGGGTGGATGGGCTTGCGCGGATGAACACGGTGTTCGAGCGGCATCGCCAGCGCTTCGATCGCCCGCTTCTGGGCACGCCGCGGGCAACCCTGCAGGCCTATCTCGAAGCCCGCGATATCCCGTGGATCAGCGACCCTTCGAACGAAGATGAGCGGTTTGATCGGGTGCGCGCGCGCGAGGCGATGGGCTATCTCGCGCCGCTCGGCATCGATGCGCGCGCGCTCTACGAGGTGGCCGGCCATCTTGAAGATGCGAGCCGGGCGCTTGCACAAGCGGCGTACGAATTTGCGGAGCGCAAAGTGTCATCCGCCGCGGGCGATCTGGTGATCGACCGCGCTGCTTTGCGCCAGTTGCCCCACGAAACGCGGCGCCGCCTCTTGGCTGCAGCCCTTTGCTGGGTGGGATCGGCGGCATATCCCCCCCGCAGAGAGGCGCTGGAAGGGGTGGATCTCGCGGTTGGCGCGGGCGAAGGTGCAACTCTGCATGGTTGCCGCATCCTCACCTCTGCCATGACGGTGCGCATCACCCGAGAACACGCCGCCGTGGCCGCGCTTGCATCACCCACGACCGAGCGCTGGGATGGCCGCTGGCAGCTTGAGGGCCCCCATCAAGGCGGGCTTGAGGTGCGGGCGGTGGGCGAGGCCCTGAATACCTGCCCCGATTGGCGCGCAACGGGCCTGCCGCGGGCCACCTTGCTCGCCTCCCCGGGGATCTGGGCGGGCGAGGCGCTTCTGGCGGCGCCCGTGGCCGGGTATAATGCAGGCTGGGTTGCCAAAACCGGCGGAGCGGCGGAATTCGCCGCATTTCTCATCACGCATTGAACATCTGCCCCGAACGGCTATCTTAGGCCGGTGGTAATCCGCCGCCCGCCAAAGGCGAAAAAGCGGCGATTGAAAGGAGCTTGCCTTGGGCAACGCGCGCAATATCGCCTTCTGGGTCGTCCTGTTTCTTCTGATCCTCGCGCTCTTCAACCTGTTCAGCGGCGGGCAATCAACGATGTCCTCCCGCTCGATCAGCTATTCGGAGTTTGTGCAGGCCGTCGATAACGGCGATGTGGCCAATGTCACGCTTGATGGCGAACGGGTCATGTTCCGCGGCGCGGATGGCAATGATTACACCACGATCCGGCCCGATGGCGCCGATATCACCGAACGCCTGATAGAACAGGGAGTTACGGTGAATGCGCGGCCGCAGGAGCAATCTGGCTTCACCACCCTTCTGATGACCTTCCTGCCCTTCATCATCCTGATCGGCGTCTGGATCTACTTTATGAACCGGATGCAGGGCGGGGGCCGTGGCGGCGCGATGGGCTTCGGTAAATCCCGCGCCAAGCTGCTGACCGAAAAGCATGGCCGGGTCACCTTTGATGATGTGGCGGGCATCGACGAGGCCAAGGAAGAGCTTGAGGAGATCGTTGAATTCCTCCGCAACCCGCAGAAATTCTCTCGCCTTGGCGGCAAAATCCCCAAAGGCGCTTTGCTCGTAGGCCCGCCGGGTACCGGTAAAACCTTGCTGGCGCGGGCGATTGCGGGCGAGGCGGGCGTGCCGTTTTTCACCATCTCGGGCTCGGATTTCGTGGAGATGTTCGTGGGCGTCGGTGCCAGCCGCGTGCGCGACATGTTCGAACAGGCGAAGAAGAACGCGCCCTGCATCGTGTTCATCGACGAAATCGATGCCGTGGGGCGCTCGCGCGGCGTTGGCTATGGCGGCGGCAATGACGAACGGGAACAGACGCTGAACCAGCTTCTGGTGGAAATGGATGGTTTCGAGGCCAATGAAGGCATCATCATCGTTGCCGCCACGAACCGCCCCGATGTGCTTGACCCTGCGCTTCTGCGCCCGGGCCGGTTTGACCGCCAGGTGCAGGTGCCGAACCCCGATATCAAGGGCCGCGAGAAGATCCTTGGCGTTCATGCCCGCAAGGTGCCGCTGGGCCCGGATGTGGATCTGCGCATCATCGCGCGCGGCACGCCCGGCTTCTCGGGTGCCGATCTGGCCAACCTCGTCAACGAATCCGCGCTGATGGCGGCCCGCGTGGGCCGGCGCTTCGTGACGATGGAGGATTTCGAGAACGCGAAAGACAAGGTGATGATGGGGGCCGAGCGGCGCTCCATGGTCATGACCGAGGATGAGAAGAAGCTGACAGCCTATCACGAGGCCGGGCATGCCATCGTGGGCCTCAACGTTCCGCAGCATGACCCGATCCACAAGGCCACGATCATCCCGCGGGGCCGTGCGCTGGGTCTTGTGCTAAGCTTGCCGGAGCGGGATCAGCTTTCCGTTTCGCTGATGAAGTATAAGTCCAAGATCGCGATGGCGATGGGCGGGCGCGTGGCCGAAGAGATCGTCTTCGGCAAGGAAAACGCAACCTCCGGCGCGGCGTCGGATATCCAGCAGGTCTCCAAGATTGCGCGCGCGATGGTCACGCAGTTCGGCTTTGCTGAAGAGCTTGGCTATGTGGATTACGCCAACGAACAGCAAAGCTACCTTGGTGCCTATGGCGGCGGCACGGCGCATTCCGAAGAAATGCAGAAGCGCATCGACGGCAAGGTGAAAGAGATCATCGACGAGGGCTATGAAACGGCCAAGCGGATCCTGACGGAAAAGCGCGATGATCTGGAGCGGCTGGCCCAGGGGCTTCTGGAATATGAGACGCTCACGGGCAACGAGATCACGAAAGTGATCGCCGGAGAGCCCCTGAACCGCGGCGATGATAACGATGACAGCCCGAGCGCTGGCAACACGCCATCGATCACCGCGATCCCGAAAACAAAGCCGCGGGCCAAGCCAAGCGGCGATGATGGCGGGATGGAGCCAGAACCTTCCACGTGACGGCGGCGCCGCAGCAAGATTGGAACCCCGAAACCTATGCCAGGTTTCGGGGTTTTCGTTTGCGCCCGGCGCTGGATCTCATGGCGCAGATCCCAGCGCTCCCGCCAGGTGATGTGATCGATCTTGGCTGCGGCGCCGGCGCGGTTGGCCCCGCACTGGCCGCACGCTTCAGCCGCGCGCCAATCGGGATCGATACCTCACCGGCGATGCTGGCCAAGGCGCGCGATACCGGCGCCTATGCCGCGCTTCACGAAGGCGATGCCAGCGCATGGGCGCCCGAGACACCGCCTGCGCTCATCTTCTCAAATGCCCTTTGCCACTGGCTGCCCGATCACGCCGCGCTTTTCCCCCGCCTCGCCCGCGCGCTTGCCCCGGGGGGCACGCTGGCAGTGCAGATGCCCCGGCAATATGGTGCGCCCTCCCATGCGCTGCTGCGCGAGCTTGCGGCACGGCTCTACCCCGACCGCTTCGATTATTCTGCCTGGCAGGCTCCGGTGGCGGCGCCGGAGGTGTATCACGGGCTGCTTTCACCTCTCGGCGCCCTGCAGTTGTGGGAAACCCGATACCTTCAGCACCTCCCCGCAGAGGGGGCCGGTCACCCCGTTCAGGCGTTCACCTCGGCCACGGCGATGCGGCCCTTTCTGGCCAAGCTCACGGAAGAGGAGGCGGCCACTTACCGCGCGGCCTATGATGCCGCGCTGGCCGGAGCCTATCCGCGCGCCGCCGATGGCAGCGCGGTGATGCCCTTTCTGCGGCTCTTCTTCGTTCTGACCGTGGCGCCTAAGGCGTTGGAAGAAACACCTGAAACAACACGCATCACTTAACGCGTTGAAATCTTTGATTTCAGGCAGCGTTAAGGGGTTCAATTCTTTCGCATAACGTTCTAGCGCCCGAAATCCGCCGCAAGCGGCGGCGCAGATGTCGGATTTCGGGCTGTGAATCCCACGGTATGCCGATATAGGCGAACGAGCCGCCTCTGGGATCAGGAACGCGAAAATGGCCGTCAAATCCGATATCGAAATCGCCCGCGGGGCCGAGAAACGCCCGATCCAGGAGATCGGCGCGAAGCTTGGCATCCCTTCCGAGGATCTGCTGCCCTACGGCCATGACAAGGCAAAGGTCGGCCAGAGCTTCATCGATGGCGTTCAGGGCAACGCAAATGGCAAGCTGATCCTTGTGACCGCCATCAACCCCACGCCCGCAGGCGAGGGGAAAACAACAACCACGGTGGGCCTGGGCGACGGCCTGAACGCCATCGGCAAGAAGGCTGCCATCTGCATCCGCGAGGCTTCGCTTGGCCCATGCTTCGGCATGAAGGGCGGCGCCGCAGGGGGCGGCTATGCGCAGGTGGTGCCGATGGAGGAGATGAACCTTCACTTCACCGGCGATTTCCACGCGATTACCAGCGCCCATAACCTACTTTCAGCGATGATCGACAATCACATCTACTGGGGCAATGCGCTGGAGATTGACACCCGCCGGGTCACCTGGCGCCGGGTGCTGGATATGAACGATCGTGCGCTTCGCGATATCGTTACCTCTCTCGGCGGCGTGCCGAACGGCTTCCCCCGCCAGGCGGGGTTCGATATCACCGTAGCCTCCGAGGTGATGGCCTGCCTCTGCCTCGCCACCGGGCTTGACGATCTGCAGCGCCGCCTGGGCGATATCATCGTGGCCTACCGGCGCGATCGCTCCCCGGTCTATGCCCGCGATATCAAGGCCGATGGCGCGATGACGGTGCTTTTGAAGGATGCGATGCAGCCGAACCTCGTGCAGACGCTGGAAAACAACCCCGCCTTTGTTCATGGCGGGCCGTTTGCCAATATCGCCCATGGCTGCAACTCCGTCACCGCCACGCAAACGGCGCTGAAGCTTGCCGATTACGTAGTGACGGAGGCAGGCTTCGGCGCGGATCTCGGCGCCGAGAAATTCATGAATATCAAGTGCCGCAAGGCGGGTCTTGCGCCCGATTGCGTGGTGATCGTTGCCACGATCCGGGCGTTGAAGATGAATGGCGGCGTGGCCAAGGATGCGCTGGGCGACGAAAACGTTGATGCCGTCAAAGCCGGATGCGCAAATCTGGGGCGGCATATCGAGAATATCGCAAGCTTCGGGGTGCCCAAAGTTGTCGCCATCAATCACTTCATCACCGATACCGAGGCCGAGATCGCGGCGGTGAAAGCCTTTGTGGAAGGGCAGGGGGCAGAGGCGTTTCTTTGCAAGCACTGGGCCGATGGTTCGGCCGGGATCACCGATCTGGCTGCCCGCGTGGCCGAGATTGCCGATAGTGGCACATCTCAGTTTGCGCCGCTCTATGGCGATGAGATGCCTCTTCTTGAGAAGATCGAAACCATCGCAAAGCGCATCTACCGGGCCGATGAGGTGCTGGCGGATACCAAGATCCGCGATCAGCTCAAGCAGTGGGAGGCGCAGGGCTACGGGCATCTGCCTGTTTGCATGGCCAAAACACAGTACAGCTTCTCAACCGATCCGAACCTGCGCGGGGCGCCCACCGGCCATTCGGTGCCGATCCGCGAAGTACGGCTTTCGGCGGGCGCGGGCTTTGTGGTGGCCATCTGCGGGGAGATCATGACGATGCCGGGCCTTCCCCGCGTGCCGTCCGCCGAAGCGATCATGCTGAACGATCTTGGCGAGATCGAAGGGCTGTTCTAAGGAAGTGCCTTGCCTCGCCTCGGGGCAGTTTCGGGCAAAAAGGAGCAGGCGATTGTCGGCTAAGATCATCGACGGCAAGGGCTTTGCGGCCGCGGTGCGGGGCCAGGTGGCCGAACATGTCACCCGGCTAAAGGCCGATCACGGTATCACACCCGGGCTGGCCGTGGTGCTGGTGGGGGAAGATCCGGCAAGCCAGGTTTATGTCGCCTCCAAGCATAAGCAGACGGTCGAGGTTGGCATGGCCTCGTTCGAACACACCTTGCCCGCCGATACATCCGAAGAGACGCTCTTCGCTCTCATCGATGAACTCAATGCAGATCCGGCGGTGCATGGCATCCTCTGCCAGTTTCCGGTGCCGGATCATCTGGATGAACGACGCGTCGTGGCACGCATCGATCCGGCCAAGGATGTGGACGGGCTTAGCGTGGTTAATGCCGGGCTCCTGGCGAGCGGGGAGAAGGGGCTTGTCTCCTGCACGCCGCTGGGGTGCCTGATGCTGTTGCGCGATCAGCTTGGCAACATGTCGGGCCTTGAAGCGGTGGTGATCGGGCGTTCGAACCTTTTCGGCAAGCCCATGGCGCAGCTTCTTCTGCAAGAAAACTGCACGGTCACCATGGCGCATTCGCGCACCAGGGATCTGGCGGATGTGTGCCGCCGCGCGGATATCCTGGTGGCGGCGGTGGGCCGGGCAGAGATGGTTCAGGGCGATTGGGTCAAACCCGGGGCCACGGTGATCGATGTTGGGATCACCCGCATTCCGCACCCCGAGAAGCCGGGCAAAACCAAGCTTCTGGGCGATGTGCACTTTGTGTCTGCCGCGGCGGTTGCCAATGCGATCACTCCGGTGCCGGGGGGCGTGGGCCCGATGACCATCGCCTGCCTTCTGGCCAATACGCTGACGGCGGCCTGCCGTGCCCATGGCTTGCCGGAACCCGAGGGGCTGACGGCCTAGGCGCGCGCCGGGCCGGGCTAGCGCGGCACGGGCACCATCGTGCCCAGAAGCGTGGCCACATGGGTGCGCGCCGCGCCTTTGAGGCTGAAGACATCTGATTGCACCACGATCAGCCGGCGGCCGGGCTTGAGAACCCTGCCCTCGGCCACCAGCGCCTCGCCCGATGCCGGGGCAAGGAGGTTGATCTTCATCTCTGCTGTTACAACCTCGTTCTCGACCCCCATCAAGGTGAGTGCGGCGTAGCCCGCCGCGCTATCGCCGATCGAAAAGGTAAGCCCCGCATGGGCAAAGCCCTGCTGCTGGGTGGCCAGTGAAAGGATCGGGGCGGAGATATCGCAGGCGCCGCGCGCCAGATGGGTGATCCGCGCCCCGAGGGTTTCCATCATCGCTTGCGCGGCGAAGCTTTGTTCCACTTTCGCCCGAATCTCTGGATCGAGCGCGCTACTCATGCCGCGGGCACCGGCAGAACATGCAGCGGCTCGCCCACCAATGCCGCACGCGCCTCCCGCCCCAGAAGCCCGCGCAGTTCCGGCGCAGTCCAGATCAGCCCCCCGGTATAGGTGCCGTAGGCGGGCAGGATCAGGCGCTCGGCATCGAAGAGGAAGCAGGCGCGGCTGATCTGCCGCCCCCGCGCCACGATGCGCGCCTTGGGGTGGTAATGGCCCGAAACTTCGCCCCGCGCGCCGGGCTCTGCGATATGGCGGAAGGTGAGAGGGCCTTGGCGCAGTTCGGCCAGATGGGTGCCGCCCAGATCCACCGGCCCCGGATCGTGATTGCCCTCGATCCAGATCCAGCGGCGCCCGGCCTGCAACCGGGCGAGCCACAGGCGCTCATCTTCATCGAGGCTTTGCGCGGCGGCGAGATCATCGAAACTGTCGCCAAGGCAGATGACCGTGCGCGCGCCCGTCGCAGCAAGATCGGCCTCGATGCGCATCAGCGCGTCCCGGGTTTCATAGGGCGGCATCAGCGTGCCGGTGCGGCGGGCGATCCGGTCGGATTTACCCAGATGCAGATCGGAGAGGCAGAGAAGCTCTGGTTCATCCCAGAAAAGCGCCCCGGAGGCAAGCGGGCGCAGCCGCACGCCGCGGAGGGTGATCTCACATGTGTTCATGCTTCGTTCATGGCCCGCCAGCAGTTACGATGCAAGCCCCGCTTCGGCAATGATGCGATCTGCCGCTTCCGCGAGGATGCGCTCCGTGGCTCCGCCCTGCACGGGCACGCGGCCCGGTTCCAGAAACAGCGGCGCCGCCAGCGGAGTAAGCCGGTCCAGCACCACATGATCGATCCGGCCCTCGGTACGCGCCAGCATCTCTTCAATCCGTCCGAAATCGACAAGCCCGCGCAGCGCTTCCTCGCGCGTGATCTGCATCAGCAGATGGTCGGGATCGTATTTGGCAAGCGTGTCATAGAGGATATCGGAGGAAAACGTGGCCTGCCGGCCCGATTTGCGTGCGCTTGTGGGGATGTTGCGCTCCAGCAGCCCTGCGATCGTGGCCACGGCCCGAAACGTTCGCTTCATCACCGCGTTGCCCGCCAGCCAGGTTTCAAACGTTTTGCGAAGATCATCGGCGGCGAAGAGGGGGGCGGGATCCTCCAGGATCTCAAGCCCCCAAATCAGCACGGCGTAATCGGTGGAGACAAAGCCCATCGGCGCAAGCCCCATCTCATCCATCCGCGCGGTGACAAGCAGGCCCAGCGTTTGCATCGCGTTCCGCCCGGCAAAGCCATAGACGCAGGTGTGCAACCGCCCGTCATGGGGAAAGCTCTCGATCAGCAGTCGATCCGCTTCCGGCAGCTTCGAAAACCTGCGCTGAAGGCCCAGCCATTCGCCGGTATGGCCGGGCAGTTCCGGCCAGCTCTCCTGCTGGAACATGCGCAGGATCCGGGCGCTGAGCTGGGTGGAGGTGGCAAATTTCGTGCCCATGAAGGTGGCGATCTTCGGCGGTTTGTCGGCCCGGCGGGTCACCTCCACAGTCATCTCGCGCAGCCCCTCGTAGCGCACGACCTGGCCGCCGATCAGGAAGGTATCGCCGGGGGTGAGGGTGGCGGCGAAAGCCTCTTCCACTTCGCCCAGGGGCTTGCCGCCCATCCGGTTTTTCAGGCGTACCTTCAGCGTATCGGTATCCTGGATGGTGCCGAGGTTCATCCGGATGCGCGTGGCCGCGCGGGGATCGCGCAGCTCCCACAACCCATCGGGCCGCTGCTTTAGCCGCTGCCAGCGATCATAGGCGCGCAACGCATAGCCGCCGGTGGCAACGAAATCGAGGCAGGCGTCAAACTCCGCGCGCGTCAGCCTTGCATAGGCGCCGGCGCGGATCACCTCGGCGTAAAGATCATCGGCGCCAAACGGCCCCGCGCAGGCGGCAATCAGGATGTGCTGGCAGAGCACGTCGCGCGGGCCACGGCCCCGCGGCTCGCCATCGAGATCGCGCGCTTTCACCGCCTCAAGCGCAGCCACACATTCCACCACCTCGAACCGGTTCGCGGGCACCAGGAGCGCCTTCGAGGGTGCGTTGTAGCGGTGATTGGCGCGCCCGATCCGCTGCACCAGCCGCTTGACGTTCTTGGGCGCGCCGACCTGGATCACAAGATCCACATCCCCCCAATCGATCCCAAGATCGAGGCTGCCGGTGCAGACAATCGCCCTGAGATCGCCCGCGGCCATCGCGCCCTCCACCCGTTCGCGCTGTTCGCGGGCGAGCGAGCCGTGGTGGATGCCGATGGGCAGGCTCTCATCATTGGCAAGCCAGAGTTCGTGAAAAAAGATCTCGGCCTGCGCGCGGGTGTTGTGGAAAATCAGCGTGGTTCTGTGTTGCTTGACGGCTTCAAGCACAGCGGGGATCGCATAGCGCCCGCCGCCACCGGACCATGGCGGGCGCTCCCCGGTCTCAAGCATCGAGATATCGGGCTCGGGGCCCGGATCGGCATAGACGATCTCGCACGGATCCGGATGCAGCGCGAGGAAGCGGGCGATGGCTCCGGGGTCTTCCACCGTGGCCGAAAGGCCCACCCGGCGCAGACCGGGGCAGAACGTTTGCAGCCGCGCCAGCGCAAGCATCAGCTGGTCGCCGCGTTTCGATTCCGCCAGCGCGTGGATCTCATCCACGATCACCCGCCTCAGCCCGGCGAACATGCGCGGCGCATCCTCGTAGGAGAGCAGCAGGGCGAGGCTTTCGGGCGTAGTGAGCAGGATATGCGGTGGATCGGCCCGCTGACGCTTCTTTTGCGTGGCAGATGTATCGCCCGTGCGATCCTCCACCCGGATCGGCAGGCCGATCTCCGCGATCGGGGTGCCGAGGTTGCGCCGGATATCCGCTGCAAGCGCCTTCAGGGGCGAGATGTAAAGCGTGTGCAGCCCCGTATGCGCGCCATCGGCCAGCGCCGCAAGCGTGGGCAGAAACCCCGCAAGCGTTTTGCCGCCGCCCGTGGGCGCGATCAGCAGCACCGCCGGTTCCTCAGCCCGATCCAGGAGTGCGTGCTGATGCGGATGCACCTGCCATCCCCGGTGATCGAACCAGCTCGTGATGTTCGGGGGGAGGGCGCCCATCAGAAATAGTTTAGCGTTAAACTAGATTTTCGGCGCCGCGCGCGGCGTCAGTGCCCGGATCCGATCGCGCACGATCTCCGGCAGCTCCGTATTAGCGCCCGGGGGCGCATCATCAAGCGCGCTTTCCACATCTTTCACCAGGATCGCGATTGAGTTGTCCGCCGCATATCCATCGCGCGCGAACTCGATCTCATCGATGCCGGATGCCAACCAGTTCTGGCCCGATGAAGCCTCGATCAGGGCAAGAAGCGTGCGCTCCTCAAGCCCCGCGGCATCGGCCCAGTCAAGCACGAGCCGGGTCATCGCCGTGCTGGAAGCCGCAAGCAGGTTGTTGAGCACCTTCGCACTTGCGCCCGATCCGAACGGCCCCATGCGGAACGTTTTCTTCCCCATGGCCGAAAACAGCGGGGCGAGCGCATCGAGATCGCCGTCATCACCGCCCAGCATGAAGCTGAGCCGCCGTTCCTCGGCGCCGATCACCGCGCCGGACATCGGCGCATCGACAAGGCGAATATGCCCCGGGACCCGTGCGCGCAAACCTCGCACATAGGCCGGTGACAGGGTGGAGGAGATCACGATGATCGTAAGCTTCGGCGCCCGGGCCACGAAGCCCTGGGTACCAAAAAGTACCTCATCGGTCTGCGCGGTGTCGCGTACGACCGAGATCAGGCAAGTGAGATCGCGCGCAAAGGCATCGGCATCGTCAGTCATCGCCCCGGCGAAATCGCCGTAGCTGTCCGGCCGCCGGATATCGAAGCCCCGTGCGTTCAGCCCCGCCGCGCGCAGCGCTGCCAGCATAGGCTGGCCCATGCGCCCGCAGCCCGCCACCCCGATATGTTCGATCATGCGGCACCCCTCCCTTTCGCGGGGAGGAAACCGCAAGCGCCGGGGCAAGGCAAGCCGGCCCCTTCATCTTGGCAAAAATACTCAATTCGCCCTTGGCGGCCCTGCCCGGGGCGCCGCCACAGGGCGCGCGCCTAGTGCACGATCGTCTCTTCCTTGACGAACATGTTCGCCCAGGCCCGATCCACCAGTTCGGGAGACATCTGGTAGGGAATGCCCTCGAATTCGCAGATCGCGATCATCTGATCGATCAGGAAGATCGGCTGGTAATTGGCGTAGATATTATCGATCTCGGGATAGCGGTTCTTCATGAGATGCACGAGCGTGCCCTCATCCAGCGGCATCTTCCGCTTCTTGGCTACCATCGCGAAGATCTTCAGGAAGTCTTCCTGGCAGGGCCCGTCGATCTTGATCTTGAAGAAGATCCGCCGCAGGGCCGCCTTGTCGAAGATCTCATTGGGGTGGAAGTTGGTTGAGAAGATCACGAGCGTGTCGAACGGCACCTCGAATTTCTCACCCGATTGCAGGGCCAGGATATCCTTGCCCTCTTCCAGCGGCACGATCCAGCGGTTGACCAGCGCCTGGGGCGGCTCTTCCTGGCGCCCAAGGTCATCCACGATAAAGATGCCGCCGGTGGATTTAAGCTGCAGCGGCGCCTGGTATGTGCGCGCGGTGGGGTTGTAGACGAGATCGAGCATAGAAAGGCTCAATTCACCCCCGGTGATCACCGTGGGCCGTTCGCAGAGCACGTAGCGCGTATCGAAGCGCCCGGATGTGCGGCGAAGCGAGTTCGGGTCATCCTCCTGCTCCTCCGCGGCCGAATGCACGATCGGGTCGTAAACCGTGATCACCTGGCCCGAATACTCTACGGCGCGGGGCACATAGATCTTGTCGCCCAGCGCATCGCGGATACCGTTGGAGATCGAGGATTTGCCGTTGCCCGGCGGGCCATACATCAGGATCGAACGGCCCGAGCCCACCGCGGGGCCAAGGTGATCGAGAAGCTCATCGGGCAGGATCAGGTGGCCCATCGCGGCGGTCAGCTGATCGCGCGTGACCTGGATGTTGCGGATCGATTGGCGCTGCACCTGCTCCTTGTAAACCTCAAGCGGCACTGGCATTGCACCATAATACTCTGATTGCGAAAGCGCATCGAGTGCGCGGGCCTTGCCTGCATCGGTGAGCTGGTAGCCCATTTCGCCGCCGGAATTGGCGTGCAGCGTACCGGTGGCTTCCACAAGCCCCTGGCCGCGCGACATGTCGACAAGTTCTTGCGTGACCGGAATTGGCAGGCACACCGCCTTCGCCAGCTCGCTGACCATATCGAGGTTCATGCGGAACATCGTCTTCAGCAGAATGTCCCGCATCATCACGATGGAAAGCTGCATTTGCTCCAGCCGTTTCGGCGCCGGGGGGGCGACGACGTTCGAGGCTTCCATGTTCATCTGGGTTTTCCCATCCCGCTTCTGGTAAATTTCACAGGCCACACAGGCTTTTGCCCGAAAAAAAACATAAGGCACCTGCACATCGGTCTTGCCGCAGGAGTCGCGCGCTAATGTGGCCAAAAGATGGAAAGAGGGTGAGATGAGCAGAGCGAACCCCTTTGTGCTTGCGCTGTTCCTCGCCGTGGTGCTTGCAGCCATGGTGGGGCCCGCGTTTTTGAAAGGCGGGGTGTACCTCACCGCCTTCGAGGGAGATGCGCTGCATGTGGTTGACGTGGCGATGCGGTTGCATCTGGGCCAGATCCCGCATGTGGAATTCCACACGCCGCTGGGCGCCCTGGCCTTTCTGCCGATTGCCTGGATGCTCGGGGCGGGTGCGCCCCTCGGGCTTGCCTATCTCGGCGCGCAGGCCCTGATGGCGGCGCTTGTTCTGCCGCTGGCCTTCTGGGCGGCCTGGACGCGCCTGCCCAAGCGCACGGCCTATGCCTTCGCCGCAATGCCGATCATCGTGATGGCCTCGCTCAGCTATGGAACGGCGGAGCCACCTGTAACAATCGCCATGCATTACAATCGCTGGGCCTGGGCGCTTGCCTTCGTGGTGGCGATCCTCGCGGCCCTGCCGCCCCGGGGCCCGTCGCGCCCAGGTTCTGACGGGCTGATGCTTGGCATTGCGCTGGCCGGGCTTGCGCTGATCAAGGCGCCCTATTTCGTGGCGCTCGCGCCGGTGGCCGCGATCGCGCTTCTTCTCCGCAAAGAGGGAAGGGCCTTGGCCACGATGTTTGCCGCCGGGATCGCGGTTGCGGGGCTTGTCACGCTGGCCTACGGCCCGGGCGTCTGGGCGGGCTATATCGGCGATCTTCTGGCCGTCGCAAATTCGGAGATCCGCGCGCATCCTGGCATTCCGTTGGCCGCGGTGGCCGTTTCTCCGCCATTTCTGGCCACCACGCTTGTCGCATTGGCAGGCGCGCTACTTCTGCGGCAGGCCGGGCGGCCCGTCACCGGGCTGATCCTCTTCCTGCTCATCCCCGGCTTTCTTTATCTCACCTTCCAGAACTTCGGGAATGATCCGCTCTGGGTGATCCCCCTCGCTGCGATCCTGATCGCCGCGCTGCCTGAGGCCGGGCGCAAGGCCAGCTTTGGGCTTGAGGCGCGGCAGGCCGGCACGGTGCTCGCCGCAATCGCCGTGGCGCTCTGCCTGCCCCATGCGCAAAGCCTGGCCTCCGGTGCGTTGCGCCACCTTGCGCTGCCCGCGGCGGAGTTTGAGCCGATGATCACCTCTTCCGACCCGATCTATGGCGGCCTCTTCGTTTCCACCGTCCGCGCGAACACAACGCGCGCGGCGGGTGATCTCACGGCGCCCGACGCCGCGTTTTCGGCGCTCGCAGATACGCTTGACCCGAAAGACTCCGTGCGCGTGGCGGGAGAGCCGCTGCCGGATTGCCGGTTTGAAAGCGGGATCATCGGGGCAAGCCGTTTGATGGCAGAAGATATCGGGCCGGGCGCAGAGGCCGTCTTCGTGGCCGATATGCTCGCCCCCCATTGGATGTTCACCGGTTCGGCCCCGCTGATCGGGGCGGCGCCGTGGAACTACGGCGATACGCTGGGCCTTGAGGGCGCGCGCGAGCTGGTGGTGCCGATTTGCGCAATCTCAACGGCTTCGCGCCGCGGCACGCTTGAGAAGATCGCCGAGGCAGGCGTGGCGCTCCGCGAGGTGGATCGCACCCCGCGGATCATTCGCTACGCCATTGAACGTTAATTCAGAACGTTCGCTTCCAGTGCTTCAAGACTTACCGCTGCGGCCTCGAAATGCTGCGGATGGGTTTCGATAGCTTCCCGCAGCAACCCTTTGCCGATCGCCACATCGCCCTGCTTAACCGCCGAGAGCGCCAGCGTGTGCAGAAGCTGCGCCCTTTCCACCTGGCTCATCGGGAAGACGGGCAGCTGGTAATCGCGCTGCGCTCCCCGGGCCAGAACAAGGTTGTTCTTCGCGGTGAAGAGGTTGGGATCAAACTTGATCGCCTCGGTAAAGAGCCGCTCTGCCTCGGGAAAATCGCCGCGGCTTAGCTTTGAGTAGCCCCAGTTGTTCATCACGCCCGCAGGCTGCGTTGTCAGCCCAAGGGCGGTTTCGTAGAAACTGTCGGCCTTGACCCATTCCTTGTTGCTGTCGGCAACCATCGCCTCAAGCCGGTAGCGCTCATAGGTCTCATGGGTGGGCGGGATCGCATCGAGCGTGGCATCGGCCTTCTCCCAATCGCCAGCGCGGATCAGGGCATCTGCATAGTTGACCCGATCGTCATTCGTGGCTTCGCCGCTTTCCACAACATCTGACCACACGCCCACGGCCTCTACCGAACGCTTGGCGCGCACGAGCGAGGCGGCGAGGCCGCGCTTGAGATCCACCCGTTCCGGCTGATCCGTACTTGCCTGGCGGAAATAGTTGACCGCTTCGGCGGGATCCGCCGATGTGAGCATCAGCTGGTTAAGGTTCGACTCATCGATAACGTTCATGCCCTGAAGCGTACGCTCGACCTCGGCCTCCGGATCCTGCGCACAGGCCGCCAGAAAGACCGCACCGGCGCATAGCACCGGGATTCCAATGTTACGCATGTGCCTGCGTCCTTATCCTGCTCTCGTGCGGGCCTTTGGCTTAAACCGGCGCGTCGAGAAGGATGTACCGCCCCGAGCCGCGCCGCACCAATTGCGGCCCGTCGTTATTGGGGGCAACGTAATCGGGATTGTCCCGTTTGGCGACCGCCAGGGCGAGATTATCGCGGATTTCGGCACTTTCGCCACTATCAAGCGCAAAGGCCGTGCGGAACACGCGGCTTGCCTCACCAAATTCGCCCCGTTCCATCAAAACCACACCCAGATTGTTCCAGGCGGCGGGGAATTCCTCGTCTTCCTCGATGGCGCGGCGCAGCAGATCCTCGGCCTGACCCAGGCGGCCGAGGCGTAGATTGGCCGATCCCAGAGCCGAGAGCACATCCACGTTCAGCCCCTGGTCGCCCGCGGCGCGGAAATAGGCCTTCAGCGCCAATTCGTATTGCCCCACAGCCATCAGCCGGTGGCCCACGATCAGCCCATCCACCGCCTCGTCAATATCCACCCGGCCTGCGGGCGGGAAGGGGTTTTCAGATGTGCGAACGCCGCCTGCGGGGGCGCAGGCGGCGATTGTCGTGGCAATCAGGCAAAGGGCCAGCCAGTTCTGTCGCATGATCTCCTAGAAGAAGCTTGCGTTCCCGAGCGTTTGCGCGATCTCGTAGATCGACGGCCCGATCAGGATGATGAGGAGCGGCGGCACCGTCAACATCATAGTCGCAAGGGTCATCTTCGTCGGCAATTTGTTGGCGGCCTCTTCGGCACGCATCACGCGCTTATCCCGCATCTCCGAGGCGTAAACCCGCAGCGCTTCGGCGATGGATGTACCGAATTGCGCCGACTGGATCAGCACGGTCACGAAAGACGAGACATCCGGCACACCGGCGCGTTCCGACATATCGCGCAGAACGCTCGTCTTGTCCTTACCCGCCTTCATTTCATGGGCGACCATCTCGAATTCTTCGGCAAGCGCGGGGTAGCCCGAGCGCACCTCTTTGCTCACCCGCACGATGGCCTGGTCCAGCGACTGGCCCGCTTCCACGCAGACAAGCATCAGGTCAAGCGCGTCGGGGAAACCGTTGGTGATTTCCTCGCCACGTTCCTGCTGGCGGCGGGTCACCCAGTATTTGGGCAACATGTAGCCCACGGCGCCGGGCCCGAGCGTCATCATGATGAGCTGCTGGGTCGTGGGATCGCCGGTGGCGCTTTTCATCACGGCGTAGAGCATACCGAGAACGAGAAATCCGATGCCCAGCACGAACTGCATGAAGTGGAACGTGCGCACCGCGTTTTTGGAGCGATAGCCGGCCTGAAGAAGCTTCAGGCGGATCGCGGAATACTCTTCCTCATCCGTCGGTTCGAGGAAGTTGGAGTATTTTTCTAGCTTGTCGCCACGCCCGCCGCTGGTGCGCAGGGCCTGCTTCTGCCCCGGGGCCACGGTTTTCGGGCCGCGGCGGGATTGTTCGCGCAGCTTGTCGAGCGGATCCTCCTGCTTGCGCAGCAGCACCGGCAGGGTCAGCAGGATCAGGAAGAGCCCGAGGATGCCGACCACGAGAAGCGGCCCGAATTCGCCGAACCGTTCCGTGAGAAGCGTGTTCAAACCGCCAAAGAGGCTTCTGATCTGTTCCATGATCTCGTCCCCCCTCAGACCTTGATGTTCACAAGCGCCCGCATCACGAACACGTTCGCGATCAGGAAGCCGGCAACAACGAAGGCCGCGGGTATGAAGTACTGCGTGCCGCGCACATCGTCGTAATAGTTCGGGTCAACGAGGTTGATCATCACGAGCGCGCCGATCGGGAAGACCGAAAGGAACATGCCCGACCATTTCGCCTCAGCCGTGATCGCCTTCACACGGCGGAACAGCTTGAAGCGGGCGCGGATCACCTTGGCGAGGCCATGCAGGATCTCGGCGAGGTTACCGCCCGATTGCTGCTGGATCGTCACTGCAACCGCGAGGAAGCGCAGATCCTGCATATCCATCCGCTCCGCCATGGATTTCAGCGCTTCGCTGACATCGCGGCCATAGGCGGCTTCGTCCGAGATCACGCCCATTTCCGAACCCAGGGGATCGGGCACTTCCTTGGCCACGATCTGAAGTGCGGATGAGAACGGATGGCCCACGCGCAAGCTGCGCACCATCAGTTCCACGGCATCGGGAAGCTGTTCCTCGATCATGCCGAGGCGCTTCTTGGCCTTTTGATCGACCCAGATGTAAACCGCGCCAATGCCCATGACGAGCGAGACGACCACGCGGATCGCAAGCCCCGCATCGGTGGCGAAGGTCATGCCGAGGAAGGCCACGACCGCCAGCACCATCATCACGGTGATCAGCTGGCCGGGCGTAAAAGCAATATTGGCCTTCTGCGCCTTCTGGGCCAGCAGCGCATAGATCGGGATCGAGCGCGATTTCATGTGCTGGCCCATCTCCTTGCGGAGCTGTTCCAGAACCTGTTCGCGTCCCGCGCCTTTCTCGAGCATCTCGAGGCGGCGGTTCATCTTCGCGTTGAGGCTGATCGACTTGCCGAAGGCCAGCAGGTAGATGCCCTCGACCAGCAAGAGCACGGCAACGAAGATCAGGCCGTAGATAATCGGTTCGGCTGAGATATTCATCGCATCTTACTCCGCCGCGAAGGGTTCGAAGATCGACGGCGGCAGATCGTAGCCCCACATCCGGAAGCGTTCCGAATAGTGGCTGCGGATGCCGGTCGCCGTGAAATGGCCGATGATCTTGTTGTCGGGCGTCAGGCCTACGCGCTGGTAGCGGAAGACCTCTTGCATGGAGATCACTTCGCCTTCCATGCCCGTCACTTCCGTGATCGAAACCATGCGGCGCGACCCGTCCTGCAAACGGCTGGCCTGCACGATGAGGTTCACAGCCGAGGAAATCTGGCTGCGCACTGCCTTGATCGGCATCTCGATCCCGGCCATCGCGATCATGTTTTCAAGACGGCTCACACCATCCCGCGCGCTGTTGGCGTGGATCGTGGTCATCGATCCGTCGTGGCCGGTGTTCATGGCCTGGAGCATGTCGATCACTTCTTCGCCGCGCGTCTCACCCACGATGATCCGGTCCGGGCGCATCCGCAGGGCGTTTCGCAGACAGTCGCGCTGGGAAACCGCGCCTTTGCCTTCCACGTTGGCCGGGCGGCTTTCCATCCGGCCCACATGGGTTTGCTGAAGCTGAAGTTCCGCGGTGTCTTCGATCGTCAGGATCCGCTCATCATTGTCGATGAAGCTCGACAGCGCGTTGAGCGTGGTCGTTTTACCTGAACCGGTACCGCCCGAGACGATCACGTTCAGCCGGGTTGCCACCGCGGCCTGAAGATACGCGGCCATCTCTTCGGTAAAGGCGCCGAAGCGCACGAGATCGTCGATCCCGAGCTTTTCCTTCTTGAATTTACGGATGGAGACTAGCGAGCCATCCACCGCAATCGGCGGCACCATGGCGTTGAAACGCGAACCATCGGCGAGACGCGCGTCAACATAGGGGTTCGATTCATCAACGCGCCGGCCCACGGCCGACACGATCTTGTCGATGATCCGCAGAAGGTGCTTTTCGTCTTTGAAGGTCGTGTCGGTCAGCTCCAGCCGGCCGGCGCGTTCCACGAAGACCTGCTGCGGGCCGTTGACGAGAATATCGTTGACCGTTTCGTCCTTCAGAAGCGGCTCAAGCGGGCCAAGGCCCGTCACTTCGTCAAAAAGATCCTGGTTCAGCGTGGCGCGTTCGTCACGGTTCAGAACCACGCCCATATCTTCCAGCGCTTCGCCGGAGATCGCCACGATCTCCGCCCGCAGATCGGATTCGGAGGCGTTTTCAAGCGCGGCGAGGTTCAGGTTGTCGAGCAGCGCCTTGTGCAGTTCCAGCTTGATCTCGCCCAACCGCTCCTTGCGCTTTTTCTCTTTATCCATCGGCGCGGCCTGGGCCGGGGCCTTCGGCGCCGGCATGGGCTTGCGCATCGAGGCAGATTGCGCCTGTTCCTGCGGCTTGGTGGCCTCGGGCGGGGCCGTTTCCACCGCCTTGAGTTCCGTGCTGGGTGCCGGCGCGCCTGCACCGGGCTTCTTGTACTTCGAAAACACTGGTCCTTACCCCTTCTAAATCAGCCGCCCGCGGCCTCGGACACGTTGAGTTCGTGCACCGATTGCGCGAGCTTCTGGAATTCTTTTCGTACCGGGTTCTTGGCGGCCACTTCCGAAAGCGGCAGCCCGTGATCCCCGGCCTGAACAACTGGTTTCCCGCCTTCGGGGATCTGCAATTCGATCTTGATATCGAGGCTGTCGGCCATCCGCTTCACCCGGCTCTTGCCGGTGAGATCGGTGAATTTCGGGGCCCGGTTCAGCGCAAAGCGAAGCTTCTCAACAGGAAGCTCTTCGCCCTTCAGCGCGCGGATCATGCGCAACGTGTTCTGGGCCGAACGCATATCAAGCTCCATCAGAGCGAAGTAGATATGCGAGGCGTGCAGAACGGTTTCCGTCCACTGCACCACGCTCGTGGGCATGTCGATGATGACGTAATCGAAATTCGTGCGCGCGGCTTCAAGGATCTTGTCGATATCTTCTTGGCCCACGAAATCCAGCGGCAGCATCTCGGCCGGGGCCGTGAGCACATGAAGCTTGTCGTTGAAGGTCAGCAGCGCCTGCATGAACACGTCGTTATCCATCGAGGCGGTATCGGAGATCATTTCGAACACCGCCTCGCGGCGCGGCAGATCAAGGAAGGTCGACACACTTCCAAACTGCATATCGAAATCGATCAGACACACGCGCGGCTGCTCATCGCCTTCAAGGTTGCAAAGCTCCCAGGCGAGGTTCACCGCGAAGGTGGTTGAACCCACGCCGCCCGCGATGCCCTGGATCGGCAGCACAACGCCATCGCGATCGCCCGTGGCTTTCATCGTGGTGCGCATATCCGCGGGAACATCGGGTTCCTTGGGGTTGCGCAAACGCTCTATGGCATCGTGCAGCGCGCCATCGGGCAGGGGGTAGGGTACGAATTCTTCGGCACCGAGCTTCAGAAGCTGGTGCAGCGCGATCGGGCTCACATCTTCGGCGATGACAAGCGCCTTCACGCCCTTCGATTTGGCGAGTTTGAGGATCTCGGCGACCTGGCCGATATCGTCTTCATCCTCCTCGTCGATCGCGATGGCGATGAACTCAAGAGAGTTTGAATCGTTTTGGCCGAGGAAGAGCTGTGCGTCTTCAAAGGAAAGGTCGCCCCAGTTTTCACCGAGCTCGGTCTCCATGTCCTCGATCAGCAGATCGAAGTTCTGCACATCCCGGCTGATCGTACACCCTACGATCGGCGAAGGATCTGGCTGCAATGCCGCCGTGCTACTCATGTTGCCTCACGTCCTTCCACTTACAACGCGCTGGCGGAAGGTTCGTGATGCCCCAGTGACCGTTGCTTTCGCCTTGGTCTCAAAGGCGGAAAATCCCGCCGGCGCCAACGCGCGCAACCCGGGGCGAACCCAGAATCGCGCACACCGCTACCTAGGGTGAAGCTGGCCTTCAATGTTGGCGACATTGAGGCTAAAAAACCGAAATTATTCGGTTTTGTGAGACGGCGGTAACCTTAATTTAACCGGCGTTTAACCGGGTGCGGCACCGCCCGTAACACCGCCATCGCTTTGCACCTCAGCGGCGCTGGGCACGTAGCCGCGGAAGATCTCGCGGGCAAACTTGCCGTTGAGCGGCGTGCCTTCGGGCTGGATCAGGCCGGAGACTTCCGTCACCGTGCGGCGGTTTCGCTGTTCGCGCCCCTCTGTCACAATCAGCGGCTGGGTTTCGCCAAAGGAAACAACGGCTTCCAGGCGCGACCGGCTGATGCCGTGGCGCACGAGATAGTTCACCACCGCCCGGGCCCGGCGCAGGCCAAGCGCTTTGTTATAGGTCTCGCTGCCGACCAGATCGGTGTGGCCGAAAACCTTGAAGCGCACTTGCGGGAACCGTTTGATCCAGGCTGCCTGCTGATCAAGCGTGGCGCGCGCCGCGCCGTCGATCACCGCACTGTCGAAGGCGAAGGTCACCATCGTGGGCACTTCCTGGCTGAAGCGCTTGTTGAGATCGATGATGAAGTTGCGCTCGCCCGTCTGAACAAGCTGGTTGTTCAGCGTGGGTTCGCCGAACCCGCCTTCATCGAGGAACGCGCCGGCCTCGCCGCTGCGGGTATCGAAGGGCTGGCCGCTCGAGGTAATCTCAGAGCTCGTGCAGGCCACCAGGCCCAGCGCGCAGCCGGACAGGAGGATCGTTTTCAGCGTACCGGGCATCTTAATCACTCCATCACGTAGCCGTAGGACCCATTGAATTCCTGCTTGGCCACTTCGCCTGCTGCGCCTTGGGTGGGCGTGCGGGCGCCTTCCTGCGAAGACGTGCGGCCAAGAAGGAACAACTCGCTTTCCGAGGGCGGGCGCACCCGATCGGTCGAAAGCATCAGCGCCTCGCCGCGCACCGGGGTCACCAGATGCGGTGTAACGATGATCACAAGCTCCGATTGCCGGCGCTCAAAATCGGCGCTGCGGAACAGCGCGCCCAGCACGGGGATATCGCCCAGCCAGGGCACCTGGCCCACGAGATCCTGAAAATCGTCCTGCAGAAGGCCCGCGATTGCGAAGCTTTCGCCATCGCGCATCTCCACCACGGTAGAGGTTTCGCGGCGGCGGAAGCCGTTGATCGCGAACCCGTTCTGCTGCACCACAACCGTGGGGTCGAGGCCCGAGACCGAGGCGGTGAGTTCGAGGTTGATGATGTCTTCATCCACCACGCGCGGCGTGAAGTTGAGGCCCACGCCGAAGGGGCGGAATTCCACGCTGACATTGCCATCGTCATCCACCACCGGTACCGGGTATTCGCCGCCCGCCAGGAAGGTCGCGTCCTGCCCTGAAAGCGCTGTGAGGTTCGGCTCGGAAAGCGTGCGGATCAGGCCCTTCGTTTCCAGCGCCTCCACCAGCACGTTGAAACCTACGCTGCCCACGTTGAAGCCGAGGCTCATCTGGCCCAGCGCCTCGGGGTTCAGCGAAAGCGTGCCGCCGGTACCGGGCGTGTTGCCCGATGTGAGCGAGCCGCTGCCGCCCGCGATCGTGATCCCGCTTTCAGAGCCCGCTTCGATGGCGGTGATGCCGGCTTCAAGCGCCTTGGCGACCGAGCGTTCCATCTCTGCAAAGCGCACCTTTAGCATCACCTGCTGGGTGCCGCCCACGCTCATCATGTTCAGAACCCGGCCCGGGGCGTAGCGGCCCGCAAGCTCCAGCGCGCGATCGAGCCGCGTGATCGAGGATACGGTGCCCGAGAGCACGATACCGTCATTGGCGGTGCGCACTTCGATGGGCTCGCCGGGCAGAATCTGGCGGAGCCGTTCCTTGAATTCCGCGATATCGGGCGTGACCTGCACTTCGATATTCGCGATCAGGTTCCCCTCGGGGCCCAGAAGCGTCATCGTCGTGCGCCCGGGCGCACGGCCCAGCACGTAGATCGTGCGATCCGAGAGCGTAGAGATGTCTGCAATGCCCGGGTTGGCGATCGAGAGTTCGGCAAAGGCCGTCTCCGCTTCCACCACCACCGCGCGGTTCACCGGAACCACCAGGCTGCCGGAAGCCTCGCCCCTCAGCACGCGCAGATCCTGCGCTGCCGCCGAATTCAACCCTGCAAGAACAAGTGCGGCGCCCGTAAGGGCGGCCTTCAAAAATCTGTCGATATGCATGTGACCTGCCTCTTGATCACGATATGGGCCGGGTCATTTGCTGCCCGGATTTGCGCCGAACATGCTGCACAGCGCAATTTTTTGCAAGAATCAAACCGTTGCCCGCGCCGCCTTATGTGCAGCGGGGCAACACACGCGAAAATCCGCGAGGCCCAAAAAGAAAAGCGCCCCAAGGGGTTGGGGCGCTTTTGTCAGATTTCACGATGCCGTCAGTTGGTGCAGGGGATCGGAATTTCCACAACCTCGGCGCCCCGGCGCGTCCGCACGGTGCACACCCGCTCCTTGGGCTTGGCGGTCACCACACGCTCTTCGATGCCCAGAACATCCGTCTGGTCCACCTGGATCGATCCCGCGGCGATATCGTCATCCTGCGCGCCCACCAGCGAAAGCTGAAGGCGGCCCGTTGCCTGGGCCTGGGCGAGCGAGGCGACCTGCTTGGGCGTGGCCTCAACGGTCACGGTGCGAGCCACGATCGGGTTGTTGCGATCTTCGTCCACCGATTGGTCAACGGCGATCAGCTTAACGCCGGCTTCGATCAGGCGAGTGATATCGCTCCGCCCGGCCGCATCGCCAACGCCGCGGCCTGTCCACCAGACATCCACGCGGTCGCCCGGGCGCAGAAAGCCCGAAACGCCCGAGGCCACGTCAACCCGCAGCGCGAAGGCGCGCATGCCGGGGGCCAGCTTTGAGGAAACGCCGGCATCCTCGCCCGGATTTGTGACCTTAACCGCGAGGATCGCCTCATCCTTTTCCATCGCGCGCAGCACCGTGCGCAGCTCTTCGCCGCCTTCCGGGAACAGCTGCTCCATCGATGTGAAGGCGCCCGAGGGAACCGCATTCGTGGGCCAGCGCACCGTGCGCACATAATTCTGTTGCAAGCGATCACCGTAGCGGATCGCACGCGTGCTGACGATCACTTCCGTCGTCGGCACGATCTCCTTGCGCGCTTCGCGTTCCTTCGCCAGCGCTGCCTCGTGGGCATTAATGTAGTCCTGCGCCATGTAAACTGCGAAACCCGCAAGCCCCAGCCCAAGGAGAAGGACCAAACCAAACACAACACGCATAACGTATCCTTTCCATTTCAAACCGCAGCCGCGCGTCACATGCGCCGCGGGGCGCGGACTTCTCCGCCACCCGTTTTTTCTGCAAATTGTGGCATAAGCGTGGAGCGATCTGGGTCTTTCAGGCGCCGAACCGCTGAAAACGCTGCGGTTTCGGGCGGCCCACGGAACTGTGATCGCTGTGCCGGGCCCGGCGGCGCGGTGCCGCTTGTCAGGCCGGAGAGGTCATCGGGCCAAGCCCTCGCATGGGCGGCCCGGCGGGCAGGTCAATCGAGAAGAACCCGTTGTTCGGAGACGAAGTTGCCGATCCCATCGGCGGTGTCGGTTGCACCGGCCTGGATGTTCAGCACAAGGGCCACTCCGATCCCGGCGATCGCGGCTGTCACCACAACCCAATCAACCGTTACTGCCCCGTCTTCTTCCCTCTGGAAACGCGTCGGATAGCCGAACATGCCGTTCCTCCTTCTTCGCCGGCGGCCCGCATCGGGCCTGCCGCTCTTACCCAAGGTCCGCGAAATACAGTGTTCGCGATATGAAAATTCAGCCCCCTGGCAAGCATCAGGCCGCGCCCGGTAAGGAAGCGGCCCGATTGTTTTTCTTGGTCGATGCGCCACCTGATCCGGTGGGCTCAGCTGGCATCAGCCAGCCTTACTGCATCTGCGATTCAACGCGCTCGGAAATGTTTTGGCCGAGGTTGTTCACGCCTTCACGAACCGAGGCGATCACAGCAATGCCGAGGCCAACCAGGGCAGCGGTCAGCACAACCCAGTCCACCGTAACGGCGCCGTCTTCGTCTTTGCGAAAACGCTTCGAAAGCTTAAGAAAGTCCATTGTTAGTCTCCGTTCCACTCTACTGTTCCATACCCACAGCTGCATTCGGAGGATTACTTAAGTGACCAAGTACCGCCGTGGTGTGAGGGTAGAAAGACTTCTGATTCTGGCGAGAGTTTGGCGGGGATCAGACCATTTTAGCAATTTGTAAGTTTTTTCCGGTTTCCGCCCAAGCGCATGAAATAAAATAGAAAAACATGCGATCTGCGAATCTCTCAAGAACTAATCTCACCGGCGCGCGGGCTTCGTTATCCAGGCCGTGACAATCGCCTTTGTGCCGCCGGGCGCGCGCCGTGATTTCCAGTGGCCCAGAAAAAAAACCGGCCACAACCCGAAGGTCGCGGCCGGTTTCGGCTTGGGGATATCTCAGGCCCGAGGGCCGATATCTGGCAAAAGCCAGATTACTGCATCTGGGATTCGATGCGCTCAGAAATGTTCTGGCCGAGGCTGTTCACGCCGCCGCGCACCGAGGCAATCACCGCGATCGCGAGGCCCACGATGGCTGCGGTCAGCACAACCCAGTCCACCGTAACAGCGCCGTCTTCATCTTTCTGGAAGCGCTTCGCAAGCTTCAACTTGTCCATAACTGTACTCCATTCCGCTCTTCGTTTCGAACTCACCTGGCTGGTCGTCCGGGCCATGTGGTTCAAACCCGATTGCCGCCGTGGCATGGCGCTATATACGCCGCGGAATCGGGCGGGAGTTCGGCGGGTATGGGCAAATTTGAGGGATTTGGTCCTTTTTCCGCCGTGCGGATGTAACTATCTGATTAAAATAGGGAATATTCCCGGGCTGTTCCGGTTTCCCGCCCAGGCCGAAACCGAATTGGGGCGCATTCACGCGCTTGGGCGTACAATCCCCGCGCACGCGCCGCCTTTGTCGGCATGCGCGCAACCCTGCTCAGATCGAGAGCATCTTGAAGATCCGCTCTGGAATCGCGCGGATAATCAGCATGATCCAGCGCCAGAAAAAGGGTGTGTAGATCACGTCGCGCCGCTTGCTGACGGCGGCCAGGATATCCCGCGCCACGGCATCGGGGGGGGCCACGAGGAACATCCCCTCAAGCCCCCAGGTCATCGCCGTATCCACAAAACCGGGCTTCACGGTCACCACATGGGCGCCGGAGCGCGTGAGGCGGTTGCGTAGGCCCGAGAGATAGGTGTGAAACCCCGCCTTCGCGGCACCGTAGACATAGTTGCCCACGCGGCCGCGATCGCCCGCCACGCTGCCCACGCCTACAATCGTGCCTGCCCCGCGCTCCTCCAGGATCGGGGCGAGCATGTGCAGAAGGGTCGCGGGGCCCGTGAAGCTATCGGCAACCGTGCCGGCGATGAGGCTCGGGCCCGCATCGATCTCTCCCTGGGGGGGCATCGAGCCCACGAAGACGGCAATGTTCAGGGTGCCTTCGGTTTTTCGCGCCCGGGCCACGATTTCCGCGTAGCCGCTTGTATCGCGCGCATCGAAGGCGAAGGCTTCGGCGATAGGGGCACCGCGCAGCGCGCAATCTGCGGCCTGCGCGGCAATATCGGCCGCGTCACGCCCGCCCAGAAGCACCGAGGCGCCCGTGGCCGCCACCTGGCGCGCCAAAGCCCGCGCCATGGCCGAGCTCGCGCCAAGGATGATCCAGGTTTCGCTCATGGCCCGCCCCGCAGGCGCAGGCGCCGGATCAGATCGGTTTTCAGAACGCCGTCGGGGTCATGCTTGGCGCAGATCTTCGCCCATGTCTCATGCGCGGGATACATGGCCTGCGCCGTCTCGGCACGCGCCAGAGCATCCTTGGCGAGGTAGATCCGCCCCCCTGCCTCCAGCGTGGCGGCCTCAAGCCGGGCGACAAGCCGTTCGGTGGCCGCACCGGCATGAAAATCCACGGCGAGCGTATAGCCCTCCATCGGGAAAGACATGAGCCCCGCGCGCCCGGGCCCCATGCGTTTCAGAACTGCCAGGGGAGAGGCCGCGCCGGCCTTGGCGATCGTCTCCAACATCGATTTCAGCGCCTCGGCGGCGCCAAGGGGCACGACGCATTGGAACTGATGGAAGCCCGCCTTGCCGTAGAGCCGGTTCCAATCGTGGATCTTGTCGAGCGGGAAGAAGAAATCGTTGATCCGTTTGACCAGCGTGCGCCCATGCACGGGCACGCGGCGCCAATAGGCGGCGTTGAAGCTGCGCACCACGGGGGGCGCCAGCGCAAAGCCCGGCGCATCGAAGGGCACGCGTTTCACCCGTTTGGGCGGCGGCACCAGGCCAGAGCCTGTTTCGCCTTCCTCCAGAATCCCGCGCCCCAGCGCGGCGCCTGTGGCCGTGGCATCGATCCAGCCCACCGAATAGGGGGCTTCGGAGGCATCGAGCAATGCAAGATGTTCATCCCAATCCGCGATCCGGCGTTCTGTGACCA
>JANQPC010000086.1 GCA_028285485.1 Paracoccaceae bacterium | reverse complement strand
TCTGCCGCCGGAATCAGGCGCGGCTCGTTCTGCAGCCCGTCGCGCGGGCCAACTTCGACGATCTCCACCCGTTCAGCCACGGCGCGTCATCCTTTGTGCCCTGCTCCGCTGCGCCGCGCACCGGGCCAGCGCGCCCTTCCCGGTTCGCGGCCCCGCGATCATTTCTGCCCCCAGGGCGGGTAGAACGGTTTGGCATAGAGCAACGTGGCGCCCTCCGGCGGCAATGCGGCGCGAAAGCCGGGCCGCGCCGCAAGCCGGGCATACCAGGCCGCAAGGGCGGGATGGGCATCTGTGGTCACAAAGTGCCGCGCCATGTAAACGGCCTGGCCCACGCCTATGTCAGCCGCGGAAAACCCGCCATCCAGCAGATAACCCGCCGCCGCGCCGCGCGTCAGCCGCGCCTCGATGGCATCATAACATTTCGCCACCCGCCTGGCCTCGAGCTTCATCACTACGGGGCTGCGCATCGCATCCTCGTAGAGGGCGACATGCTGCTGGGTCAGCGCCGCCGTGTGCTGGCTGACGCTTTCGGCGAAATGCACCCAGATCAGCCACTCCGCCCGCTCAGGATTCCCCACTTCGCGCCCAAGCCCCGCCTCGGGAAAGCGCTCGCACAGCACCTCAGTGATCGCGCCGGTTTCCCAAAGCACGGTGCCATCCAGTTCCAGAGAGGGCACGCGGCCCACTGGGTGGAGCGCGAGGTAGTCGGGCGACCGCAGAGACTTGTCGAACGGGTGCAGCACGGTTTCGAACGCCACGCCAAGCTCGTTCAGCAGCCAAAGCGTGCGCATCGAGCGGGTCTGATGGCAATGATGCAGGCGGATCATGGGATCGCCTCCGCTTCGGGCAAGTGCGGGCGGGTGCTTTGGTAGCTTTCGCGGGCCGAGACCGCCGCAAACCAGCGCGAAAGCGCCGGCGTTGATTCCAGAAGCCGGCGCGCCGCCGGCACCTCTGCAAAATACCCGATCATCGGCGCGAGGTGGCACTCGGCGGCCCCTGTTTGCGCGCCATCCAGCACAAGCCTCTCTGCCGCGATCTCCTCAAGTGCCGCCAGAACCTTCGGGGCCGCGGCAAGCCCTGCGGCCAGTTCGCCCGGCTCGGCCTCAAGCCCCAAAGCCGGGCGGAACCGGCCATGGGCGAAGACCTGGCGAACCAAGGGCCAGTAGCCATAGGTATCAACGATTCCGGCCACTTGCCGGGCGCGCGCGGCGCGTTTGGGATCCCGCTCGCCGGGCATGAGATAGGCCAGGATCGCGCCGGTTTCATAGATCCGGAACCGGCCATCCCATAGCACGGGCACGCGCCCAAACGGATGATGCGGCCCAAGCGCGCCTACCGCCGCCGGATCGAAGGGATTGATCTCCTCAAACCGCGCCGTGCGCCCCGCCTCCGCCAGCGCCATGCGCACGGCCCAGGTGTATACGCTCTGGGAATAGCCGATGAGGCGCAGGCTCATTCCGCCGCCTCATCCTCTAGCCGGATCAGCGCCGCCCCGGCCTCAACCTGCGCGCCCGGTTGCACCAACACTTCGGCCACCACGCCATCGCGCGCCGCCGTCAGCGCATGTTCCATCTTCATCGCCTCCAGCACCGCAAGCCTGTCACCGGCCAGCACCCTGGCGCCGGGGGAGACGTGGACGGATTTCACCTGCCCCGGCATCGGCGCCTCGATCACATTGCCGGCCGCCGCCGCCGCCGTGCCGCGCGCCAGCGGGTCGGGCACGGTGAAGCCGTAGGCATTGCCCCAGAACACATGCACTGCATCGCCGATCGCGCGCGGGTTTGCGGGAACGGGCGCGCCATCGATCCGCCAGCCCTGCAAATCGCGATCCACCTCATGCACCGCCTCGCCGAGAGTAACGCGGAAGTGGTGCGGGCCAAGGGTGGCCACCCTGGCCAGAACCTCTTCGCCCTCCCAATCAAGCCGCACGGTTTGTTCAAGCGGCGCCCAGAGGGTGAAGCCTGTCAGCGGGGCCTCCGCCTCGCCCAGCCCAAGGGCGGTGATCGCGGCGAGCGACCGCGCGCGCGTGCAGGGTACGGGGGCGGCCGACAGCGCCTCGAGATCGGCTTCGATCAGCCCGGTATCCACATCCCCCGCCACAAAGCGGGCGTTGGCGGCCAGCTTGCGCAGAAAGGCATGGTTGGTGACGCTGCCGGCCACTTCCGTTTGCCCCAGGGCACGGCGCAGGCGCGCCAATGCGTGATCACGGGTTTCGCCCCAGACGATGATCTTCGCGATCATCGGATCGTAATGGGGAGTGATCGTATCGCCCGCGCGCACGCCGCTATCGGCGCGCACATTCGGCGGGAAGGCCAAATGCGTGAGCGTGCCGGTGGCCGGCAAAAAGCCCTTCGGCACATCCTCAGCATAAAGCCGCGCCTCGAAGGCATGGCCCGAAAGCGCAAGTTCGTCCTGCGCGGCGGGAAGCGGCGCGCCCGCCGCCACGCGCAGTTGCCACTCAACGAGATCCACGCCGGTCACCGCCTCTGTCACCGGATGCTCCACCTGCAGGCGCGTATTCATCTCCATGAAGTAGAACCGGTCGGGCTGCAGCCCCTCCGAGGCATCCACGATGAACTCCACCGTGCCCGCCCCGGCATACCCGATCGCCTCCGCCGCGCGCACCGCTGCGGCGCCCATGGCCGCGCGCATGTCGTCGGTCATCCCCGGCGCAGGCGCTTCCTCGATCACCTTTTGGTGGCGCCGCTGAAGCGAACAGTCGCGCTCGAAAAGATGCACCGCCCGGGTGCCATCGCCAAAGATCTGCACCTCGATGTGGCGCGGTTTTTCAACGAATTTTTCGATCAGAACCGCATCATTGCCGAAGGCACCCAGCGCCTCGGCCTTGGCTGCTTCCAGCGCATCGACAAAGCCCCCAGGCCCATCGACCCGCCGCATGCCCTTGCCGCCGCCGCCCGCCACGGCCTTGATCAGCACCGGGTAGCCGATGGCCGCGGCCTCGACTTCCAGATGCCCCGGATCCTGATCGTCGCCGTGATAGCCGGGCACGACCGGCACGCCCGCATCCTCCATCAGCCGCTTGGCGGCATCCTTCAGCCCCATGGCGCGGATCGCCTCCGCAGAGGGGCCGATGAAGGTCAGCCCCGCTGCCGCGACCGCCTCCACGAAATCGGGGTTTTCTGAAAGAAAGCCGTAGCCCGGATGAATCGCTTCGGCGCCGGTGGCCTGCGCCGCCGCAATGATCTTCGCGCCATCGAGGTAGCTCTGCGCGGGCGGCGGGGGCCCCAGCAGCACCGCCTGATCGGCCAGCGCCACATGCTTTGCAGCGGCATCGGCCTCGGAATAGACCGCCACCACCTCTACCCCCAGGCGGCGGCAGGTCTCGATCACCCGAACCGCAATCTCGCCCCGGTTCGCAATCAGGATCCGGCTAAACACGAGGCCCTGCGCCCCCCTTCATCTTGGCAAAAATACTCATGTCGCACCGCCTGATCCCCGGGCTGCCGCCACCCAGAAAGCGCCAAGCTCAAGGCACCGGTCTTCGCGTTTCTGCGCCATCGCCTACATCCTGAACACGCCGAAGCGTGTCTCCCCGATCGGCGCGTTGAGCGCGGCCGAGAGCGACAGGAACAGAACCTCGCGCGTTTTGCGCGGGTCGATCACGCCGTCATCCCAGAGCCGGGCAGAGGCATAAAGCGGGTGGGACTGGCGCTCGAACATCTCAATGGTGGGGCGCTTGAATTCGGCCTCTTCCTCGGCGCTCCAGCTGCCGCCCGCGCGCTCGATCCCTTCGCGCTTCACGGTGGCCAGCACGCCTGCGGCCTGCGCCCCGCCCATCACGCTGATCCGCGCATTGGGCCAGGACCACAGGAAGCGGGGCTGATAGGCGCGGCCCGCCATCCCGTAGTTGCCCGCCCCGAAGGAACCGCCGACGATCAGCGTGATCTTCGGCACCGAAGTCGTTGCCACGGCAGTGACCATCTTGGCCCCGTGGCGGGCGATGCCCTCGTTTTCGTACTTTCGGCCCACCATGAAGCCGGTGATATTCTGCAGGAAAATCAGCGGGATCCGGCGCTGCGAGCAGAGTTCAACGAAATGCGCGCCCTTCTGGGCGCTCTCGGAGAAGAGCACGCCGTTATTGGCGATGATGCCCACCGGCGCGCCCATGATATGTGCAAAGCCCGTAACAAGCGTTTCCCCGAAGCGCGGCTTGAACTCGTCAAACCGGGATCCGTCCACCACCCGCGCCAGCACCTCGCGGATATCGTAGGGCGTGCGCAGATCCGCCGGAACCACCTCCAGCAGTTCGGCAGGGTCATGGGCCGGGTCTTCGGGCGCTGCCCAATTCAGCCGCGCCCCCTCGCCAGGGCCCAGCGATCCCACCGCCCGGCGGGCGAGGGCCAGCGCATGGGCATCGTCATCGGCGAGGTAATCGGCCACCCCCGAGAGCCGAGTATGCACATCGCCGCCGCCCAGATCCTCCGCCGTCACCACCTCGCCCGTCGCGGCCTTCACCAGCGGCGGGCCGGCAAGGAAGATCGTGCCCTGCTCCTTCACGATAATCGTGACATCCGACATTGCCGGAACGTAGGCGCCGCCCGCCGTGCAGGAGCCCATCACCACCGCGATCTGCGGGATCGCCTTGGCGCTCATGCGCGCCTGATTGTAGAAAATGCGCCCGAAATGATCGCGGTCGGGGAAGACCTCATCCTGGTTGGGCAGGTTCGCCCCTCCGCTATCGACAAGATAGATGCAGGGCAGCCGGCATTCCTCGGCAATCTCCTGGGCGCGCAGGTGCTTTTTCACCGTCATCGGGTAATAGGTGCCGCCCTTCACGGTGGCATCGTTGCAGATGACCATTACCTCGCGGCCATGCACCTGGCCTACGCCCGCCACCACCCCTGCTGCCGGGGCGGCGCCGTCGTAGAGACCATGCGCGGCGGTGGCGCCCACTTCCAGGAAGGGGCTTCCGGGATCAAGCAGATTGGCCACCCGATCCCGCGGCAGCATCTTGCCCCGCGCCACGTGGCGGTCGCGCGCCCGGTCGCCGCCCCCCGCCGCGGCCAGCGCTGCCGCCGCCTCGATCTCTGCGAGGGCTTCAAGATGGGCGGCGCGATTGGCCCGGGCCGCCTCGCTGCCGGGCAGGTGCTGCGAGGTGAGCTTCACGCGCCGCTCTCCCGCGTTTGCGAGATTTCGCCCCGGATGATCCCGGTATTCACCTCGATCCAGCGCTCGCGATAGGCGTGGCGCGCGGCAAAGGCGATATCGTTCTGGAAGGCGGCATTTACGCCCGCGCCAACCGCCGCGCCCACCACCGGCGCCAGTTGCGCGATCTTGCGGGTGGAGAGGTTGATGCCAAGCGTGGCCGCCACCCTGTGCATGGCGGCCTGCACGCCCGCGGCCTGGCCCGTGAGGCGCACGATCTTGCCCCAGGTTTCCTGCCCAAGCTCGGCCCGTTCGCGCGCAAGCCGGTCAAGCGCTTCGGCCTTTTCGGAAGGCGTGTTGGCGCCCGCGAGCTGCAGGATATCGAGGATGAAGATGCGCTCGGCGCGGCTGTCATCCCCAAAGCCGTAACAAAGGCCCGTGAGCCGCGCCGTGCGCAGCGCAAGCGTGATCGTTGCAGGCACATCCACCGCCAGCCCCATCGCGCCAAAGGCGCCCGCCGCGCCACCGCCGGTCACCGCATAGCCCAGCGCCCAGCGGCGCATGTCAGCCGCCGCGGAATCGCAGGCCGCGAGATCGGAAAAATCGTGATCTATCGCGCTTTTGCGGATCGAAGCTGATGCAGCCCAATCGGCGCCTGCCAGGGTGGCCTCGATCACCTCTGCCGGGATCAGGCGGTTGGTGAGCATCGCCATCGGACGCGCCACCCCCCGCACCGCGCGGGGCAGAAGCGCGGGCGGCGCGGCGCGATAGGCATCCTGTTCGGCCAGCGTTTGGGCGAGATAGGCATCGTCTGTCATCGCTCATCCTCCTCGATCGCCGCCACCAGCGCATCGCGCAGGCAAAGCGCCTCTTGCAAGTGGGCGCTTGCCATGGCGCCAATATCGGGCATCGGGCAGGCGGTTAGCTCCGCCATAGCATCTGGCGCGAGCGCCTGAAATGCGGCGGTTTCCGCGCGCAGGCACCATTCGCGGCGCAAAAGCGTATCGGGCGCATGGGCGAACTGCCCCTCATCGAAGAGGCACACGTTCTCCGCCGCCCCGGCACAGGCCGAGAGCCGCCCCGCCTCTGCCGCACAGTCTTCGAGGATGGCGCGGGCCACGGCGGCAGGGTCCGCCGCGACCGGGCCGGCCAGCGCGAGCAGGCCGGTGCCCATCGCCACGGCCGCCAAGCCTGGCAGGCCCGCCCGTGCCCGAACGCCACCCCCGGTCACGTTGACGGCCCCTCGGCAGGGCTCAGAAGCCTGCCGCGCCGATCCACATCGAAGACACGCGCCTCGCCCGCCCCCGCGCAACGCACCGAAAGCCAGATCCCGCCAGCCCCGGGCACCGCCAGGCAATCGGTGCGCGGGCGCCCGGTTTCCGCGGCATAGCGATCAGCATAGTGGTTGATCACATCCGTCTCGCTCAGATCTCCCGCCCGGCCCAGCGCGATCCCGAAGCCCAGCGCCGCGACGCTCAGCGCGGCGGCCACGATCAGGGCGGGCCGCAGGCGGGTCACCCCATCTTCCCCATTAGCTCGCGTCCGATCAGCATGCGGCGGATTTCCGAGGTGCCCGCGCCGATTTCCATCAGCTTGGCATCGCGCATGATCCGGCTGAGGGGGCTGTCATTGAGAAAGCCCGCGCCGCCCATAGCCTGCACGCCCTGCACCGCCATTTCCATCGCCTTTTCAGAGGCGTAGAGCACACAGCCCGCCGCATCCTGGCGCGTAACCTCGCCGCGGTCGCACGCCTTGGCCACTTCGTAGACATAGGCGCGGCAGGCATTCATCGTGGCATAGATATCGGCGATCTTGCCCTGCATGAGCTGGAAATCTCCGATCCGCTGCCCAAACTGCCGCCGTTCGGCCATGTAAGGCATGATGTGATCGAGGATCGCCGCCATGATCCCGCAGCCGATGCCCGAGAGCACCACGCGTTCGTAATCAAGCCCACTCATCAGCACCGCCACGCCCCGGTTTTCTTCGCCGAGTACGTTTTCGAACGGCACTTCGACGTCTTCGAAGATCAGCTCTGCCGTGTTCGAGCCGCGCATGCCGAGCTTGTCAAAATGCGGCGAGGTAGAGAAACCGGTCATAGACTTCTCGATCAGGAAGGCGGTGATGCCCTTCGATCCGGCCTCGGGATCGGTTTTGCCGTAGACGACCAGCGTATCGGCATCGGGGCCATTGGTGATCCAGTATTTCGTGCCGTTCAGGCGGAAGTGATCGTTCCGCTTCTCCGCGCGAAGCTTCATCCCCACAACGTCTGACCCGGCCCCGGCTTCCGACATTGCGAGCGCGCCCACATGGGTGCCGGAGATCAGGCCCGGGAGGTACTTCTGCTTCTGCTCTTCGGTGCCATTGAGCCGGATCTGATTGACGCAGAGGTTCGAATGCGCCCCGTAGGACAGCGAGATGCTGGCCGAGGCGCGCGCGATCTCCTCTACAGCCACGGTGTGGGCGAGATACCCCATGCCCGCGCCGCCAAATTCCTCTTCCACGGTGATACCGAGGAGCCCAAGTTCCCCCATCTCGCCCCAGAGATCGGCGGGAAACACATTGGTCTGATCAACTTCCGCCGCAATCGGGGCCACGCGCTCTTGCGCCCAGCGATGCACCATATCGCGCAACGCCAGCACGTCTTCGCCCAGATCGAACGCCATCGATGCTGTGAACATGGCCTGCCTCCCTGCCGCCTGCTGGGGCGAGGCTACGCCAGCCGGGCGGCGAGGAAAACCGCCCTTTCCTGCCCGCCTATTCCGCCGCCGCGCGGGCCGGGGCGTGGGTGGTCACCTCATCACGGATGATCCGGGCAATCAGCGCGCAATCATCAAGGCTGAAGGTGAGCGGCAGGCGCATGTCGAGCACCCCGTGCAGTACCCGGTCGCTAACCGGCATCGGCTGAGGTTCCGCATAGCGCCAGTGCTGGTAGGTGGAGGTAAAGCCCTGCGGGGCCGGGGCGCCGAACCATTTTAGCTCCACCCCCCGTGCCTTGCAGCCGGCAACGACGGCCTCGATCGCCGCATCGGGCCAATCGAGCAGGAGAACCTGGATCGAGGAGCCAACGAAATGCTCCTCCGCCGGGCGCTCGATCACCGTCAGGCCGGGCGTGCCGGCCAGCCCTTCCTCCACCGCATGGTAGCGCGCGTTCCACCGCGCGCAGGCGGTCTCAATCTCGGCCACTTGCGGGCGCAGGATCGCGGCGCGCAGATTGTCCATCCGGCCCGAGATGTTCGGGGTATCAAGCTTCAGCCCTTCGAAAACGGCCGGATCGGGCGCCGCGCCATGGCGATCGTATAGCATGTAGCTGCCAGAGAGCAGGATCGCGCGCGCGGCCAGCTCTGCATCATCGGTTACCAGAAAGCCGCCTTCGCCCGAATTGACGTGCTTGTAGGTCTGCGCGGAGTAGCAGCCCGCCGCGCCGTGGCGCCCCGAGGGAACGCCGCGCCAGGAGGCCCCCATCGTATGGGCGCAATCCTCGATCACCCGCACGCCGGCGGCCTCGCACAGCGCCATGAGCCGATCCATATCGCAGATATGTCCGCGCATATGGCTGAGAAGCAGGAGCGTTGCGCCCGTGGCGGCAATCTTGGCCTCAAGATCGGCCAAATCGATGGTGAGAGCCTCGGTCACCCCCACAAACACCGGCTCTGCCCCAACGCTTGCAATCGCGCCAGGCACGGGCGCCAGCGTGAACGCATTGGAGAGCACTTTGGTGCCCGGCCCCGCCCCCATGGCGCGAAGCGCGGTAGACATCGCGTAACCGCCCGAGGCCACCGCCAGGCAGTATCGCGCACCCACATATTCGGCGAACTCGGCCTCAAGCCGCGCCACTTCGGGCACCTCGCCGGGCGCGAGGTTATAACGGTGAAGCCGCCCATGGCGCATGACCTCAAGCGCGGCGGCGATTCCGGCCTCGGGAATCGGCTCTTGCTGGGTGAAACTGCCAGTGAAGGTTTCGGTCATCTGAACACGCCGCTCATGTGAACAATACGGGAATGGCCCCAGATTGTCGCGCATCCGGCGACCGGTCAATCATCCGATCAGCCCCGCAACCGTGGCGCCCAGATCGCGGTAATGGGGCAAAAGCGCCTCCGGCGCCAGCCCCGCCACGCCATCGCCATCGGGCCCGAAGGTGACAAGGATCACCGGCACCCCCGCCGCGCGGCCCGTTTCACGATCTGTCACCGTATCACCCACAAGCACCGTGCGGGCGAGATCGCCGCCAGCGCGCGCGACGGCTTCGCGCAGGGGCGCAGGATCGGGCTTGCGTACCGGCAGCGTATCGGCACCGATGAGCGAGGCAAAAAGGCCGCGCACGCCCAGCCGCCGCATCAGCTCCTCGGCCAGCCCCTCGGGCTTGTTGGTACAGATACCAACCGCGTAACCCTCTGAAATCAAAAGCTCCACAGCCTCCCGCGCGCCCGGGTAAAGCGTGGTATGGCGATCAATCCCAGCCGCGTAAGCCTCCAGAAACGGCGCAAACTCGGCCTCGATAGCCGCCTCGTCAACCGGCCCCAGCCGCTCAAACCCCAACCGCAGCATCGCCCGCCCACCGCGAAAGGCGGTGGCGGCATCGGCAACGGGATCAAGAAGGTTGCCATGGCCCAGGGCGCGGAAGCGGGAATTGGCCGCCTCGATCAGATCACGGCTGGTATCGGCCAAAGTTCCGTCAAGATCGAAGATTACGGTGCGCATGCTTGACCCCGGGCAAAACTTCGCCGGCTCTGTAACCCGGCGACATTTCTTTTGAACCAACCGGGGCTTGCGGCATCCTCTGCGGTGCCTAGAAGTTTGAGGCGGAAAAGGAAAGAGCGGTAGATGGCGACGCAGCTCATCGTTCTCGCGGCCGGCCAGGGCACGCGGATGAAATCGGATGTTCCGAAAGTGCTGCACAAGGTGGGCGGCCTGCCGCTATTCGCCCATGCGCTGAATGCGGGCGCGGTTCTGAACCCCGAACGCACCGTGCTTGTTGTGGGCCATGGCGGCGAGACGGTCACCTCTGCCGCAGAGGCGCTGGGGATCGGCATCACCTCTGTCACGCAGGAAGAACGGCTTGGCACCGCCCATGCGGTGGCGCAGGCGCGCCCGGCGCTGGAAGGCGCGGGCGGCGATGCACTGGTGCTTTATGCCGATACGCCGTTTATCAGCGCCGAAACGCTTGAACGCATGGCCGCGGCCCGCGCCGCGGGCGCCGCCGTGGTAATCCTCGGCTTCGAGGCCGCCGATCCGGCGCGCTACGGGCGGCTGGTGATGGAGGGCGATCGGCTCGCCCGCATCGTGGAGTTCAAGGATGCCAGTGAGGCCGAACGCGCGATCACCTTCTGCAACTCCGGTGTGGTGCTGGCGGCGACCGACACGCTTTTTGAGCTGATCGACCAGGTGGGGAACGATAACGCCGCGGGGGAATACTACCTCACCGATATCGTAGCGATTGCGAATGAAATGGGGCTGAAGGCCACCGCGGTTGCCTGCCCCGAGGCGGAAACGCTGGGCGTGAATTCCCGCGCCGATCTTGCCGCCGCCGAGGCCGCGTTTCAGGCGGCCAAGCGCGCCGCGGCGATGGCCGAGGGGGTTACTCTGGCGGCGCCAGAGACGGTGTTCTTCAGCCACGATACGCAGATCGGGCGCGACGCGGTTGTGGAGCCGCAGGTGGTGTTCGGCCCCGGCGTCACGGTGGAGCCCGGCGCCCAGATCCGCGCCTTCAGCCATCTCGAAGGCGCCCATGTGGGGCAGAATGCCATCGTGGGCCCCTATGCGCGGCTGCGCCCCGGCGCGGTGCTGGCCGCAAAAACCCGCGTGGGCAACTTCTGCGAGGTGAAGAACGCAACCCTTGGCGAAGGCGCAAAGGTCAATCACCTCAGCTATATCGGCGATGCCTCGGTGGGCGCGGAGACGAATATCGGCGCGGGCACGGTGACCTGCAACTATGATGGCGTGTTCAAGCATCGCACCGAAATCGGCGAACGCGCCTTCATCGGGTCCGACACAATGCTGGTGGCGCCCGTCAGCGTGGGCGACGAGGCGATGACGGCCAGCGGATCGGTGATCACCGAGGATGTGCCCGAAGGCGCGCTGGCGCTGGGGCGCGCCGGCCAAACCACGAAGCCGGGCCTCGCCCGGCGCCTGTTTGCAAAATTGAAAGCTGCCAAGGCGAAACGGCTCGAAAAGGGTTAGGATCATGTGCGGAATTGTTGGTGTATTGAGCGATCACGAAGCGGCGCCCATTCTGGTGGAAGCGCTGAAGCGGCTGGAATATCGCGGCTATGACAGCGCGGGCATTGCCACGGTCGAGGGCGGTCGGCTTGACCGCCGCCGCGCCATGGGCAAGCTCGTCAACCTTTCGGACCTTTTGGTGCATGAGCCGCTCGCGGGCAAATCCGGCATCGGCCACACCCGCTGGGCCACCCACGGCGCACCTTCGGTAACCAACGCGCATCCGCACCGCGCGGGCCCCGTGGCCGTGGTGCACAACGGGATCATCGAGAACTTCAAGGCGCTGCGCGAGGATCTGGCCGCAAAGGGCTACGAGACGCAGACGGAAACCGATACCGAAACCGTCGCGCTGATGGTGCAATCCTTCATGGATCAGGGCCTGGCACCGCGCGATGCCGCCGAGCAAACCATCGCGCGGCTGGAAGGCGCCTTCGCGCTGGCGCTTCTTTTCGACGGGGAAGAAGATCTCATCATCGCGGCGCGCAAGGGTTCTCCGCTGGCCATCGGCCATGGCGATGGCGAGATGTATCTTGGATCCGACGCCATCGCGCTTTCGGGGCTGACCGACAAGATCACTTATCTCGAAGAGGGCGATTGGGCGGTGATCACACGCGCAGGCGCCGAAATCCTCGACAAGCAGGGCAACCGCGCCAACCGCCCCGTGCGCACCATCGCCATCGATGCCAGCCGGGTCGAGAAAGGCGGGCACAAGCATTACATGGCCAAGGAGATCGCCGAGCAATCCACCGTGATCGCCGAGGCGCTGACCCATTACATCGGGGGCGACAGCGCGATCCGCCTGCCCCGCGATCTGGATTTCACGAAGTTCGACCGAATCGTGATGGTGGCCTGCGGCACCGCCTATTACGCCTGCCTCACGGCGCGCTACTGGTTCGAGGCGCTCGCGCGCCTGCCGGTGGATATCGATGTGGCCTCGGAATTCCGCTACCGCGAACCGCCGATCGGCGCGCGCACGCTGGCGATCTTCGTCAGCCAGTCGGGCGAAACTGCCGATACGCTGGCGGCGCTGCGCTACTGCGAAGCCCAGGCGATGACGCTGGCGGTGGTGAACGTGGCCGAAAGCACGATTGCGCGGGAGGCCGATCTGGCGCTGCCGATCCTCGCAGGCGCCGAGATCGGCGTGGCCTCGACCAAGGCCTTCACCTGCCAGCTTACGGTACTGGCACTGCTGGCGCTCGAAGCCGCCCGCGCGCGGGGCCTGAAATCGGAAGTTGAGATTGCCTCGGCGCTCGGCGAGTTGCGCATGATCCCGGGCCTTGTGGCCCAGGCGCTTGGCACCGAGGGGGCGATCCGCGAGATTTCGAACGAACTGGCGGAGGCGGAAGATATCCTCTTCCTCGGCCGCGGCGCGATGTTCCCGCTGGCGCTGGAAGGCGCGCTGAAGCTGAAGGAAATCAGCTACATCCACGCCGAAGGCTATGCCAGCGGCGAACTGAAGCACGGCCCCATCGCGCTGATTGACCCCACGGTGCCGGTGATCGTGATGGCGCCCCATGACAGCCTGTTTGAAAAGACCGTCTCGAACATGCAGGAAGTGATGGCACGCGGCGGCAAGGTGGTACTTGTGACCGACAGCGCCGGTGCGGCGGAGGCGGGCGACGGCACGTGGCATACGATCGTGATGCCCTCGGTGCCCGAAACCTTCGCACCGATCCTCTACGCGATCCCGGCGCAGCTTCTGGCCTATCACACTGCCGTGGCCAAAGGCACGGATGTGGACCAGCCGCGCAACCTTGCGAAATCCGTGACGGTGGAGTGAGCCTTTCGGCCGAAGCCGCGCTGGCTGCGCTTGCCGGTGCGGCCCAGCCCGGCCGGGCAGAAGAGATGGCCGCCTATCACAAGGCGCCGCGCCGCTATCTTGGCGTGGCCAACCCCGATATTGATGCCTTTACAAAGCGCTGGCGGGCAGAGCTTTCGCTGGATGACCGGCTGGCGCTGGCCGC
>JANQPC010000081.1 GCA_028285485.1 Paracoccaceae bacterium | reverse complement strand
CACGGGCCAGGGCCCGGGCAATCTGAACGGCCTCCGGCGTTCCCGCCAGGAGCAACATGCGCATCGACGCCTCCCTCTGCGCGGCCGCCTGCGATCGGGCCGCGCCGTCTCTGCAGCAAGCGCGCGCACGCCCTGAGAGGGGCGCGCGCCGCCAGCCGTATTCCACCGCATACAGGGCGGAAAACGGGCCACGTAATCTGGTATCGCGGCTCGGCAAACGGAGAGGACGATCCGTCGCACTGCGCGCCCAAGGCCCCTTGCGCGCGGCCCCCCGCCGGGCCTAGTGAGGCGGCATGACCGATCTGGCATCCGAGACCCCTAAGGCCGAGGCAACGGGCGCGCCCGCGCGCGGCATCGTCGATGACCGGCGGGCCTGGCGGAACGTGATGGTGCTTGTCGCCGCGCAGGCGATCCTTGGCAGCCAGATCACGATGATCTTCGTGATCGGCGGGCTGGCGGGCCAGCAGCTTGCGCCGCATCCCTGCCTTGCCACGCTGCCGATCTCGATGATCGTTTTCGGATCGATGACCACCGCGCCCTGGCTTTCAAACGTGATGCAGGTTCTGGGCCGCCGCGCAGGCTTTCTGATCGGGGCGGGCGGCGGATTGATCGGCTCGATCCTCGCGGTTTACGCGATCATGATCGAAAGCTTCTGGGTATTTCTGGCGGGCAGCTACCTGACCGGCATCTACATGTCGGCGCAAGGCTTCTATCGCTTTGCGGCAACCGATACGGCATCCGAGGCGTTCCGCCCCAAGGCGATTTCCTACGTGATGGCGGGCGGGCTTCTATCGGCGCTGATCGGCCCGCAGCTTGTGGCGCTTCTGTCGGGCAACAGCCCGGTCGCCACGGTGGACCGGTTCCTGCCCGTCTACTACGCGGCCATCGTGATCAACGTGCTGGGGATGGCGATCTTCTACGCGCTCGATATCCCCAAACCGGCGCCTCCGCCCGCGGATGCACCGCGCGGGCGCACGCGGGGCGCGCTGCTGCGCGATCCGGTGATTGCGGTGGCGGTGATCTGCGCGATGGTCTCCTACGCGCTGATGAACCTTGTGATGACCTCGACGCCGCTTGCGGTGGTGGGCTGCGGCTTTGGGGTGGCCGATGCCTCGAACGTGGTGTCGCTTCACGTGCTGGCGATGTTCGCACCCTCGTTCTTCACCGGCCACCTGATCGTGCGCTTCGGGGTGGAGAAGATCATCGGCGTCGGGCTGGTGATCCTTGCCATCGGCGGCGCGGTGGCGCTGCAGGGCGTGGCGCTGGGCAATTTCTTCATCGCGCTGTTCCTGCTTGGCGTGGGCTGGAACTTCGGCTTCATCGGGGCAACCACGCTTCTGGCCTCGGCCCACGCCCCCCATGAGCGCGGGCGCGTGCAAGGGATGAACGATGCGATCGTATTCGGCTGCGTGACCTTCGCCTCGCTGGCCTCGGGCGGGCTGATGAATTGCTCTGGCGGGGATGTGGTTGCGGGGTGGAACGCGGTGAACCTTGCCATGGCGCCGTTCTTGATGCTGGCGGGCGGATCGCTGATCTGGCTGGTGATGCGGGGCCGGGCGGCGGCGTAAGCGGCGGGTGCGGTTTGAACACAGCGGGCGCCGGGGAAGCGCTGGCCCGTGGGGGAGCGCTCTACCGTGGAGACGGTGTTCTTAAACTCTTAAGGCCCGCCCAACCTTCGCCCACAGCGCGTGATGCCCGCCACAGCGCTGCCCCGCGGAGCGGGCCAGCGCTCACCCGGCGCCTGCGGCTTGTTCCGGGCGAACGTGGGATGGGCGATCCCGGGTGCGACGCGACTGATGGGAAGACGTGGAGCCCAAGTGAAACGGGGGCTGCGGGAGTGCTTGGAGCTTGATCCGGGCCCATACCGCCCGGGCGCCCTCCCCTAGAACATCACCCCCACGAGCCACAGCGTGATCCCCGGAAACGCCACCAGGATCACCACGCGCACGAGGTCCGACAACACGAAGGGCGCGACGCCGGCATAGGTGCGCGAGATCGGGATATCGCGGGCAACCTGGTTGATGATGAAGAGGTTCATCCCCACCGGCGGCGTGATCAGCCCCACCTCCACCACGATCAGCGCGAGGATGCCGAACCAGATCGCCGTCTGCTCTGGCGTCAGCCCGAAATCCAGCGCCATCACGATCGGAAAGAAGATCGGGATGGTGAGCAGGATCATCGAAAGCGAATCCATCACGCAGCCGAAGATCAGGTAGGCGATCAGCATCACCGTGAGCACCATGAGCGGCGCAAAGCCCTGCCCGGTGACCCAGGCGGCCAGTTGCTGCGGCGCCTGCGTGAAGGCGAGGAATGAATTGAAGAGCTGTGCGCCGAAGATAATGAAGAAGATCATCGCGCTGGCGCTTGCCGTGGCGAGGATCGATTCCTTGAAGGCCGGCCAGGTGAGCCCGCCTGTGGCGATCCCGTAAAGCCCGGTGGCCACGGCGCCCACCGCGGCGCCTTCGGTGGGCGTGAAAAGCGCCTGCACGCCCGGCTGCACCCAGTTCCAATCCGCGGCGATCCCGCCCATGACAAGCGCGAAGATCACCACCACGGGCCAGATCCGGATGAGCGTGCGGAAGCGCTGCCGGTAGGGCGTGCGCGGGGCGGTCGTGGCCGCGCCGGGGCGAAGCCGCACGAAGATCGCCACCGTCAGCATATAGCCCAGCGCGGCGAGGATCCCGGGCACGAGGGCGGCGATGAACATCTTGACGATATTCTGCTCGGTCAGGATCGCGTAGATCACCAGGATCACCGAGGGCGGGATCAGGATGCCAAGCGTGCCGCCTGCCGCCAGAACGCCGGTGGAAAGGCTATCGGCATAGCCGCGCTTGCGCATCTCCGGCAGCGCCACCTGCCCCATGGTGGAGGCCGTTGCGAGGGATGAGCCACAGACAGCGCCGAAGCCCGCGCAGGCCCCCACCGCGGCCATGGCAACGCCGCCCTTGCGGTGGCCGAGCCAATCGGAGGCCGCCTCGAACAACGCCCCCGACATGCCCGATTTCGTGGCGAACTGGCCCATCAGCAGGAAGAGCGGCACGATGGAAAGCGAATAGCTTGCGAACGTGTCGTAGGTGAGGGTTTTCATCTGGCTCAGCGTGGCATTGGGGTGGCCAAGCACCATCCAGGTGCCGAAAAACCCGGTCAGCCCCATGGCAAGCGCAATCGGCACCCGCAGGAAGATGCCAACGAGCATCACGCCGAAGGCCGCGAGGGCGAGTTCCAGCCCGGTCACGCGCGCGCCTCCCGCCCCTCGATCACCCAGTTGAGGCTGCGCCAGACGGTGTAGGCCGAGACGATCAGGAACACGATCGCACCGAGCGTGCTAAGCGCGAAGGGAATCCAGACCGGGATCGCAAGCTCATAGGTGGTTTCGGGGAAGAACGGCTTCGCGCCGAATCCCAGCGCGCCGCGCAATCCATCGGAGCCGTAGGGGAACTTCTCGCCCAGCCCCAGCCAGAGGCGCCAGAGGATCACCGCGGCGGCAAGGGTGATCAGCACATCGCCGATCAGGCCGAAGACAGCCTGCGCGCGCGGCGGGAAGCGGGCCACCAGCACATCCACCGTAACATGCCCGCGCCGCAACTGGCACCAGGGCAGGAAGAAGAAGATGGCGATCGCGCAGCCCACCTCCACAAGCTCAAAATCGCCCTTGATCGGCGAGAGCCCGGCGAAGATGAGCGCGCGGCCGGTGATCGAGGCAACGGTGATGAGCGCAATCGCCACGAGGATCAGCCCGCCCGCCCAGGCCAGCGCCCGGGCAAGCCCCTCGATCACGCGGCCCGTGCGGGCCTCAGCCGTTTTCGCCAATGCCATGCCCCCTCCCCCTTAGCGCGGTGCGGCGCCCTGGGCGCCCCTTAGCGCGGCGGGGCGGCGGGGGGCAATGCGGTGGCGAATTGCGGGGCGCGCGCCGTTCCATGCGGGCGTGGCCTGGGGTGCGGGCCGGGTGCGGTTCGGGCACGCGCAGGGTGCGACGGCGACGGTGCGGCGCAGCGGCGCGTTGGACCTGGCGCCAGGCGTGCATTGGCCGGGCGGGCGGAAGGTGGCGCCGCAGCGGGCGGGCGCGGGTGTGGGGCGGGTGCGGCCATCTACGGCGCGCGCTCGCTTGGGGTGCGGCGGGGGCGAGGATTGCGGCGAGGGATACTGCGCAATGCTCAAGGCGTGCTTGGGCAAGGGGGGAGCGGCCTTCCGAAAGCCCCGCCGCAGGCCATGACCGGTGTCATATGACCACACTTGGCCCTGCGCCGCGCGATGACCGCGGTCATATGACCACTGTTTCGGCGGGCGTTTGGGCTGATCGCGGTCATAACCCCACAGGGTGGGCCGCCGCACCGGGTGCGCGCACGGCTCGGCCCGGTGGCGCCTGCTGGCAGGCGCGGGGGCGCCAAAACGCATGGGCAACCGCTGCGCGCAGGCGCCGTTCGCCCTCATGCCGCGCCGCCAGCGGCCGGGGCGAGGATCGGCGCGCGGGCATTCAGGGCCTCGATATCCATGCCCGCCACGCGCTTGTAGCCATCGGCAAAGCCCTGGCGTTCGGCAAGTGGCATCACCGCTTCGATATCGTCAAACCCATCGGGCGCGCGTTCGGCCACGATATCGAGGATCCGGTCGGGCCCATCGCCGCGATTGGCCAGCACCACGGCGTTCACCTCCTCGCGCCGCCCCGCATCATAGGCTGTCAGCGCGCTGGGGGTCACGCCCCGGGCCTGCAGCTCGCGGGCCAGAATACGGGCATCGAGAATGCCCTGGCTCGCACCGTTGGAGCCAATCGGATACATCGCATGGGCAGCATCGCCGAGCAGCGTTGTGCGCCCGTGGCTCCAGCGCGGCAGGGGATCGCGGTCCACCATCGGGTATTCGTAGATATGGTCAGCGGCCCGGATCGTGGCGGGGATATCGAGCCAGTCAAAAGACCAATCCGCAAAAGCCGGCAGGAAATCCTCAAGCCGCCCCTGCCGGTTCCAATCCTGCTTCCGCCAATCATAACCTTCGGGCATGGTGAGATCGGCGATCCAGTTGATGACGGAGCCGCCATCTTCTGTATCCCCAATGGGATAGGCCACGAACTTCACGTCCTTCTGGCCGGTCATGGTTACGCTGCGCCCGGTCAGAAAGCGCGGGCCGCGGGTGACGCCGCGCCACATCATCGTGCCGCCCCAATGGGCGGGCCCTTCCTGGGGGTAGAAGGCGGCGCGGGTTGAGGAGTTTATGCCGTCGGCGCCCACGAGCAGGCTGCCATGTTCAAGGCCAAGGCTTTCGCCGCTGCGCCTGTCGGTCAGCGCGACCGATACGCCGCCTTGCGTTTCCTGCCAGCCGGTTACGGCAGCGCCGGTGCGCACCACATCGCCCGCGCGTTCGGTGAGGGCACGGTAGAGCAGCATCTGCAGCCCGCCCCGATGGATCGAATATTGCGGCCAGTGATAGCCCGCCGCCATCCCACGCGGTTCGCGCCAGATCTCCTGCCCATGGGCGGAGAAATAGGCGACTTCCTCGGTGCGGAGGCCCACGCCATCAAGCTCTGCCTCAAGGCCAAGATCGAAGAGCTCGCGCGCGGCATGGGGCTGGAGATTGATGCCCACGCCCAGGGGCTCGATCACGCGCACCGCTTCGAGGATGCGGAACGGAATGCCAACCTGGTGCAGTGACAATCCGAGGGTGAGGCCCGTGATCCCGGCCCCGGCGATCAGCACGGTCATGGCGATGTTCCCCGTCTACGATTGCCCCCGCCGAACGGGCCGGCGGGGGCGTGGGGCTTAGCTGCCCTCGGAATGCTTGGTGACGAGCGCGCGGGCATCTTCCACCATCGCGGCGCCGTCGAGCCCCTTGGCATCCATCTCTGCGATCCAGGCCTCGGTCAGCTCATCGCCGATAGCGCGCAGTTCGGAGACAACCGCATCATCCAGCGTGTGGATCGTGTTGCCGGCATCGGCCACAACGCCTTCGCCCACATCATCGCCCTGATCCATGGCGCTGCCGGCCCAGGCCGAGGTTTCGATGCCGGAGTTGGCATCGATCACGGCCTTAAGATCATCTGGCAAGTTGTTGTAGGTATTGGGGTTCATCCCCCAAATGAAGAAGGTATTGTAAAGCGCGCGATCGCCGCCGATCTGGGTGTGGCTATCGGCCAGCTCATGCACCTTCAAGGGTGGCACGATCTCCCACGGGATCACCCCGCCATCGACAACGCCCTTGGAGAGCGCTTCGGGGAAGGCCGGCACGGGCATGCCCACCGGCGTGGCGCCCAGGTTTTCCAACAGCGCGTTGGCCTGGCGGGAGGGCCCGCGCAGCTTCAGCCCGTCGAAATCAGCCGCCGAGGTGATCGGATCGCCTTTCTTGTGGATCACGCCTGGGCCGTGCACGTGCACCGCAAGCACCCGGATATCGTTGAAGCGATCCATCGCGTGCATCTGGGTGAATTCCCAGGCTGCGCGGGAAGAGGCTTCGGCGCTCATCGATGTCATAAACGGCAGTTCAAACGCCTCGGATTCGGGGAACCGGCCCGGCGTGTAGGCGGGCAGCGCCCAGCCGCAATCGATCACGCCATCGCGGATCTGATCGTAAAGCGCCGGCGGGCTGCCACCGAGCTGCATCGCGGGGTAGATTTCCACCTTGATGCGGCCATTGCTGTCTTCCTCGACCTTGCGGGCCCAGGGTTCGATGAAGAATTTCGGAACCGAGCCCTGGGGGCTCAGAAAGTGCTGGCACCGAAGCGTCACTTCCTGCGCGGAGGCGGCGGTGGCAGAGATACCCAGCGCCACGGCGCCCGCAAGCGCCGCGATCAGCGTGTGTTTCATGATGTTCCTCCCAATTTTTTGGCCATCCGGTTGCGGCCACTGGTTTCTGGCGGTGATGATGCAGAGCCCTGAGATCATTGCAAGTGAAATGGTTGTCGCGGGGGGAGTTTTTTCAACCACACGGTCAGTTTTGTTGGGCCGGTGGCCGCGCCTGCCGCTGCGCATGCCGGGCCGGGCGCGAACCGCCTGGGCCGGTGGGGCCGGACCGCGCAACAATAGCTGCCCTGACGCACCGCCGCCGCCATTTCACGAAACCGCCCTGCCCGCGCCTTATCCGCACGGTTGACCTTCGCGCGCGCGCATGCGTTCTGCGCGGGAAAAATACCGCAACCGACGATCGGGCAGGCCCATGATCCGCAGGCTCTATGACTGGACGATTTCGCTCGCCTCAACGCGCTACGCGCTTTGGGCGCTGGCGATCGTGGCCTTTGTCGAAAGCTCCGTCTTCCCGATCCCGCCCGATGTGCTGATGATCCCGATGATCATCGCCCAGCCGAAGAAGGCGTTTCAGATCGCGGCGCTTTGCACCGCGGCATCGGTGCTTGGCGGGCTTGCGGGCTACTGGATCGGGATGGGGCTGTTCGATACCGTGGGGCGCCCGGTCCTGGAGTTCTATGGCAAGGATTCGTACTTTGACGAATTCGCGGTGCGCTACAACGAATGGGGCGCCTGGGCGGTGCTGATCGCCGGGGTCACGCCCTTCCCCTACAAGGTGATCACCATCATGTCGGGCGCGACAGAGCTGAACCTTGCCGTCTTCCTGATCGCCAGCGTGATCGCGCGGGGCCTGCGCTTTTTCGTGGTGGCCACGCTGCTTTGGAAATTCGGCGAACCGATCCGGGACTTCATCGAGAAGCGGCTCGGCCTTATGTTCATCCTGTTCTGCGTGCTTCTGATCGGGGGCTTCTACGTGGTGAGGTTTTTGTGAGCCTGGATCGGCGGGGGCTGATCTGGATCGCCGCCGGGGGATCGGCGGCGCTGTTGCTGGCGGCCTGGGGCTTTCAGTATCTGGGGGGGCTCGCCCCTTGCGCGATGTGCATCTGGCAGCGCTGGCCGCATGCGGTGGCCGCCGCACTGGGGCCCGCGGCTCTGATGGCCGGTGGCGCGCTGGTGCCGCTGGCGGGGGCGCTTGCGGCCGGTACCAGCGGCGCGATCGGGATCTACCACACCGGGGTGGAGCGAAGCTGGTGGGAGGGGCCGAGTTCCTGCACCTCGGGGCCCGTGGAGGGGCTGACGGCGGCGGAACTGATGGATCAGATCATGGCCGCGCCCCTTGTGCAGTGCGATCAGGTGGCGTGGGAGATGCTGGGGCTTTCGATGGCAAGCTGGAACGCGGTGGTAAGCTTCGGCCTTGCCGGGCTTTGGCTGCTGGCGGCGCTGCGCGCGCGGCGGGGGCCGGTGGCAGCCTAGGGCACGGAGCGCCCTAGCGAACGCTCCGAACGCCAGTTTGCGCCGTAGCGCGCCCGTTCCCCGCGCCCTGCCCCGGCTTCGCAGACTGCAATTGAAGGCGGGCCCCTACCGGCGTAGCCGTTCGAGCACCCACTCGGCATTCCGGTCGGGCGGGAAAACGGGGTAAATCACATCCTCGATCCGCCCGTCGCGCAGAAACAGCGACATCCGCTTCAACAGCACCCGCCCCTCGGCCTCGAACCGCGGCAGGCTGAGCGCATCGGCAAAGCGCAGCTCCGCATCCGAGAGCAGCGCGAAGGGCAGATGCAGGCGCTCCGCCGCCTCGCCCTGCCACGCGCCATCCTGCGTTGACAGGCCAAAGAGGTGATCCACCCCGGCCCCGCGAAGCTCTGCGAAATGATCGCGAAAGGCGCAGGATTGCGGCGTGCAGCCCCGCGCGCCCGGAATCGCATCCCACCCATCGGGCAGCGCCACGCCCGGGCGGCCCGTCATCGGGTAGATATAGAGCACGGTCAGGCCGGGAAGGGCCGAGAGATCCACCGCCCCGCCATTCGTGGCCGGAAGCGCCAACGCGGGCAGGCTCTGGCCCGGCAGATGCGCCGCGGCCCCGTCATCCTGAGGCGCCGGGATCGCGGACCAATCGACCTGTTCGAGCGAGCCGCTCATACCCCGTAGATCTCGCCCACCCGCGCCACGGCGGCTTCGGGCGACATCTCTTCGCTTTCCCCGGTGCGGCGGGAGGTGAGCTCCACCTGCCCCTTTTCCACGCCGCGCGGGCCCACGGTGATGCGCCAGGGCAGGCCGATCAGATCCATCGTGGCGAATTTCGCGCCTGCGCGTTCCTCGGTATCGTCGTAAAGCGGCTCAAGCCCCCGCGCGGTGAGCGCCGCTTCAAGCGCCGCGCAGGCGCTGTCAGTTCCCGCATCGCCCTGCCGGAGGTTGACGATCCCGCAATGGAAGGGGGTCACCCCCTCGGGCCAGATAATGCCCTTGTCATCATGGCTGGCCTCGATGATTGCGCCCAGAAGCCGCGATACCCCGATGCCGTGCGAGCCCATGTGAACGGGCACCCGCCCGCCCTGCCCGTCATCGACCAGCGCGCCCAGCGGCTCGGAATAGGTGGTGCCGAAATAGAAGATCTGCCCCACCTCGATGCCCCGCGCGCTGCGCCGGCGTTCTTCGGGGATCTGGGCGTAAAGCGCCTCGTCATGGGTTTCGTCCGTGCGGGCGTAGCGCGAGGTGAATTCTTCCAGGATCGATTGGCACTGCGCGACGGAATCGTAATCGATCTCACGGTCACCAAAGGTCAGATCCGTCACCGCGCTGTCATAGAACACTTCCGATTCACCGGTTTCGGCCAGCACCAGAAACTCATGCGTGTAATCCCCGCCGATCGGCCCGCTATCGGCGCGCATGGGAATCGCCTGAAGGCCCATCCGCTCATAGGTGCGCAGGTAGCTCACCAGGTGGCGGTTATAGGCGTGGAGCGCGGCGTCCTTCGTGAGGTCGAAGTTGTAGCCATCCTTCATCAGGAACTCGCGGCCCCGCATCACACCGAAGCGCGGGCGGATCTCATCGCGGAACTTCCACTGGATGTGGTAGAGCGTGAGCGGCAGATCCTTGTAGCTGGCCACATGGGCGCGGAAGATATCGGTGACGAGCTCTTCATTGGTGGGGCCATAAAGCATGTCGCGGCCATGGCGATCGGAGATCCGCAGCATCTCTTCGCCGTAGTCGTCATACCGGCCCGACTCGCGCCAAAGATCGGCCGATTGCAGCGTGGGCATCAGCATCGGGATATGGCCCGCGCGCACCTGCTCTTCATGCACGATCCGTTCGATATTGCGCAGCACCTTGTAGCCAAGCGGCAGCCAGGAATAGATCCCGGCGCTGGCCTGCTTGATCATGCCCGCCCGCAGCATCAGGCGGTGGCTCACGATCTGCGCCTCGGCGGGCGTTTCCTTCAGAACGGGCAGGAAGTAGCGGGAAAGGCGCATGGGCAGGCTCGGCTTGGCTAGAAATGGGTGCGACACCGCTTAGTGGAAGGGCGCGGGGCGGGCAAGCGCGGCTGGCGCGGCGGCGGCGATCCTAGCAACTTGCCCTCCCAGCCCCGATGGGCGATGACGGGGTGAGGCGGCGGGCAAAAAGCGAACGAGGGCAGATCATGGCGCTCCCGGTCCGGGATCAGGTGACGTATTGGAGCATTGCGGGCGCGGCCCTTCTGGCGGTGCTGTGGTTTCTGGGCGATGTGCTCCTGCCCTTCGTTCTGGGCGGCGCCATCGCCTATTGCCTGGATCCGATTGCAGATTGGCTGGAACGGCTGGGGCTATCGCGCATCGCCGCAACCATCGTGATCACCGCGGTTGCGATCCTGCTCTTCATCGTTCTGGTGCTGGCGGTGATCCCGACCCTGGTGAACCAGGCGATCGATCTGGTGCGCACCGCGCCTGTGCTGGTGCAGAACTTCACTGCCTTTCTGACCGAACGCTTCCCTTCGCTGGCCGATACGGAATCGACCGTGCGCCAATCGATGGATGATTTCGTTGTGACCCTGCGTGCGCGGGGCGCCGAGTTGATCGAGCAGGTGCTGGCCTCGGCGCTGAGCTTTCTCAACGTGATCGTGCTGATCGTGCTGGTTCCGGTCGTCACCTTCTACCTGCTTCTCGACTGGGATCGCATGGTGGCCCGCGTCGATGCGCTTCTGCCCCGCGATCATGCCCCCACGATCCGCGGGATCGCCCGCGATATCGACAAGACGCTGGCCTCGTTCATTCGCGGCCAAGGCACCGTCTGCGTGATCCTCGGCACCTATTACGCGGTGGCGCTGATGCTCGTGGGCCTGCAATTCGGGCTTGTCGTGGGCTTCGTGGCGGGGCTCATTACCTTTATCCCCTATGTGGGCGCAATCTTCGGGGGCGCCCTGGCCATCGGGCTGGCGCTCTTCCAGTTCTGGGGCGAATGGGGCTGGATCGCCGCGGTGGCGGCGATCTTCATGTTTGGCCAGTTCGTGGAGGGCAATATTCTCACGCCCAACCTCGTGGGCTCTTCGGTGGGCCTGCATCCGGTGTGGCTGATCTTCGCTCTTTCGGTGTTCGGCACGCTTTTCGGCTTTGTGGGCATGCTTGTTGCGGTGCCGCTGGCCGCCATGATCGGCGTCGTCGCCCGGTTCTTCATCGGCCAGTACAAGCAGGGGCGGCTCTATCGCGGATTGCACCGGGAGGATGGCGATAGCGATGGGGAAAGCGGCGCGGGCTGATGGCCGAACAGCTGACCTTCGATCTTCCGGTGCGGCCCGCGCTGGGGCGCGAGGCCTTTTTCGTCTCTCCCGCCAATGCCACGGCGCTCGCGCTGCTTGATGGCTGGCGCGCCTGGCCGCTTGGCAAGCTTGTGCTCGTGGGCCCCGCCGGCGCGGGGAAGACGCATCTCACCCATGTCTGGGCTGCGGAGACCGGCGCGCGCATCCTGCCCGCTGCAGAGCTTGCCGAGGCCCGTGTGCCGGAGCTGGCCGAAGCCCCGGCGCTGGCCGTTGAAGATGCCGATGGCGGGGCGTTTGACGAACGCGCGCTGTTTCACCTGCATAACCTTCTGGCCGAGGCCCAGCGCCCGCTTCTGCTGACCGCGCGCCGCCCGCCGCGGGATTGGGGCCTGGCCCTGCCCGATCTGGCCAGCCGGATTGAGGCCGCCGGCCGGGCAGAGCTTGCGCCGCCCGACGATGCGCTTTTGCAGGCCGTGCTCGTGAAGATGTTCGAAGACCGGCAGATCGCGGTGCCCCCCACGCTTCTGCCCTATCTCACCGCGCGGATGGATCGCAGCTTTGCCGCCGCGCGGGCGCTCGTGGCCGCGCTGGATGCCGCCGCACTGGCCGAGGGGCGCGCAATTACGCGCCCTCTGGCCGCGCGGGTGCTGGACAAGCTGGGCGCGGCTGACGCATAACTGTCATCTTCCCGTTACACCGCCGCCGGATATAACCGCCCATGACGATTACCGATTTTCTTGACGCCCCGATTCCGCCCGCCGTTGACCTTGAGGACACCGATCTTTCGGGACCTGCGCGGTTTTTCAACCGGGAACTGAGCTGGGTGGCGTTTAACTGGCGGGTGCTGGAAGAAGCCTCGAACCCGCGCGTGCCGCTTCTGGAACGGCTGCGGTTCATCTCGATCTCGGCGGCCAACCTTGATGAGTTCTATACCGTGCGCGTGGCGGGCCTGCGCGAACTGGCCCATGCCGGGAACACGACGCCTGCCGCCGATGGGCTGACGCCCGCCGAACAACTCAAGCTGATCGATGCCGAGGCGCGCCGCCTGATGCAGGCGCAGCAGGATGCCTGGACGCAGGTGCGGGCCGAGATGGAGGAGGCCGGGATCGCCCTTCTCACCCGCCAGACATTGACGAAACCCGACAAAACGCTTCTGGAAGACATCTTCGTGCGGATGGTCTTCCCGATCCTGTCGCCCCTCGCGATCGATCCCGCCCACCCCTTCCCCTTCATCCCGAATGCCGGGTTCTCGCTGGCCCTGCAGCTTCAGCGCAAATCCGATGGGCGTGAATTGCAGGCGCTTCTGCCGATCCCGCACCAGATCGACCGCTTCGTGCGCCTGCCCGAACAGGGCGGCACGCAGCGGTTTTTGCCGCTGGAAGAGCTGCTTCTTTTGCATCTAGACGTGCTGTTTCCCGGCTACGCGATGCGCGGGCATTGCACCTTCCGGGTGCTGCGCGACAGCGATCTGGAACTTGAGGAAGAGGCTGAAGACCTTGTGCGCGAATTCGAGGTGGCGCTGAAGCGCCGCCGCCGAGGCGAAGTGGTGCGGATGAAGATCTCCGCCGGCGCGCCGGACGATCTGCGCCGCGTGGTGCAGCGCGAGCTGATGGTGGAGGATCACGAGATCGTCGAGGTGGACGGGCTGATCGGGATGGACGCGCTGAAGGAACTGGTGCTCGATGAACGTTCCGACCTGCTTTGGCCCACCTTCATCCCCCGCGTGCCCGAGCGCGTGCAGGATTACGATGGCGACATGTTCGGCGCGATCCGGCAGAAGGATATGCTGCTTCACCACCCCTATGAGACCTTCGATATGGTGGTGCGGTTCCTGCAGCAGGCCGCGCGCGACCCCAATGTGGTGGCGATCAAGCAGACGCTCTACCGCACCTCGCGCGACAGCCCGATTGTGGAGGCGCTGTGCGAAGCGGCGGAAGACGGGAAATCGGTCACCGCGCTTGTTGAACTGAAGGCGCGGTTCGACGAGGCCGCCAATATCCGCCAGTCGCGCCGGTTGGAGCGGGCGGGCGCCCATGTTGTCTACGGCTTCATCGATTACAAGACCCATGCCAAGATCAGCACGGTGGTGCGGCGCGAAGGCGGGGAGCTTGTGACCTACACCCATTACGGCACCGGCAACTACCACCCGATCACGGCCAAGATTTACACCGACCTGTCGCTCTTTACCTGCGATCCGGCGCTCGGGCGCGATGCCACGCGGGTGTTCAACTATCTCTCGGGCTATGCGCAGCCCGAGAAGCTGGAAAACCTCGCCATCTCGCCGCTCACGCTGAAGGACACGCTGCTGGAGCGCATCGCGGAGGAGGCGGAATATGCGCTGGCAGGCAAACCCGCGGAGATCTGGGCGAAGATGAACTCGCTCATCGAGGAGGATGTGATCGACGCGCTTTACCTTGCCAGCCAGGCGGGCGTGAAGATCAATCTGATCATCCGCGGGATTTGCGGATTACGACCTGGTATCAAAGGGTTGTCGGACAATATTCGCGTTAAATCCATCGTCGGGCGGTTCCTGGAGCATTCACGGATCATGTGTTTCGGCGGCGGCAAGCGCCTGCCTTCGAAAACCGCGCGAGTTTATATCTCCTCGGCCGATTGGATGGGGCGCAACCTCAACCGCCGGGTGGAAACGCTGGTGGAGATCACCAATGAAACGGTGAAAACCCAGATCGTGGGGCAGATCATGTCTGCCAACCTCGCCGATGTGGCGCAAAGCTGGATCCTGGCGCCCGATGGCAGCTACATGCGGCCCGAGGATCAGGGCGACCAGCCCTTCAACTGCCACCGGTTCTTCATGGAAACGCCTTCGCTATCGGGGCGCGGATCGGCAGGCGCGGCCGATGCGCCGGTCCTGGTGCGCCCGCGGGAGGAAGCGGCGCGGTAAGGGGCGGTTCAGCGGGGTGCTGAGGCGCCTCAAGGGCGGCAGCGCACCGCCTGATCCGCGCGGTTTTTCCCCGGCACCTTTGGGCCGCGGCCGCGCTGCGCGCGTTCAGGCCCGGTCGAGCGCCGCCGCTTCGCGGGCCAGTGCTTCGATCCCGGCCCAATCGGCTGCCGCCACCTTCTGCTTCGGCGCAACCCAGGAGCCGCCCACGCAAAGCGTGTTGGAAAGGGCGAGGTAGTCGCCTGCCTTGGCCAGATCGATCCCGCCCGTGGGGCAGAAGGAGATCTGCGGAAGCGGCGCGCCGATGGCCTTCAGCGCCGGGGCACCGCCTGCCGCTTCCGCGGGAAAGAACTTCAGCGTTCGGTAGCCCCGCGCCAGAAGCCCCATCGCCTCTGTCGCCGTTGCCGCGCCGGGCAGGAGCGGCAATTCGGCATCCTCGCAGGCATCGAGCAGCGGGTTCGTGGCCCCGGGAGACACGCCGAAAAGCGCGCCCGCCTCTTTCGCCGCCGCCACATCTTCGGGCGTGAGCAGGGTGCCCGCCCCCACAAGCCCGCCCGGCACCTCGGCCATCGCCGCGATGGCCTCAAGTGCCACGGGGGTGCGCAGGGTCACTTCCAGCGCCGGCAGGCCACCAGCCACAAGCGCCTCGGCAAGGGGGCGCGCGGTGGCGAGATTCTCGATCACCAGCACCGGGATCACGGGGGCCAGGCGGCACATCTCGGCGGTGCGCTCGCTTGCGACTTCAGGCGTTATCATTGGCGTTACTTCCCTACACGGCCACGCCCGCACCCGCCTCGGCAAGGCCGCAGGACTGGCGGAACATCTCAAACATCTCGCGCCCCGTGCCAAAGCGGTTGGCAGAGAGATCCACCTCCACGGGCGCACGCGCCTCAAACCCTTCGGCCAGCACCTCCAGCGTGCCCGATGCGGCATCCACCCGCACCAGATCGCCATCGCGGAGCTTGGCGATGGCGCCGCCCTTCGCGGCCTCGGGGCTGACATGGATCGCTGCGGGCACCTTGCCCGAAGCGCCCGACATCCGGCCATCCGTCACAAGCGCCACTTTCAGCCCGCGGTCAAGCAGAACGGCCAGGATGGGGGTAAGCGAATGCAATTCCGGCATCCCGTTGGCCGCGGGGCCCTGAAACCGCACGACAACCACGGTATCTTCCGTGATTTCATCGGCTTGGAAGGCTTTCTTTACATCAGCCTGATCGTGGAAGATACGCGCGGGCGCCTCGATCACATGGTGCTCGGGCTTCACGGCGGAGACTTTCATCACGCTCCGGCCCAGATTGCCCTTCAGCTCGCGCAGCCCGCCCGTGGGCTGGAACGGATCGCGCGCGGGGCGGAGGATCTTGTCGTTCAGCGTTACGCCCCCCGCAGGTTCCCACGCAATGGTGCCGTCTTTCAGCTTGGGTTCTTCGGTGTAACGCTTCAACCCCTCGCCCGTGACCGTTTTGGTATCGGGGTGGAGCAGCCCGGTTTCCAGAAGCTCGCCGATCATATAGGCCAAACCGCCTGCGGCATGGAAGTGGTTCACATCCGCCAGCCCGTTGGGATAGACCTTCGCCATCAGCGGCACAGCGGCGGAGAGATCGTTAAAATCCTCGATATCGAGGATCACCCCCGCCGCCCGCGCCATCGCGGGCAGGTGGATAACAAGATTGGTGGAACCGCCGGTGGCCATCAGCCCCACGATCCCGTTGGCAAAGGCGCGTTCATCGAGGATCTGGCTCACCGGCAGGTAATCGTTGCCAAGCGCCGTGATTGCGAGCGCGCGCTCGGTTGCGGCCTCGGTCAGCGCATCGCGAAGCGGCGTTCCGGGATTGACGAAGCTGGCGCCGGGCAGGTGCAACCCCATGAACTCCATCAGCATCTGATTGGTGTTCGCGGTGCCGTAGAACGTGCAGGTGCCGGGCCCGTGGTAAGAGGCCATCTCGGCCTCCATCAGCTTGTCGCGCCCCACCTCTCCGGCCGCAAACTGTTGGCGCACCTTGGCTTTTTCATCGTTCGGCAGCCCGCTCACCATCGGCCCCGCAGGCACGAAAAGGCCCGGGACATAGCCGAACGTGGCCGCCGCGATGATCAGGCCGGGCACGATCTTATCGCAAACGCCGAGATAGAGCGCGGCATCGAAGGTGTTGTGCGAAAGCGCCACGCCTGAGGCGAGCGCGATCACATCGCGTGAGAAGAGCGACAGTTCCATCCCTGCCTGGCCCTGGGTGACGCCATCGCACATGGCCGGAACGCCGCCGGCCACCTGCGCCGTGCCGCCCGCCGCCCGGGCCGCCGCCTTGATGCGGGCGGGAAAGGTTTCAAACGGCTGGTGGGCCGAGAGCATATCGTTATAGGCGGTGACGATCCCGATATTCGGGGCGCGATGGGCAGACAGCTGATCCTTATCCTCCCCCATCGCGGCATAGGCATGGGCCTGGTTGCCGCAGGAGAGATGCGCGCGGCGCGGCCCCTCCTCGGCGGCACGTGCCATGCGATCGAGATAGGCGCCCCGGGCCTCGCGGCTGCGGGCGATGATACGGGCGGTCACGTCTTCTAGGGCGGGGTTCAGAGCCATGGTGCGATCCTGTGCCAGGGTTCGGGCTGCGTTGGGTATTGTGTATCGTGTTAGCGCTAACAAATCCAGAGCCCGCGCGGGCTGGCGCCTTCTGATTTCTGCATACCCGCTTTGCAGTCTTACCACTACCCGCCGCGCGCATCCGGGCCTAGGTCTCGGGGCAAGAGGAGGTTCGGTCTGCCACAATCGAGCTTAAGGAAATGCGCTATGAAACATGATCTTACACCCGACGTTATCGACGTAACCGCTATCGAGGCCCAGGCCCGCAAACTGCGCGCCCGCGCCTTTGCCGATGGCATGGCCTCGGCCCGCAGCTGGATCGTTGATCACCTGCCCCGCCGCGGCGGCCGCACGGCGTAACGCCACTTTACATCAGGGCCGCTTCGGCCTGCGTGAAAATCCCGGAATCGTTCCGGGATTTTTTGCATTTTTGGGGCGTGGCAGCGGTGGTTCGCGCGCGGTGTGGCCGGAACGCGGGCCGAACCCCGTATGTGTGCAAAGAGCGGCGCGCGCCCCGCCTTCCGGCCCCCGGTGAATCGCGGTAAGGCGGGCCATGGCCGTGCCTGACCGCCTCCGCCTGAAGCTTCTCGCCAAAACCGATCCGCGCCCGATCCGGCGCGGCGCTCCCTGGATCTATGCCAACCAGCTGGCGCTGGACCGGCGCGCCAAGGCGCTGGCACCCGGCACCATCGCCCTCTTGCAGGATGCCGAGCGGCGCGATCTGGCCCTGGTGGCGGTGAACCCGGGCTCAAAGATCGCCGCCCGGGTGCTGGACCGGGATGTGACGGCGGAGATTTCGCGCGACTGGCTCGCCGCACGGCTGGCCGCGGCGCTGGAATTGCGGGATCGGCTCTTTGACGCGCCCTATTACCGGCTTGTCCATGCCGAGGCCGATGGGCTGCCCGGCGTGGTGATCGATCGCTTTGGCGAGGCGGCCGTGATTCAGCCCAATGCCGCCTGGGCGGAGGTATTGCTGGAGGATCTGGCAGGCGCATTGCGCGATGTGACGGGTGTGCGCACGGTGATCAAGAACGCCGGAGGCCGGGCGCGGGCGCTTGAGGGGCTTGGCGATGCGGGCGCGGTGCTTTCCGGGGCGGCAGATGGCCCCCTGCCCGTTCCGATGAACGGCGCCACCTACATGGCCGATCTCACGAGCGGGCAGAAAACCGGGCTATTCTACGATCAGCGCCCCAATCACGCCTTCGTGGCGGGGCTCGCCCGCGGGGCGCGGGTGTTGGACATCTTTACCCATGTGGGCGGCTTCGCGCTGGCCGCGCTGGCGGGCGGTGCGGCGGAGGCAATGGCCGTCGATGCCTCGGCCCCGGCTTTGGAGCTTGCGCGCCGGGGCGCCGAGGCCACGGGGGTGGCGGACCGGTTCGAGACCCGGCAGGGCGATGCCTTCGAGGCGCTCACGGCGCTTGGCGAAGACCGGGCGGAATTTGACGTTGTGATCTGCGATCCACCCGCCTTTGCGCCGGCAAAACCCGCGCTCGACAAGGGCCTGCGCGCCTATGAGCGGCTCGCGCGGCTGGCCGCGCCGCTGGTGGCGCCCGGGGGCACGCTGGTGCTGTGTTCGTGCAGCCATGCCGCCGATCTTGCCGCCTTTCGCCGCGCGAGCCTGCGGGGGATCGGGCGCGCAGGCCGGGCGGGCCAACTGATCTACACCGGATTTGCCGGGCCCGATCACCCCCAGCACCCCCATCTGGCCGAAAGCGCCTATCTCAAGGCGCTGGTCTTCCGGCTTCTGCCGTGAAGGTTCTGATCGACGCCAATGTGCTTTACCCCACGGTCTTGCGCGAGATCGTGCTGGGTGTGGCGCGGGCGGGCGGGTTTTCACCGCTCTGGTCGGCCCGGATCCTTGAGGAATGGGCGCGCGCGGCGAAGAAGCTCGGCGCCGGGGACGAAGCGGTGGCGCGGGGCGAGATTGCGCTTTTGCGGGCCGAGTGGCCGGGGGCAGAGGTGGCGCCCGCGCCGGAAATCGAGACGCGGCTTTCACTGCCGGACCCTGATGATGTGCATGTGCTGGCCGCGGCGGTGGCGGGCGGTGCAGAGGCGATCCTCACCCAGAACCTGCGTGATTTCCCGGCCCGAAGCCTGGCCGCCGAGGGCATCGCGCTGTCGGCCCCCGACCCGTTTCTGCTGAACGCGTTCGGGGAAGACCCCGACGCCGTGCGCGATGTTGTGGCGCGGGTTCATGGTGTGGCGGAGCGGTTGGCGGGGGTCGAGATCGGGCAGCGGGCGCTTTTGAAACGGGCGCGGTTGCCGCGGCTCGGGAAGGCGCTTGCGGGGTGAGGTAGGCGCCAACCTCTTGGAGGCGCGCTGGCGTTTCTTACTGCGGGTTGCAGCGCTGAGGCGGGCCATCGCCGGGCCCAGGTTCGGCGATCCGAACGGTTGGCCTGCGCGATTTATGGCAGCGACACCGCACTGCGCGTGTTCTGCGCCCATCGCTCAGCCGATCGCCGGACCAGGGATGGGGCCAGCGACGGCGCGGCGGGCCTGCGGCCCTTGTTCCGCGCCCCGTCTTGGCGAAGACGGCCTGCAAAAATCGAACCGAACGCGCAGGGAAACCCGCCCGAAGCGCACCGGCCCTTGCAGTTTTCCAACTTACGCGCCGGGCTGCACCACTTTCGTCTCCGCCCCCATGGCGCTGGCCAGCGATTGGAAGCGCGCCGCCGCCACCTCGCCAAAAAGCGCCTCGGTGCCTTCCGCGAGCCGCAAGGTGAGGCGCGCCTTTTCAGGGTGCCACTCAAGCGCCCCCATCCGTTCGGGCGCGGCCACCGAAAGCATGGCGCCAAACCGCATGGATTTGCCGAGTATCTCGGCGGCGCGCACCTCTTCCGCGCTCAAAAGCCCCATAAGCGCCTCAAGGCGGGTGCCGCTGCGGCTGTTCTTGTAGCGGTGCAGCAGCGCCAGCCCGAGGAACACGCGTTCTTCATGGCGAAGCCCCCCCAGCTCCCCCCGCGTGACGTAATCGAAGCCCACCTCGTGGCGGTAATCGGGATGCGAGCGCCAGCTCACATCGTGAAGCAGGCAGGCGGCCTGAAGGATGCGCTGGCGCTCTGCGGGCACATCGCGGAAGAGCGGGGCGACGAAATCGTAGAGCAGCGTGCCGAAGCCCGGCAAGCGCGCATCTTTGGCCTCGGCAAAGCGGCACGCCTCGATCAGCGGATCGCGGGCGCGCAGTGCCTCGGGCATCTGTTCATAGAGCATACCCTCGCGGATGCCGTAGCTGGAAACGGCGATATCATGGGGCTCGATCCGGCGCACAAGCTCGGCCAGAACGATCGCCGCAGTGGGCACAAGCGCCATACGCGCCTCGCCGATCCCGGTCATCGCCCGCAGATCCTCGGCATCCTTCTTGGCGATAAAGGCCAGCGTTTCCATCACCGCATCGCGGCTCATCCGGTATTCGTGCAGCACCGCCAGCGGGTATCCGCGCCGCGCCATATCGATCCGCGCGATCGCGCGCCAGGAGCCGCCAACGAGAAAAAGCCTGTCGCGCTGGGGCCCCATGGCACCCATGAGCTTTTCCAGCTCAACGCGGATATGGGCCGTCAGACCCTTGCGCCCGCCCTTGATGCCCGCCAGCCGGAAGGGGCCAAGCGGCGCCGTGGCGCGTTTGCCCACCCGGCCTTCGCGCAATTCAGCCAGCTCCATCGATGAGCCGCCGATATCGCAGACAAGACCGTACGCGCCGGGCCAGCCCAGAAGCACGCCTTGCGCCGACAGCCGCGCCTCTTCATCGCCATCGATCACCCAGAGCTTGATGCCGGTTGTCTCGCGCACCTCGCGGCGGAAGGCGGGCCCGTCCTCGGCCTCGCGCATCGCCGCGGTGGCCACGGCGGTCAGCGGCGCGCAGCCCATGTTTTCGGCCAGAAGCTGAAAGCGCCTCAGCGCGGCCAGCGCCCGGCGCTTGCCGTCTTCGCTCAACCGCCCGGTTTCGGTAAAGCCCTGCCCGAGGCCGCACATGACCTTTTCGTTGTAGAAGTACGACGGGCTTCGCGCGGCGCCATCGAACACGACAAGGCGCACCGAGTTCGATCCCACATCGACAACGCCCACCCGCGCGAGCGCCTTCGCTTTGGGGCCGGCGAAAAGCGGGCGCCCGAACGGACCCCATTTCTCGGCATCCGCCGCGTCTGGCGGCGGATTGTCTGCCCGTGTTTTTTCTGCCCCCGTCCGATCGGAGCCGTCCATCATCCCGCCCGCCGTCGCTCCCGCGCACCCTGCCACGATTCGGGGCGAACCTTGCCGGGGCGGGCCCGGCCCGTCAAAGGAATTTGGCGGCGGGGGCGGATTGGTCCGCGGGATCGCGTTTTGCGGCCGGAACGGCCCGCCAAAAGCGCGCGAGGCGGGGCTTTGTTGACCGCTAGCGCCCTGCCCTTGCGGAAGAGTTTTTAGTTTCGCTGTGCGCAGCCGTGCCTTTGGCGGGCCCAGGCGCGGAAATCCGCACCAGCGCGCCGCGGGGCCCCGGTGCTACCCCCGCATCCGCGCGGCGCGCCCGCCGCGTCGGCCGGTCTGGGCCGCGGGCTCCAGCGCCGCGCGCAAAACAGCCGTCATCGGGTGATCGGGGGCCCCGGGGCCATGAAGCGCCAGAAGCTCGCGCACCAATGCGCGCGCCTCGGATCCCTGAGGCACCGAGATTGCCCAATCCAGGAAGATCGAGCGGCATTCGGGCTCGCTGATCCCGTCAATTCGGTAACTGTCGGCGATCACGCCCTTGGGGTCGAGCTCATCCGCTGTTTTGGCCCGCTGGCCCATGACCTGACTCCTCCGGCGCGGGAAGATGCGCCTCTATGATCGCGGCGGCGGCCAGGGCGGTTTCGGCCAGCGCACGCTCCAGCGCCGGAATATCCGCGACACCGGTTTCGCGCAAGACGAAGGCGCGCCCGCCCGCGCCAGCGGTTTCGGGATCGAACGCACCGCCGGTGATGGCCCGAAGCGCGGCCTGGCCGGACCAGAAGCGCGCCCAACCCGCGGCCAGCGCATCCCGCTCGGCCTCGGTCAGGCCAAGGGCCCCGGCGCCTGCGGCCAACTGGCCCGGCACATCGCGCGCGGGAGATCCGGCCAGAAGCGCGCCCGCCTGTGCGATCAGCGCGATATCCTGCAACCGGCCCGCCCCTTCCTTGACGTCAAAGGCCGCGCCGCCGGGCTTGGCGGCGGCGAGCCGCGCGCGCATCGCGGCCACATCGGCCAGGGTTTTCGCCCGGTCGCGCGGGCGGGCGAGCAGCGCGCAGCGAAAACGCTCGATCTCCGCGCCAAGATCGGGCGATCCGGCCACGGGGCGCGCGCGGGTGAGGGCAAGATGCTCCCATGTCCACGCCTCGCTTGCCTGATAATTGGTGAAGGAGGCCAGCGAAGTGGCCACGGGCCCCTGACGGCCTGAAGGCCGCAGGCGCATATCGGCCTCATAGAGCCGGCCCTCGCCGAGCGGTGCGGTGAGCGCGGTGACAAAGGCCTGGGTGAGGCGCGCATAATAGGTGCGCGCGGCCAGCGGGCGGCGGCCATCGGACATCTCCACCCCGCCCGGATCGTAGATCACGATGAGATCGAGATCGGAGCGCGCGGTGAGCCGCTCTGCCCCGAGCGAACCCATGCCCAGGATCGCGGCACCCCGCCCCGGGGGCGCCCCGTGCTTGCCCGCAAACTCCGCGCAAACCTCGGGCCAGAGCGCGGCGAGCACCGCACTTGCGAGATCGCTATAGTGCTGGCCCGCCGCCGCGCCTTCGATCAGCCCGCGCAGGTGATGCACGCCCACGCGGAAATGCCATTCGTTCTTCCAGCGCCGGGCTGCGCTGAGCTTGGCCTCGTAATCCGGCGCCTCGGCCAGCCGTTCGGCCAGCTCGGCCTCCAATGCCGCCCGGCCCGGCCAGGGCGCAAAGAACCCGCCGCCGATCACCGCATCGAACACGCCGGCGTGGCGCGACAGGTAATTGGCCAGTTCAGGCGCGGTGGCGGCGATATCCACGATCAGATCGATCAGATGGGGATTGGCCTCGAACATCGAAAACAGCTGCACCCCTGCGGGAAGGCCGCGCAGGAAGCCATCGATATGGGTGAGCGCCTCATCGGGGCGCGCCGCGCGCGCAAGCCGCGCCAGAAGCTCGGGCTGCACGCGCCCGAAGATTTCCACTGCGCGGGCCGAGCGCAGGGCGGGGTAGCTTGGCCAGCGCGCGACGATCTCGGCAGCCTGATCGCTGAGATCCGGCGCGCTTCGGGCCGCGGCGGGGGCAAAAAACCCCTCCGTAATCGCCGCCACGCGCTCAATCCGGGCCGAGACCCCGGCCCGCAGATCATCCAAGCTTTGCCCCGTAAAGGCGGCGAGCCGGGCAAAGCCTTCTTGGGAGGTTGGCAGCGCATGGGTTTGCTGATCGGCGATCATTTGCACCCGGTGTTCCAGCTCGCGATGCGCACGGTAATCGGCGATCAGTTCTTCCGCCTCTTCCGCCCATCCGGCCTTGGCCAGCGCCCGCAGCCCCTCGACCGTGCCGCGAAGCCGCAGGCTAGGGTCGCGCCCGCCCGCGATGATCTGCCGGGTCTGGGTAAAGAACTCGATCTCGCGAATGCCGCCGGAGCCGAGCTTGAGGTGAAAGCCTTCGAGCTTGCGGGAATGCAGGGCTTTGTGATCGCGGATCTTCTGGCGCATCCCGTGGGCATCCTGGATCGCGGCGTAATCGAGATGCTTGCGCCAGACGAAAGGGGTGAGGCGCTTGAGGAACGCCTCGCCCGCCGCGAGATCGCCCGCCGCGGCGCGCGCCTTAATATAGGCCGCCCGTTCCCAGGTGCGCCCGAGGCTTTCATAGTAGCGCTCGGCAGCTTCCATGGCGAGCGCCACGGGGGTTACGGCGGGATCGGGGCGCAGGCGCAGATCGGTGCGGAAGACATAGCCCTCGGCGGTAATGTCCGAAAGCGTGGCCGCCATCTTGCGGGTGGCGCGCACGAAGGCGGCGCGGGCCTCCAGAAAATCATCCCGCGCGAAGCGGCTTTCATCGAAAAGGCAGATCAGATCGATATCGGAGGAATAGTTCAGCTCATGGGCGCCCATCTTGCCCATGGCAAGCGCCACGAGGCCCGCGCCATCCTGCGCATCATGGTCGCCCGGCAGCTTTTTGCGCGCGATCTCCTGGCCCACTGCGGCGGTAAGCGCGCGGTGCGTGGCCAGATCGGCAAAGCGGGTCAGCGCGGCGGTCACCTCCTCCAGCGGCCAGACGCCCGCAAGATCGGCAAGTGCCGTGAGAAGCGCGATCCGGCGCTTGGCGCGGCGCAGGCCCGGGGCAAGCTCATGCACCGGAAGTGCTGCCACCTCTTCGAGCGCGGCCTCAAGCGCGGCTTCGGGCGCCCCGGCCAGCGCGGCATCTGCCCAATCCCGCTCGCGCTCCAGCAGCGATTTCAGATATGGGCTGCAGCCCCCTGCCCCGGCGATCACACCGCGCAGTTCCGGCGGGAGATCGGGGTATAGATGGGCGGCCTCGCGCCCGCGTTCCGGTTCGAACGGATCGGGCGCGCGGGTGATCCGGCTGGCGAACGCTCCCGTCATACGACCGCCTGCGCCGGATCGTCCGGCGTATCCTGGCTGAAGATGTTGACCCACCCTGCCCCGCGCCGTTCCCAGAGCGAGGAGACATACATGGCCTCTTCCGTGGTGTGCCCGGGCCGGGTGTAGGCTGCGTGATAGATCAAGAGCCCATGATCGGCGCCCACAGGCCGCGCGCGCACCTGGGTAAGCCGGTAGGTGGCCACGGTGGCGCCCGCGGCAAGCTGGGCCACATGGGCGGCCTTGCCGAAAATCCCATCGGGGTAGACGCCGACAAAGCCCTCATCGAGGGCCGCGGCATCGGCCTCCGCATCGCCGCGCAGCAGCGCCTCCCAGACCGCGGTTTCGGCGGCGAGGAGCGTGTCGTGCAAGGGCTGTTCGGGATGCGTCACGCAAAGGGCTCCGGCTGGGTGGCGTGGGCAGAGGCTAGAGCAAAACGGGAGGGGAATGAAACGGGGCGCGGCGCATGGGGTTGCCGGTGCGGCAAGAGGGCCGCCCCCGCCATCGGCGCGCGCCGGGCGGCGGGTCTGCCCCCCTCCGCCGGGGAGATTGTGCCCCGCCGCCAATTCCGGCACACCCGGCCCGAGCCGGAGAGAAAGGGGCGAAATGAGCAAGAGCCTGAAACGCGTGCGCGCGGCGCTCACAGCGGCGGGGATTGCCGACGAGGTGCTGGAAATGCCGTCCGAGACGCGGACCGCGGCGCAGGCCGCCGCCGCGGCAGGCTGCGAGATCGACCAGATCGCGAAATCCATCATCTTTCGCGGTGAGGCCGGGGGCCATGTGATCCTTTTCATCACCGCCGGCGGCAACCAGGTGGCGCCGGAGAAGGCGAGCGCGATGGCGGGCGAACCGCTGGGCAAAGCAGATGCCGATCTTATCCGCCGCGAAACCGGCTTTGCCATCGGCGGGGTGGCCCCGATCGGGCACATCACGCACACGCGCGGCTTTTTCGATCCGCGCCTGATGGAATTCGATAGGATCTGGGCCGCGGCGGGCACGCCGCGCCACATCTTCCCCATTGCGCCGCAGGATCTTTTGCGAATCTCGGGCGCGCAACTCTCTGATTTCACGTCATAATCACAAAAAATGTAAAACTAGTTCACATTTTTCCTTGAACTTCATGCCGCGGCACCCGATATCGGGGATGTGAAAGCGATTTACATCCAACCGGACATCGCGCCGGACATCCCCGCCGCCGCACGCGGCCCGCAACATGGAGTACTGAAATGACCACCGTCACTGCCGCCACCCCCGCGCCTGCCGCCCTGCCGCCCCGGCAGAACTGGCTCGGCCGCACCGAGGCCTGGCTTGACGCCCGCGGCAAGGGCGCATGGATCGCCGCCATGGTGCTGGGCTTCATCCTCTTCTGGCCGATCGGCCTCGCCCTTCTCTTCTACATGATCTGGAGCAAAAACATGTTCAGCGGTTCCTGCGCCAAGCGCACCCGTCACGCCCGCCACGCCTTCAAATCCTCCGGCAACACGGCGTTCGATGCCTACAAGGCCGAAACGCTGCGCCGCCTGGAAGAAGAGCAGAACGCCTTTGAGGAATTCCTCGCCCGCCTCCGCGAGGCGAAAGACAAGGCCGAGTTCGACCAGTTCATGGACGAGCGCGAGAAGCGGTCGAAGCAGGATCCCGAACCCGCTGAAGCCTGATCCGATCCCCCAACTACCGCAGCCCCTCCGGGGGCTGCTTTTTTGCCAAGAGCACTTAAATGACCACCACCATGCAAGAGACCTATTGGGGCCTGCCCGATCCCGAAACCGCGCCGGAGTTTTATGACGGCGTTCCCACCAAGCGTTTCATCGCCTGGGTGATCGATGTGATCCTGATCAGTATCCTGACCGCGATTGCGGTGCCGTTCACGGCGTTTCTGGGCCTGTTCGTTCTGCCCTTCCTCTATGCCACGATCGGCTTCATCTACCGCTGGGTTTCGCTGGCGCGCGGATCGGCCACACCGGGGATGCGCTTTGCTTCGCTTGAGATCCGCAACCGGATGGGCGAGCGGCTCGATACCGGTCTCGCCGGGCTGCACACGCTGGGCTACTACATCTCGGTTGCGATGGCGCCGGCGCAGCTTGTCTCAATCGTGCTGATGCTGATCTCGTCGCGGCGCCAGGGGCTGACTGACCACGTTCTGGGAACGGCGGCACTAAATCGCGCCTGACCGTGCGCATCGGGGGGTTGGCGGCGCTGCAACGGGTTGATAACGTTCACTCGTCTATGCCAGTGAGCGTTCATGCGTCACACCCTTCCGATCGCGCCGCAGTTCTATGTGACGGCCCCCCAGCCCTGCCCCTATCTTCCGGGCCGGATGGAGCGGAAGTTGTTTACCTCGCTTCAGGGCGAGTATGCCGAAAAGCTGAATGACGCGCTCTCCAAACAGGGCTTCCGCAGGTCTCAAAACGTACTCTACCGTCCGTCTTGCGCGGAGTGTTCGGCCTGCCTGTCGGCACGCATCCGCGTGGCGGATTTCACGCCCTCGAAAAGCCAGCGGCGGGCGGATCGGCGGGGCGGGCATCTCGTGCGCGAGGCCACCTCGCCCTGGGCCACGGAAGATCAGTATCGCCTGTTCCGCGCCTATCTCGACAGCCGCCATGCCGATGGCGGTATGGCCGACATGGACATCTTCGAATTCGCGGCGATGATCGAGGAAACCCCGATCCGCAGCCGCGTGATCGAATACACCGCCGGGGAAGGCGATGACCGTACGCTGGCGGCGGTGTGCCTGACAGATGTGCTCGATGACGGGCTGTCGATGGTGTATTCCTTCTACGATCCCGATCTCGCGGCCAGCAGCCTGGGCACCTACGTGATCCTCGATCACATCCGCATCGCGAAGGAAGCGGGGCTGCCTTACGTTTATCTTGGCTACTGGGTGCCCGGCAGCCCGAAGATGGGCTACAAGGCGCGGTTCTCGGCCCTTGAGGTTTATCGCGGCGGCACCTGGGTGGAGCTTGGCGATCCCGACGCTTATTCGTCAGACACCCATCCCCTGTCGACCGACCCGATTGCAGAACAGGTGGCGCAGATTTCGCTGCCGGATAGCCGGCCCACCAAGGGCTGATCCCGCCGCCACGCCGCGCCCCCGCCCGCGCCCCGAGAGGATTTCCGCAGATGCCCGATCTGGCGCGCAAGCTCGCCGCAGAGGCGCTGGGCACAGGCTTCCTCGTGGCAACCGTGGTGGGTTCGGGGATCATGGCGGAAAACCTCACCGAAGACGTGGCGCTGGCGCTTCTGGGCAATACGCTGCCCACCGGCGCGATCCTCGTTGTGCTGATCACGATCTTCGGGCCGATCTCGGGCGCGCATTTCAACCCTGCGGTCACGCTTGCGTTCCTTGTGCGGGGGGAGATCGGGGGCGGCCCCGCGCTGGCTTTTGTGGCCGCACAGGTGGCGGGCGGTCTTCTCGGCGCAATGCTCGCGCATGGGATGTTCGAACAGGCGCTGGTGCAGATCTCTCAAACCGCGCGCAGCGGTGCGGGCCAATGGCTGGCGGAAGTGGTGGCCACCTTCGGGCTCGTGGGCGCGATCCTGGCAACCGTGCGGTTCCGGCCCGGGGCGGTGGCCTGGGTCGTGGGCCTCTACATTACCGCCGCCTATTGGTTCACCGCCTCGACAAGCTTCGCCAACCCCGCCGTGGCCATTGCGCGGGGGATAACGGATACGTTTTCGGGCATCGCGCCGGGGGACGTGCCCGCCTTCATCGCCGCGCAGATCGCAGGCAGCCTGATTGCGGTGGGGGTGTTCGGCTGGCTTCTGGCGGGTGACGGCGAGCGGTAGCGGGGGCGGAGCCGCGGGATGAGTGGCGACACTGGCTCGGAACAAGGGCCGCAGGCCCGCCGCGCCATCGACGGGCCGTCCCGCGGCCTGTCGATTTGCCGATGCAGGCGCGCCGGCCAGAGCGTGTTCGGGTTTGCGCGGATAAATCGCGCCGATCGACCGGTGGATCGACAGCCCCCGGCCCGCCGCTGACGCGGCTCTTCGCTACATCCGCCTTGCTCCGCGCCTTAGCCGCTTAGTTCGGGATCAGATCCGGCACGAAGGTCACGATGCCCGGGAAGGCCCAGAACAGCGCTAGCGCCACAACCTGGATCAGCACGAAGGGCACCACGCCGCGATAGATGTGGCCCGTGGTGATGCCCGGCGGGGCCACCCCCCTGAGATAAAAGAGCGCAAAGCCGAAGGGCGGGGTGAGGAACGAGGTCTGCAGATTGACCGCGATCATGATCGTCACCCATTTCGGATCCATCGTGCCGCCATAGATGACCGGCCCCACGATGGGGATCACGATGTAGATGATCTCCAGAAAATCGAGCACGAAGCCCAGGATGAAGAGCACCAGCATCACGATCAGGAAGACGACCATCTCATTATCGAAGGCGCGCAGGAATTCCTGAATGTAGTGTTCGCCCCCGAAGGAGATCACCACGAGGTTCAGAAGCTGCGAGCCGATCAGGATGGTGAAGACCATCGAGGTGACCTTGGCCGTCTCCCGCACCACGGGCGGCAGAACAGAGGTGCGCCAGAGCACCCAGCAGGAATACAGGAGCCCGAAGAAGGCCACGTGATAGGCGCCATTGGCGGCGATGATGGCGATCCAGTCGGCAAAGGTGATGCCGGCGCGATCGGCGCGCAGATCGAAGTTGATGCCGAGCAGGATCATGATCACGATCGCAAAGCTTGCCCAGATCACGATCCGGCCCGTGCGGTGTTCGTCCTGCAGCTTGCGGTAGGCGGCCAGCATGATCGCACCGGCTGCGCCGAGGGCGGCGGCAGGCGTGGGGTTGGTGATCCCGCCGAGGATCGAGCCGAGGACGGCGATGATAAGAATAAGCGGCGGGAAGACCACGCGCACAAGCTCATTGGCCGCAAGCCGGGCGGCGGCGTGGCGCAGCCCGTAGAGCACGATGGCCACCGGGATCGCGAGGATCGCAAAGGTGGCGCCGGGCGAGGCCGTGGGGCTGATCGCGGCGGCATCGATGAAGAGCACGAGCACGATGCCCGCCGCCCCGATCAGAAGCGGGCCGGAATTGGCGCCGGGGGCCACCCCGCGGGCCAGCGCCAGCCCGAGGCCCGCGAGCACCATCAGCGTGGCAACGCCCGAGCCGATGGGCGCGGCATTTGCGAGTGCTGCGGCGCGCGCCTCGGCAAGCTCTTCCTCGGTGAGTTCGCGCATGTTCGTGGAGGTGCCGCTTGCGGCCTGCTCCTGAGCCATGGCCACCGAGCGATCCCATTTTTCCTGGCCGTGAAGCTCGATCATCGCCTCCTGGCAGGAGTCGGAGACATTGGTGCGCAGCTCCGGCGCCTGAGCATCCTGCACCGTGGTGCCAACCGCCAGGCTCTGGCTGCCCACCACGCCCGCCGCCGAGCCGATCATCACCGCAAGGATGATGCCCACCGGCGCAAAGAGGAACCAGGCGAAGGCCTCGCCCCGGGTGATCACCGTGCCACCCTCGCCATCGCCACCGGTGACCGGCGGGGCTTTCGAGGGGTTCAGAAGCGCGAAGGTGAAGGCATAGGTGGCATAAAGGCCCGCCAGCATCAGCCCCGGCACAAGCGCGGCCTGAAAGAGCGTGCCAACCGAGACAACCGCGGGCTCGCCCAGATAGGTAAGCGCATCGGTGCAGCCCACAAGCTTGGCGCGGCTTTCCTGCGCGGTGGAATAGAGATCGCCCGCGAGCGTGCCTAGCAGCACGATCACGATCGAGGGCGGGATGATCTGGCCAAGGGTGCCCGAGGCCGCGATCACACCGGTGGAAAGCTCCGGCGAATAGCCGTTTCGCAGCATCGTCGGCAGGGCGAGAAGGCCCATGGTGACAACGGTTGCGCCCACGATGCCGGTGGAGGCCGCAAGAAACGCGCCCACCACCACGATGGACACCGCAAGCCCGCCCGGCAGCGGGCCGAAGACCCGCGCCATGGTGGTAAGCAGATCGTTGGCGATCTTTGAGCGTTCGAGCGTGATGCCCATCATCACGAACATCAGAACCGCCAGCAGGGTTTCGATGGATTGGCCCGCAATCACCCGTTCGTTCATCCGGTTCACGATGAAAGAGATGTTGCGGTTGAGCGCCTGTTCCCAGCCGCCGGGGAAGAGCGCTTCCTCAACCCTTGGAAGTTCGGGGTATCGGAAGACCGAGATCGCCTCGCGCGCCACCCCTTCGGCCAGAAGGGCGGCATATTCCGCCGAGCCCGTATCGATCGCCTGATGGATCAGCAGCCCTGCGCTATCGAGCGCCGCGATCACCGCAAAGGAAATCACCGCCGATCCGCCGATGGCAAAGGCCACCGGAAAGCCTGTCATGATCCCCCCGAAGAGGAAGAGGAACACGATGATGAGGCCAACCTCGATCCCGTCCAATCCGAATGGCATCTGTCGTCTGCCCCCTAGTGGATTTCTGCGGCGCGCTCGGCGTCCGGATCGCCAAGGCTGTCTTTGTCATGGCCCTTGCCGGCGCTGGCCTCGCCTTCGCGGAATTCGAGGTAGCTGCGGAAGAAGAAGGCCACCGCCTGAACGATCATCATGAAGCAGAAGATCAGGATCAGCACCTTGAAGAGGAAGTAGGCGTTAAAGCCCGAGGGGCTGAAGCTGATCGTCTCGACATTCCAGCGGAAGGCCACGGCCTTGGCCAGCGTACGCTCCAGCGGATCGGAGGCGTTTACAGGCGGGTTGATGAGGTGGCGCCAGAGGAAAAACCAGGCGTAAAACCACGTCAGCAGCATCGCGGGCAGCATGAAGCAGAGCGATCCGAACATGTCGATCACCCGCTTGGCGCGGTGGCTGACCCCGGAATAGACGAGATCAACGCGCACATGCCCGCCTTGCGTGAACGTCCACGCACAGCACATGCAGACGACGATGGCGTTGTAGAGCTTCAGCCCATCGGAATACCAGCCGACGGTTTGGGTAAACTCCAGGCCGAAGGGGCCCACGGAGATTTCGGCCACCCGGAAGATCGATTGCAGGAAGACCACCATCACCTGCTGCAGCACCATGATCAGCCCGGCCCAGGCCGCCGTGCGGCCCACGATATTGGCGAAGGTCTCAAGCCCGATCACCACGCGCCAGAGGAAGGCGTGGGAGAAGATGCCGATGGCAAAGACGACGACGAAGATATTGAAAAAGATGAAAAAGAATTCAACGGAGGCGCCGTAGAAGACGAGGCGCAGGATGTTCTCGGGTTCGGAGAAATTCAGCACCTGGCCCAGATGCGTGAGCACGTAAAACAGCCCGGCAACGCCAGACCACATGCCCGAAAGCAGCCACAAGAGTGCGTCGGCCATCGCCCTCCCCCCTGTTTTCTTATGCAAACCGGGCCGCGTGCGGGATGCACGCGGCCCGGCCTATCTTGAAAGGGCGATCAGAGCGCGCTCAGAACGCGGTCGCGCTGCGCCGTGTAGGGCGAGTCAGCCAGCGAAAGCCAGGCCGAGGTATCGCGCATCGACGCCATGGCGCTATCGGAGACCTTCTTGAAGATCGGGTCATCCATGTAGCTGCCAAGCACCTCCGTGGCGCCCTGGCCGAACGCATCCCAGACATCGTCGGGGAAGGTGTTCGTGGTGACGCCCGAAGAGAGCAGGCGCTGCAGCGCGGGGCCGTTATTGGCGGTGAAGAGCGCGTAGTTGTGCTGATGGGCATCGGCACAGGCCACTTCGAGGATGCGCTGATGCGCGGTGGAGAGGCCATTGAACCGCTCAAGGTTGAAGCCAACCGAGAGGGCCGCGCCGGGCTCATGGAAACCGGCAGGATAGTAGTTTTGCGCGATTTCCTGAAGGCCGAGCCGTTCGTCCGACCACGGGCCGATCCATTCGGTGCCGTCGATCGCACCGGTGGAGAGCGCCTGATAGATCTCGCCGCCGGGAATGTTCTGCACCGACACGCCAAGCGTGGAAAGCGCCTGGCCGCCAAGGCCGGGCATGCGGAACTTAAGGCCCTGCAGATCGCCGGCCGAGGTGATCGGCTGACGGAACCAGCCGCCGCCCTGCGCGCCCGTCTGGCCCGCGATGAAGGAGCGTACGCCGAAGATCTCACCCACTTCCACGTGAAGCGCCTGGCCTTCGCCGCCATAGTACCAGGTCATCAGTTCCGGCACCGTCATGCCAAAGGGCACGGCGGTGAAGAACGCCCAGGCCGGATGCTGGCCAACCCAGTAGTAATCGGCGCCGTGATAGGCATCGGCCTGACCCGAGGTGGTTGCATCGAAGCTTTCGAAGGCGCCCACGAGTTCACCCGCCGCCTTGGCATCGATGGTCAGCGTGCCATCGCTCATATCGGCCACGTTGTTCACAACGCGCTCAACCGAATCCCACACGCCCGCCAGGCCGCGGGGCCAGGTGGTAACCATGGTAAGCACTTCGCGGCCCTGCGAGATCGCGGGCGTCGCGAGGCTGGCGGCCGCGGCGGCGGTGCCGCCAAGCGCGCTGTTTTTAAGGAAAGAACGACGATCCATGCAAAAAACCTCCCATATTGTTTTCGTTGCCCGCCTGTCCCAAGCGGGCGGATCGTTACGGTGCGCGGAACTTATACACAGGTTGCACAGGATGGAACTGCTAATGCGGGGCGGTTGTGCACAAAAATGTTTCTTTTGGGCACATTGGCGGGCGTCCGGTCTCGTTTCTGCGGCGCGTGGCTTGCGCGATATCGGCGTATGGAGCCGGCCCGGCACCAACGGCCTGCCCCTAGGGCGGTGGCGGGGCATGGAGCCGCCCAACGCACGAAAACTGCCCCACACGCCGCACAGCTGAAACATCCGCAAAGATCCCGGCGCCTGTGCGACATGTTTTTCGCCCATTCCCCTGTTGACGCTCCTAAAGCCCCGCCCTACTGTCTCGCCCACGCGAAGAAGGAGCCGCCAGCAATGGCACAGGTCGTACTTATTGTAGGAACATGGCGCATGGGCCGGTAACGAGCACCATAACGGTACCCCATGCGCCCCCGAGTAAGACCGGGGGCTTTTTTATGCGCAACACACATGCAGGGCACGAAGGCGAAGAGAGAGAAACGGCGATGGCACAGATGACGGGCGCGAAGATGGTCGTGACGGCGCTGAAGGATCAGGGCGTTGAAGTGGTATTCGGCTATCCCGGCGGCGCCGTGCTTCCGATCTACGACGAGATCTTTCAGCAAAACGATATCCGCCACGTGCTTGTGCGCCACGAACAGGGCGCGGTGCACGCCGCCGAGGGCTATGCCCGATCCACCGGCAAGCCGGGCGTGTGCCTTGTGACCTCCGGCCCCGGCGCCACAAACGCGGTGACCGGGCTGACCGATGCGCTGATGGATTCCATCCCGATCGTTGTGCTGACGGGCCAGGTGCCAACCTTCATGGTGGGCACGGATGCGTTTCAGGAGGCCGATACGGTGGGCATCACCCGGCCCTGCACCAAGCATAACTGGCTGGTGAAGGAGACCGATGCGCTTTCTGACGTGATCCACCAGGCCTTCCATGTGGCCACGAACGGGCGGCCCGGCCCGGTTTTGGTGGATATCCCGAAGGATGTGCAGTTTGCCTCGGGCACCTATGTGCCGCCCGCGAAGGCGCGCACGCAGCATTACAAGCCCAAGGTGAAAGGCGATCTCGATCAGATCACCCGGCTGGTGGAGCTGATGGAGACGGCGAAGAAACCCGTCTTCTACACCGGCGGCGGGGTGATCAATTCAGGCCCCGGGGCCAGCCAGCTTCTGCGCGAACTGGTCGATGCCACGGGCTTTCCGATCACCTCCACCCTGATGGGCCTGGGCAGCTACCCCGCCTCGGGCGAAAACTGGCTGGGCATGCTGGGGATGCACGGGCTCTATGAGGCCAATCTGGCGATGCATGGCTGCGATCTGATGATCAATATCGGCGCCCGGTTTGATGACAGGATCACGGGGCGCATCGCCGATTTTTCACCAAATTCCAAGAAGGTGCATATCGATATTGATCCATCTTCGATCAACAAGGTGATCCATGTGGATGTGCCCATCGTGGGCGATGTGGCCCATGTTCTGGAAGATGTTCTGAAGGTCTGGAAATCCCGTGGGCGGAAGACGAACGCGCCCGCGGTGCTGGATTGGTGGCACCAGATCAAGGAATGGCGCAAGGTGGATTGCCTAGCCTTCACCAATTCGGAAAATACGATCAAGCCGCAACATGCGCTCAAGCGCCTCGAAGAGCTGACCAAGCACCGCAAGGATCGCTATATCTGCACCGAGGTGGGCCAGCACCAGATGTGGGCGGCGCAGTATCTGGGCTTTGAAGATCCGAACCTGTGGATGACTTCGGGGGGCCTTGGCACGATGGGCTACGGTTTCCCAGCCTCGATCGGCGTGCAGATGGCGCATCCCGATGCACTGGTGATCAACGTGGCCGGCGAAGCCTCATGGCTGATGAACATGCAGGAGATGGGCACGGCGGTGCAGTACCGCCTTCCCGTCAAGCAGTTCATCCTCAACAACGAGCGCCTTGGCATGGTGCGCCAGTGGCAGGAGCTGCTGCACGGCGAGCGCTACTCACATTCCTGGAGCGAGGCGCTGCCTGATTTCGTGAAGCTTGCCGAAGCCTTTGGCGCGAAAGGCATTCTCTGCACCGATCCCGCCGATCTGGACGATGCGATCCTGGAGATGCTGAACCATGACGGGCCGGTGATCTTCGATTGCCTCGTGGAGAAGCACGAGAACTGCTTCCCGATGATCCCCTCGGGCAAGGCGCATAACGAAATGCTGCTGGGCGAGGCCGAAACCCAGGGCGTGATTGACGCCAAGGGCTCGGTCCTCGTGTAACGCCCTACCCGCCGATCCGGCGCACCTGGCTTTCGCCGGGATCGCCGGTGGGCAGCGGCACGCCATCGGGCAGGAGGAAGGTGACCGTATGCACCCCCGTCAGTTCTGCCGGGTATTCGAACGGCGCCGTCACCCGGTATTCCGCAGGTGGGCGGCCCACCCAGATGCGATCGTGATCGCGGGTGAAGATCAGCCCGTCGGCCAGGATCGCATCGGTGGCCGGGCCCGCGATAAAGGTCTGCCCGCCCACGGAAATCGCGCCCTGCTCGGTTTCAAGCACGGTTTGCGGCGTGATGCGGCTTTCCACCGGCACGAGCACGCCTTCGGCCACAAGCTGGGCGATGCCCGCCGAATGGGGCGCCATCGGCAGCTTGTAGGCGGCCTCCACGGTGGCGACCTGCGCGGGATCGAGCGACACAAGCCCACCGGGCGTGAATTCCTCGAACATATCCCAGGCCGCATCCGCCGCGCCGCCAACGCCGAAGCTGATGGCGCCTTCAAGCCTGTCGAACGGCGCGTTGCTGCGCGCGCCGAAATCAACCGTGCCCAGGCGCGGGCCGAGCACCGAGGCGGAAAGCTCGGGCCCGTAGAGCCTGCGCGGATCGGCGGGATCGGGCGCGGCCAGATCGATATGGCAGCCGGGGCCCGCCTCGGCAAAGGTGATATCGGCGCCCGCGCCCACGATGCCCACGCGCCCTTGGGTGAAGATCACGGTCGTCACCCGCGTGCCCGCGCCCTGAAGGCGCAGGATCGTATCGCTTTCGAACCCCGCGATCAGGGTCACGGGCGCATCGCCTTCGGGGATCGCCACATCCACAAGATCGGCGGCTTCGGCGGGATCGCCGAGATGAAGATTGGTGATTCCGGTGCCGCGCAGGCCCGCCAGCACAAACCGTTCGCCCTCGGCGGCGATTGCGGGCAGTTCGCAGGACGGCATCGCCGCACGCCGCTCAAGCGCACGTTCGAGCGCAGCGGCCCGGCGATCGGCATTGTCGCGCGTTTCGGCCTGTTTGGCCGCGCGCCGGTCATCGCTGCGCTGCTGGTTGCGCAGAAGCGCGCGTTCCCGGCGCGAGACCGTGCCATCGCCATCAGCATCGAGCGCGGCAAAGATCGCCTCGGCGCCGGCGATATACTCGGCCTCGGAAATCGTGCCATCGGCATTGCCGTCAAGCTCCGGCGGCGGCAGAAGGCGCTCGGCCTGCGAAACGGCCATGCGGCTCGCCGCGGCAGCCTCGGCATAGCGCGTGAGTTCCTCGAAGGTCACGGCGCCATCGCCATCGAGATCGCGCGCCATGCGTTCGGCAATCAGCGCCTCGGCAACGAAAGCGATCTGGTCTTCGGTGGGCTCCACCTCGACCGTGCCGCTGATCAGCGGGCGATCGGCCTCGGCCAGCGCCGCCGGGCGCAGCTCGTCCACCGTGACCGTGAAATCGCCATCGGTGTCGTAGCGCATCCAGTCGGAAATGATCTGGGCGTGCAGCTCGCTCGAATACCGCGCTTCAAGTGCGGCGCCATCGGCGGCGGAAAGGCCCGGCGTGCCATCGATATCCTGCCGCGCAAATACCTCGCGCAAGGTGCCCCGGATCTCGTCCAGCCCCTGGCCCGCGGCCGCCATGCGGAAGATATCCCGCGCAAAATCGCTTTCGAGATCCACGTCGCTGGCCAGGGCGGGCCCCGCACCAAAGGCCAATGCAATCGCGGCGATCGATCCAAATCGGTTCATGTACACACCCATTTCCACATCCCATGGGGCCGCACCCATTGCGGGGCGCCCCGTGGCGCGGACCATAGCGGGAAATGGGGCGATTATGCGGCGCCGCGGCCCGAGATCACGCGAATTTGCCCCTTGCGCCGCGCGCGCCCGCGGGGCAAGCACAGCGCCCAACATGGGCCCCGAACCCGAGGAGACCGCCGGATATGGCCAGCCTGAAGATCCAGAAGGGCGCATCGAAGCATTCAGCCTACGATCTGCGCGACCCCCATGCCGAGGCGATGGAGCGCCATACGCTGGCGGTGATCGTGGATAACGAAGCGGGCGTGCTTGCGCGTGTCATCGGCCTGTTTTCGGGCCGGGGCTACAATATCGAAAGCCTCACGGTGGCGGAGGTGGATCACCAGGGCCATACCTCGCGGATCACGATCGTGACCGTTGGCACACCCTCGGTGATTGAACAGATCAAGGCGCAGCTTGGCCGGATCGTGCCCGTGCATGAGGTGCATGACCTTACGGTGGAAGGCCCGGCGGTGGAGCGCGAGCTTGCGCTTTTCAAGGTGGCGGGCCGCGGGGACAAGCGGGTGGAAGCGCTGCGGCTTGCGGATATCTTCCGCGCGCATGCCGTCGATTCAACGCTCGACAGCTTCATTTTCGAGGTGACGGGCACGCCGGAGAAGATCGATGCCTTCGCCGATCTGATGCGCCCGCTGGGGCTTCAGGAGATGGCGCGCACAGGCGTTGTGGCGCTTTCGCGCGGCTCTGAATAGGCCCGCCTGAAGACTCCAATCTGAAAGCTCAGGTCTGAAAACGCGAACCGGGCCGCGGCGAACCGCGACCCGGACGCGAGAAAATCACCGGGCCATGGCAGCGCCACGACCCGGTTGGGGGCGTTCTCGAGAGCTTACCCGGCGGCCGGGATCAGGCCGCTTTCCTGGGCGGCGGCAAGCTCATCAGCGTTGAGCATCCCGTCACCGTCGGTATCGACAGTGCTGAACGTTTCCTCGGTCATGGTTGGGACGAGCGCGAGAATCTCGTCGAACGTGACCTGGCCATCGCCGTCAGCATCATAATCGGCTGCCACGGCAGCCCCTGCGATCAGCGCGGCGACACACGTTGTCAGTGCGATACGTTGCATATGTTCCTCTCAAGTGTTGGTTACATACGGGGGCATTCTGGGCCCCCACAGACATTGACGCGCACACCGCAACTTCCATCCCATACCCCTCTGGCGAGAGTTTCGGCGCGCGGTGCCTTGCCGATTGCGGGTGCTGCGGCGCGCGGGCTGCCGCCGAAAACCGGGGTTATCCCCACCTGAGGGCGACATTCGGGGCGACTATCCCCAGTTTCGGCCAATACCCGGAAAAGACTGGAGTGGTCAGGTATGGTGGAACCTTCCGACCGGTCAACGGCCGTGGCCGATATGCTTCCGCGCCTGATGCGGCGTGCACGCCGCTACAGCCCGAGCATCGATGCTGCCGAAGATCTCACGCAAGAGGCGCTTCTGCGGGTGTGGAAACGCCTGGCCGAAGAGCCGCCCATCGATGATGTGGAAGCCTATCTGTTCACGGCGCTGAAGAACCTTTCGCGCCGCCGCCGCCCGCCGGCAGAGGAACTGACGGACGATCTGATGCCGGCCACGGCGCCCGAGGCCGGATCGCGCCTTGCCGCGGGCGATGTGATGCAGGCGCTGGCCCATCTGCCGGATGCGCAGGCCACGCTGATCCTCGAACATGCGGTGGACGGGGCGAGCTATGCCGAGCTTGCGCGACGCCACCGGCTTCCCATCGGCACGGTGATGAGCCGGGTGGCGCGGGGGCGGGCCCGGCTGCGCGCACGGCTCGATCTGCCCGAGGGCGCGCCGGTGGCCGATTTGCTGGCCGGGCGCTAGGCGTGCCATCCCGCGCAGGGGCCCGCGCAGAAAAAGGGCCCCCGAGGGGGCCCTGAGTTTCGCTGATCAGGCTCTTGTCTGTACCGCCCGGTTTCTGCCTGCGGCCTGATCCGCGTCAGGGGCGAGCGCACCCGCCCCGTGTCCGCGCGGATTTCAAAGAAATCCGCCGCGTCGGATAGAGCGGATTGCGCAGCAATCTGCGGAGTCCGACACGTATCCAATCCTCGTTACGAGCACCCAGAGGTTGCCCCACACGTATTGCACTTCATGCACGTCCCGTTGCGCACCAGCGTGTAGTTCCCGCATTCGCCGCAGGGGTCGCCCTCGTAGCCTTGCATCTTGGCTTTGGTCACCGGATCGAGCGCCACGCCGCCGCGCGAAACGGTGGCTTCGCCCTCCGTCAGCACCGCGGTCATCGCCGTGGCGGCATCGACCGATCCGTCAAACGCCACCGCGCCGCCGCCGCCCTGCAGCACCACAAGTTCCTGCGGCACGCGCTTGCGCATGTAGCCGGTGGAGGCCACCTGCTTCAGCACTTCCAGCGATTTGGTGGCCGCGGTTTCCGAGACATTCTCGAAGTTCCGCACACCCTCTTCCTCGCCGCGGCCCAGTTCGTCGAAGGCCGCGCCTTCGGGCTTCACATGGGCCAGATCGGTACGGTCGAGATAGCTGACCGCCAGTTCGCGGAAGATGTAATCGAGGATCGAGGTGGCGTTCTTGATCGAGTCATTGCCCTGCACCATCCCGGCGGGTTCGAACTTGGTGAAGGTGAAGGCATCCACGAACTCTTCGAGCGGCACGCCGTATTGCAGGCCGACCGAGACCGCGATGGCGAAGTTGTTCATCATCGCCCGGAAGCCCGCGCCTTCCTTGTGCATGTCGATGAAGATTTCGCCCAAGCTGCCATCGCCGTATTCCCCGGTGCGGAGATATACCTTGTGGCCGCCCACGATGGCCTTCTGGGTGTAGCCCTTCCGCCGTTCCGGCATCTTCTCGCGGTGGCTGCGTACCAGTTCCTTGACCACGACCTTTTCGACGATCTTTTCGGCCAGCACGGTCGCCTTTTCCTGGGGCGAGCCGGTCTCCAGCACCTCGAGCGCCTCGTCGTCATCTTCCACGAGCGCGGCGGCGAGCGGCTGCGAAAGCTTCGAGCCATCGCGGTAGAGCGCGTTGGCTTTCACGCCGAGGGACCAGGAAAGCTCATAGGCGCGCTGGCAATCCTCGATCGTGGCATCGTTGGGCATGTTGATCGTTTTCGAGATCGCGCCCGAGATGAAGCTTTGCGCGGCGGCCATCATGTAGATGTGGCTATCCACTGAGAGGAAGCGCTTGCCCTTCTTGCCGCAGGGGTTGGCGCAATCGAAGACCACGTAGTGATCTTCGCTCAGATGCGGCGCGCCCTCGAGCGTCATCGTTCCGCAGACGTGATCGTTTGCAGCATCGATATCGGCCTTCGCAAAGCCCAGATGGCGCAGCATGTCGAAGGTGGGATCGCTGAGCTTTTCGGCCGGGATGCCCAGCACCTCGGTGCAGAAGGCTTCCCCCAGCGTCCACTGGTTGAAGACGAACTTGATGTCGAAGGCCGAAGGCAGCGCGGCCTCGATCTTTTCGATCTCTTCGGGCCCGAAGCCGTGGCCGATCAGGGCGGTGTGGTTGATGCCGGGGGCATTGCCCAGCGTTCCGTGCCCGACGGCGTAGGAGACGATTTCACCGATTTGGGCGGGAGAATACCCAAGTGTCTCCAGCGCCGCCGGAACGGAGCGGTTAATGATCTTGAAGTAACCGCCACCTGCGAGTTTCTTGAATTTGACGAGCGCGAAATCCGGCTCGATCCCGGTTGTATCGCAATCCATCACCAGGCCGATGGTGCCGGTGGGCGCGATCACGGTGGCCTGCGCGTTGCGATAGCCATGCTTTTCGCCAAGGGCCAGTGCCTCGTCCCAGGCGGATTTCGCAAGCGTGACAAGCCGCGCATCGGGGCAGTTACCGGCATCAAGTGGCACGGGGCGCACGTTCATCGCCTCGTACCCTTCGGTGGCCCCATGGGCCGCGCGGCGGTGATTGCGGATCACGCGCAGCATGTGATCGGCGTTCGGCGCATAGCCCGGGAACGGCCCGAGTTCGCCCGCGATCTCGGCAGAGGTGGCGTAGGAGACGCCCGTCATGATTGCCGTCAGCGCGCCGCAAAGCGCGCGGCCCTCATCGCTGTCATAGCCCAGCCCCATATTCATCAGGAGCCCGCCGATATTGGCGTAGCCAAGCCCCAGCGTGCGGAAATCGTAGGACCGCTGCGCGATCTCTTTCGAGGGGAACTGCGCCATCATCACGCTGACTTCCAGCGTCAGCGTCCAGAGCCGGGTGGCGTGAATGTAATCCTCGGCCTGGAACGCGCCATCCTGGTAGAAGGTGAGCAGGTTCATCGAGGCGAGGTTGCACGCCGTGTCATCGAGGAACATGTATTCCGAGCAGGGGTTCGATCCGCGGATCGGCCCGTTTTCCGGGCAGGTGTGCCAAGCGTTGACGGTATCGTGGTACTGGATGCCGGGATCGGCGCAGGCCCAGGCCGCGTGGCCCACCTTTTCCCAGAGATCCCGCGCCTTCACCGTTTTGGCCACCGTGCCGCTGGTGCGGTTGATGAGATCCCAATCGGCATCCTCTTCCACCGCCTTCAGGAAGGCATCGGTAACGCGGATGGAGTTGTTTGAGTTCTGGCCGGAGACGGAGCTGTAGGCTTCACTGTCCCAATCCGTGTCATAGGTCGGAAACTCAATCGCGGTGTAGCCCTGGCGGGCATAATCGAGCACGCGCTTGATATAGGTCTCCGGGATCGCGACCTTCTTGGCATCGCGGATCGCGGTTTTGAGCTGCGCATTGGCCTTCGGCTCGCAGGCATCTTCCGCCGTGCCATCCCAGCCGCGGATCGCCTCGAAGATCGCGTTCAGCTTGGCCTCGTGCATCTTCGAGCCGGCCACGAGCGAGGCGACCTTCTGTTCCTCGATCACCTTCCAATCGATGAACTGCTCGATATCGGGGTGATCGGCATCCACGATCACCATCTTGGCCGCGCGGCGCGTGGTGCCGCCCGATTTGATCGCGCCTGCCGCGCGGTCCCCAATCTTCAGGAAACCCATAAGGCCGGAGGATTTGCCGCCACCCGACAGCTTCTCACCCTCCCCGCGCAGCAGCGAGAAATTCGTGCCCGTGCCCGAGCCGTATTTGAACAGGCGCGCCTCGCGCACCCAAAGATCCATGATGCCGCCATCGTTCACCAGATCGTCGGCACAGGACTGGATGAAGCAGGCGTGGGGCTGCGGGTGCTCATAGGCCGATTTCGATTTGGTGAGCTTGCCCGTCTTGTAATCCACATAGTGGTGGCCCTGGGCGGGCCCATCGATGCCATAGGCCCAGTGAAGGCCGGTGTTGAACCATTGCGGGCTGTTGGGCGCGGCGCGCTGGGTGGCCAGCATGTAGCGCATCTCGTCAAAATACGCGCGCGCATCGGCCTCGGAGGTGAAGTAGCCGCCCTTCCAGCCCCAATAGGCCCAGGCGCCCGCAAGCCGGTCGAACACCTGCTTGGAGGAGGTTTCGCCCCCGAAGCGTTCGTCTTCCGGAAGCTTGGCGAGCGCGGCCTCGTCGGCCACCGAGCGCCAGAGGAACTCGGGCACGCCCTTCTCGCGCACCTTTTTCAGGCGCGCGGGCACACCGGCCTTGCGGAAATACTTCTGGGCGATGACGTCAGACGCCACCTGGCTCCACGTTTCAGGCACTTCCACGTCATCGAGCTTGAACACAATGGTGCCGTCGGGATTGCGAATCTCCGAGGTCGTGGTGGTGAATTCCAGCGCCGCGTAGGCGTCTTGTCCTGCTTTGGTGAAGCTGCGATCGATCTTCATATCCTGGCCCCGTTTGCCTTTGCGGCGTGGTTGCCGGCCCATGCTTCGCCGCACGGTGCTCGGCCCTCAATGTCTCGTGCTGGTACGCCAGAGTGCGCCAGGCACAGCATCGCCATCGGGGGCCTGAGGCCCCCGGCCTTCCCTACCGGAAGGTGAGGATGATCTGTGAGAGTGTGACGCCCTGAACCCACAACATCTAGTGGGCGCCGTACCAGCCAGCACAAACTGGCGTATGAGGGGCCGAACCGTCAACGCCAAATTCACGGTTTGGGAAAAGTTTTTTTACTTGACCGTCACACACTCTTGGCGGGCATGCGGGCGGCCACGATTCCCGCGCCGCTACGGGGGTCGGGGTGCGATGGGGCCCACGGAAATCGGGCCAGGTGAAACGCTGTGAATCCAGCGCGTTGCGCCGGGGCCGCCGGGGGGATCCGCGCAGAATGTCAGCTTGCGGTGACGGCGCGCTGTCCAGCCAATCCGACAGCCGGCAGGGCGTGATGCGTGGCCCCGAAACCGCACCGGATCAGCGAAGTTATCCACAGACAGGCGGAAACCCGCGCGTGCTGCCCGGCCACAACATATAGCGGAGTTCAGAATTCGGGATGCAAGATGTTGGTCGGGGCGGCGAGATTCGAACTCACGACCTTCTGTACCCAAAACAGACGCGCTACCAGGCTGCGCTACGCCCCGACGGGGGCCTCTTTAGCGCTGCTCGCAGGCTCTGGAAAGACCTGATGTGGGCCGCCGCTATTCCGGGCAGGGCCAGATAGCGCGGCTTGCCGGAAAGGCCGGGTGGCGCAGCTCGTCACCCACAGAAAGGCCAAGCTGCGCGGAAAGCCCGCCATTGATCTCAAGCACCGAAAACACACCCGATCCGCCATCGATGATCGTCTCATCCATCGGCACGGCGTTTTCGTGGATATGGGTGATGCGGCCCGTCTGATCGGTGAAGATCATGTCAAGCGGGATGAGTGTGTTCTTCATCCAGAACTGCGCGCGCCGCGGCCCGTCATAGACAAAGAGCATGCCCGCGCTCATCGGCATCGAGGGCCGGTTCATCAGCCCGCGCGCCCGTTCCGAAGGCTCATCGGCCACTTCCACGCTGAACCGGGCCTGCCCGAAATCGCCCCGGATCTGAACCTGATCGGGCTGACAGGCCACCGCAGCGGTGACCGCGAATGTTAAAGCAAACGTCAGCACAAACGCGCCAACCCTTCCCGTCATTGGTCGCTCTTGGTCGCTGATTCCCAGCTCGTTACCTGAACGGCCATACGCCCCCGAGCACCATCTACCACGCGAAGCGTTACCGCTTCGCCCGGCTGCAGATCGGCCAGCCCCGATCTGCGCAGCACCTCCACATGGAGGAACACATCTTCCGGCCGCCCGAACACATTGGCGAACCCGAAGCCCTTGGATTTATCGAACCACTTTACCCGCGCGGGAACGCGGGGCAAGGAAAGATCTACCGGTTCGGCCAGCCCCGAGGCGGCTTCGCCCACCGGCGCGCCCTCGCCCACCGGCGGATCGATGGCCAGCACTTCCACGGCCTGCGCGCCGCGCTGGGTTTCCTGAACGACGATCTCGATACCGGCGGCATCGGCAACGGAACTTTGCCCGAAATTACGCAGAACGTTGGCGTGCAGAAGGATGTCCGGGCCGCCCTCATCGGCAACCACGAACCCAAAGCCCTTTGAGGGATCGAACCATTTGACCCGACCCCTTACCGTGCGCCCCCGCTCGTCCGCGTCACTCATTGTAAAGTTTGTCCCGTTCGGCCCGTGGCCGGTAGTGTTTTCAGTTAGCGACATGTTAGCGCAGACGCGCAAGAAAAAAACGCGCAAATCGGCACCTTTACCAATCGCGGCTCCAACGTGTCATGGATGCAACCGGGCGATCTCCCAGCCACGATCCGGGGCGGCGCGGCGCCAGCGAAACCGGTCATGCAACCGGAAGGCGCCATCCGCCCAGAACTCCATCTCCAGGGGGCGGATGCGGTACCCGCCCCAATAGGGTGGCCGCCCCGGTTTTGTGCCCTTCATGGCGGTGACCTTGGCGACCTCGGCCATCAGCGCCTCGCGCGACCGCAAGGGTTCCGATTGCCGCGAGGCCCAGGCGCCGAGCCGGCTTTTGAGCGCCCGCGAATGGTAGTATTCATCTGCCTTTTTTCCATCCTCGCGAGAAACCAGCCCGCGCACCCGGACCTGGCGCCCCAGCGATTTCCAATGCAGCACGAAGGCCGCCTTGCCGGTTGCCGCAAGCTCCTGCCCCTTGGCACTTTCGTAGTTTGTGTAAAAGACAAAGGCATCTGCCTCGATCTCTTTCAGCAGAACGGTGCGCACATTGGGCAAGCCATCGGCATCCACCGTGGCCAGCTGCATGGCGTTGGGATCGTTGGCTTCGGTTTTGGCGGCCTCGTCGAGCCAGGATTGCGCCAGCCCAAACGGATCGTCGCCCGCGAAGATGCCCGTGCGTTCACTCATAACTGCTCCTCAGGCGCGTTTGTTCCCCGCGCCGGGCATCTGGGATACGCCGATCGCGGGGGCCGTGCAAGCGGTTGCACCACCTTGATACCCCAAGCGCAATGGCATACCAGAGCGAAAACCCGATCCGGGAGGCGGCGGACCAGGATGGCATCTCAACTCATGGCAGGAAAGCGCGGCCTCATCATGGGGTTAGCCAATGACAAGTCGATCGCCTGGGGCATTGCGCGGAATTGTGCCGAGCAGGGCGCGGAGCTTGCGTTTTCCTACCAGGGCGACGCCCTGAAAAAGCGGGTTGATCCGTTGGCCGCCCAGCTTGGATCTGACATCGTGCTGCCCTGCGATGTCGCCGACGAAGCCTCCATGGATGCGCTTTTTGCGGCCCTGAAGGAACGCTGGGGCACGCTTGATTTCGTGGTGCACGCCATCGGGTTTTCCGACAAGAACGAATTGCGCGGCCGCTACGTGGATACCAGCCGGGCAAACTTCCAGATGTCGATGGATATCTCCGTCTATTCCTTTACTGCGGTGACCCAGCGGGCCACCGCGATGATGAATGAGGGCGGATCGCTTCTGACGCTCACCTATTACGGCGCCGAACGTGTGATGCCCCATTACAATGTGATGGGCGTGGCCAAGGCGGCGCTTGAAGCAAGCGTGCGCTACCTCGCCGAGGATCTGGGCAAGGACGGCATTCGCGTGAACGCGATCTCGGCGGGGCCGATCAAAACGCTCGCGGCCTCGGGCATCGGCGATTTCCGTTACATCATGAAGTGGAACGAACTGAACTCCCCCCTCCGCCGGAATGTGACAACCGACGATGTGGGCAAATCGGCGCTTTACCTGCTGTCCGATCTCGGGTCGGGCGTGACCGGCGAGGTGCTGCATGTGGATGCGGGCTATCACGTCGTGGGCATGAAGGCCGTCGACGCGCCGGATATCTCAACGGTCTGAGCGTATGGGCTGGGAGCATATCGCCGCCTTCAACCTCGCGCTTCTGGCGGCGATGGCTAGCCCCGGGCCGGCGCTTCTGCTGGCCATCCGCAATACGCTGACGGGCGGGCGCGCCGCCGGGATCGCCACCGGCGCGGGACTCGCCGTTATGGCAGCCTCGTGGACGCTGGCCGCCCTTCTGGGGCTTGATGCGATCTTCGCGCTCTTCCCCTGGGCCTATACGGCAGTGAAGACGGCGGGCGCGCTCTATCTGATCTGGATTGCCTGGGCCACCTGGCGCGGCGCGCGCGCGCCTCTGGGCGCGGCGCCACCCCGGGCCGGGCGGCGGGCCTTCGCCTCGGGCCTTCTCGTCAATATCCTCAACCCCAAATCGGTGCTCTTTGCCGCCGCGGTGCTGGTGGTGATCTTCCCGCCCGATCTGACGCTCGGCCAGAAGCTTCTGATTGCCGGGAACCACCTGATCGTGGAGATCACCGTTTATGCCGGGTTTGCAGCGCTTCTGAGCCGCGCGCCGGTGCGGGCGGGCTATCTCGCCGCAAAGCCGGTGATCGACCGGGCGACGGCGCTGATCCTCGGCGCGCTTGGCACCCGGCTTCTGATAGAAAGGTAACGGCCATGAACGACCGGCTGCCCCATGAAAAGGGCTTTCACGTGAGCTGGGATCAGATTCACCGCGATGCCCGCGCGCTGGCCTGGCGGCTCGATGGCCAGGGGCCCGATGACGGCGGCTGGAAAGCGGTGGTGGCGATCACCCGCGGCGGCATGGCGCCGGCGATGATCGTTTCCCGCGAGCTGGATATCCGCACCGTCGATACGATCTCGATCAAGAGCTACGATCATCAGACGCAATCGGAGCCGGTGATCATCAAGGAGCCCGATATGGCCCTTGTGGGCGATGGCACGGGCGTTTTGATCATCGACGATCTGGTGGATACCGGGCGCACGCTGGAAGTGGTGCGCAAGGTGATGCCGAACGCCCATGTGGCCACCGTGTATGCCAAGCCCAAGGGGCGGCCCATGGTGGACACGTTCATCACCGAGGTCAGCCAGGATACCTGGATCTTCTTCCCGTGGGACATGGCGCTGCAATATGTGGAGCCCTATCGCGGAACGGAGTGAGGGCGGCCGCCACCCGGGGCGCTGCCCCGGACCCCGGAGTATTTTTCCCAAGATGAAGGGGGCGCCGTGCCCGGGCCGGTGAATGCAAACATGGCGCGCACGATGGCGCCGCCGGTGATGGAGGCGCGGCGCTGGATCGACGGGGTGGCCTTCGCGCCGGACCGCCCGCTGATCAACCTCAGCCAGGCCGCGCCGGTGGCGCCGCCGCCCGAGCCGATGCGCGCGGCGATGGCAGAGATGGTGATGCACGAGCCGGGCGCACATCTTTACGGGCCGGTTCTGGGGCTGCCCGAACTGCGCGAAGAGCTCGCCGCGCAGATGAGCACGCGTTACGGCGGGGGCGTGGCCCCGGCACAGGTGGCGATCACGGCAGGCTGCAATGAGGCGTTCACCGCGGTCTTGGCCACGCTGGCGGGCCCCGGCGATGCGGTGATCCTGCCCACGCCCTGGTATTTCAACCACAAGATGGCGCTGGATATGGCGGGGGTGGCGGCGCGCCCCTGCCCCACGGGCGCCGGGCTGCTGCCCGATCCCGCCGCGCTGGCCCGGGCGATCACGCCCGAGACCCGCGCGATCGTGCTGGTGACCCCCAACAACCCCGGCGGCGCGGAATACCCGCCGCAACTGATCGGAGAGATTCGCGATCTGGCGCGGGCACGCGGCATTGCGCTGATCGTCGATGAAACCTATCGCGATTTTCTCAGCCGCCCGGGCGTGCCGCACGATCTGTTTGCCGATCCCGGCTGGGATGAGACGGTGATCCACCTCTATTCCTTCTCAAAAGCCTACCGGTTGACCGGCCACCGCGTGGGCGCGATTGCGGCCTCCCCGGCGCGGCTTCTCGAAGTGGAGAAATACCTCGATACGGTGACGATCTGCGCGCCCCAATTGGGCCAGCGCGCCGCGCTTTGGGGCCTGCGCCATCTGGGCGACTGGCTGGCGAAGGAACGCGCCGAGATCCTTGCGCGCCGCACCGCGGTGCAGGCGGGGCTGGCCACCCTGCCCGGCTGGCAGCTTCTGGGCGCGGGCGCCTATTTTGCCTATGTGCGCCATCCGTTCGAGATCTCTTCGGCCCTGCTGGCGCCCCGGCTGGTGCGCGCTGCGGGGCTATTGCTGCTGCCCGGAACGATGTTCCGGCCTGCGGACGACACGGCGGGGCAGGCCGAGCTGCGGATCGCCTTTGCCAATGCCGATGCCGGTGGGCTCGCAGAGGTGATCGCGCGGCTTTCGCAGCTTACGCGCGAAGACTTGCAGCACCCCGCCCCCTGACATACACCGCTCGCGCATTCGCCGCAGTTTCAAGAGGGTTGGCATGGCAAAGGGGCAGGCTTCGCGCGCGGTTGTCTGGGTGATCCTCGGGCTTCTGATCATCGGCCTTGCGGGCTTCGGGGCCACGAATTTCGGCGGCTCGGTGCGCATGGTGGGCGCCGTGGGCGATGTGGAGATCGACACCAACGCCTATGCCCGTGAACTGCAGGGCGAGTTGCGCGCGCTTGCGGCGCAAACGGGCCAGGCCATCCCCTTTGCCCAGGCGCGCCAGTTCGGGGTGGATCGCAACGTGCTGTCGCGCCTCGTAGGCCGCGCGGCACTTGATCACGAAGCGCAGGCCATCGGGCTTTCGGTGGGCGATGACGTGGTGGGCGAAGAGGTGCTGCGGATCCCCGCCTTCCAGGGCCTCGATGGCGGGTTTGACCGGGAAGCCTATGCCTTCACGCTGCGCCAGCAGGGCATGAACGTGGCCGAATTCGAAGATCAGATCCGGGCCGATACGGCGCGCACGCTGATGCAAGGCGCCGTTGGCGGCGGGTTCGGCGCGCAGGACACCTTTATTGACACGCTCTTCAACTGGGCGCGCGAGCGGCGCGATATCACCTGGGCGCGGCTCACCGAAGCCGATCTGGCCGAGCCGATTGCCGAGCCCTCTGATGCGGATCTGACGGCCTATTACGAGGAAAACGAGGCGCTCTTCACGCTCGCCGAAGAACGCGCGATCACCTATGCCTGGGTCACACCCGATATGATGCTGGACACCATCGATGCCGATGAGGAGGCGCTGCGCGCGCTTTACGAGCAGCGTATCGATGAGTTCGTGCTGCCCGAGCGGCGGTTGGTGGAGCGGCTCGTTTATGTCTCGGACGAAGCGGCGGCGGCGGCGCTTGCGCGGGTGACAGGCGGTGAGGCGAGCTTCGAGGATCTGGTCGCCGACCGGGGCCTGAGCCTGGCCGATATCGATCTCGGCGATGTGTCGGAAGCCGCGCTTGGCGAAAACGGCGCGGCGGTTTTCGCGCTGGAAGAGCCGGGCGTGGTGGGGCCGCTGCCCACGAATCTCGGGCCCGCGATCTTCCGCGTGAACGCTATTCTGACGGCGCAGGAGACGCCCTTTGACGAGGCGCGCCCGCTTTTGGAGACGGAATATGCCACCGATGCGGCGCGCCGCCTGATCGGGGATATGGTGATCGATATCGACGATCTTCTGGCGGGCGGCGCCACGCTGGAGGAACTGGCCAGCGAAAGCGAGCTGGAGTTGGGGCAGATTGACTGGCGGCCGGATGTGGCCGACGGGATCGCCGCCTATCAGGGCTTCCGCGAAGCCGCCTTTGCCGCCCAGGAAGGCGATTTTCCCGAGGTGATCGAACTGGAGGAAGGCGGGCTTTTCGCGCTTCGGCTCGATGAGATCCGGCCCCCCGCGCTGCAACCCCTCGATGAGGTGCGCGACCGGGTGATCGAAGGCTGGGAGATGCAGGAAACCGCGCGCGTTCTGGCCGAACAGGCCGAAGCGGCGGCGGAGGCGATCCGCGGCGGGGCCGAGATGGCCGGGCTGGATCTGCCCCTGCGCACCGAACGCAATCTGGAGCGCGACGCGTTTCTCGACGATGCGCCCCCGGCCTTTGTGGCGGGCGTGTTCGAGATGGAGCCAAATGAGCTGCGCGTTTTCGAGGATGCGGGCGCGGCCGTGCTGGTGCGCCTTGATACGATCATCGCGCCCGATCGCACGGCCCCCGATGCCGCCGCCGGGCTTGCGGCGTTTGAGGCGCAGGCGGCCCAGACGCTTGCGGGCGATGCGCTCCAGCTATTCACCCAGGCCGCGCAGACGCGCGCTGGGATCCAGATCAACCAGCAGGCGCTGAACGCGGTTCACGCGCAGTTTCCCTGATGGCACTGACCCCGGATTTCGAGAGCTTCGCGAAAGGCTATGAGGCGGGCGAGAACCAGGTTGTTTACAGCCGGCTCGCGGCGGATCTCGACACGCCGGTTTCGCTGATGCTGAAGCTCGCCGAGGCGCGGGCCGACAGCTTCATTCTGGAATCGGTGACGGGCGGCGAGGTGCGCGGGCGCTATTCGATGGTGGGTATGAAGCCCGATCTGGTGTGGGAATGCCGGGGCGGGACAAGCCGCATCAACCGTAACGCCCGCTTTGATCGCGAGACGTTCGAGCCCCTCGAAGGCTCCCCGCTCGACAGCCTGCGCGCAGTCATCGCGGAAAGCCGCATCGCCCTGCCCGATGATCTGCCTGCCGCCTCCGCGGGGCTTTTCGGCTATCTGGGCTATGACATGATCCGGCTGGTGGAGCATCTGCCGGATGTGAACCCCGATCCGTTGAACCTGCCCGATGCGGTGATGCTGCGGCCCTCGGTGGTGGCTGTGCTCGATGGGGTGAAAGGCGAGGTCACCGTTGTGGCTCCGGCCTGGGCCAGTTCGGGCCTCACGGCCCGCGCCGCCTATGCCCAGGCCGCCGAGCGGGTGATGGACGCGGTGCGCGATCTCGAACGCGCGGTGTCGGGCGAAACGCGCGGCTTCGGCGACAGCGCCGATGTGGGCCCCCCGGTTTCGAACTTCAGCCACGCGGGCTATCTTGCCGCCGTCGAACGCGCCAAGGAATACATCCGAGCAGGCGATATCTTTCAGGTTGTCCCCTCCCAGCGCTGGGCGCAGCCCTTCACGCTGCCGCCCTTTGCGCTCTATCGCAGCCTCCGGCGCACCAATCCCTCGCCCTTCATGTTCTACTTCAATTTCGGGGGGTTCCAGGTGATCGGCGCCTCGCCAGAGATACTCGTTCGGGTGTTTGGCGGCGAGGTGACGATCCGGCCCATCGCGGGCACCCGGCCCCGGGGCGCAACGGCAGACGAAGACCGCGCGCTCGAAGCGGATCTGATGGCCGATGAGAAGGAATGCGCCGAACATCTGATGCTGCTCGATCTTGGGCGCAACGATGTGGGGCGGGTGGCGAAGATCGGCACGGTGCGCCCGACGGAGGAATTCATCGTCGAACGCTATAGCCACGTGATGCACATCGTCTCGAACGTGGTGGGCGAGCTATCGGACGATCACGATGCGCTTTCGGCGCTTCTGGCGGGGCTGCCCGCAGGCACGGTTTCAGGCGCACCCAAGGTGCGCGCGATGGAAATCATCGATGAGCTGGAGCCCGAGAAGCGCGGCGTTTATGGCGGCGGCGTTGGCTATTTCTCGGCGGGCGGCGACATGGATATGTGCATCGCGCTTCGGACGGCCGTGCTGATGGATCAAACGCTTTATATCCAGGCCGGGGGCGGCGTGGTCTATGACAGCGATCCGCAGGCGGAGTTCGAGGAAACCGAGAACAAGGCCAAGGCGATCCGGCGGGCCGCAGCGGATGCCGGGCGGTTCGTGGGCGGCGGGAACAGCTAGGCTGCCGTGTGAGGGCTGCGCCCTATCCCCAGAATCTCCCAAAAAGCACCGGGCCCGGCTCTTCCCGAGGCCCGGCGCCAACTCGGGCGCCGATGGGCGTCAGCCCGAAACGAGCACTGCCGAAAGCGGCGCGAGGGTGATCTCGGAGGCGCGCGCCTCTTCCGCCCAGGCGGCAAGCCCCGCAACCATCGGATCCGTCGCGGGCACAAGCACGATGGCCGAGCCATCCTGCCGTGCCCGGAAGGCGGCCTGATCGAGGGCGCGGGCCACGGCGAGCGGATCGGTCGTATTGGGATCGATCGAGCGGAAGACGAGCCCGGAAGGCACCCCGTTCTGCTGCGCGATCCGCCGCGCGGTGTTGAGCCCGCGCGCATAGGTGACCACGCCAAGCCCGGATTGCGAGGCGATGGCGGCAACCTGCGCCATGGTGCCCCGATCCGTCTGGAAATCGCTGCCGGTGGAATCGAGAAGCGCCACCGCATCGGTCACCTCCTCAAGCGTGACCGAAAGTGAAACCGCCACATCCTGCGCTTGTGCGCCAGCGGGCAGGTTGGGAATGATCGCAACCTCATAGCCCCGTTCGCGGAAGCGGCGCGCCTGGCGCGGCGCATCTTCCAGCCCGGCATCAAGCGCCACGGTGACGGGCGCGCCCACCGCCTCAAGCGCGCGGGTGGAGGGCAGGCCCAGCCCCACATCGATCAGGATCACCGACATCAGCGCGCCATCCGCGGTGGCGAATTCCACGGCATTGCGCGCAATCGCTGGCGCGCCGGGATCGATTACGGAGGCTTCGGCCACCGGCGCCTCGCCCTCAGCCGCCGCCTCGCCATCGGGGCGGATGGCGGCCACTTCGGGCGTGCCCTCCTCGGCGCCCGTCTCGGGCGCGGCATCATCGCCGATCGTGGGAAGGCGGTTGATGCGCACGTTTACCGGCGCCGGCGACGGCACGCGCGGTGTGGGCGCGGTGGCATCGGCCTCGGCCACCCGATCGGCTTCTGGCGCAGGCGTGGCGGCGGGCGCGGTGCCGTCCACCGGTTCCGGCG
>JANQPC010000065.1 GCA_028285485.1 Paracoccaceae bacterium | reverse complement strand
ATCTGTTGGAGTCCCCTTAACCCGTGTCGCCTAGAGCGCGTCTGCGTTGGTTTCGCCGGTGCGAACGCGCATCGCGCTTTCCACATCCAGGACAAAGATCTTGCCGTCGCCGATCTTGTCGGTCTTGGCCGTGTTGGCGATGGTTTCAACAACCTGATCGGCCATCGCCGCGGTGACGACGATCTCAAGCTTCACTTTCGGTACGAAGTTCACGGCATACTCAGCGCCGCGGTAAATCTCGGTATGGCCGGATTGCGAACCGAAGCCCTTGATTTCCGTAACCATCATGCCGCGTACGCCGATCGAGGTGAGCGCTTCGCGTACCTCTTCCAGCTTAAACGGCTTGATCGCTGCAATGATGAGTTTCACTTGCATCCCCTTCCGTAATGCGAGGCCCGCCCCCGCGGTTCCACGCGCAAAAAGGAAGGCAGTGGGCCGGGAACTCAAGGAAGCGCGCGCCGCCGCAACGGGCGTTTCGAGGTCAAGTTGCACATTTTTTGCACAATTGCCCGGCTGTGCCTAATTATTGCGCACATGAAAAATTCATCATGATGCGATCGCGGGTGCCCTTCCGGGGCAAAGCGCATTAGATTTGCCGCAAAGAGCAGGTATCACACAGAACAGAACCATGGCCGGGAAGCGGGAAGCGCCACCACGCCTTGTGGCGGAAAAGCGTTACAAGTCAGAGCCGAAGACGAAAAGGCCCGCGGCACGCAAGGCGCGGGCCAAGCGCGCTGCGCCGCCGCGCAGCGGCGCCGGGATTCTGTTGTGGCCCTTCCGCCTTGTGCTGCGGCTTGCCTGGTGGATCGGCCTGCGCATAGCGGTTCTGGGGCTGATCATTCTGGCCCTCGCCGTTGGGTACTACGCCGCCACCCTGCCGCCCGCCGCCACGCTCCTGGATGCCCGCGCGCGCGGATCGGTCACCCTTCTTGATCGCGATGGCCAGGTCTTCGCCTGGCGGGGCGAGCAGTTTGGCGGCCAGATCACCGCCGATACCGTTTCGCCCAACCTCAAAAACGCGATCATCGCGACCGAAGATAAGCGCTTCTACCGCCATCTCGGCATCTCGCCGCGTGGCGTTCTGGGCGCGATCCGGATCAACATGCGCGAAGGGCGCGGGCCGTTTCAGGGGCATGGCGGTTCCACCATCACCCAGCAAACCGCGAAGCTGCTTTGCCTTGGCACGCCATACGATCCGGCCACGGGCATGACGGAAGCCGAATACGAGGCCGATTGCCGGCGCACCACGATGGCCCGCAAGGCCATCGAGGCGATCTATGCGATGGCACTGGAAGCGCGGTTCTCGAAAGACGAAATCCTAACGATCTACCTCAATCGCGCCTATCTCGGCGCAGGCTCCCGCGGCTTTGAGGCCGCCGCCCAGCGCTATTTTGGCAAGTCGGCGGCAGAGGTGAACGCCGCCGAAGGCGCGATGCTTGCGGGCCTTCTCGTGGCGCCCTCGCGCTTTGCGCCCACGGCGGATCTTGAACGCGCCCAGAACCGCGCCAACCTGATCGTGGGGCTGATGGAGGATCAGGGCTATCTGAGCGCCGGTGAGGCGGCGGATGCCCGCGCCAACCCCGCCCGGCTTTCCGCCGCCGCCGAACGCCGCGCAGGCGGTTACTTCGCCGATTGGGTGATGGATCAGGGCCCCGCCTACCTCACGCGCGAAACCACCGAAGACGTGATCGTGGAAACCACCTTCGATCAGCGCATCCAGACGGCGGCGGAAGACGCGCTGGCCTTCATTTTCGAGACGAAAGTGCGCCCCGGGAGCGAGGCGCAGGCGGCCATCGTCGTTATGAGCGCCGATGGCGCGGTGCGCGCGATGGTGGGCGGGCGGAAAACCCGAGGGGTTGCGGGCCAGTTCAACCGCGCAATCCAGGCCAAGCGGCAAACGGGATCGGCGTTCAAGCCCTTTATCTTCGCCACCGCGCTTGAGATGGGCTATTCGCCCAACGATCTGGTGCGCGACGAGCCGCTTACGATCGATGTGCCGGGCTCGGGCCCCTGGACCCCCCGGAATTACACCAACGAGTTTGCGGGCCCGGTCACCATGACCTACGCGCTTCAGCAATCGCTCAACATCCCCGCAGTGCGGGTTTCCGAAACCGTGGGGCGGGAAAACGTGAAATCGGTGGCCGAAGGATTTGGCATCACCTCGGATCTTGCCGATGGCCCATCGCTCGCGCTTGGCGTTTCGGAATCAACGCTGCTGGAGATGACGGGCGCCTATGCCGGGATCCTGAACGGCGGCTTCTCGGTCACCCCCTACGGGCTGAACCAGTTGCGGATCAAAGGGGATCAGGAGGCGCTGATTGGGCAGGAAGGCGGGATGGGCGCGCGCGTGATCAGCGAAGAGGCCGCGCGCCAGCTTGTTTACATGATGCACAAAGTCGTCGCCGAGGGCACCGGGCGCCGCGCGGCACTGCCCGAACGCCAGGTGGCAGGGAAAACGGGCACGACCCAAGCCGCACGCGATGCCTGGTTTCTCGGATTTTCAGCCGATTATGTGGCCGGCGTCTGGATGGGCTATGATGATAACACGCCGCTCACCGGGGTTTCGGGCAGCGGCCTTCCCGCCGAGATCTGGCATGAAACGATGGCGCGGGTGCATGAGGGCCTGCCGCCGCGCAGCCTGCCGATGGCGGCCCCCGAACCACCGCGGGTGGCGCAAGGCACCCAGCGCCGCACACGGCCAAGCGGCACTTCCGCGACCGAGCAGCTCATCATCGATGTGCTGGATGCGATCTTCGGGCGCTGACGCCAGCGCCCGACACCGAAGCGGGGTCAGGCGGCCTTGGGCAGATCCGCGATCAGTTGATTGAGGTTCCCGCGGCGGCGATCGAGCATCACGCCGATCTCCTCACGTTCCACCTTCCCAAGGCTGATGCCCTCGATGACGATATCGTAGAACTTCGGCTGCCCGCCAATCTCGGCCACGCGGAACATCACGCTGAAGGGCGCCTGCCCTGGCAACACCGCGCGCGAGGTCACCTCGTATCCGCGGCGGCTCTGGCGGGATTGCTGCACCTCGATGCGCCCGCCTGCGAATTCCTTGAACCGGCGGCCGTATTTACGCGCCAGATACACCCGCAACGCCTGCGCGAAACCGCGCTTCTGCTGGCTGCTGGCGGCGCGCCATTCGGGGCCCAGAATGCCCTGCGAGATGATTTCGACCGCCGCGTAGCGTTGAAAGATTGTCTCGAACTGCGAGAGGATCGCGCCTTCGGACCGGCCCGAATTGATCGCCCCGTTAATCTCGGCGACGACCTGGTTCACAAGCGCCGTGGCTTCCGCCGTGGAAACCGCTGCCTGGCCCGGCGCGGCAACCCCAAGGCTGCCAAGCGCGGCGAGGCCCGCCAAAACGCTGCGTCTGTCGATCTTACTCATCGTCGAAACCCTCGAATGGATCGAATGCAAATTCGTCGTCCACCCCGCCGGTTAGCTCAAACCGGCGGTTCTGAAGATAGAGGCTGCGCGCCGCGGTGTAGCTATCCGCGCTTTCGTAAAGCAGCCCGTCCACGGTATCGGCAAACTCGTAGCGCGCGCCCAGCCGATCCGCCACATTTGCGGTGGGCGGTATCCACTGCTCGCCGCTGGAGAAGATCGAACTGATCGGATTGGAAACCAGATCAACAACCGTTCCCACCGCATCGCGCTGGTTCGAGGGGCCGAACACGGGCAACTCAACATAGGCGCCCTCTTCGTTGCCCCAAACAAAGAGCGTTTCGCCAAACCCCGTGCGCCGTGTCTCCAGCCCGAAAGATGTGGCCGGATCGAAAAGCCCGGCAAGCCCCAGCGTTGAGTTCACGAGGAACCGCATGGTGTTGTGCCCTGCATCGAGCACATTGCCCTGAAGGATATCGTTCACCACGAAGCGCGGGGTATCGAGGTTGTTTGCAAAATTCGAAACGCTGCGGCGCACCGGCTGCGGAATCACCGTGCCATAGGCGTTCGACGTGGGGCGCACCAGCGCCCGGTCGAGCCCGACATTGAACTGGTGGATCTGCCGGTTGGTCTGCTCATAGGGATCGAACACTTCGGTCGGCGTGTCCGGCGTTGCGCAGGCCGAAAGCAGCGTGGCGGCTGCCAGGAGAACCGGAATAGCAAGTCTTGGCGTCATGGGGGCCTAATCGGGGGCTTTCTCAAGATGCGTAACACATAGCGACGGGGGCATGAAATCCTATCACCAAACAAGGTAAGGGCGGACATTGTGACCTAAGCGGAACAAATGCTGCGCATTCCTAAGGCAATCGGCGACAAATCGCTCTTTCGGGCCCGCATTGCACCCGTTAGCGTGGCTTTAACGGAACAGAGGGAGCGCATCATGACAATCGAGGCCAACCTTGCGGAGATGGGTGTTTCGCTGCCCGAGGCCAGCGCACCCTTGGCCAATTACGTGCCCTTTGTGCAGGTGGGCGCGCTTCTGCACGTCTCGGGCCAGATCCCGATTGGCCCAGATGGCCCGATCACCGGCAAGCTTGGGGAGACGATGGGGGTGGAAGACGGCGCGGAGGCCGCCAAGATCTGCGCAATCTCCCTTCTTTCCCAGGCGCGGGCGGCCGCGGGCGGCGATCTGAACCGCATCAAACGGCTCGTGAAGATCGTGGGCTTCGTGAACTCCACCGCCGATTTCACCGATCAGGCGAAAGTGATCAACGGGGCCTCGGATTTCCTCGTGGCCGCAATGGGCGAGCCCGGGCGCCACGCGCGTTCGGCGGTTAGCGCGGCGTCCCTGCCCTTTGGCGTGGCGGTTGAAGTTGAAGGGGTTTTTGAGCTCGCATGACGCCGCCACTGCCGCAGGCGTTTCTTGGCGCCCCCATCGCCCACCGCGCGCTCCACGACGGCACGGGCAGTTGCCCGGAAAACTCGCTTTCCGCGATCCGGGCCGCCATCCGCGGAGGGTACGGCATCGAGGTTGATCTTCAGCTTTCGGGCAGCGGAGACGCGATGGTGTTTCATGACGAAACGCTGGCGCGGCTCGCGGCCGATCCGCGGCGCGTACGCGATGTGGAAACGGCGGAGTTGCGCGGAATGGTGCTTCTGGGCGGCTCCGATCCGATCCCAACGCTTGCCGATTGCCTGGCCGAGATCGCCGGGCGCGTCCCAATTCTTATCGAGATCAAGGATCAGGATCGAAGGCTCGGCCCCGCCATCGGCCCGCTGGAGGCTGCCACGGCCCGCGCGCTTGAGGGCTATGGCGGGCCGGCGGCGGTGATGTCATTCAACCCGCATTCGGTGGCCGAGATGGCCCGCCTGGCGCCGGATATCCCCCGGGGCCTCACGTCGGGCGCGTTTTCCGAGGATTTCTGGCCCAACGTTTCGCCCGAGCGCCGCGCCGCGCTTGCCGGGCTTTCCGATTTCGAGGGCGTCGGGGCAAGTTTCGTCAGCCATGACTGGCGCGCGCTCTCGAACCCGTCTGTGGGCGCGTTGAAAGCGCGGGGCGTGCCGATCCTGTGCTGGACGGTGCGCAGCGCAGAGGATGAGCGCGCCGCCCGCACCGTGGCCGACCAGATCACCTTTGAAGGGTATACCCCCGCTTGACGGCGCCGCGCGCCACCCCACCTATCCCGGCATCAACCAGCGACGCGGTGATGACGCACTCCCAGATCGAAATCGAAACGCTCGGCAGCCTGGCCGAGATCGACCCAGCCGTGTGGGATGCCTGCGCCTGCCCGGAAGCCGCGGATGGCGGGCGCCCGAATGATCCCTTCACCACCCACCGCTTTCTGAAGGCGCTGGAAGACAGCCGGTCTGTGGGCACCGGAACGGGCTGGCAGCCGCGCTACCTTGTGGCCCGGCAGGGCGGCGAAGTGATCGGGGTTACGCCGCTTTACGCAAAGGGCCACAGCCAGGGCGAATACATCTTCGATCACAACTGGGCCCATGCCTATGAGCGGGCGGGCGGGCGCTACTATCCCAAGCTGCAGATCGCGGTGCCCTTCACGCCTGCCACGGGCCGCCGCCTGCTTGCAAAGCCCGGGCACGAGGCCACCGCGCAGGCCGCGCTGGTGCAAGGGGCGGTGCATGTGGCCGCTGAAAACCGGCTCTCCTCACTTCACATCACCTTCTGCACGGAAGCGGAGGCCGCTGCGGGGCGCGAGATGGGGCTTCTCCACCGCACCACACAGCAGTTTCACTGGGAGAACCGCGCCTATGATGATTTCGAGGCGTTCCTCACCTCGCTTTCTTCCCGCAAGCGCAAGAATATCCGGAAAGAGCGGGCCACGGCGCAAAGCTTCGGCGGCGAGATCGTGCAATTGACGGGCGATGCGATCGAGGCCGCGCATTGGGAGGCGTTCTGGCACTTCTACCAGGACACCGGGGCGCGCAAGTGGGGCACGCCCTATTTGACCCGCGCTTTCTTCGATTGCGCGCAGGAAAGCTTGCGCGACGACATGCTTCTTATCCTCGCCTATCGGGGCGGGCGCCCGATTGCCGGGGCGCTGAACTTCATCGGGCGCGAAACGCTTTTTGGCCGCTACTGGGGCGCGATCGAGGATCACCCCTGCCTGCATTTCGAGGCGTGCTATTACCAGGCCATCGATTTTGCGATTGCCCAGGGCATGGCCTGCGTCGAAGCCGGCGCGCAAGGGGCGCATAAACTGGCACGAGGCTACCTGCCGGTGACCACCCATTCCTTGCACTGGGTCGCTGATCAGGGCTTTGCCGAAGCAATCGAACAGTATCTCATCGCCGAACGGGATGCGGTGAGCGAAGAGATCGAAGTGCTCACATCCTACGGCCCGTTCAAGAAAGTGACTGCGGAGGAATAATGGCTGACAAACTGACGGATACCGAACGCGCGGCGGAACTCGCGCCGCTACTGGCCACCGGATGGGCGCATGAGCCGGAACGCGACGCGCTTACCAAGACCTTTCAATTCAAGAACTTCACTGCCGCCTTCGGGTGGATGACACAGATCGCCATCATCGCAGAGAAGATAGATCACCATCCCGAATGGTCGAATGTCTACCGCACGGTGGAGGTGCTGCTCACCACCCATGATGCAGGCGGGTTGACGGCGCTTGACGTGAAGCTCGCGCAGGCGATGGATGCGGCAGCCTAGGGCTGGGCTGCAAAACCGCGGGCGCCGGTTTCAGACGCGCCGCCGCGCCCAACCCTAAAGCGTGGCCAGAAGCGCCTCGCCGCCGCTCACCTCGCAGGTGCCGGGGCTTTCTTCCCTGTGGAGCGTTTTCACGACGCCATCCTCAACCACCATCGCGTAGCGCGAGGAGCGGGCGAGAAGGCCCACGGGCGGGGCATCGAAGTTCATCCCGATCGCGGTTGTGAAAGCCGAAGCCGGGTCTGACAGCATGGTAATGCCTGCCTCCGCCGCACCCGTCGCCTCACCCCAGGCTTTCATCACGAAGGGGTCATTCACGGCGATGCAGACGATTTCCTCCACGCCCTTGGCCATGAAATCGTCTTTCGTGCGGATGAAGCTTGGCACATGCGCGGAATGGCAGGTGGGCGTGAAGGCGCCCGGCACCGCGAAGATCACCACTTTGCGGCCTGCCATAAGATCGCCCAGCGCCACCGTTTCGGGCCCCGCATCGCCAATCCGCACCAGATCGGCCGCCGGCAGCCTATCCCCTTCGCTTACACCCATGCCCCGCTCCTTTTGCAAGATTGCCATCGGTTCCGGCCTGCATATAGGGTCACCCAAAACCGGGGGCCAGCGGAAAGGGATGGAATGGCCGGGATCGTGGTGATCGGAGGCGGGCAGGCCGGGGCCGCGCTGACAGCCAAGCTGCGTGCGCTGGGCTATGGCGGCCCGATCACGCTGATCGGCGAAGAACCGGCGCCGCCCTACCAGCGCCCGCCGCTTTCAAAGAAGTATCTTCTGGGCGAGTTGGGGAAGGAGCGGCTCTTCCTGCGCCCCGAGAGCTTTTACGCCGAGCAGGAGATTGCGCTGTACACCGGCGCGCGGGTCGAAGCGATCGATCCCGCGGCGAAAACCGTGGCACTTGGCGGCGAAACGCTGCCCTATGATCACCTTTGCCTCACCACCGGCTCAACCCCCTTGCGCCTGCCCGCGGCCATCGGTGGCGACCTTCAGGGCGTGCATGTGGTGCGCACACTGGCCGATATCGATGCGATGGCGCCAGCTATGGCGGCGGGCGCACGGGTTTTGATCGTGGGCGGCGGGTATATCGGGCTCGAAGCCGCCGCCGTGGCCGCACAGAAGGGGCTCACCGTCACGCTCGTCGAACAGGCCCAGCGCATCCTGCAGCGCGTCGCGGCCCCCGAAACCTCCGCCTATTTCCGGCAGGCGCATCGCGCGGGCGGCGTGGATTTGCGCGAAGGATGCGGCGTGATCCGCCTTCTGGGCGAACGCACGGTAACGGGCGCGGAACTTGCGGACGGAACGACCATTGAGGCCGATCTGGTGATCGTGGGCATCGGCATTCGCCCGGCCACCGCGCTGGCCGAGGCCGCGGGCCTCGCGCTTGAAAACGGGATCGCCGTGGATGCCTTCGGCCAAACGTCAGATCCGGCGATCTGGGCGGCGGGCGATTGCGCCTCTTTCCCATGGCGGGGCGCGCGCATCCGGCTTGAAAGCGTGCAAAACGCCATCGATCAGGCCGAATGCGTGGCCGAAAACATTCTCGGCGCGAAGAATACCTACGATCCGGTGCCCTGGTTCTGGTCTGACCAGTTCGATATCAAGCTGCAGATCGCCGGGCTGAACACCGGCTTCACTGACGTGATCGTCCGCGATGGCGGGCGGCCCGGCAGCGTGAGCCACTGGTATTATCGCGGGGCGAAGCTTCTGGCGGTAGACGCGATGAATGACCCCCGCGCCTACATGATCGGCAAGCGGCTGCTTGAGGCCGGGAAATCCCCCGCGCCGGGCACGGTGGCCGATCCGGGCCAGGATCTCAAAGCGTTGGCGGCGGCATGAGGATCATCGGCGGCGAATGGCGGGGCCGGAAGCTGGCCGCAATCGCCAAGGGCGATACGGTCAGCCAGTTGCGCCCCACGTCTGACAAGCTGCGCGAAAGCCTCTTCAACATCCTCACCCACGGCGCGGTGCAGCACCCGCTGGAGGGCGCGCGGGTGCTGGATCTTTTCGCGGGCACCGGGGCGCTGGGGCTTGAGGCGCTGTCGCGCGGCGCGGCGGAGGCGTACTTTGTGGAAAACGCGCGCGGGCCCCAGGAACTGATCGCGCAGAACATCGCCACGCTCGACGCAGGGCCCCGCGCCCGGATCGTCCGCCACGATGCCACGAAGCTTGCGCCCTGGACGCTGGAGAAGTTCGATCTGGTCTTCCTGGATCCGCCCTACGGGCTGAACCTCGGCACGCGCGCGCTGACGGTGGCGCGTGAGGGCGGGTGGTTGGCGCCGGGCGCGCTGGTGATCTGGGAGGAATCGGGCACCCAGGCGGCGCCCCCGCATTTTTCCGCCCTTGGCACACGCAATTCCGGCCAATCCTGGCTCACCTTCCTGCGCCATGCCTGAAAGGCTGGCGAGGGGCCTTCGGGCGCGTTAGGATTCACCCATGGCAACCCAGACCGCAGATGCCCTGGCCCTTCCGGCACGGGACGCAGAACGCAAGCCGCCCCGCACAAGCTGGGCGCTGATGGGCGATATCGGGGCGGCCCGCGGCGGGGTTCCGGAGATTCTGATCGAATGGCGCCGGGCGCGGGGGGAGGATGATCCCGCCCCGCAACTGCCGGGCTTTCTGCGCTAGCCGCCCCAGGTGGGGTGAAAGCGCCCGCCCGGCGAAAGCGTGAAGATCTCACAGCCGTCAGCCGTGACCCCCACCGAATGCTCGAACTGGGCGGAGAGCGACTTGTCGCGCGTCACAGCCGTCCAGTCATCGGCAAGGACCTTTGTTTCGGGGCGCCCGAGATTCACCATCGGCTCGATGGTAAAGAACATGCCCTCTTCGAGGATCGCGCCGGTTCCCGCCCGCCCGTAATGCAAAACATTTGGCGGTGCGTGGAACACGCGCCCCAGCCCATGCCCGCAGAAATCGCGCACAACCGACATCCGGTTGCCTTCCACGTAGCTCTGAATCGCCACGCCGATATCGCCAAAGGTGTTTCCGGGCCGCACGGCCTCGATCCCCTTGAAAAGGGCATCATGGGTTATCTGGATCAGCCGCTCGGCCTTCCGGCTCAGCTTTCCGGCCACATACATCCGGCTTGAATCGCCGAACCAGCCATCCACGATCACCGTTACGTCGATGTTCAGGATATCGCCGTCTTTGAGTACCTTCGCGCCGGGAATGCCGTGGCAGACAACGTGGTTCACCGAAATACAGCTGGCGTGCTGATAGCCCTTGTAGCCGATGGTGGCCGAGGTGGCGCCCGCCTCCTCTACCATGCGCGTGATCACATCGTCGATCGCCGCCGTGGTTTGCCCCGGAAACACCTCAACCGCGATCGCGTCGAGGATGCGCGCGGCCAGATCGCCGGCTGTGCGCATGCCGGCAAAATCGCTTGGGTCATGTATCCGTATGCCGTCTTTCGTCAGCCGGCCCTGGTGCCTATCGTCCACCGGAAGCTCCATCGCGTCTCGCGCCTTAGATAAGCCACGTGCGGGCATTCTGCCAGTCACCTGCGATCACAGGCGTTTTTCCACCGCAATCGCCGGGCCAAGCCAAACGCCTTCGGGCGAGATGCGGGTGCCATAGGCAATCATCTCAACGCCGGCCACCGCCGCGGCCTCATAAGCGGCGGCATAGGCCGGATCGATATCGTCGGCCAGCGCAAAGCGCGCGCAATCCGTGCGCTGGATGAGGTAGAACATCACCGCCCTGTGGCCTGCGGCCACCATTTTGGCAAGCTCGCGCAGATGCTTGGCGCCACGGGCGGTTACGCTATCGGGGAACTCTGCCAGATCGCCCGCGCGGCGCAGATGCACGTTCTTCACCTCCACATAGGCATCCGGCAACCCACTCTCACGCAACAGAAAATCCACGCGGCTCTTCTCACCGAACTTCACTTCGGGGCGCACCGTGCCATAGGCCGCAAGTTCTGGCACAGCGCGGGCTTCGAGCGCCTCGCGCACCACCCGGTTCGGAACGGCGGTATCGATGCCAGACCAGTGGCCGCCCCCAAGCTCCGCCAACCGCCAGCCGTAGTTCAGCTTGCGCTTGGGGTCGTCATTCGGCTCCAGCCACACGCGCAGGCCGGGATCCTTGAGCCCCAGCATGCTGCCGGGGTTCGGGCAGTGTGCTACCACGGTTTCCCCGCTTTCCAGCGCAACATCGCTGAGGAACCGGTTGTACCGGCGGATCAGTCGGCCGGGCACGAGGGGGGTTGGAAAGCGCATGGGCGGCGACCTATACCGCGCGTCAGGGCGGAGCAAGGAGCGCGCGATGGCCAACCCAACGGCGGCAATGCTGGTGATCGGGGATGAGATCCTTTCCGGCCGCACCCGCGATGCCAACATGCACCATCTGGCGCAGGCGCTCACCGCGCGGGGGATCGACCTGCGGGAGGTGCGGATGGTGGCAGATGACGCGCCCGCCATCGAAGCCGCCGTGCAGGCGCTGAGCACGGGCTTCGATCACGTCTTCACCTCCGGCGGCATCGGGCCCACGCATGACGATATCACCGCTGATTGCGTGGCCCGCGCCCTTGGGGCCCCGATCGATATCCGCGACGATGCCCGCGCCCTGCTCGAAGTGCACTATGAGCGCCAGGGTACCGAGCTGAACGCGGCGCGCCTTCGTATGGCGCGTATCCCGGACGGGGCGGACCTGATCGAAAACCCGATCTCCGCCGCACCGGGCTTCACGATTGGCAATGTGCATGTCATGGCCGGTGTGCCCGCGATCTTCGAGACGATGGTGGCCAGCGTTCTGCCAAAGCTCACGGGTGGCGCGCCGCTTCTGAGCGAGACGATCCGCATCAATCGCGGCGAAGGCGATATCGCGGGGCCGCTGGCAGCACTCGCGGCGGCAAATCCCGATCTTTCTTTCGGCTCCTACCCGTTCATTCAGAATGGCACCTATGGGGCGAATATCGTGGTGCGTGGCACGGAGGCCCGCGCGGTTGCGGCAGCCACCGCCGAGCTTGCCGCGCTTTTCTCCGACGATGGTGGATGACCTGGGGCGGATGATCGACCTTTCGCCCGCGCGGCTTTACGCGGCGATGGAGGCCACCTGGCCCGCGGCGGCGATCACCCGGCTGGGTCCCTGGGCGATCCGCGATGGGCAGGGCGGGGGCAAACGGGTCTCTGCTGCCTCGGTAGAAGGCGCGTTCGGCGCGGGCGATATCGCGGCAGCGGAAGCGGCGATGCGCGCGTTGGGGCAAAGGCCGCTCTTCTGGATCCGGCAGGGCGATGGCGGGATCGACACGGCGCTGGCGCTTCGGGGCTATGATCGGATCGATCCGGTTCTGCTTTACGCCGCGTCGGTGGCCCGGCTGGCACACCCGCCCCCGCCCGTTTCCGCCTTCCTGATGGAGGCGCCGCTTGCGATCATGGAAGAGATCTGGGCGGAGGGCGGGATCGGGCCCGCACGGCTTGCGGTGATGGCGCGGGCCTCGGCGCCCAAGGTGATGGTGCTGGGCCGGGTGGCCGATCGTCCGGCGGGCGTTGGCTTTGCGGCGATGTTCGAAGATATCGCCATGGTTCACGCGCTGGAAACCCGTGCCGCGCTGCGCCGCAAAGGAGCCGGGCGTATCATGATGCAGGCGCTTGCCAGCTGGGCCGCGGCGCAGGACGCGCGGCATCTGGCCCTGGCGGTGACCCACGGCAATGCCGGGGCGCGGCAGCTTTACCAATCGCTTGGAATGGAGATCGCCGGGCGGTATCACTACCGTATCAAGAAGGGGTAGCCCCGTGCGCGCAGAGGATCCGCAACCCACCGCCCTCGATCTGCCCATGGCCGATCCGCTGCCCGAGGAAACGCAGCGCTATTTCGATTTGTGCGCCGAGAAGCTGGGCCTGATCCCGAACGTGTTGCGCGCCTATGCCTTCGATATCGCCAAGCTCGATGCCTTCACCGCGCTCTACAACGATCTGATGCTGGGGGAGAGCGGGCTTACCAAGCTGGAACGCGAAATGATCGCGGTTGTCACCTCATCGATCAATCGCTGCCATTACTGCCAGGTGGCCCATGGCGCGGCGGTGCGTGCCCTGTCGGGCGACCCGGCGCTGGGTGAGGCGATGGTGATGAACTGGCGGGTGGCGGAGCTGAGCGAGCGCCAGCGCGCGATGCTGCTCTTTACCGAAAAACTGGCCACCGCCAGCCACGCGATGGAAGAGCCTGACAGGCAGGCGTTGCGGGACGTCGGCTTTTCGGATCGGGATATCTGGGATATCGCCTCGGTCGCGGGCTTCTTTGCGATGTCAAATCGCGTGGCCTCCGCCACCGGCATGCGCCCCAATCCCGAATATCACGCCCAGGCGCGATGAAAGCGGCGCGCGCGCTTGCGCTCTTCGTGCTGATGGCCCCGGCCGCAGGGGGGGCCACGCCGTTCGATCTTCCCGATGCCGCGCGGCTGACGGCGGCGGATGAGGCGGATGGCACAAGCTACCGCCTGCCCGTTTCCCCATGGCGGGAGGGGCGGTTGGAAGAGATTCTGGCCGAAGGTATCGTGCGGCGCGAAGCCTATGTTTTGCCGGAAACCAGCCTGACGCCCCTGCAGCTGATCGAACCGCTGCGCGGCGCGCTGGTTGAGGCGGGCTACGCGGTGCTTTTCGAATGCGCCGACACCGCCTGTGGCGGCTTCGATTTCCGCTTCGCGCTGGATCTCCTGCCGGAGCCCGACATGCATGTGGATCTCGGCAACTACTACTACCTGGTGGCCGAGGCGCAGATCGAACAGATCGCTATCGTGGCCAGCCGCGGGGCCACAGACGGGTTTCTGCATGTCACGCGGATCGGCCAATCCGCCGCCGAACGGGGGGCCCCCGCGCGGCCGAGTTTCGCACTGCCGCTGGCAGAGCCCGCGCCCGATCAATCCATCGAACAGGCGCTGGAGGTGACCGGCGGCGCGCTTCTGGGCGATCTGGTGTTTCAAACCGGCTCGTCCGAGCTGGATACCGGCCCTTTCCCCTCGCTTGAAGAGCTTGCCGTTTATCTCACGGCAAACCCGGCCGCGGAGGTTGTGCTCGTAGGCCATACCGATGCCGAAGGGGCGCTTGATCAGAATATCGCGCTGTCACGGCGCCGGGCAGAGGCCGTGCGCCAGCGGCTGATCGCGGCCCATGGTATCGCGCCCGGGCGGCTTCGGGCCGAGGGCGTGGGCTACCTCGTGCCCCGCGCCTCGAACCAGACAGAGGAGGGGCGGGCGGCGAACCGGCGGGTGGAAGTGATCAAGACCATCTCGGAATAACACGCGCCAAATGCGAAAAGGGCGCCCGGAGGCACCCTTTTCAACGACTGTCCCGACCGTCGTTTTCACGTATTACCAGGCGTCCGGCCCCTTTTCGGCGAACGCATGCACCAGGAAATCGATGAACGCGCGCACCTTGGGCTGGGTAAACCGGCCCGGCGGGTACACCGCGTAAACGCCCTGCGTTTCAACCGGCAAATCCGGGATCGCTACTTCCACCTGGCCCGCTTCCAGCGCCTCGGCATAGAGGAAGCTCGGCAGATAGGCGATGCCAAGGCCCGAAATCGCGGCGTTCAGCAGCGACTGGCCATCGTTCACCGTAAGCCAGCCCGTCGTGCGCACCTGGCGCTTCTCGCCCGAGGGGGCGGTCAGCTTCCAGACATTGCCGGAGGACTGGTTGGAATAGTGCAATAGCTTGTGTTCGTTCAGATCATCGATCTTCGCGGGCCGGCCATATTGCTCAAAATAGGCCGGGCTCGCGATCATCCGCTTTGTGGTTTCGCACAGCTTGCGCGCCCGCAGCGTGCTGTCTTCCAGCTCGCCAATCCGGATCGCCATGTCGAACCCTTCGGAAATTAGCTCCACATAGCGGTTGTTGAGCACCATGTTCACCGTGATCTCGGGGAATTCCTGCAGGAAATCCCCCAAAACCGGCGAAAGGTGATTCACCCCAAAATCCGTGGCCACCGAAATCCGCAACAGGCCCGACGGCGCCGATTGCATCGACGTGACAAGCGCATCGGCCTCGCCCGCATCGTTCAGAACGCGGCGCGCGCGGTCATAATAGGCCAGCCCGATCTCGGTGGGGCTCACACGGCGCGTTGTACGATTGAGAAGCCGCGCCCCCAGACGCGCCTCCAGCGAGGACACATGTTTGGAAACGGCGGACTTCGAAATCCCCATCTTCTTGGCAGCATCCGTGAACCCCCCCTGGTCCACGACCGTTGCGAAGGCTTCCATCTCGGTCAAACGGTCCATTCATCAACCTTCTTTACCCGTTACCCTCCAGCGGGGCCGGTATGGGCAGGAAATCGGGCGACAATGGGGTTGGGGGCCGACAATCTTGGGGTAAGTTGGGGATCGTTTTTCGCTTTGAAACGCGATTTGGCAGCATTTTGGCAACAGGTGCGGTGCCCATTTACCAAGAAACGGGCCACGAGGGCCGGATTTCAAAGGCTTGCGGCGAGGCGCGTGCCCTGATCGATGGCGCGTTTGGCATCGAGCTCGGCGGCCACATCTGCGCCGCCGATCACGTGAACAGTCTGCCCCGATGCCGCCAGATCGTCCGCCAACCCGCGCGCGGGTTCCTGCCCGGCGCAAAGCACGATCGTATCGGCCGTAACCACTTCGGGGCGCTCGCGGCCTTCGCCGAAACTGATATGCAGGCCCTCGGCATCGATCCTCTCGTAGTTCACGCCGCCCAGCATGCGCACGTTTTTCATCTGCAGCCCGGCGCGGTGAATCCAGCCCGTGGTTTTACCCAGGCGCCGCCCGAGCTTTTCGTTTTTGCGTTGCAGAAGCGTGACCTGCCGTTTGGGCGCGGCGGCCCGCGGGCCCTCCGGGCGCAGCCCGCCACGATAATCCGCAGGGTCGGCCACGCCCCATTCTTCAAGCCAGGCGGCAAGATCTTCGGTGGGGCTTTCGCCAGTAACGAGAAACTCGGTTACATCAAAGCCGATCCCGCCGGCGCCCACCACCGCCACGCGTGGCCCCACTGGGGCACCGCGCGCCAAAACATCTATGTAGCTCAATACGTTCGGGCCATCCTGCCCCGGAATTTCCGGATCGCGCGGGGCTACCCCGGTGGCCACGATCACCTCATCGAAGCCCGCAAGATCGGGCGCGCTGACCTCCTGGCCCAGCCGCAGCGTGAGGTCAGAGGCCGCCACGGCGGTGCGGTAGTAATCGACCAGCCCATGAAACTCTTCCTTGCCCGGGATCCGCCGCGCCATGTTGAGCTGGCCGCCGATCTCGCCCGCCTTGTCAAAAAGCGTCACGGTGTGCCCGCGTTCGGCAGCGGTGAGGGCCGCGGATAAACCCGCTGGCCCTGCGCCCACCACCGCCACGCGCTTGGGCGCTTCGGCGGCTGTGATCACAAGCTCGGTCTCATGGCAGGCGCGCGGGTTTACAAGGCAGCTCGAAACCTTGCCCGCAAACGTATGATCCAGACAGGCCTGGTTACAGGCGATGCACGGCACGATCGTTGCCCCCTGCCCCGCCCGCGCCTTCGCCACGAACTGGCTATCGGCCAGAAAGGGCCGCGCCATGGAAACCATATCGGCGCAGCCCTCGGCCAGCACCGCTTCGGCCACCTCGGGCGTGTTGATCCGGTTCGATGTGATCACAGGGATCGAAACGGCGCCCATTAGCTTCTTCGTGACCCAGGTGAACGCACCCCGCGGCACGCTGGTTGCAATTGTGGGGATGCGCGCCTCGTGCCAGCCAATGCCGGTATTCAGGATCGTCGCGCCCGCCTCTTCGATCGCATGGGCCAGCGTTACCACCTCGCCCCAGGTGGAGCCGTTGGGGACGAGATCGATCATGCTCAGCCGGTAGATCACGATGAAATCGGCGCCCACCGCCGCGCGCACCCGGCGCATCACCTCCACCGGCAGGCGCATCCGGTTCTCATAGGCGCCGCCCCAGCGATCTTCCCGCTTGTTGGTGTGGGTGACGAGAAACTGGTTGAGGAAGTAGCCTTCCGATCCCATCACCTCCACACCATCGTAACCCGCCTCCCGGGCCCGCGCCGCGGCGGTGGCGATATCGGCGATCTGCTTTTCGATCCCGTCTTCATCCAGTTCCTTGGGCGGGAATGGCGAGATCGGGGATTTGATCGCCGAGGGCGCGACGCAATCGGGCCCATAGGCATAGCGCCCGGCATGCAGGATCTGCATCGCGATCTTGCCGCCCGCGCCGTGCACGCGATCCGTCACCACCCTGTGGTTCGCGATATCTTCCTCAGAAAAAAGCCCTGCGGCCCCGGGGAACACTCCGCCCTCGCGGTTGGGCGCCATGCCGCCGGTGACCATCAGCGCCACGCCGCCGCCCGCGCGTTCGGCATAGAATGTGGCCACGCGGTTCCAATCCTTCGTCTCTTCGAGCCCGGTATGCATCGAGCCCATGAGCACGCGGTTCGGCAACGTCGTGAAGCCAAGGTCAAGCGGGGCGAGAAGATGGGGATAGTCTGTCATGGCCGGAGCCTGCCCCGGCGCGCCCCCAGATGTCACGGGGGAACGCCGCGTCAGCCAGGCAGCGCGCCGGTCAGCACATAGCGCAGGATTTCAACGACCTGCCGCGGTTCTTCGGCCACCGCGAGCGCGGCGGCATGCACCTCTTTCAGCGCATGCTGATGCTCGGGCGGGTTCAGCACGATGATCGATTTGCCCAGCGCCGCCGCATAGCCCGCATCAAACGCCGCGTTCCACTGCTTGTATTTGTCGCCAAAGCGAACAACCACGACATCGGCCTCTTCAAGCCCCTTCCGCGTGCGGATCGCGTTGACCATGGCGCCCTTGTGATCATGCCAATACTTGTTCTCTTCCGCGCCCAGGATCGCAACGCCGCAATCATCCGAAGCCGCATGATCCGTTACCGGGCTTGAAAACGCCACGTCGAGCCCTGCGGCCCCTTCGGTGATCTGCTCGCGCCAGTCCGTGTGGATTTCACCGGAGAGGTAAACTGAAAGGGTCATATCGGGCTCCTTATCGTGAGGTCTTCCGCGACCTAGCACGCGGCCGCGGAAGATACAGGTTCAACTCCGAAGATCGAGCCGCCAGAAAACTGGCCCGCCCTTCGCGCGCAACGCCTTGAGCGCCTTGCGGCGCGGGCGTTCCAGGAAGGCCGGCGCATCCTGTGTCGGCCGGAACCCGAAGGATTTCGGCAGATCGCTGTAAAGCGACCGCGGCGGATGCACGCCCCGGATATGCTTCAGCATCGCGCCGGGCCCCGGCTGATGCATCCAGATATCGCGCAGGCCAAACTCATCGACCAACACCGAAAGCGTTGCCAGCAAGGCAACCTCGGCCCAGCCCTTGGCATAGGCCGCCCGAAGCCCGGCTTCGTAGCCTTCCAGGGTTTTCAGGTGCCGCGATTGCGGATCCCGCGCCCGCAGGTATTCGGCCTGCCACCGCACTTCGCGAAGCCAGTCGCTTTGCACTTCCTCGATCAGGGCCACGCCCGTTGCGAGATCGATATCGAGCCGCACCCAGGCAAGGGTCGGGCGCCCCTGTTCCCGGATCGGATGGCTTGGAACCTCGAAGGTTTTCCGAACAGGCGCCTTAAAATGCCGGCCAAGAATGGCCGCGTGCTCTGACGGGAAGCCAAGCTGAACCACGAGGTTTCCGCCTGCGCGGCTGATCTGCTTCCACGCCCAGTCGCGCCCGGTTCCCCAGCTTGCAAAGCTCAGCTCATGGTCACGCCAGACACCCGCATAGGCGGTTTCCAGCGCCGCCATCGCGCCGGTGGAAAGCCCGTCCATCCGCATCGCCCGGCCGGCATGGGCCACGGCAACCATATCGCGCTGGCGCAGCGTGCCGCCACACCCTGCCACGACCGGACGCACCAGCGGGCGATCGAGAAACCGCGCCATGGGGCTTTGCCGCAAGGCGCGCACGGGCGCATCGCCGGGCATCGCTTGCGCCAGAAGCCACGCGCTATGGCGATCGGTGTAGTGGTAGAACGGCATCGTCTCCGGCAAGACCTGCCGGAAAAGGGAGATGTCTTCGGGTGTCATCGAATCAATCCACGGGGCAAACAGGCGCCCGCGGAACCGCTCCGCGGGCAATCTAGTGCGGCTTAGGCCGCCGCGACCATGGGTTTTTCAGGACACGCATCTGTCCGCTCCGGGATTGCAAGGCGGCCCGCGTACCGCCTTGCCCGATTCGGATCAAGGGCCTAGCCGCGAAGCACGCCGCCCGTGGCCTTGCCGACCTTTTCGACGATTTTCGCCGAAACGGCCTCGATATCCCCTTCGGTGAGGGTTTTCTCGGTGGGCTGCATCCGCACCGTGATGGCGAGAGATTTCTTGTCGCCCCCAAGCGCGCCGCCCACGAATTCGTCGAACACGCGCACCGTTTCGATCAGCACCTTGTCGGCCCCGGCGGCGGCGTTGGCCACGTTGATCGCCTCCACATCGGCATCGACGACGAAGGCATAATCGCGCTCCACCGCCTGCAGATCATTGAGGTGCAGTGCGGGGCGGGTGGATTGGCTGTTCCGTGCAGCGGGGATTTCCTCGGGCCAGATGGTAAAGCCCACAGCGGGGCCCTTCACATCCATCGCCTCCAGCACCCGGGGATGCACCTCGCCAAACACGGCCAGCACCTTCTTTGGCCCGAGGCAGATCATCCCATGGCGACCCGGATGCCACCATTCGCGGGCGCCGCGCAGGATCTGCGCCTTGGCCGGTGCGCCGATTGCCGAAAGGATCGCCTCGGCATCGGCCTTGGCATCATAAAGATCCACGGGCCGCGCCGCGCCATGCACATCCTTCGGCCCCGTCCGCCCCACAAGCAGGCCGCACAGCTGCAGATGCTGCTCTTGCGGCTCCCCGCCATGGAATGCGGGCCCAACCTCGAAGAGCGCGAGATCCATGAATCCGCGCGCCTGGTTCTTCGCCGCCGCCTGCAGAAGGCCCGGGAGAACCGCGGGCCGCATATGGCTCATCTCCGAAGAGATCGGGTTTTCCAGCCGCGTCTCATCGGTGCCGCCCGAGAATAGCGCGGCAGAGCGGGCATCGATGAAGCTGTAGGTTACGCATTCGTTGTAGCCCAGGCCCGCCGCCGTGCGCCGCGCGATCTGCTCGCGCCGCTGGAGCGGCGTTAACACGGGGCGCGACACGCCGGTAGACATGCGCGGCATCGGCTTGGCTTCAAGCTTTGTGAGCGAGGCGATGCGGGCAACCTCTTCAACAAGATCGGCCGCGCCCAGAACATCATGCCGCCAGCTGGGCGGGCTTGCCATATCGCCCGAGAGCGTGAAGCCCAAGCTTTCAAGCGTGCGGCGCTGCTCATCCGCCGGGATCGTCATGCCCACAAGCGATTGCACGTGATCGGTATCCAGCCGGTAGGCGCGGCTCAAATCCACAGGCGCGCCATCCTGCACCACTTCCGATGCTTCGCCACCGCAGAGATCGAGGATCATGCGGGTGGCCGCCTCCAGCCCCGGCAGGGTATGCGCCGGGTCCACGCCCCGCTCAAACCGGTAGCGGGCATCGGAGTTGATCTTCAGCGCCCGGCCCGTGCGCGCGATCGTCACCGGATCCCAATACGCGCTTTCGAGGAACACGGTGACAGTATCCTCGGTGCAGCCCGAATGGGCGCCCCCCATGATGCCCGCGATGCTCTCGGCACCGTTTTCATCGGAGATCGCCATCATGCCTGGCGCGAACGTATATTCCTTCTCGTCGAGCGCGAGGATCGTCTCGCCACCTGTGGCGGGATGCACGCGCAGATTGCCCTGCACGATATCGGCATCGAACACATGCAGCGGGCGGTTCTGATCGTAGGTGACGAAGTTCGTGATATCGACGAGTGCCGAGATCGGGCGCAGCCCGATGGCCTTCAGCCGGTCCTGAAGCCATTGCGGCGAGGGGCCGTTCTTCACGCCGCGGATGACCCGGCCCGTGAAGTGGGGGCAGCCGCCGGTCTTCAGAGTTTCATCGATGGTTACGGTAATCGGGCTCTCGAAACTGCCAGGCACCGGGGCAATTTCCAGCGGCTTCAGCCGCCCCAGCCCCCGCGCCGCCAGATCGCGCGCGATGCCATGAACCCCCAACGCATCCTGCCGGTTGGGCGTGATCGCGATTTCGATGACCGGGTCGGCCTTCGCCGGATCATGCGCGGCGAGCCAATCAACGAAGCGGTCGCCCACCTCGCCCGAGGGCAGTTCGATGATCCCGTCATGTTCGTCGGAAAGCTCCATCTCGCGTTCCGAGCACATCATGCCGTGGCTTTCCACGCCGCGAATCTTGCCTACCTGGATCGTGGTATCGATGCCCGGGATATACGTGCCGGGATGGGCGACGACGACCGTGATGCCCGCCCGCGCGTTGGGCGCGCCGCAGATGATCTGCTTCTCGCCCTGATCGGTGGCCACCTGGCACACGCTCAGCCTGTCTGCATCGGGGTGCTTTTCGGCAGAGATCACCTTGCCGATGGTGAAGGCGCCCAGCCGCTCTGCCGGGTTGGAAATGCCTTCCACTTCAAGGCCCAGATCGGTGAGCGTTTCGCCGATCTCGGCCACATCGGCCTCTGTTTCAAGATGGTCTTTCAGCCACGAGAGGGTGAATTTCATCGTTGCTGGCCTCCGATCAATTGTGTCCCGCACCGCAGCAATCGCCGGGTGCGGGGGCCGTTTGTTCGCAATTCAGGTGCGGGCGCCGGGCGAAGTTGCCCGCAGCGCGCCGCCCGTGGCATCGCATGTGCCGAGTTACGAGTTTGGTGTTTGTCATGTTTGGTTCCCGCACCGGCCGCGCCGCAGTTCTTGCCGCGGGCCTCAGCGCCATCGCCCTGCCCGCCGTGGCCACGCCCGGCCTGCCAGCCGCGCAGCCGCATTTCTTGTCGGACATCATCCGCCTCTGCGCCACGGGCAAGGACCGCGAGGAAAACCCGGCGCTCTGCCAGCTCTTCGCGCGCGCCACGCTGGATGGCGCCACCGGGTTTCTGCGCCCGCCGGGCAAATAGCGCCGCCATCAGCCTTCTCCCGCCATCGCGCTCACGCCCACAAGCATCGACATCGCGAAAAACAGCACGCATGTGATCACGGTCAGCATGATGACCCGGTTGAAGTAGCGCACCTGCTTGATCGCCTCGATCTGCAGCGCATGCTCGCTTTCCACCTCGCGCATCTCAAACACATGGCGCAGGCGGGGCGAAGGCTCATAGATCAGGCAACGCAGCAGAAACAGGATCGAGATCGAAACGGTCACCACCTGCCCGAACATCAGCACAAGCGTCAGCCAGCTTTGATCGAGCGAAAAGATGAAGGCCGAGGTGGCGAGGATGATCGCCAGCACCGCCAGCAGGGCGGAGGATTTCGCATCGATCTCGCCCATGATCTGGCGCGCCTCATCCGCCTCCATATTCGCGATGCCAACGTCAGCCTCCACCGCCAGGCACACAGGCGTGAGGATCAGATGATCCGCATCGGGCATCAGATGGCGATCCATAAGCGCCACCATGGCCTGGAGAGAGGGGGCCGATTTCATAGCGCTAGCGCGACAGCCCCCCATGCGTCGTAGGCTGGTCGAGCCCCAGGAAGCCGTAGTGGCGGAGCCAGCGCAGATCGCTTTCGAAGAAGGCGCGCAGATCGGGGATGCCGTATTTCAGCATTGCGAGCCGGTCGATGCCGAGGCCGAAGGCGAAGCCCTGCCACTGCGACGGGTCGATCCCGCCCGCCTCCAGCACCTTGGGATGCACCATGCCGGAGCCGCCGGCTTCCAGCCAATCATCACCCTCGCCGAGCTTGAGTTGCCCGCCTTCCCAGGAGCAGCGGAAATCGATCTCCGCCGAGGGTTCGGTGAAGGGGAAATGCGAGGCGCGGAAGCGCACCTCGATCTTGTCAACCTCGAAGAAGGCCGCCGCGAATTCTTCCAGGCACCATTTGAGGTTGGCCATGGAGATATCGCGGTCAATCGCCAGCCCCTCGATCTGGTGGAACATCGGCGTATGGGTCTGATCGTAATCCGAACGATACACCCGGCCCGGGCAGATCACGCGCAGCGGCGCCCCGCGCAGCTCCATCGCGCGGATCTGCACAGGTGAGGTATGGGTGCGCAGCACATGCGGCGGGCGGTTATCGCCCTCGGCCCGGTGCATGTAAAACGTATCCATCTCGCCCCGCGCGGGGTGATGATCGGGGATGTTGAGCGCATCGAAATTGTGCCAATCGCTTTCGATCTGCGGGCCCTCGGCCACCGCAAAGCCCATATCGGCGAAGATCGCGGTGACCTCTTCGGTCACCTGGCTCACGGGATGCACGCTGCCCGCCGGGCGGGTGCGCGACGGCAGCGTTACGTCAAGCCATTCGTCCTTCAGCCGGGCATCAAGCGCAGCATCGGCGAGCGCGGCCTTCTTGGCGGCGAGTGCGGCGTTGATCTCATCTTTCAGCGCATTCAGCGCGGGGCCCGCCACCTGCCGTTCCTCAGGCGCCATCTTGCCAAGCTCGCGCATTTTCAGGCTGATCTCGCCCTTCTTGCCCACCGCCTGCACGCGCAAATCCTCGATCGCCGCCTCATCACCGGCGCCGGCAATCGCCTCAAGGTATTTCGTCCTCAGATCGTCCATCTGGACCCCCTTGGTATCGTCTGCGCCCTGCTACAAAGCAGGGCCTGAAAGCACAAGAAGCCGCGAGACCTCGCAAGGTCCGCGGCTTCCTGACTGTCCCCCGCTTTTGAGTGGGGCCCCGGTTTTAACCCGGGTGTTACGCGAGCGCGGCCTTCGCCTTATCGACGATGGCCGTAAACGCCTCGGGTTCGTTCACGGCGAGATCGGCGAGAACCTTACGGTCTACCTCGATCCCCGCGAGCGTCAGCCCGTTGATGAAACGCGAATAGGTGAGCGCCTCGTCATGGGCGCGCACGGCCGCGTTGATCCGCTGAATCCAGAGCGCGCGGAAGTTGCGCTTGCGCTGCTTGCGATCGCGGGTTGCATATTGGTTGGCCTTGTCCACCGCCTGGGTGGCGGTGCGGAAGGCATTGCTGCGGCGCCCGTAATAGCCCTTGGCGGCCTTGATGACCTTCTTGTGCCGGGCGTGGGTGACCTTACCGCTGGTAACTCTCGACATATCCGTTCCTCCTCAGCGGTCGTAGGGCATGAAGCCCTTGACGATTTTCGCGTCGGGCTCGCTCAGCGTTGTGGTGCCCCGCGCGTTGCGGATGAACTTGTTGGAACGCTTGATCATGCCGTGGCGCTTGCCGGCCTGGGCAGAGACAACCTTGCCGGTTGCCGTTACCTTGAAGCGCTTCTTGGCGCTCGATTTCGTTTTCATCTTGGGCATTTCCGTCTCCTCGTCTCGGGCGGTCATCGCGCGACTCGGCATGCCACACCGGCCGGCCGCGCTTTGCGAGCGCGTCGTATATGGGCGCGCGGGGGCGCTGGCAAGGGAAAAGTCAGAAGCTCAGCACGCCGCGGGCGGTGGCCAGAAATAGCTGTGGGATTTCAGCCATCTCATACCCATCGGGGTTGAGCCTGAGCGCAAGGAACACAAGCACCAGCGCAAGAATTGCGCAGATGAAGACGGGCCGGAACGTCATGTTCGAGGACGAGAAGGCCGATACGGTAAACCCGCCTGCGGCGAGGGCCGCCACCACACCCAGCACGATAAGGAAATCGGGGTCGATCACATCCGTGCTCCACGCCCCCGCAGAGAAAAGCCTAGCCCGGATCGGTTGCGAAAATCAATCGCTCCTCGCACGGCGCGATCCGCAAGATGTTTGTGGAGCCTGCCACGCTGAAGGGCACACCGGCGATGACAACAAGCTGATCGGCCTCTGTCGCAAACCCATCTTCCCGGGCGGCGCGGGCGGCGTTGACCACCGCCTGTTTGAAGCGCTGAAGCGAGCCGGCCATCACGCAATGGGCACCCCAGCTCAGGCACAGGCGTCGCGCAGGGCCGCGCTGCGCCGTCATCGCAATAATCGGCACCCGCGGGCGTTCGCGGGAAACCAGGCGCGCGGTGGTGCCGGATTCGGTGTAGCAGCAGATCACCTTGATATCGGTCGTCTCGGCGATCTCGCGCGCGGCTACAACGATGGCATCGGCGGTGGTTTCGCGTTTGCCGCCACGGCTGGCATCGATGACGTCGCGATAGGTGGGATCGCTTTCCACCTCGATCGCCACCGCATTCATCGTTTGCACCGCTTCCACCGGGTAATCGCCCGCAGCACTTTCCGCCGAGAGCATCACCGCATCGGCGCCCTCATAGATCGCAGCGGCCACGTCAGACACTTCGGCGCGCGTAGGCATCGGGCTTTCGATCATGCTCTCCAGCATCTGGGTGGCCACGATCACGGGCTTGGCCACGGCGCGGGATTTGCGCACCAGCCGCTTCTGAATCGGCGGCACGTTCTGCACCGGAAGCTCAACGCCCAGATCCCCGCGCGCCACCATGATCCCGTCTGACACCGCGAGGATTTCATCAAAGGCCGTCACCGCGGCAGGCTTTTCGATTTTTGAGAGGATCGCGGCGCGGCCCTTGGCCAGCGTGCGCGCCTCTTCCACATCGGAGGGCCGCTGAACGAAGGAAAGCGCCAGCCAATCCACACCCAACTCGCAGACAAATTCCAGATCCTTGCGATCCTTATCCGATAGCGCGGCAAGCGGCAGCACAACATCGGGCACGTTCACGCCCTTCCGATCAGATATCGTGCCACCGACCGTGACGATGCAATCGGCAAAATCGGCCCCGCAATCTTCAACCTTCAGGCGGATCTTGCCGTCATTGACCAGAAGCGAGGAGCCGGGAGACAGCGCCTCGAAAATCTCCTTATGGGGCAAGCAGACGCGGGTTCCGTCGCCTTCCGCGGGATCAAGATCCAGCCGGAAGGGCTTGCCGATCTCAAGCTCTTCGGCGCCGTTCTTGAAGGCGCCAACGCGCAGCTTGGGGCCCTGAAGATCGGCCAGAATGGCGATCGGGCGGCCCAGCTCTTCCTCGATCTGGCGGATGATCGTGTGCCGGCCCGCGATATCTTCGTGCGCGCCATGGCTCATGTTCAGCCGAAATACATCTGCGCCGGCTTCGAAGAGCGCGCGGATGGTTTCGTAATCGCTTGACGAGGGCCCAAGCGTTGCGACGATCTTGACGTTGCGGAGGCGTCTCATTCTACGTAATCCCCAGGAGTTATCCGCACCGTTGCGTGCGCAGGCCAGCCTTCGGCGTTATGGCTGATAACGCTAACATTGACAACGGCGCTTTCCCTGCTGTGACGCAGACAGATGACAACGCAATGACCGGTGCGGCCTATGAAATACTGGGCGGCGCACGCGAAGGCGCGTGGCTGATCGCCTGCGATCATGCCTCAAACCACGTGCCGCCTGAAATCGGCGGCGGCTCGCTTGGCTTGCCTGCCGATCAGATGGCGCGCCACATCGCCTATGATGTGGGCGCAGCCGGGGTAACCCGGCATCTGGCGGAGCGGCTGGGGGCCCGCGCCATTCTCGGCAGGTTCTCGCGGCTGGTGATCGACCCCAATCGCGGCGAGGATGATCCCACGCTGATAATGCAGGTCTACGATCACACGATCGTGCCGGGCAATCGCGGGCTCTCGGAAGCAGAGCGCGCCCATCGGCTGAACGGCTACTATCGCCCCTATCATGCCGCCTATGCCGATCTTGCCGCAAAACGCAGCGATACGATCATCGTTGCGGTGCACAGTTTCACCCCGCGGCTGAACGCCCGGTCCAACCGCCCCTGGCATATCGGGATCCTCCATGCCGAGGATGAGCGCCTGTCGCGCCCGCTTCTGGATCGCCTGCATGCCGAGCCCGATCTCTGCGTGGGCGAGAACCAGCCCTATGCGGGGCATCTACCCGGCGATGCGGTGGATCGCCATGCGCTGATCCCGGGCCGCCCGAACGCGCTGATCGAGCTTCGCCACGACCTGATTGAAACTGAGGCCACGCAGGCCGCCTGGGCCGAACGGCTGGCCGGGCTTCTTGAAGCGGCGCGTGCCGACGCCAATCTTTGATAGGTTACACAGGAGGGGACAATGGAAGACACAACCCGGACCGAGCTTGAGGCCGCCGCCTTTCGCCGGCTGCTTGCGCATCTTGGCGAACGCACGGACGTGCAGAATATCGACATGATGAACCTCACCGGCTTTTGCAGAAACTGCCTGAGCCGCTGGGTGCAGGAAGCCGCCGATGAGCGGGGCATACCGCTCACCAAAGAAGCAGCGCGCGAGCATGTCTACGGCATGCCCTATCCTGAATGGAAGGAGCTGTATCAAACCGAGGCGAGTGCCGAACAGAAGGCCGCCTTCGAAGAGGCCAGCAAGGCGCACGGCTAGATCGCAAAATCTCGTGATTTGCGGGAATAGGGTTCGATCCCTACCTAAGGGGGCATGGATAGAAAACTCCGCTTTGCCGCCCTTGCGGCTGCGATACTTGCGGCGCTGCCCGCTGGCGCGGCGCCGGGGGCGCAGCTTTTGTCGCAAATCGATAAGGGCCTGGCCCGCTTCAATCTGGAAACCGATACTGCGGCGCTCACCACCACACAGGCGGCGCAGCTGCACCTGATCCTGTCTTCCCCGGAAAAAAGCTACTTCGATACGCGCAGCCGGCTGAAGGCTGTTCTACGCCGGGTGGCGGAGGAGGGCTCGTGACCGCCCGCATCCTTGCCGCCGCAGCGCTTATTGCCATGGCATCGCCGGGAATGGCAGAGCGCTCCCAGATCGCGCAATCCATCGCGCGGGATGTAGAGCGGCTGAACCTTGGCGTGACCGTCGATGATCTCGACGGCGCCCAGATCGCCGCGCTGCATTCGATCCTCAATTCGAACCGCTCGGAATCCGATAAGCGCGGGCTCGCGAAATCCGTGATCGGCGGCCGCAACTCTTTGAGAGACTTGCTTTTCGGGAACAGGTAGCAAAAGCCTGACGCGCCTGCGTTGACAGCGCGCCGGGGGCCCCGCAGCTTGCGCACGAACGGTCGATCAACGGCTGACGGGCAGGCAGGCCATGGATCTCATATTGCTTTCTCTCCTCCTCGGGGCGGGCGCCGTTTTGGGCCTTTTGGCCGGGGGCGGCACGTCCGATAACTCTGCAGAGAACGCGGGGGATGACATCATCACCGGCACGGCCGGGGAAGACCGGATCGAGGCCGGCGCGGGCAACGATATCGTCAACGCGCTTGATGGTGACGATCAGATCTTTCTGGGGATCGGCGATGACACCGCAAATGCCGGCGCCGGGGAAGACCGCGTGTTTGGCGGCGGCGGGCAGGACGATGTGCTTGGCGGCCCCGGGAATGATGAGATCTTTCTGGAAGGCGGCGATGACCGCTCAATCGGCGCCGATCTCGGCGGCATCCCCCAGGATGGGGGCGATGATCTGATCCGCGGCGGGCCTGCGAACGACGACATCCTTGATCGCTTCGGCACCAACCGGCTCTTTGGCGAGGAAGGCGCCGATACGCTCAATGCCGTTGACGATCCGGGTGACGATACCCCCGATGAGCTTTCCGGCGGCTTCGGGGCGGATATGCTGATCGGCGACGATGGCGATCAGTTCACCGGCGGCGATAATGTGGATGCCTTCACCGGCGCTTTCGATGAGCTGGGGGAGGATCCGGTGAGGATCACCGATTTCGATACCGCCAACGAAACCCTGCGCCTGCAGTTCGACGGGGCGACCTTCGCGCCCGTCTCGAATGCCGATATCAGCTTCAATACGTTGACCGGGCCGGATCGCGTGGAAGTTCTGGTGGATGGCACCGTTTATGCGGTGCTTGAAGGCGCAACGGCCCCGCCCGCCAATGTGACCGTGGAGATGGTCTGAGGCGTTTCACGAGGTACCTTAGGCGTCAGGCATCACTAAACGCGTTGAAATCTTTGATTGCGGGCAGCGTTAAGCGATGCAGTTCTTTCGCATAACGCTCTAAACCGCCGCCTTCCGCATCTCGTCGAGATAGATCTCGCGGAGCCGGGTGGCCACCGGCCCCGGCGCCCCGGTGCCGAGCGACTGCCCGTCGATCTCCACCACCGGCATCACGAAGCTTGAGGCGGAGGTGATAAATGCCTCATCCGCCGATTTCGCCTCTTCAATCGTGAAAGCGCGTTCCTCGACCTCCATCTGCGCCTCGCGCGCGAAGCGCAGCACAGCTGCGCGTGTGATCCCATGCAGGATCTCGGTGCCGAGGTGGCGGGTCACGATGGTGCGGCCCTTCACGATATAGGCGTTGTTCGAGGTGCCCTCCGTCACCTCCCCATCCTCGATCATCCAGGCGTCGTCGGCACCCGCCTTCTTGGCCGCCATCTTGCCCATCGAGGGGTAGAGCAGTTGCACCGTTTTGATATCGCGCCGCCCCCAACGGATATCGGGGATCGAGATCACCTTGATCCCCTTCCGGGAGGCCGCGCTATCGGCGAGCCCCGGCTTGGCCTGGGTGAAAAGCACGATGGTGGGCTCCGCGGCCTCGGGATAGGCGAAATCGCGATCTGCCGCGCCGCGCGTGATCTGAAGGTAGACAAGGCCCTCGTCGATCCCGTTCCGCGCCACCAGTTCACGGTGAATTTCAAGCAGCGCCTCTGCCGTTACCGGGCTTTCCATCTCCAGCTCACCCAGCGAACGCTCAAGCCTTTTCGCGTGGCCGTCGAAATCGATCAACTTGCCGTCCAGCACGCTGGTCACTTCATAGACGCCATCGGCAAACAGGAACCCGCGATCGAAGACAGAAACCTTCGCCTCTTCTTCGGGCAGATACTCTCCATTGACGTAAACGATCCGGCTCACGGGCTCTCCCCTCGCATCAGATGCCTCGCTGCGTTGCACAGCAGGATTAAGGTCTTGGCGTCGCATATCCGGCCATCGCCCACCATCGCAAGGGGCTTGAACCTTCGGGCAAGACAGCTCGGGTCAAGCCCGGATCGAACCGCCCGTACTGCCCGGTCAGCCCCAAAGGCCCGCTTTCGGCGGATGCACGCCCGCATTGTCGTAGCTGAGCGGCACATCGCGATCCTCGGCCAGAAGCAGCGGGCCATCGAGATCCACAACCTGCGCCCCCTGGGCAAGCAATACCGCGGGCGCCATCGCGAGGCTTGAGCCCACCATGCAGCCCACCATGATGCCGAAGCCCCGCGCCTCTGCCTCGGCCCTGAGCGCAAGTGCTTCCGTCAGCCCGCCTGCCTTATCGAGCTTGATATTCACCATGTCATACTTGCCGCTCAGCGCATCAAGCGTGGCCCTGTCATGGCAGCTTTCGTCGGCGCAAACGGGCACGGGCCGCGCGATCTCTGCCAGCATCCCGTCATCACCCGCCGGGAGCGGCTGTTCCACAAGCGCCACGCCCAGGCGGCCAAGATGCGGCGCGAGATCGGCATAGATCTCCGCGCTCCACCCTTCATTGGCATCGACCACGATCTTGGCCTTCGGCGCCCCGGCGCGCACGGCTTCGAGGCGCGCCATGTCATCGGGCGTGCCGAGCTTGATTTTCAGAACCGGGCGATGGGCATGGCGCGCCGCCGCGGCGCGCATGTTCTCGGGCGTATCGAGCGAAAGGGTGAAGGCGGTGATCTCGGGGCCGGGCGCGGGCCATCCGGCCATCTCCCATACCCGGGCGCCGGCGCGTTTGGCCTCCAGATCCCAAAGCGCGCAATCCACGGCATTGCGCGCCGCACCCGCAGGCAGGCGTTCTTGCAAGGCCGCGCGCGTCAGGCCCTCCGGCAAGGCTTCAACCTCGGCCGCCACGCTCTCCATCGTCTCGCCATAACGCGCGTAGGGCACGCATTCGCCCAATCCGCGCAGGCCGCCCTCGCCCGCAGTAACCGTGAGCACCTCGGCTGCGGTCTTGGTTCCGCGTGAGATCGTGAAGGCCTCTTCCAGGCGAAATCGCTCCCGCTTCACGCTTAGCGCCATTGATGCCTCACCTTCCTTTTTTGGATGCTCCCGCTCGCGCGCCCGATCCCGCGCCTACACTGCCGCCAGCGCATCCACCAGCCGCCCCGCGCCCCGCCGGAACGGATCTGCTGCGGGAAGCCCAATGCGCCCCTCGATCTCCTCAAGGCAGCGCAGCGCGTCGTCTTCCCCCAGCGCCTTGGTATTGACCGATACGGCCACTACCTGCGCGGCGGGGTTCACGATCCTGGCAAGCGCAAGCGACTGGTCGCGCACCGCCTCAAGCGTGGGCAGCCCGAAATGCGGCAGGCCCCGCATATGCGTGCGCGTGGGTTCGTGGCTGAGGATCAGCGCATCGGGCTGGCCGCCATGGATCAGCGCCATTGTCACCCCGGAAAAGGAGGGGTGGAAAAGGCTGCCCTGGCCTTCGATCAGATCCCAGTGATCGGGTTCATTTTCGGGCGAGAGCCATTCCACCGCGCCGGCCATGAAATCGGCCACCACCGCATCCAGCGGCACGCCATCGCCTGTGATCAGGATGCCGGTCTGCCCGGTGGCGCGGAAGGTCGCCGCCATGCCGCGGGCGCGCATCTCACGCTCCATCGCAAGCGCGGTATACATCTTGCCCACCGAACAATCGGTGCCCACCGCAAGGCAGCGCTTGCCGGAACGAGGCGCCCCGTTCCCGATCGGATACTCCACGTTCGGCACGCGCACGTCAAAAAGCCGGCGTCCATGGGCCTCGGCGGTGCGCACGAGATCGGCCTCATCGCGCAGAAGGTTGTGGAGCCCGCTGGCCAGATCGAAGCCCTGTTCGAGCGCGGTGTGCAGCTCTGCCTTCCAGCTTTCCGAGATGACGCCGCCGCGATTGGCCACCCCGATCACCAGCGTCTTCGCGCCCTTCTCGCGCGCCTCGGCCAGCGTTACATCGGGCACGCCAACATCGGCCTTGCATCCGGGCAGCCGGACCTGGCCCACCACGCTTTCGGGCCGCCAATCACGGATGCCCTGGGCCACCTTCGCGGCCAGCTGATCTGGCGCATCGCCGAGAAACAAAACGTAAGGTGCGTCGATCATCGTAACCCCCCGAGGCTTTGGGGCAGAATGGCGCGACGGGCGCGAAAAACGCTGCGAATTCCTGCGCTGAGCTCCGGTGTTGGCGCAAGAATCTCTGAAAAATCGGGCAGTTTGCGCAAGAATGCCTGCGCGGCAGGCAGGCCCGGAGGGCAACGCTTGCGCTGCACCTGCAGAATGCACTTGCAGCATTCTGAGCAATATCCTACTGCCCGGGCGCAAGTTCACGCAATATCATTACCGAGGTGTGCCTCATGTCATTCCGCGTTCAGCCCGCCGCGCCGGCCCGGCCCAACCGCTGCCAGCTCTTCGGCCCCGGATCGCGCCCCGCGATCTTTGAGAAGATGGCGGCCTCTGCGGCCGATGTGATCAACCTCGATCTCGAAGACAGCGTTGCGCCGGATGACAAGCCCGAAGCGCGCAAGAACATCATCGCCGCCATCGGCGATATCGATTGGGGCAACAAGCATCTTTCGGTGCGCATCAACGGGCTCGACACGCCCTATTGGTACCGTGATGTGATCGATCTTCTCGAAAACGCCTCGGACCGGATCGATCAGATCATGATCCCGAAGGTAGGCAATGCCGCCGATATCTATACGGTCGACGCGCTGGTCACTGCGGTGGAATCCGCGAAGGGCCGGTCAAAGCCCATCGCGCTGGAGGTGATTATCGAAACCGCAGCGGGGATCGCCCATGTGGAAGAGATCGCTGCCGCCAGCCCCCGCTTGCAGGCGATGAGCCTCGGCGCTGCCGATTTCGCGGCCTCGATGGGGATGCAAACCACCGGGATCGGCGGCACGCAGGAAAACTACTATATGCATCGCGAGGGCGAGAAATACTGGGCGGATCCGTGGCATTGGGCGCAAACCGCCATCGTTGCCGCCTGCCGCACCCATGGGGTGCTGCCGGTGGATGGGCCCTTCGGCGATTTTTCCGATGATGAGGGGTTTCGCGCGCAGGCCCTGCGCTCGGCAACCCTCGGCATGGTTGGGAAATGGGCGATCCATCCCAAGCAGGTGGCGCTGGCCAACGAGGTGTTCACGCCCTCCGAGGCGCAGGTGGCCGAGGCGCGCGAGATCCTTGAGGCGATGGAACAGGCCAAGCGCGATGGCGCGGGCGCAGCCGTTTACAAGGGCCGGCTTGTGGATCTTGCCTCGATCCGCCAGGCGGAGGTGATCGTCCGGCAGGCGGAGATGATCGCGGGCTAGGCGGGCGCGAGGCCCATGACCTCTTCATGGTGGGCGATCGCATCGTCGATCGCCTCGTGCCAGGTGGCCTGCCCGCCCTCCAGCACAACGCCGCTTTGGCAGAGCCGCGCAAGCTGCGGCGTAGCGTGGGAAACAACGATTGCGCCAGCGCGGGTGAGCCGCTCGGCCAGGATCGCCTCGCTGCGGGCGCGGAAGGCCGCATCGCCCACGGCAGTTACCTCATCGACAAGATAGGTATCGAAAGGCAGGCCCATGGAAAGCCCGAAGCCAAGCCGCGCCCGCATGCCCGAGGAATAGCGCCGGAAGGGGGCGTGGAACTGCGGGCCGAGATCGGCGAAACGCGCCACGAAATCGCAGAGCGCGCGCGGATCTGCCCCGTAGATCCGCGCCACGAAGCGCACGTTTTGCGCGCCCGTCAGATCGCCATGGAACCCGCCGGCAAAACCCACTGGCCAAGAGACGCGGCCGTCGCGCAGCACCGTGCCGCGATCGGGGCGCATGGTGCCAGCGATCAGGCGCAATAGGCTCGATTTTCCTGCGCCGTTGCGGCCGAGAAGGCCAACGGAGCGGCCCGCCGGAAAGCGCAAGCTCATCCCGCGGGCCACGTGGACCGGGCCCCGCGGCCCGGGGAAGGATTTCCAGAGATCCCGCAAAACGATGGCCATGGCCATCACCGCCGGTCCCGCAGGCTGGCCACCACCAGCGCCGCAAGGCCCCAGGCCAGCACGAGGAACAGCGCCGCGAGCCCCAGGATCTTGAGCGCGTCAGGCTCGGTGGCCCGTTCCGCGCGGCCCGGGCGGATATGCACGGCCAGATAGCGGCTCTGGCGCCGGGCCTCGGCCCGCGCGGTCACCTCGGCGGTCCGCGCCGCCGTATAGGTTTCCTCGGCGAAAGCCACATCCGCGCTGAGCCGCTCATAGGTATCAAAGGCCATCGCATAGCCGCCCGGCCGGGTGCCGCCGGACAGTTTGGCCCGCTCTTCCGCGATACGATTTTCAATCACCGCGATGCGGCGCCGCGATTGGGCCAGGCGCGGGCCATCGGTACTGGCGCCCATGGCCAGCAGATCGCTGCGGATCAGCTCATCGGCAAGCTCCGCCTGCAGGCTTTCCAGCAGCCCCATCTGGCCGCTCAGATCGGCTTGCGGATCCACGATCTGGGTTGCTTCGCGAAAGGCCAGAAGCGCGGCGCGCGCCGCCTCAAGCCGCTGTTCGGCGCCCGCAACCTCGCCCGCCGCATGGGTGAGGCTATCCTCATGGGCCAGGTCCGAGAGGCGGTTCACCAGAACGTCCGCCGCCCCCAGGGCCGCAACGGCGATCGCTTCGGCATCCGGCGCCGTGAAGGCCCGCACCCGCATTTCGATCAGCCCCGTGCCGGTATCGAGCGAGAGCACGGTCATCCGCCGCCAGTAGCGCGCCAGATCCTCGATCGTGGCATCCGGCGGCAGGCGGAACACCCGATCCTGCGGGCGGGCGCGCCCGTAGCGGGCGCGCAGGTTCACCGCCTCCTCCAGCGTTGCCACCAAATCGCCGCTGCTGAGAAAATCGTAGAGCACCTCGGCATCGGGCGCGCCGGTGGCCATGAGCCCGTTGAACCCGCCCGTGGTGGCAGTGGCGCCCGGCGCGTCTTCCTGCCGCACGGAAAAGGCGGCAACCGCCTCGAATTGCGGTGTCGCATACCAGGCGAGATACATCGCGATCCCGGCAAGCGGGATCAGCACGGCGGCCAGAAAGCTAAGGAAAAGAAAGGGCCGCGCGCGCCGGTCGGGCCCCACGGGTTGCGGCGGGGCAATCCGGATCAGGCCCGGGCGGGGCGGGCCCACGGGCGCGGGCAGAACATCCGCAACCGGCTCGGACGCCACCGCCTGGAGGCGCAGCGGCGCAACCGCGCCGGATCGCACGAACACCGCCTTTCCGCCACCGGGGGAAACGGCTGGCGCATGCGACGCTCTGACAAACCGGGCTGGGCCTTTCACCTCCGCGCACCCTCCTCACGGATAACGATCAATTAACTCTGTTCGCCCTACCGTGCTTAGGCGATTGACCATGAAGAATTCGTTTCTTTCCCGCCCCTCTGCGCCGGCTCAGGCCCTGCGCGCGATCACCGCACTGATGCTGCGGGAGATGGCGACGATCTATGGGCGATCTCCCGGCGGATACGTGTGGGCGGTGGCAGAGCCGCTGGCGGCGATCGCGCTCCTTTCGCTGGCCTTTTCTGTGGCCTTCGATGCGCCTCTTCTGGGCCGCAGCTTCGTTCTGTTCTACGCCACGGGCTACCTGCCCTATATGATGGTGCAGGATGTGATCTCCAAAACCGGCCAGGCGATCCGCTTCTCCCGCCCCCTATTTGCTTACCCCGCCGTTACGCTGGCCGATGCTTTGATCGCCCGCTGGGCGCTGAACACAACAACCCATATCGCCGTGCTCGCGCTGGTGCTCACGGGGGTTGAGGCGCTCTACGATACCGGCGCGCTCTACCAGTTCGATGTGATGGCCGGTGCGCTGGCGATGGCGGCGGCCCTGGCCTTCGGCATGGGCACGCTCAATGCCGCGCTCATCGCGTTTATCCCGGTGTGGGAACGGATCTGGCAGATCTGTACGCGCCCGCTTTTCGTGATCTCGGGCATCTTTTTTCTGATGGAGATCCTGCCGGCGGAACTGCGGGCATTGGCCTGGTGGAACCCGCTGATCCACGTCACCGGCGAGATGCGCCGCGCAACCTATGCCAGCTACGATGCAGGATTCGTCTCGGCGCCCTTCGTGTACGCGGTTGCGCTGGCCGCCGCGGGCCTGGGCTTCCTGATCTTCCGGGCGCTTCGGTGGGATGTGGGGCAGGCCTGAGCGGCGCTAGCCCTCGCCGCCTCCGCGTGGATGCTGCGCGGCATCAAGGCTCGCCCGCCCGATCATATGCGCGGCCAGCGGCGCCGTCAGAAGGAGGAAGAGCACTGCGGCCACGCATTTGGCCAGCACGCTCAGCTCGCCATAATGGATCGCTACGGCGGCAAGGATCAGCGTTGAGGCCAGCGTGCCCGCTTTTGTGGAGGCATGCATACGGGTCAGCACATCCGGCAGCCGGATAACCCCAAGCGAAGCGATGATCGCAAACGCCCCGCCGACCAGCACCAGGATCCCCGCGCCGATTTCCATCATAGCTCGTCTCTTTCCTTGCCGCGCAGCACCGCGCGTTCGGCAAACCGGGCCAGCGCCACGGTTGCCAGAAACCCGATCAGCGCGACCACAATCGCCACATCGAGGAAGGCTTCGAACCCCGATGAGATCGCGAACAGCCCGCAGAACGCCACAATCGAGACGGTCATCATATCGAGCGCGACAACGCGGTCGGCCAGGCTCGGGCCCATGGCGATCCGGTAAAAGGCCAGCGCGATGGCGATCATCACCATCACAAATGCTGCGTCGACCGACCAGGCGAGAAATTCGCTGGGCATCATTCGAACACCTCCTTCACCATCCGTTCCATCCCGTTCTTTAGATCCTTCACAAGCTGGTCGGGATCCTCGGCAAACATCGCATGCACGATCAGGCAGGAGCGGTCGGGCGTAACATCCAGGCTCAGCGTGCCCGGCGTGAGCGAGATCAGGTTGGTTACCAGCAGGATCTCGAAATCCGATTTCACATCAAGCGGCATGCGAATGATGGCCGGCGTGCTGCGGTGCCGCGGGGTGACAACATCCCATGCCACCTGAAAGCTGGAGATCACGAGCTCATAGAAGAAAAACGCCACCAGCCGCACCACGCGGAAAGCGCGTTTGAAATACGGGCTCGGTTCATCGAAAAGCGGCTGCGCCATCCAAAGCGCGGCAAAACCCACATGGAAGCCCACCACGAGTTGCAACACCGAGAAATCGGCCCAGAGGGAGCACCAGACCACGGCCAACACGATGTTCAGCGCAAAGAGATTCATGGCGCGCCTCCCAACACGGCCCGCACATAGGCCTCGGGGTTCAGAAGCTGTTCGGCGGAGCGTTCGGCGAATTGCACGAAGGGCTCCGGGCTCAGCCCGATAATGATCGTAAGCGTGGCCAGAAGGGCGATGGGCAGCAGCAGCGGGAAGGCCGCTGCGCGATCCATCCGGCGCAGCTCGGGCTCCACCCCCGCCGGATGCGGCTTCCAAAACGCCTCGCCCCAGATCTTTGTCATCGAATAGATCGTCAGAAGGCCGACCGCGAGCGCGACGAAGGCGATGAACCATGCCTCGATATCAAGCGAGGCCTTCACCAGAAGGTACTTCGCCCAGAAGCCGGAAAGCGGCGGGAACCCGGCAAGGGAAAAGGCGGGGATCAGGAAGAGCGTGCCCAGAAGCGGGGAGGATTTGTAGAGCCCGCCGATCTCGCGTAGATCCGTTGAACCCGTCAGCCGCTCTGCCACCCCCGCCACAAGGAAGAGGTTCGCCTTCACCACGATGTGGTGAACGAGGTAGAACACCGCGCCCACGATGGCGAGGGGTGTGTAAAGCGCAAGGCCAAGGATCATGTAGCCAATCTGGCTGACGATGTGGAAGCTCAGGATCTTGCGGAAATCCTGCTGCGCCGCGGCCCCCAGAACGCCGGTAACCATCGTCAGCGCCGCGATCCAGAGCAGGATCTCATGCGTGAAGGCCACGTCGTGATCAAAGACCAGCGTGAACATCCGGATCAGTGCGTAGACACCCACCTTGGTAAGAAGCCCCGCAAACACGGCTGACACGCTGAAGGCGGGCGTGTGGTAGGCGGCAGGAAGCCAGAAGAATAGCGGGAAGAGCGCCGCCTTCACCCCAAAGGCGATCATGAACATCACCGCCACTACGGTAAGTAGGCCGGTGTTTTCCACCTCGTCCACCGCGAGGCTGAGATCGGCGAGGTTCAACGTGCCCGTCATCCCGTAAAGCAGGCCCACGCCCGAAAGGAACAGGATGGTGGAGACGAGGTTGAGCGCCACGTATTTGATGCCGCCATCGATCTGCGCGCGGCTGCCGCCCAGCACGAGAAGGCCGAAGGACGAGATCAGCATCACTTCGAACCAGACGTAGAGGTTGAAGAGATCGCCTGTGAGAAACGCGCCCTGCACCCCCGCGATCAGCACCTGGAACAGCGCGTGATAGCCAAGCCTCTCCTTCGCAACATCGATATCGGAGAGCGCGTAGATCGCCACGGCAAGCCCGGTGATGGCCGTGATGACCACCATGACCGCGCTCAGAAGATCGGCCACAAGCGTGATGCCGAAAGGCGCCGCCCAACTGCCCATCTGCGCGGCCACCACGCCTTCGCGCAGAACGATCACCATCAGAACGAAGGCTGCAAAGAGGCTGAGGATCGATCCCAGAAGCGACCACCAGCGCCCCGCAGTGCTATCCTTCGCGAGGTAGGCGATCACCGCCGTGAAAAACGGGATGATCAGGGGAAGGGCGAGAACCCAGGTCATCGCTCATCCTCAACCGGCTCGGCCACGCGCATCTCATCGCTGTTCAGGGTTCCAAGCGCCTCATAGGCGCGGAACACCAGCACGAGCGCGAAGGCGAACAGGCCAAAGCCGATCACGATGGCCGTAAGCACAAGCGCCTGCGGCAGTGCGTTTGCCACAAAGCCCACCGGCGCCTCGGCGCCTTCGGGGATCAGCGGCGGCGCGCTGGTGTTCAGCCGCCCGGCGGCGAAGATCGTGAGGTTCGCGGCGTTGGAAATCAGGATCAGGCCCAGAAGGAAGCGCAGCACATTTCGCGCCAGCATCAGATAGACCGCGGCGGTGACGAGCACGCCCACCAGAACCGAAAGCATCACTTCCATCAGACGGCCTCCTCCAGCGCGAAGCAGATCGTCAGGATCGAACCCAGCACCACGAGGTACACGCCCACATCGAACACGAGCACGGAAGAAAGCGGCAGGCCCTTGTCATCCTCCGTCTCGCCGATGAAAAGCCACTGGCCGGTGAAGAAGCCATCGCCGAAGAACGCGGCCATGACGCCCGCAAAGAGCGCAATGCCAAGGCCCACCATGGCGATCTTTTCAGGCGCCACTCGCAAGGCGCTGCGCGCCGTCTCGGTGCCGCAGGCGATGGCGTATACAACGAACCCGGTGGCGCCGATGAGCCCGCCGATAAAGCCCCCGCCGGGTGTGTTGTGCCCGCGCAGCAGCATGTAGATGGAGAATACCAGCAGCAGCGCCACCAAAAGCCGGGTTCCGGCCAGAAGAATGATCGAGTTCATCGGGGATCGTCCTGCTTGCGGCCTTTGAGAAGGGCGTAGGCGCCTAGAGCGGCGATCACCACCACCGCGATTTCGCCAAACGTATCAAGCGCGCGGAAATCGACGAGGATCACGTTGACGATGTTGCGCCCAAAGGCTTCGGGCCAGCTTGTTTCTTCGAAATAGGTGGTCAGCCGCCGGTCAAGCGGGCCGGCCGTGACCATGAGCAAGACCACCGTCACAATCGCGCCCACGCCCACCGCCAGCAGCGCATCGAGCGGCCGGTGGGTTTTGCGCCCCGAATCATCCAGCCGCGGGAGTTTGAGCGCGGCCACGCCGAAGAGGACCACCACCAGCGTTTCCACCAGAAGCTGGGTGATCGCCACATCCGGCGCGCCGAAGATGATGAAGATCAGCGCCACCCCGATCCCCACGGCGCCAAGCCCGGCAATCGCGGCGATGCGCGAAGAGGTTGTCAGCGTTAGCATCGCGCCGGCCACGATAAGCGCCACAACCACCCAGTGCTTGAGCAGCAGATCGGGCCAGGCCACCGTAACCGAAAGCGCATCCTTGGCTATGATCGTGCCGCCAATGCCGATCAGCAGCGTCAGGAACGTTATGAAAAGGTAGCGGCGCAGAACGCCCGATTGGATAAGATCGGTCTGCCAGGCGGCAAGCCATTTCAGGCCGTCCAGCACCCTGTCCCACCCCCGGTCGAAGTTGACCAACCGTTCGCCCATCGCCTGAAGGGCGGCGCGCATCGGACGGCTGTAGATGTAGATCGCGATCCCCAAAGCAATCGTGACAATCGAGAGGATCAGCGGCAGGTTCACACCGGCCCAGAGCTTGAGCTTCGCGGGCTCTGCCTCGGGCCCGAGGATCGCGGCAACGCCGGGGTTCACCAGCGAGGCTGCCAAAAGGCTGGGGAACACCCCGAAGATCGCGCCCAGCGTGGCCAGGATCACCGGGCCCATCAGCATCTGCCATGGCCCTTCATGGGGGCTCAGCTCCGCGGCCAGATGCTTGTTCCGCCAGAAGGGCGAGAAGGCAACAACCGCGGCAACTGCCAGCATGAGCGCATTGGCCAGAAGCACTGCGCCGATCACGAATACCGGCTCTGACTCCACGCCAAGTGCGGCGGCATATTTTATCTCTTTGCTGATGAACCCGATGAAGGGCGGGATGCCAGACATCGACAGCGCCGCGATCGCCGCCGCGAAGGCAGTGACCGGCATCGCCCGGGCCAGACCGCCAAGCCTATCGACATCGCGGGTGCCGGTTTCATGATCGATAACCCCGACCACGAGGAAGAGCGTGGCCTTGTAAAGCGAATGCACGATCAGGAATGTCATCGCCGCGGTGATCGCGTAGCCAATATCGGAGGCGAGAAAGAGCGTGAGCGTGCCCAGAGCCATCAGCGTGGTATAGGCCAGCGATTGCTTCAGGTCGGTTTGCTTCAGCGCCATAAAGCTTGCGAAAACGGCTGTGAATGCGCCGAAGATCGTCAGCGTCCAGAGCCAGATTTCGGTGCCGCCCAGGTTGGGATGCATCCGCGCCATGAGGTAGACGCCCGCCTTCACCATCGTCGCCGAATGCAGATAAGCGGAAACGGGCGTGGGCGCCGCCATCGCGTTAGGCAGCCAGAAATGGAACGGGAACTGGGCGGATTTTGTGAACGCTCCGGCCAGCACCAGGATCAGGATCGGCAAATAAAGCGCGTGCTCCTGCAGCACATCGCCCTGCGCACGGATCTCGCTAAGCTCAAAGGTCCCCGTAACCGTACCGATCAGGATGAAGCCTGCGAGCAGCGCCAAGCCGCCCGTGCCGGTGAGCAGCAGCGCCTGCAGCGCCGAGCGGCGGGCCTTGGCGGTGGCATGATCGAACCCGATAAGCAGGTAGGAGGTGATCGTCGTCAGCTCCCAAAACACAAAGAGTGTCAGCAGGTTATCGGCAAGCACAAGCCCCAGCATCGAGGCCATGAAGAGCACCAGGAACAGCATGAACCGCGCCAGATGCGCATGGCCTTGCATGTATTTCGAGGCGTAGAGGAAGACGAGCGCGCCGATCCCGGTGATCAGCAACCCGAAGGTCAGGCTCAGCCCATCGATCAGGAACGAGAGCGCGATGCCGAGTGAGGGCACCCAATCCCAGCTATAGCGGACAACCTCGCCCGCACCGACGGCGGGGATCGCCTGCGCGAGCCAGGCAAAGATAAGGGCCGCGATCGCAACGGGCAGCAACCCTTCGAGGGTGAGCCATCGTGATCCGGTGGCTCCGTCAGTCGTCGTCTTAGCGCCCATCCCGTCAGACCTAGTGCAGTTTGTCCTCCGGTCCCATTCCGGGCGCCGAATTCCGTGAACGTGTGCGCAGCCGCGCGTTGATCCAGCGCAGCCGTGCAGATGGCGGGCGGGAATCGGTTTCCTCTACCGATGAGCCCACGGCGGCGAGGATCGGATCCTCGATGAGGCGTTCGGCCCATTGGGACCCTGCGCGCCGCTGAACGACCGCCGAGCTGCGCGCCGCGCGCGCCGCCTCTGTCATCGCATCAAGCGCCGCGCTGATCTCGCTGAGAATGCGCACCAGCCCCGTGCGCACCGTATCGCTGAATGCCGGGCCAGCGGCAAGCTGCCGCGTCAGATCATCGGCGGCGGCCTCAAGATCATCCATCCATGCATCCGCGCGGCTCAGGCCAGCGAGATCGCTGTTATGCGCGGGGATCGCTTCGGCAAGCGCGTCGGCAAGTCCGCTGAGCTCTTCATCGAGAAACCCGTAGGGGTTTTCTTCCTTGAGGGCCGTCTCGGCGACCGAACAGGCGCGCTGCAACAGCGCCCCGCGATCCGCGATGGCGGACCGGATGAATTCCACCTCTTCGCGGCCCGAAACGATGCGGGCCTCAAGGGTGCCAAGTTCTTCCATCGCAAGCGTGCTTGAGCCCATGGAGAGCCGCCGCGCGCCCCCTCTGCGCACGCAGGAGACAAACTCGGCCAGGCAGCGCTCGGCCTTCTCGGTTCCGTAGAATTCCAGAAATCCCATCGCCCAGCCCTCAGTCTTCCAGGGCCACGGGCGTTTCAAACCCGGGCGGCTTGATTGTCATCACAGAGCAATGCACGGCGCCGAGGATCGTTTCTGCCGTGTTGCCGATGAAAAGGCCGCGAATGCCCGCGCGGCCCACCGTGCCCATCACCACCGTGTCGATCCCCGCCGCACGGGCATATTCGGGGATTACGTCGCCCGCAAAACCTTTGCGCAGGATCACCTCGCGCTTCTTCGCAGCATCCGGGAACCGTTCAAGAAACGCGTCGAGCCGCGCCTGCGCCTCGTCCTGTTCGCCCTGAAGGATGGTGGCGATTTCGCTTTCCGACATTGCGAAGCGCCCGCTGCGCAGGGTGGTTTCCTCCTGCAGCCGCCAGGCATTGATCACATGCAGTTCCGCCTCGTCACGCTCTGCAAGCGATGTGGCAAGCTCCATCGTCACGCGGTTCAGCGCATCGCGCGTCGGGTCCAGCGGATCGGGATCGATAGCGGCCAGAATGCGTTCGGTGCGCCGCGGCTGGCCATCTTTCAGCATCCAGACAGGGCACGGGCACTTCCGCAGGATGTGCATGTCATCCCCGGCAAAGAGCCAGTTCGAGGATGCGCCGGGCCCGGCGTTTTTGACGATCAGATCATGGCTGTTGCGCAAGACGGCGCGGATCACCTCTATAAAGCCGATGCCCTGAACAACCTCAACGTCAACGGGCACACCAGTCGCTTCGAAGGCGCCGGTGCGTGATTTCAAGCGATCCGTGTAATGCGAGATGATCTGGCCTTCGATCTCGGCCGCGCGGGTCTCCGAAAGCGAGGCAAAGCTTGCACCAAGGCCGCCCTTCGTTGTCTTGATTACATCCAGAAGCGTGGCGCGCGCGCCGTTCGCCTTGGCAAGCCACAGGCCCCGCTCGACGGCAACTTCCGCATCCCCATCTTCATCGCAGACAATCAGAATGTTCTTGAAGCGCTTCACAATCGGCCCTCGTTTGTTAGCGACTTAAGAGTGCATTTCTGATTGGTAAAATCGAAAGTGCGCTATATTTCGATAGTCACTGCCTATCAAAGGTTAACCTTGCGGGAATTGCGATGCCCACGCTCCAACAGATGCGCTACCTCGTTTCAGTGGCCGATCACCTGCATTTTCGCAGGGCGGCAGAGGCCAGCAATGTCACCCAGCCAACGCTCAGCGCGCAGCTTAAGGAGCTTGAATTGCGGCTGGGCGTGCAACTCGTCGAACGCGGGCGCAGCCGGGTAATCATCACCCCGCTCGGGGCCGAAGTGGTGGCCCGCGCCCGCCGCGTGTTGCGCGATGTTGAAGAGATCCGCGATCTTGCCCGCCGCGGCCAGCGCCCGCTCAGCCTTACGATCCGGCTGGGCGTGGCGATGTCACTCGGATCCTACCTGATGCCCGTGATGATCCCCGACCTGCATGAAAGCCACGCAAGCCTGCGCTTTTACATGCGCGAGGGCCTGCCGGATGCGCTGATCGAACAGCTTGAAGACGGCAAGATCGATCTTCTGTTCTGCCCCTTGCCGGTTGAGAACAGCAGTTTCATCGTGGAACCGCTCTTCCGCGAACCCCTGCGCCTCGTTGTGCCAAGCGATCATCGCCTCGCCGGGCAAGTGATCGTTGAACCCGCGGATCTTGCAGGCGAAATGCTTCTGACGCTTGAGCCCGGCCATCGGCTTTATGAGCAGATGACGAGCCTGAGCGCAGAGTACAACGCGCAGATCAGCACCGATTTCGAGGGCACAAGCCTCGACACATTGCGCCAGATGGTCAGCATGGGGCTCGGGGTTTCCCTGCTTCCGGCGCTTTACATCCGCTCGGAAGTGACCCGCGAAAAGATGCTGGTCGATCTTCCGATCGCGGGGGTGGAGCCCATTCGCACGATCGGAATGATCTGGCGCCGTAGCTCCGCCCGGCACGAGGAGTTCAACGATCTTTACGAGATTCTCGCCGGTATCCTCGCGGCCCGCGCGCCCGAGGTATATGTTATCGATCGCGATGGCGCCGAGGCATGACGCTGGCCCTACCGACGGCTTTCATCTGGACTTACAGAAAACCTTGGAATCCCGAACCCTTCCCGGTTTAGCCTCGCGGCTGTGGGAGGGAAGGAGCCCACGCCATGGCTTCTGACGCACCCCTGCTCGACACATCCCCAAAAGTCTCCGACGAGATCCGCCAGACCACATGCTACATGTGTGCCTGCCGCTGCGGAATAAACGTGCATCTCAAGGACGGCGAGGTGGCCTATATCGAGGGCAATCGCGATCATCCGGTGAACCGCGGCGTGCTGTGCGGCAAGGGCGCGGCGGGGATCATGCAGATCAACGCGCCCTCGCGCCTACGGGCGCCCCTCAAACGGGTCGGCCCCCGCGGCTCGGGCGAATTCGAGGAAATCTCGTGGGATGAGGCGCTGGAGATCGCCACGGCCTGGATGAAACCCTTACGCGAAAGCGCGCCGGAGAAGCTTGCCTTTTTCACCGGGCGCGATCAGTCGCAATCCTTCACGGGCTATTGGGCGCAAGCCTTCGGTACGCCGAACTACGCCGCCCATGGCGGCTTCTGCTCGGTGAACATGGCCGCGGGCGGCATCTACACGATGGGCGGCGCGTTCTGGGAATTCGGGCAGCCGGATTGGGAACGCACGAAGCTCTTCATGCTGTTCGGCGTGGCCGAGGATCACGATTCAAATCCGATCAAGATGGGGATCGGGCGCCTCAAGGAGCGCGGCGCCAAGGTGATCGGCGTGAACCCCATTCGCACCGGCTATAACGCCGTGGCCGATGAATGGGTGGGCATCACACCGGGCAGCGACGGGCTTTTCATCCTCTCCCTCGTTCATTGCCTGCTGAAGGCCGGCAAGATCGATCTCGATTATCTGGCGCGCTACACCAACGCGCCCTGCCTTGTGAACATGGATCCCGATTCCGATGAATTCGGGCTGATCCTAAAGGATGATGACGGGCGCGATCTTGTCTGGGATCGCCGCGAAAAGCGCCCGCGCTGCTATGACAAGCCCGATGTGGTGGCCGATCTTTCGGGCACCTGGCGCCATGCGGGCGTCACCCATGTGCCCGTGTTCCACCTGATTGCGGAGCGTTACCTTTCAAATGAATACGCGCCTGAAACGGTGGCAGAAACCTGCGGCATTCCGGCCGAACGCATTCGTGCCATCGCCGCAGAACTCGCCCATGTGGCCTTCGAAGAAGAGATCACGATCGATCGGGAATGGACGGATTTCCGGGGCGAACGGCACAGCAAGATGGTGGGCCGCCCGGTGAGCTTTCACGCCATGCGCGGCATCTCGGCCCATTCGAACGGGTTTCAGACCTGCCGCGCCCTGCACTTGCTGCAGATCCTCCTGGGTTCGGTGGAAGTGCCCGGCGGCTTCCGCTTCAAACCGCCCTACCCCAAGCCCGCAACTGCACACCCAAAACCCCATGCCAGCGCCACGCCCGGTCAACCGCTTGCCGGCCCGCATCTGGGCTACCCGCAAGGCCCCGAAGATCTGTGCCTGAAGGAAGACGGCTCGCCCCAGCGCATCGACAAGGCCTATACGTGGGAAAACCCGATGTCGGCCCACGGGCTGATGCATATGGTGATCGCCAACGCCCATGCGGGCGATCCCTACCGGATCGACACGCTCTTTCTCTACATGGCGAACATGGCGTGGAATTCGTCGATGAACACCGCCGGCACGATGGAGATGCTGACGGATACCGATGAGACCGGCGCATATGTGATCCCCCGCATCATCTATTCCGATGCCTATGCCTCCGAGATGGTGGCCTATGCCGATCTCGTGCTGCCCGACACGACCTATCTTGAGCGCCACGATTGCATTTCGCTGCTCGACCGCCCGATTTGCGAGGCTGAGGCGGCAGCCGATGCGATCCGCTGGCCCGTGATCGAGCCTGATCGCGATGTGCGTGCGTTCCAATCCGTGCTCTGCGATCTCGGCCACCGGCTGGGCCTGCCGGGCTTCGTGGCCGAGGATGGCAGCGCCAAATATGCCGACTACGCCGATTACATCATTCATCACGAACGGCGCCCGGGCGTGGGCCCGCTGGCGGGCTGGCGCGGCGATGGCGCAGGCAAAGGCCGCGGCGCCCCGAACGAAGAACAGATCGAACGTTATATCGAAAATGGCAGCTTCTGGATCGCCCACATCCCCGAAGAGGCCGAATTCTACAAACCCTGGAACGCGGGGTATCAGGAGTGGGCCGTTGAGCTTGGGCTCTACGATGCACCGGCGCCCTATATCTTCTCGCTCTATTCCGAACCCTTGCGTCGCTTCCAGCTGGCGGCCGAGGGCAAGGGCGCGCACCAGCCCCCCGATCACCTGCGCGCCCAGATCCGCGCGCGGCTCGATCCGCTGCCGCTCTGGTACCCGGCGGGCGCGCCAGATCCGGATTACCCCGTGCATGCGCTCACCCAGCGCCCGATGGCGATGTACCATTCCTGGGGCACGCAAAACGCCTGGCTGCGGCAGATCCACGGGCGCAACCCGCTCTACGTGCCCACCAAGATCTGGGAAACTCACGGGTTCGCAGACGGGGATTGGGCCCGCCTGACCTCCGCCCACGGCGCAATCGTCGTCCCGGTCATGCATATGGCCGCGCTCAACGAAAACACGGTCTGGACCTGGAATGCCATCGGCAAGCGCAAGGGCGCCTGGGCGCTCGGCAAAGAAGCGCCCGAGGCCACAACCGGCTTTCTCCTCAACCACCTGATCCCCGAGACCCTCACCGGGGAGGACGGGCGCCGCCGCTCCAATTCCGATCCGGTGACCGGCCAGGCCGCGTGGTTCGACCTGAAGGTGAAGATCGAAAAGGCGCCGGCACCGTCCGAAGCGCAACCGGCCTTCCCGCCGATCACATCGCCTGTGCCGCCCGCACCCGCCCGGGTTGCACGAAAGGTCGGCGAATGAGCCCCATGCGCCTTCCCCCGATAGCCCTTCATCTTGGCCAAAATACTCCCGCCGGAGGCGGCGCGCCCGCCGCCCCGAAGCGCTGCCGGAGCCGCACATGACCAGCCTGCCCAGCCATACCGAGAAAAAGCTCGGCCTCGTGATCGATCTCGATATCTGCGTGGGCTGCCATGCCTGCGTGACCGCCTGCAAAGGCTGGAATACCGAGAATTACGGTGTGCCGCTTGCCGATGAGGATGCCTATGGGGCCAATCCGGTGGGCAGCTTTCTCAACCGCGTGCATTCCTACGAGGTGAAGCCTGAAGAAGGTGCGGCCCAACTCGTCCACTTCCCCAAAAGCTGCCTTCATTGCGATGATGCGCCCTGCGTGACCGTCTGCCCCACAGGCGCAAGCTACAAGCGGGTGGAAGACGGGATCGTGCTGGTCAATGAGGGCGATTGCATCGGCTGCGGCCTCTGCGCCTGGGCTTGCCCCTATGGCGCGCGCGAGATGGATCCGACCGAGCAGGTGATGAAGAAATGCACGCTTTGCGTGGATCGCATCTATAACGAGAACCTGCCCGAGGAAGATCGCGAACCGGCCTGCGTGCGCACCTGCCCCACAGGCGCGCGGCATTTCGGCGATCTCTCGGATCCCGAAAGTGCGGTGTCGCAACTGGTGGCAGAGCGGGGCGGGATGGATCTGATGCCGGAACAGGGCACCGCGCCTGTCAACAAGTATCTCCCCCCGCGGCCCAAGGATGCGCCCACGGACGTGCTTGCCCCGCTTCTCGATATCACCGGGGAAGAGCCGAAAGGCTTTCTTGGCTGGCTCGACAAAACGCTCGAGAGGCTTGGGTAAGATGCATCCCGCACCGTCGATCATTCTGTTCACCGTGCTCTCGGGCCTTGGCTTCGGGCTTCTCATCTTTCTGGGCCTCGGCATCCCCGCTGTGACCGGCTGGTCGGCCTTCGCGTTCTTTGCGATCGCTTATCTGCTCGCGGTGGGCGGGCTGGCCGCCTCTACCTTTCATCTCGGCCACCCCGAACGCGCGCTAAAGGCGTTCACGCAATGGCGCTCAAGCTGGCTTAGCCGGGAGGCATGGCTGGCCGCGATCACGCTTGTGGTCATGGCGCTCTATGGCGCGGGGCTTGTGTTCTTCGGCACCCGCCTTGGCGTTCTCGGCTGGCTTGGCGCCGGGCTAGCCCTTGCAACTGTGGCCGCAACTTCGATGATCTATGCGCAGCTCAAAACGGTGCCGCGCTGGCATCACTGGTCCACCCCGGTGATCTTCCTCGGCCATGCCCTGGGCGGCGGCGCGCTTCTGGCGGGCGAGGTGCAGCTCGCCGCAAGCCTTCTGCTCGTGCTCGGGGGCCTGCAGATCTGGGCGTGGCTTCAAGGCGATGGGCGCTTCCGGGCCGCGGGCGGCACGATGGAAAGCGCCACGGGCCTTGGCAATATCGGCGACGTGCGCGCATTTGAGCCGCCCCATACAGGCACGAATTACCTGCTGACAGAAATGGTGCATGTGGTGGCGCGCAAACATGCCGTGAAGCTGCGCGCCATCGCCTATGGGCTCTTCTCGATCCTGCCCTGGGCGATCCTCGCGCTTCTGCCGTTTTCGCATACGCTCGCCATGATCGCGGTGCTGAGCCATATCTCGGGCACGCTGATCTCGCGCTGGCTGTTTTTTGCGGAAGCCGAACATGTCGTGGGCCTCTATTACGGCAAGCGCTGATGGCGTTTCGCCCGGGCTTTGAGGCGCGCTGGGGTTCGGAAGAGGATTTCGTGCTTGGGATCACGCGCGAGATCTGGGAAGAGCGCGGCATTGACCGGCTTATCCGCTACTACGGGCCGGATATGATCGTGCGCTCCCCCGCTTCGGTTGTGCAGGGCAATGCCGGGATCATCGCGGCAACGCAGGCAACGCTGGCGGAGTTTCCGGACCGCGCGTTGCCGGGCGAGGATGTGATCTGGGCGGAGGTTTCGCCCACAAGCTTTCTTTCCTCGCACCGTCTTTATTGCACCGCCACGCATACTGGCCCCGGCCTTTACGGCGCTCCTACGGGCCGGCGCCTGGCCTACCGCATTCTTGCCGATTGCTTCTGCGAGGGGAACGCGGTGGCCGATGAATGGCTGGTGCGCGACCAGGGCGCCATCGTGCGGCAGATGGGGCGGGATGTGGTGGCCTGGACGCGCGCGCTGATCGCGCGCGAGGGCGGGCCCGAGGCTTGCGTGCGCCCGTTCACTCCGGCCATCGATCTCCCCGGCCCCTATAGGGGCCGCGGCAATGACAGCCCGTGGGGGGCGCAGCTGGCCGATCTGCTCGCCCGGATGATGGAGGCCGAGTTCTCGGTGATCCCCGCAGAGTATGATCGCGCGTGCGAGCTGGCCTATGCGGGGCATGTGCATGCCCATGGCCATGCGGCGGCGGATGCCCATTGGCTGGGCCTCCGCGCCGCCTTCCCCTCGGCCGCATTCCGGATCGAGCACGCGATCGGGCAGGAAAGCGCGCATATGCCGCCGCGCGCGGCGGTGCGGTGGAGCCTTTCGGGCCGCCATGAAGGCTGGGGCAGCTTCGGCGCGCCGAGCAACGCCCAAGTCTACATTATGGGGATCACCCATGCGGAGTTCGGGCCGCGCGGCCTTCGCCGGGAATGGACGCTGATCGACGAAACCGCGATCTGGAAACAGATCCTTCTGGCGACCGGGTAGGCGACTACCTCGAATTCTCGGAGTAAGACCGGCTAACCCACCGTAGAGCTGCGCACGATCAGTTCCACAGGCAGGGCTGCGGGTGCCACCGCTGCGCGCCCTTCGATGCGGGCCACGATCAGCTCCGTCGTCGCGGCCACCATCGCGCGCGCATCCTGGCGCACCGATGTAAGATCATAGCTCGGCCAGGCCGAGGTTGGCACATCGTCAAACGAGGCAACGGCCACATCGCCCGGCACGCTCAACCCAAGCTCAGCGCGCAAGACATCCATCACGACAAAGGCCATGTAATCATTTGCCACGAACACGGCATCGGGCAGCTCCGGCCCTGCGAACATGCGCCGGGCGGCCTTCTTTGCAAGTTCGGGCCGGAAATCCCCGACCTCCCGCGCGAAAAGCGCCGCACCGCCTGCGCGCAGGCCATCGAGGAAACCCGCCTCGCGATCGGCCTGGGTCGAGGCGCCTGCCCACCCCGCGATATGCGCAATCCGCTTGCGCCCGAGCGCCAGCAGGTGCTCGGCCACCAGCCGCCCGCCCGCGTAGTTATCGGACACCACCGCGAGTTCCCCCGGCTCGCCCTGCCGGCGGTTGAACAGCACCACGGGCACGCCAGACGCGCGGCAGCGCGCGGCAATATCCGATGTCATCGCCACGCTGGCGAGGATCATCCCGTCCACCTGGTAATCGAGGATCTCTTCGGCCACCCTGTCGAGATCTCCCTCCGCCTGGGAGGCCATGAAAACCAGAACGTGATAGCCCCGCGCCTGGAGCGCGTTCGAAAGCTGTTCCAGCACGATGGGGTAGAAGTGGTTATCGAGATAAGCCACGAGCAGCCCGATCATCCGGCTGCGCCCTGTCATCAGAGAACGGGCCAGAACATTGGGGCGATAGCCCAGCTCATCCGCCGCGCGGCGCACCTTCTCTGCCGTTTTCCGCGAAACGCTGGCGCCGGGGGTGAATACCCGGCTCACCGCCGAGCGGCTCACGCCCGCGCGCTCGGCCACCTCCAGAGAGGTGACCTTGCCCGCCGGCCGCGGCTCAGCCCTTGACGGCACCGGCGGTCAACCCGCTTACGATCTGGCGCTGGAACACCATCACCAGAAGGAACAGCGGTGCCGTGATCGAAACGGCGGCCGCCACGGCCTCAACCTGATCGGTTGTCGTTGTTTCCCGGTTGAAGTAGCCCACGATGCCCGGAACCATCGTCTGGTTCTGCGCATCGAGCAATAGCGAGGTGACGAGAAAATCGTTGTAGGCCAGAAGGAAGCTGAAGAGACCCGTGGTTATCACCCCCGGCCACATCACCGGCATGATCACCCAGCGGAACGCCTGGAAATGGGTGCAGCCATCCACGCGGGCGCTTTCATCCAGATCCACCGGGATCGACTGGAAGAACGAACGCAGCATCCAGATCGTGAAGGGCTGGTTGATGGAGACGAGCACCGCGATGACCGCCAGAGGCTGGCCGTAAAGCGTGGGCGCCGCCTCGCCCAGGATCGGGCGCAGGATCTCGGCGGAGTTCACGAACACCGGCAGGTAACCCGCCACCAGAACCGAATGCGGCAGCGCGCGAAAGATCAGTGCGATGATCAGAATCCAGAACGCGATATTCGAGCCCGAGCGCGCAAGGCCGTAGCCCGCCAGAGTTCCCACCGTCAGCGAAACGGTCACAACGCCGGTGGTCACGATCAGAGAGTTCACGAAATTCCGCCAGAACTCGTTTTCGAACCAGACCGCCTGATAATGCTCCGTTGTCAGCCCGATGATCGGCGCGCCAAGGGGCCCGGCGATGCCGTTCAGAACGCCAAGGATCGGGGGCAGGATCCCGAAGAATACGATCACGAAGCCCACGCCGAAGGCGAGCGAGGCGGCGATCCAGCCCAGCGCCACCACGCCGAAGGGTGAGTATTTGGCAACCAGCGGGGAAAGGTTGCGCATCGCCACCCGCGCGGCGAACCACAAAACGACGAGCCCCAGAACGATATCGAGGATTGAGAGACCCTTACCGCGCGCCCGCGTTTCCGGCCCGAACACCACGTCGAACGGGTTCGGCGCAAAGGCATCCACGGGCACCTTGAAGCTCATCACCCCGATCCAGAAGATCGGGAAGGCCGCAATCAGGCACCAGAAGATGAGAAATGCGGCCGAGCCCAGGCGCAGCGAAAACGGTTGGCGAAGGGCCTTGGGGGTAGACATCAGTGCGAGCTCCCCTTGTGATCGCGCCATGTGCGGCGCAGGAGCGGGATCAGAAGGATCACGATCCCGATCATCGTCAACATGGCCGAGGCCGAGGCCCGGCTGATCGCCCGGTTGCCCGCATCATCGGGTTCGAGGAAATCGTAGGTCAGCCACTGCAGCGAGATCACATGCGCCTGGCTGCGGAAACCCACGACCTCTTCGAACACCCGGTAGGCATCCATGAGGTGGATCAGCGAGACGAAGATGATAAGCGGCATCAGATGCGGGATCACCACGTAACGCAGCCTGTCCCACCGGCTGGCGCCATCGATGATCGCGGATTCCAGCGTATCCTGATTTACCGTTTGTAGGCCCGCGTAGAAGATCACGAAGGCAAAGGGCGCCACGTGCCAGACGCGGTAGAAAAGCATGAGAACTTCGATCGTCCAGGCTTGCGCGAACATCGCGATATCGCGTTCGAGCCACCATTCGAGCCCCGCTGTCAAAATCCCGTCGCCCACGAAAAGCCAGTAGATCGAAAGCGAGCCGATCACTGGCGTGATGATGAAAGGCAGCAGCGACACGAAGATGATCTGCCCGCGGATCGCCTTGGCGGCGTTGTTCACGGCCACGGCAAGGCCAAGGCCCACCACGAGGATCAGCGGCAGGGTGAGCAGCGTGAAGGTCAGCGTAAAGCGCAGCGCCTTCCAGAAATCGATCGCCATGATCTGCTGCCAGCTGCCCGCGGCGAGTGCGGCGCCCACACGATCAAGCTGCAGCACCCGCTGGTAGCTTAGGAAGCCCACCCACTCTGTTGTCGTCACCGGGTTACCGAACTCATCAAGCACCGGCACGGTTTTCGTTTCCGTCACGCAGGTTTGTTCCAGAAAGCCGGGCGTGCAGGTTTCCACCTGCTGGGTTTCCACCACCGGCTGGGTGATCTGGAAGCTTTGCAGGAACACGGTTGCGAGCGGCGCGGCGATGAAGAGGATCATCAGAAAGATCGACGGGCCGACGAACATCGCGAAGGTGCGGAATTTCATGGGCGTCGCTCCGTCAATAGGGCCCGGCCGGGCCGGAGATACTTGGCGGGAAAGCCCGGGGCAGGCCGCGAAAAGCCCGCCCCGGCAGGGAGGTTACTCCAGAATACCCGCCTCTTTGGCGGCAGTGATGTAGGCCTCTTCTATGGCTGCAAGCGTATCTTCTGCGCCGCGTTCACCGGTGAAGAACGCCGGAAGCTCATTGCCAAGCGCGGTGTGCATCAGGCCCATCTGGCTTGTTGAGGGGTAAGAGGCGGGCGGCGGTGAAGCCGTTGCCGTGGCGATCGCGCCAGCGGCCAGGCGGTTCGGTTCATAGCCGGAAATCAGCCAGATCGCCTCGTCATTGGCGCCCTGCACCATCTCGGTATCGAGCCCTTCCATTGCCACGCGGAACGCGGCTTCGGCCTCTTCATCGGTGATGTTCTTCGCGATCACGATACCGTCCCACCAAAGCGTGGTGGCCGGCGCCCCGCCTTCCATCGCCAGCGGCGCGGCCGCGGCATTCACAAGGCCCACAACCTGGCTTTCAGCCTCGTTATCCATCGCACCGCCGCGCGAGGCCCAGAGGTTCGCCATGGCGATCTTGCCCTGCTGGAACTGCTGCTGCACGTAGGTGGAATCCGAAACGAGATATTCGGGATCCATGAAGGCCGTGAGGCGCTGCATCATGTCGAGCGCCTTCATGCCGGCTTCGGTATTGATCATGGGCATGGAATCGTCGCCCACGAACTGGCCGCCGAAACCGAGGAACATGTTGTTGAAATCCTGCGCGAGGTTCCAGCCGGATTTCATCGTGCCGCCCAGCGGGTAATCCACAACACCGGCGCCCTGGATCGCCTCGGCCACGGTGATCACCTCGTCCCACGTGGTGGGAACCGCAAGGCCCAGCTCATCGAAGATGTCCTGGCGGTACATCAGGTGCTGGGTGTTCACCATCATCGCAACGGCCATGATCTGGCCATCCACGCGGATCAGCTGATTGGGGCTGAGGTTTTCCCCATAGGCCGCAACAAGATCATCGAGCGGGCGAATGGTACCTTCGTTGATCAGCGGGGTTACGGTTCCGTTCGAAACACCGCCGATCTGGTAAAGCGAGGGGTTGGCGGCAAAGGCAGCGGGCTGCTTTGTGCGGAATTCCTGATCGAGCTCGGCTTCGAAGTTGCCGCATTCGGCCATGGCTTCGGTGACCGATTTCCAAGCCTCGAAGCCCGCCGAAAGCGAGCTGACGGGAACGGTGTTCTCAAAGGCGCAGGCCCAGGCGCCGCCGGTCATCGCCAGCGAAGCCGCCCCTGCAAGCAAGAGTTTCTTCATCATTTTCGTGGTCTCCCTGATAAGCAGGTGCGTCTTGCAAGGCCGCACCCGTGTTCAACCGGCCGCCAGCGTCCCCGCGGCCGAACTTCCGGGCGCATGCCCGCCGATCCGTTGCCCCGTCTCCTGATCGAAGAGGTGGCAGATCGCTGCCGGAACAGAGATCGAAACGCGATCGCCGATCTCCGCCCGGTATTCCTTGTTTGCCTTCACGCTGACGAGCGCGCCGCCTGCCCGCACGGTGATCATCGTGGCGTCGCCCAAGAGCTCCATCGTGTAGACGGTGGCGGTGATCTCGCCGCCCGCTTCCACCACGCGCGCATCCTCGGCGCGAAAGCCTAGCGTGACGGAGCCATCAGGGCCGGACAGCCCGCTGATCGCCACGCTTTCTCCGGTGAAGCTGCCGCCCGAAAGGGTGCCATCCATCAGGTTCATGGCCGGGTTTCCGATAAATCCCGCCACGAAAGTGTTGGCGGGATTGTCGTAAATCTCCACCGGCGTCCCCACCTGCTGGACAACGCCCTGCTTCATGATCACCACGCGATCGGCAAGTGTCATCGCCTCGATCTGATCATGGGTCACGTAGATCGTGGTGACCTTCAGTTCGTGGCTGAGGTTCTTGATCTGCGCGCGGGTAGAGACCCGAAGCTTGGCATCAAGGTTCGAAAGCGGTTCGTCCATCAAAAACACGTTGGGCTCGCGCACAATGGCGCGGGCAAGAGCCACGCGCTGGCGCTGGCCGCCCGAAAGCTCTGCCGGTTTGCGATGCATGAACGGCTCAAGTTCCACCATGGCCGCGGCGCGCTTCACCCGTTCGTCATGCTCGCTCTCCGGCACCTTGCGCACCTTCAGCGGGAAGCGGATGTTGTCGTAGACGTTCATGTTGGGGTAGAGCCCGTAGCTCTGAAACACCATCGCGATATCGCGATCCTTGGGATCGAGATCGTTGACGACGCGCCCGTCGATCACGATCTCACCGTCAGTGGCCTCTTCAAGCCCCGCAATCATCCGCATCGTGGTGGTCTTGCCGCAGCCAGAAGGGCCGAGAAGCACAAGGAACTCCTCATCGGCAATCGTCAGGTCGAAACTGTCGACCCCCACGAAATTGCCCCAGCGTTTGGAGACATTGCGCAGCTGGATTTCGGCCATCTCGGCCTCCCCCTGTTTGCGTCGCGGCATTTTTTGCACACGTTTGCAAAAAAGCTAGACGGCGCCTGCCCGTTTTGCCAAGCTTTTTTTGCATTCGTGTTCAAAATCGTGGCGCATACAGAGGCAAATGTCTGATTACCGACGAGAAATTCATCGCTCCTTGAACGCGCTGATCGCGGCAAACGAGGCGGGGTTCGAGGCTCTCGCGGCGCAGGTGATCGCGGACGACTCGGTTTGGGATATCGCCCATCCGGTGAACCGCCTCTCAGGCCGGGCCGCCGTGATCGAGGGCTTTCTGCGCCCCTTGCGCGCGGCGCTCGGGCATGTGCGGCGGCGCGATGAGATCTTCATCGGCGGCGAGAACAGTCGCACCGCCGGTGGCCTCTGGGCCGCATCGGTCACGCACTATGTTGGCACGTTTCACGCCCCGCTCTTCGGCCTTCTGCCCTCTCGACGCCTGGCTTTCCTGCGGTCCGGCGAATTCTACCGCATCGAGGAGGGCCGGATCGCGGAGGCGAAGATCATCATTGATCTGCCCGATCTTGCCCGGCAGGCGGGCCGCATGCCGCTACCGCCGATGCTGGGCACCGAGATGCTTTTCCCGGGCCCGGCAACCCATGACGGTGTTCTGCCCGCCACAGGAAGTGGCACAGCAAGCCTTGATCTTGTTCAGGCGATGCTCGGGGATCTTCACGTCTACGATCCCGACAATGCGCATTCCGAAGGTCAGACGGGCCATGACGGCCGCTGGCATGACGATATGCTGTGGTACGGGCCGGCCGGCATCGGATCGAACTACCGTTGGGAAGGATTCGTTGCCGATCACCGCGCGGCTTTCCTCGCCGCCTTCCCTGATCGCAAGGGCGGCAACCATTACTGCCGCCTCGGTGATGGCAATTATGCCGCCGTCTCCGGCTGGCCCTCGATGACGATGACGCATCGGGGCGATTACCTGGGCGTGCCCGCTTCGGGCAAGGCGCTCACGCTTCGGGTGATGGATTTCTACCGCTGCGATTTCAGCGGGCCGCGCGGCAAGATCGCCGAGAACTGGGTGTGCCTCGACTACGGCGATCTCTTTCACCAGATGGGGGTTGACCTGATCGCTCAGGCCAATGCGCTGGCGGGGTAGCGGCCCGAATTCCGCGCCCCGGCAAATTCAGGCGCCAAGCCTAGCGCAACCGCGCCTCGCTCTTGGCATCGAAATACATCGCGCGCCCCGGATCGAAGGTTAGCCCCACCTTCGCCCCCGCCTTTGAGCGATAGTCGCCCCGCTCTTCCACAATCAGCTTCTCACCATTCGCAGCGGTGAGATAGGCGTAGGAAACGCCGCCGAGCGCCTCGGTCAGTTCCACCATGTGGCTTTCGCCCGCCGGATCCACCTCGATATGCTCGGGCCTCAGGCCGACGGTCACACCTTGGCCCGCGCCGGGAAGCGCCACGCCTGCCGGAACGGTCGTGGCCAGGCCCGGCGCCTCCACTCCGCTGCCGTTCACTTTACCCGAGAAGAAGTTCATCGCCGGCGATCCGATGAAGCCTGCGACAAAGCGGTTATCGGGATCGCGATAAAGATCGAGCGGCGCGCCCACCTGCTCAATCCGCCCCGCGCGCAAGACCACGATCTTGTCGGCCAGAGTCATCGCCTCAACCTGATCGTGGGTGACATAGATCATCGTTGCGCCGATCTCCTGGTGCAGCCGCGCGATTTCCACGCGCATCTCCACCCTGAGCTCCGCGTCGAGGTTCGAAAGCGGTTCATCGAAGAGAAACACTTCCGGCCCACGCACGATCGCCCGCCCGATGGCCACGCGCTGGCGCTGGCCGCCCGACAGCGCCTTGGGTTTGCGTGACAGGTATTCGTCAAGCTTCAGGATTTCGCTGGCATTGGCCACCTTCTCGCGAATCTCGGCTTTCGGATGGCCGTTCATCTTCAGGCCGAAGCCCATGTTTTCTTCAACCGTCATATGCGGGTAAAGCGCGTAGGTTTGGAACACCATCGCCACGCCGCGTTCGGCGGGATCTTCCTGCGTCACGTCGCGCTGGCCGATCCGGATCGTGCCATCGGTGGTTTCCTCCAGCCCCGCCACCATGCGCAAGAGCGTGGATTTCCCGCAGCCCGAAGGACCCACGAAAACGCAAAACTCGCCATCGTCGATCTGCAGATCGACCCCGTGGATCACCTGTGTTTCCCCGTAGCGTTTGATGACCTGCGAAAGCGTTACACCCGACATTATGCCACCCCCATTCTGGTGTTGATCGGTGTCTCCTCCGGGAAGCGCCAGCTTCCCGCCTCCTCAGCGATCGCGCGGGCGGCCGCCTTCAGCTCCGGCGCAAGGCCCGAGAGCCCCGCAAGTGTTTCGCGTTCCGTCGATGTCGTAACGGATAGCGCGCCCATAACCCGGCCCGAGCGGGCAAGCACCGGCACGGCCACGCAGATGATGCCCGGCTCGTGCTCTTCGTCATCAAAGGCAAAGCCGCGCTCGCGTATCGTGGCCAGATCGGCCCGGAGCGATGCGGCATCGGCATGGGTTTTGCCCGTGAACCGGTGGAAGGATTGCATGCCCAGCGCATCGGTCAGCGCCGTGGGTTCCAGATAAGCCAGCATCGCTTTGCCAACGCCGGTGCAATAGGCCGGGCCGATCCGCCCGGCATCGCTGAACATCTCCAGCGGTTCTGCGGCATTGCGTTTGTCAACGTAAAGCACCTGCCCGTGATCAAGCTGGGCAAGATGCACCGTTTCCCCAATTCGCGCCGAAAGCGCATCGATATGCGGGCGGGCCACCGGGGCGAGCGAGGATTGCTGCCAGGCAGCATGGGCCAGACGCACCAGCCGGATGCCCGGCGCATAAGTCTGCCGCTCGGGATCGTAGGCCAGCATCCCCTGATTCGTGAGCGTTTGCAGAAAACGATAGAGCGTGGCCTTGGGAAAGCGGCTCTTGGCGAGAAGTTCGGAAAACCGCACCGGCCGCCCGAAGGCGGCAACCTGGTCAAGCACATCCAGCGCCTTACCAACGGTTCCATCTGCGGATTGCACCTTGGCCATCCGATCCTCCCTTCCGCAGGAATTGTGATCTCGTTGTCACCCGCGGCTGTTGACAAGGCGTGCCACAGTGCGGTTATGATTTCAATATTCAAAACTGAGTTTCAAATAATGGAACTCACTCCGGAATGGAACACCAGGGAGGATACCATGCGTTCCATCATTAAGGCGCCGCTCGCGGCGCTTGCGGCGTCTGCCGTGCTTGCCGGCCCGGTTTCGGCCGAACTTACCGGCGACCTCAAGATCTTCCTCGACACATCGAACCCCGCGCCGCGGGCCACGATGGAGGCGATGATCGCCGATTTCCAGGATCTGCACCCCGATCTCAACATCGAGACCACAGTAATTGATCGCGAAGAATACAAAACGCAGATCCGCAACTTCCTGACGGCAAACCCGCCCGATGTGGCCACCTGGTATGCCGCCAACCGGATGCGGCCCTATGTGGATGCGGAGCTTTTCGAAGATGTCTCCGATCTCTGGCAGGAACCGGAGATTGCCGAAAACCTCGCCTCGACAAAGGGCGCGATGACGATCGACGGCAAGCAGTGGGGCGTGCCCTACACCTACTACCAGTGGGGCGTCTACTACCGCAAAGACATCTACGAAGAGCTGGGGCTTGAAGAACCCAACACCTGGGATGCCTTCAAGGCTAACTGCCAGGCAATCCTCGATTCGGGCCGCAAGTGCTTCACCATCGGCACCAAGTTCCTTTGGACTGCCGGCGGCTGGTTCGATTACCTCAACATGCGCACCAACGGGTTTGATTTTCACATGCAGCTCGCCAACGGCGAGGTCAGCTGGGAAGACGACCGCGTGAAGCAGACCTTTGCCAACTGGCAGGAGCTCGTCGATATGGGTGCCTTCATCGACAATCACCAGACCTATAGCTGGCAGGAAGCCCTGCCCTTCATGGTGAACGGCGATGCGGTGCATTACCTGATGGGCAACTTCGCCGTTGCGCCCCTGCGCGATGCGGGGCTGACCGACGATCAGATCGATTTCTATCAGTTCCCGGCGATCACCGATGGGATCGCCCTGGCCGAAGATGCGCCGACAGATACGTTCCACATCCCCGCCAACGCGGCGAATAAGGAAGCGGCGCGCGAGTTCCTGCGCTTCGTGGTTTCGGCCGATGTGCAGACCGAGATCAACAATGGCCAGAACCTGGGCCAGCTTCCGGTCAACGCGCAATCCTCGGTCGATGACGACAAGTTCCTCAACGAGGGCTTTGCGATGCTGTCGTCAAACTCGCCCGGCGGCGTGGCCCAGTTCTGGGATCGCGATGCACCGGCGGAGATGGCGAAAGCTTCGATGGAAGGCTTCCAGGAATTCATGGTGAAGCCCGAAAACCTCGATCGCATCCTCGCCCGCCTAGAGCGCGCGCGGCAGCGGATCTACCAGTGATCTGCCTGACATGATCCGGCGGGGGCGTTCGCGCCCCTGCCGCCACGCCTGAAGGGGGGAGCTTCGGCCATGGCCACCACCGCAATGCCCGTCAGCGGCACCGGCCCCGGCGATGGGCGCTCGTGGTTCCATCGGAACCAGATCGCCATCACGCCCTGGCTGTTCCTGGCCCCCGGCGTTCTGTTCTTCCTGTTCTACGTCATCTTCCCTGTTTTCCAGAGCTTCAACATCTCGCTTTACGCGTGGGACGGGCTTGGAGAAGCCGAGTTTGTGGGCCTGCGCAACTACGAAGATCTCTACTGGGAATTCGTGGATCGCGACGCCTTCTACACATCGCTGAAGAACAACATCCTCTGGCTGCTGCTATACCTTCTGGCGATCCCGGCCGGGCTTCTGATCGCGCTCTTTCTGAACCAGACGGTTGCGGGCATCCGGATCTACAAATCGCTCTTCTTCTTCCCCTTCGTGATCAGCCAGGTCGTGGTCGGCCTCGTCTTCACTTGGTTCTACGATCCCACCTTCGGGCTTTTGAACACGATCATCGGCTGGTTCGGCCTCGGCCCGATCAGCGTGCTGGGCGATGAACGCTATGTCACCTACGGGATTATCGCCGCGGGCCTCTGGCCGCAAACGGCCTATTGCATGATCCTCTATCTCACCGGGCTGAACGCGGTGGATCCCGAACAGATCGAAGCCGGGCGGCTTGACGGCGCCAAGGGCTGGAAGATGCTGTGGTACGTGGTGATCCCGCAACTGAAGCCTGCAACCTTCATCGCCTTCGTCGTCACCATCATCGGCGCGCTCAGATCGTTTGACCTGATTTCGATCATGACCCAGGGCGGGCCGTTCGGATCGTCGCGCGTGCTGGCCTTCTACATGTTCGAAGTGGCGCTTTCGGAATACGGGTTCCGCATGGGTTACGGCGCGGCAATCGCGGTCGTGCTCTTCCTCATCATGCTGTGCTTTATCGCCTACTTCCTGTGGTCGATGTACCGCGAAGAGCGGGGGGCGCGCTGATGGCCTGGGATTGCGCCGTGAGTATTTCTGCCAAGATGAAGGCAGATTCCCCCGCTTCGCTTCATCTTGGCGAAAATACTCCCGCCGGAGGCATCTGACATGTTTCCAACACCTATCGAAAAAACCTCCCGCAGCTGGCAGCTGACCTATCAGACGCTGCTGCCCATCGCGCTGATCATGTGGCTCTTGCCGCTGATCGCGGTGGCGGTGTTCTCGATCCGGCCCGATGCCGATTTCACCACCGGCAACTACTGGGGCATCCCCTCATCCTTCGAAGGGATCGCGAATTACAGCCGCGTGTTCTTTGAAAGCGATATGCCGCGCTACCTTCTGAACTCCGTCTTCATCACCGTGCCCACGGTGATCGGCGCGGTGGCGCTTTCCTGCATGACGGGCTTTGCGCTGGGCATCTACAAGTTCCGCGGCAATCTGTGGATCTTCTTCATGTTCGTGGCGGGCAACTTCGTGCCCTTCCAGATCCTGATGGTGCCGGTGCGCGATCTCACGCTTTCGATGGGGCTCTACAATACGATCCCGGGCCTTGTGCTGTTCCACATCGCGTTTCAGACCGGGTTCTGCACCCTTTTCATGCGCAACTTCATCCGGGCGCTGCCCTATGAGCTGATCGAGGCCGCGCGGGTCGAAGGGATCGCGGAATGGCGGATCTTCTGGTACGTCGTGCTGCCGCTCATGAAACCCGCGATCGCCGCGCTTTCCGTGCTGATCTTCACCTTCATCTGGAACGATTACTTCTGGGCGGTGGTGTTGACGCAAGGGGTGGAAAGCCAGCCCGTAACGGCGGGCATCACCAGCTTCAACGCGCAATACCGCGCCGCGTATCATCTTATGAGCGCGGGCTCGATCGTGGCCGCCCTGCCGCCGGTGCTGATGTTTTTTCTGATGCAACGGCACTTCATCGCTGGGCTCACGCTCGGGGCCGTCAAGTAACCCGCCTCGGAGACCGGACAGCATGACGAAGATCGCCTTCATCGGCGCAGGCTCGACCATCTTCATGAAGAACATCGTCGGCGATGCGCTTCAGTTCGAGAGCCTCAGGGGCGCGACCATCGCGCTGATGGATATCGATGCCGCGCGGCTCGAAGAAAGCGAGGTGGTCGCGCGCAAGCTTGTTGAGGCCACCGGCGCACCGGCGCGGGTGGAGGCCACTACAGATCGCCGCCGCGCGCTTGACGGCGCCGATTTCGTGGTAACCGCGTTTCAGATCGGCGGTTACCGGCCCGCAACCGTGATCGATTTCGAGATCCCGCGCCAATACGGGCTGCGGCAGACAATCGGCGATACGCTGGGCGTGGGCGGCATCATGCGGGCCCTGCGCACGGTGCCGCATCTCTGGGCCGTGGCCGCGGATATGGCAGAGCTCTGCCCGGGCGCGACGCTGCTGCAATACGTCAACCCGATGGCGATCAATACCTGGGCCCTGGCCGAACGCTTCCCGCATCTCAGCCAGGTCGGGCTCTGCCATTCGGTGCAGAATACGGTGGAGGAGTTCGCCCATGATCTTGCGATCCCCGAACGCGAGATCCGCTACCGGGTGGCGGGCGTGAACCATGTGGCGTTCTTTCTTGACCTCACCCATCAGGGCCGCGATCTCTATCCCCTTCTCCGCGAGGGCTATCGTGCGGGCCGCCTTCCCAAACTGCCGCTCCACCATGCGCGGTGCCCGAACCGGGTGCGCTATGAGGTGATGGAGCATCTGGGGTATTTCTGCACCGAAAGCTCCGAACATCTGGCCGAATACGTGCCCTGGTTCATCAAGGATGGGCGCGCCGATCTGATCGAAACCTTCGGGGTGCCGCTGGATGAATACCCCATGCGCTGTGAAGAGCAGATGGCCGATTGGGGCGCGCAGGCCGCCGCCTATCGCACGGCGGAGCGCATCGAGGTAACAAAGAGCCACGAATTTGCGGCCGAGGTCATGAATGCGGTCGCGACCAACACGCCCTATGTGGCCTATGGCAACCTGCCCAATCGCGGGCAGGTGCCGCAGCTACCCCTTGGCGCGGCGGTCGAAACGCCCTGCCTTGTGGATCAGAACGGGCTGCAGCCAACGGTGGTGGATGACATCCCGCCCCAGCTCGTGGCGCTGATGCGCAGCCAGATCAATGTGCAGGAACTGACGGTGCGGGCGCTTCTGGAGGAAAATGTCGAGCACCTCTATCACGCGGCCTATATGGATCCGCACACCGCTGCGGAGCTTGATTTGCGCCAGATCCGCAGCCTTGTGAGCGATCTCCTCGCTGCCCATGGCGATTGGGTTCCGGCCTGGGCCCGCGTGCGAAAGGCCGCTTGAATGGCAAAACGAAGATCCTCCCACTGGTACGGCAAGCTCGATAAGGATGGCTTCATCCATCGCTCATGGATGAAGAACCAGGGCTTCCCCGATCACGCCTTCGATGGGCGCCCGGTGATCGGGATCTGCAACTCGTGGTCAGAACTGACGCCCTGCAATCACGGGCTGCGCACGCTCGCCGAGGGCGTGAAGCGCGGGGTGTGGGAGGCCGGGGGCTTCCCGGTGGAATTCCCCGTGATGTCGCTTGGCGAAACCCAGATGAAGCCCACCGCGATGCTCTTTCGCAACCTCATGGCGATGGATGTGGAAGAATCGATCCGCGCCTACGGGCTGGACGGCGTGGTGCTTCTGGGCGGGTGTGACAAGACAACACCTGCGCAGCTTATGGGCGCGGCCTCCGTGAATCTGCCCGCGATCGTCGTTTCCTCCGGCCCGATGCTGAATGGCAAGTACCGGGGCGGAGATATCGGTTCGGGCACCGATGTGTGGAAGTTTTCCGAAGCCGTGCGCGCGGGCGAGATGACGTTGAAGGATTTCATGGCAGCGGAAGCTGGCATGTCGCGTTCCGCAGGCGTGTGCATGACGATGGGCACCGCTTCGACGATGGCCTCGCTCGTGGAGGCGATGGGGCTTGCTCTTCCGACCAATGCCGCCCTCCCGGCCGTGGATGCCCGGCGCATGGCGCTCGCGCATCTGACGGGCAAGCGAATTGTCGAGATGGTGGAGGAGGATCTCAAGCCCTCCGATATCCTCACCAAGACGGCTTTTGAGAACGCGATCCTCGCCAATGCCGCTGTGGGCGGATCGACGAACGCGGTGGTGCATCTTCTGGCCCTCGCCGGGCGGGTAGGCGTGGATCTGACGCTCAAGGATTTCGAGATCGGCGGGGAAATCCCGCTGCTCGTCAACTGCATGCCATCGGGCAAGTACCTTATGGAGGATTTCTGCTACGCGGGCGGCATGCCGGTTGTGCTGCGCGAGCTCGCAGGCCAGCTTCGGGCCGCGAAGACCGTGCTGGGCGGCGATATCTCGGCCTATGGCGACGGCGCGGAGTGTTGCAACCGCGATGTGATCCACGCCTTCGATGCGCCGGTGAAACCGGCCGCGGGCCTGCGGGTGCTGCGCGGCAACCTTGCGCCCAACGGGGCGATCGTGAAGCCTTCGGCGGCCACCGATGCGCTGCTGGAGCATGAAGGCCCCGCGCATGTGTTTGAGAATATCGAGGATCTGAAAGCGAATATCGATCGCGATGATCTGCCGGTCACGGCGGAAACGATCCTCGTTCTGAAGGGCTGCGGGCCGAAGGGCTATCCCGGCATGCCGGAAGTGGGCAATATGCCGATCCCGGCGCGCCTGGTGAAGGAAGGCGTGCGCGATATGGTGCGGGTTTCCGATGCGCGGATGTCTGGCACCGCCTATGGCACGGTGATCCTGCATGTCTCGCCCGAGGCCCAGGCGGGCGGTCCGCTCGCGCTTGTTCAAACCGGGGATCGCATTCGCGTCTCCGCCGCCGAGGGCACGCTCGATCTTCTGGTCGGCGATGAAGAGCTTGCACGCCGCCGGGCCGCCTGGGCGCCAGACGCCCCGCAATACGCACGCGGCTATGCGAAGCTTTATGTCGACCACGTGATGCAGGCCCATGAAGGCGCCGATCTCGATTTCCTGCGCGGGGCGGATCCGCGCATTCCCTGGCGGGAGAGCCACTGACCATGCCGAACGATTTGCCCACCTTCCCCGATCTCAACGGCGCATCCGTCTTTATCACAGGCGGTGGCTCGGGCATCGGCGCGGCGCTGACCGACGGGTTTCTGGCGCAGGGCGCGCGCGTGGCCTTCGTGCAGCGCTCTGATGCCAGCGATTTTGTGGCGGAGATGGCGGAAAAGCACGGCACCGCGCCGCTGTTCTTGCCCTGCGACATCACCGATATCCCGGCGCTTCAATCCTGCATCGCGCAGGCGGGCGAAGCCCATGGGGCCATCACCGCGCTCGTCAACAACGCGGCCAACGACAAGCGGCACCAGACGCTCGAAGTGGATGAGGCGTTCTGGGATTGGAGCCAGGCGATCAACCTGAAGGCCTATTTCTTTGCGGCTCAGGCAGCGATCCCGGGTATGCAGGCTGCAGGCGGCGGATCGATCGTGAACTTCTCCTCGATCAGCTACATGATGGGCAATGCAGGCTACCCTGCCTATACCGCGGCCAATTCCGGCATAAACGGGATGACCCGCTCGCTGGCGCGCGAATTCGGGCCGGATCGCATCCGCGTCAACGCGCTGGCGCCCGGCTGGGTTCTTACCCAGAAGCAGAAGGATATGTGGGTCACCGAAGAGGGGCTGGCCGCGCATCTCGCCCGCCAGTGCCTGGCCGATCCCCTGGAACCCGAAGATATCGTGGGCGGCTGCCTGTTTCTGGCCTCCGCCGCCAGCAAGGCGATGACCGGGCAGGCGCTTGTGATCGATGGCGGCGTTGTGGTGACGGGATGATCGACGGGCTCGAGTGGATCGCCGTTGATTGGGGCACCTCGCGCTGCCGGGCCTGGGCCATGGGGTCGGGCGGTGTGCTGGCCGAGGCACATTCGGGCGACGGCATGGGCACGCTCGCGCGCGATGGTTTCGAGCCTGCGCTTTTGCGCCTGATCGCGCCGTGGCTTGGCGCCGATCCCGTGGAGGTTATCGCCTGCGGCATGGTGGGCTCGCGGCAGGGCTGGGCCGAGGCGCCCTATCGCACCGTGCCCTGCCCGCCCGCCGACGGCACGACCGCACCTGCGCCTGCGCAAGACCTTCGCCTGACTGTGCGCCTGATCCCCGGCCTGCGCCAGCTTGATCCGGCCGATGTGATGCGCGGCGAGGAAACGCAGATCGCCGGATGGTTGGCCCAGGCCCCCGAGTTTGATGGCGTTCTCTGCCTGCCCGGCACACATACGAAATGGGCGCAGATCTCCGCAGGCGAGGTTGTGAGCTTCCGCACCTTCATGACGGGCGATCTCTATGCATCGATCTCCGGCCACACCGTTCTGCGCCACTCGGTGGGCGACGGCTGGGATGAGGCGGCGTTTGCCGATGCGCTCGACACCGCGCTTGCAAAACCCGAAGCGCTTGCCGCGCGGCTCTTTGCGATCCGCGCCGAAGGGCTGCTGGCCGGTCAGGCACCCGGCGCCGCCGCGGCCCGCCTTTCGGGCCTTTTGATCGGGGCGGAGCTTGCCGCGGCCCGCCCCTATTGGCTGGGGCAGAACGTGGCGATCCTTGGCGGGGCCTCTCATGTGGCCCGCTACGCCACCGCGCTTGCGCATCAGGGCGTCACCGCCCAGACAGCCGAGGCCGATACGATGACCCGCGCGGGCCTTGCCGCCGCGCGCCAGCACCTCAAGGAAAGCGCGTGATGAGCCGCCCTTTGATCGCCATTCTCCGCGGTATCACGCCGGAAGAGGCCAAGCCCATCGCGAGCGCGCTGATCGAGGCCGGCATCACCCGCATCGAAGTGCCTCTCAACTCGCCCGATCCCTTCGCCAGCATCGAGGCCATGGCGAAGGCTTTCGGAGAAAACGCGCTGATCGGCGCGGGCACGGTGCTGAGCGTTGAAGATGTGGGCCGTGTTGAGGCTGCGGGCGGGGCGCTTATCGTTTCGCCCAATGCAGACAGCGCGGTGATCGCGGAAACCAAGCGCCGGGGGATGCAAAGCTTCCCGGGCGTGCTGACGCCTTCGGAATGCTTCGCGGCGCTCGCTGCAGGCGCCGATGGGCTGAAAGTGTTTCCGGCCTTCCAGATGGGCCTCGACGGGCTCATTGCGATCCGCGCCGTGCTTCCGGCGCTGACGCAGATCTACATGGTGGGCGGTGTCGGGCCAGACGGGTTTGCCGAATGGCGCCGCGCCGGGGCCAACGGCTTTGGTCTGGGCAGTTCCCTCTACCGCCCCGGCTACAGCGCCGAGGAGGTGGCCGCGATGGCGCGCGAAACCGTTTCGGCCTGGGAGGCAAGCAGCCCGTGAGGATGCACGCCTTCGATGAAACGCCCTGCCATCTAGGCGAAGGCCCGCTCTGGCACCCCGTACGCGGCCAGCTGCTCTGGTTCGATATCCTGCGGTTCCGGCTTCACAGCAACGAGGCCGGAAAAACCCGCACCTGGCAATTCGAAGAACATGTGTCTGCCGCGGGATGGCTTGATGTCGACCGTCTGCTGATTGCATCGGAAACCAAGCTTTTCACCTTCAATCTCGATACCGGCGCGGCAGAGACCGTGGCCCCGTTGGAGGCCGACAGGCCCGAGACCCGCTCCAACGACGGCCGCGCAGATCCCTGGGGCGGCTTCTGGATCGGCACCATGGGCAAGGATGCGGAAACTGGCGCTGGCACGATCTACCGCTACTATCGGGGCGAGCTGCGCTGCCTTGTTCCGCGCATCTCGATTACCAATGCGATCTGCTTTTCGCCCGACAGGCGGCATGCCTATTTCACCGATACGCCAACCCAGAAAATCATGCGCCAGCCGCTGGCCGAGGCAGATGGCTGGCCGGAAGGTACCGCCGAGGTTTGGCTTGATCTGAGCGGAACCGAATGGCGCCCGGATGGCGCGGTGGTCGATGCAGAAGGCAATCTCTGGAGCGCCCAGTGGGGCGGCAACAGGGTGGCGGCCTATGCCCCGAACGGCGCGTTTCTGCGCGCCGTGGAGGTTCCGGGCGCCCACAGCTCCTGCCCCGCATTCGGCGGTGCGGGCCTGACCGATCTGTTCTGCACCACCGCTCGCGCTGGGTTGTCCTCCGGCACGCTCGCGCGGGAGCCCTATCATGGGCACACGTTTGTGGCCGAAGGCGTGGCCCGCGGCCAGGCCGAACATCAGGTGGTGCTGTGACCCCCGAACTTGGCGTCTGCTACTACCCTGAGCACTGGGCGGAAGAGATCTGGGCGGACGATGCGCGCCGCATGGCCGAGGCCGGGCTCACCTGGGTCCGGATCGGGGAATTCGCCTGGTCGCGGATGGAGCCCGAGGCGGGGCGCTATACCTTCGGCTGGCTCGACCGTGCCATCGAGGTGCTGGGCGGCGCGGGCCTCAAAGTGATCCTCGGCACGCCCACCGCAACACCGCCGCGCTGGATGCTTGCCAAGCACCCAGACATGCTGGCGCTTGATGCCGAAAGCCGCCCGCGGGGCTTCGGCTCCCGGCGGCACTACTGCTTCAGCCACCAGGGCTACCGCGCGGAGTGCCGCGCGATTGTAACGAAGCTTGCAGAGCGCTACGGGGCAAACCCGCATGTGGCGGCCTGGCAGCTCGACAACGAATATGGCTGCCACGATACCACGGTAAGCTACTCGCCCGCCGCCCGCGCCGGGTTTCGCGACTGGCTCGCCCAGCGCTATCAATCCATCGATGCGTTGAACCGCGCCTGGGGCAACGTGTTCTGGTCCATGGAATATGCCGATTTCGATGAGATCGATCTGCCGAACCTTACGGTGACAGAGCCGAACCCGGCCCATGCCATGGCCTTCCGCCGCTTTGCCTCCGATGAGGTTGCAGCCTTCAACCGCGCGCAGGCCGAAATCCTGCGCCGCCACACCCGCGCGCCGCTCATTCACAACTATATGGGCCGGGTGCTTGATTTCGATCACTTCGCGGTTGCCGCTGATCTCGATATCGCAAGCTGGGATAGCTATCCCCTGGGCTTCCCGCTGGATCGCATCGAGGGCAGCGAGACGTTCAAGGAACGCTATCTCAGGCAGGGCGATCCGGATTTTCAGGCGTTCCACCATGATCTCTATCGAGCTGTGGGCCGGGGGCGCTGGTGGGTGATGGAGCAGCAGCCCGGCCCGGTGAACTGGGCGCCGTGGAACGTGGCGCCACTTGACGGGATGGTGCGGCTGTGGAGCTGGGAGGCGATCGCCCATGGTGCCGAGGTGGTCAGCTACTTCCGCTGGCGGCAGGCCCCCTTCGCACAAGAGCAGATGCATTCGGGGCTTCTGCGGCCCGACAGCGCGCCCGCCCCTGCCCTTGCCGAGGCGCGGCAGGTGGCCGAAGAACTTAACCGGATCGGAGAGATCGTGCCGGCGCGCGCGCCGGTGGCGATTGTCTTCGACTATGCCTCGCAATGGGCGTGGGAAACTCAGCCGCAGGGCGCCGACTTCAACTATTTCACGCTTGTCTTCGCCGCTTATCGTGCGTTGCGCCGGGCGGGGCTTTCGGTGGATTTCCTGCCGCCCGACACGCGCGATTTTGCAGGCTACGGGCTGGTTCTCGCCCCGGGCCTGTTCGCGCTGCCCGAGGGGCTTGCCGAGGCGCTCGCGGGCAGCGGGGCGGAGGTGCTGATCGGGCCGCGCGCGGGATCGAAAACGGACGAGTTTGCGATCCCCGTACCGCTTCCGCCCGCGCTGCCCGGGCTCGATGCCGTGGTGGCGCGCGTGGAGAGCCTGCCGCCCGGAGATACCGTGGGGGTGCAAGGCGGCGGGGCCTTTGAGCGCTGGTTTGAACATCTAGACGGCTCTGCGGAGATGGTGCTCACCACCGCCGATGGCCGCGCGGGCGCGATGCGGGCGGGCACCCTCACCTATCTCGCGGGATGGCCCGATGCCGATCTTTGGGATCGGCTGATCGCCACTGCCTGCGAGGCCGCCGATATCCCGCGCGCGGCTCTGCCCGAGGGCCTTCGGCTGCGCGACGCGGCGCAGCACCGCTTCGCATTCAATTACGGCGCCGCGCCCGTTGTTTTTGACGGCAGGGAGATCCCGGCGGCGGGGGTTGCCTGGTGGCCCAGGTAACGCCGTTTGGCAGCACGAAGGCGGGCGTGCACGTTCACGCGATCGAGCTGGAATACGGCGCGCTTTGTGCCGAGGTGCTGACTTTTGGCGCGCGGCTCCACAAGCTTCATCACGCGGGCTCCCCGAACCTTGCCATGGGCGCTGAAACGCTAGCCGCCTATGAGGGCCCCGCGCTTTACAGCAACGCTGTTGTGGCCCCGGTTGTGAACCGGATTGCCGGTGCGCAGGCGGAGCTCGGCGGAAAAACCCTGCGCTTTTCGGCCAATGAAGGGCCGAATTGCCTTCATTCCGGCCCTGCCGGCACACAGGCGCTGGTTTGGCAGATTGCAGAGACATCCGGCGCTGCCGCCACGCTGGAGATCACGCTGCCGCCGGGGCATGGCGGGTTTCCGGGCGCCCGCACCCTGCGCGCAACCTACGCCTTGGAACCGGAAGGCGCGTTGCGGATCACGCTTGAGGCGGAAACAGATGCGCCCACCCTGCTCAACCCTGCCTTTCATGGCGGCTGGAACCTTGATGGCAGCGGTACACTTGCGGGGCACCGCCTGACGGTGATGGCCGAGCACTACCTGCCGGTAACGGCGGACAAGCTTCCCACGGGAGTTATCGCCCCGGTGGCCGGAACGCCTTTCGATTACCGAAGCCCGCGCGCGCCCGATCCCGGGCTCGATCACAACTTCTGCCTTGCCACGGCCGCCCGTGCGCTGGCCCCATCCGCCCGCCTGACCGGCAGTTCGGGCCGGGCTTTGACGGTGGAGACCACTGCGCCGGGCCTTCAGGTTTACTGCGGAAGCGGCGCGGGCGTGGCGTTGGAACCGCAGCTTTGGCCCGATGCGCCGCACCACGAGGGCTTCCCCAGCATCATTGCCAATCCGGGCGCGCCGGTTCGGCAGGAGAGCCGTTACCTCTTTACCGCCTAGCGGGGCCCGCGCCGCCTTTTTGGGCAGGTGCACCGATAGCTCAGCCTCCGTTTCGGGCCCTATGACCAATTATTTTTGTCGGGATTGACGAATCCGACTATTCTGGTCAAGAATACCATATTCCAAGCCACCCGATCGGGAAGCCCGGGTATCTGACAACATCAGGAGGCTGGACGATGGACTTGAAAGGTACCCTCGCCGAACGCCCGCAAGATGGCAGCGGCACCGATACATCTTGGTTCGAACTGCTCCATACCGCGCTGGAAGGCGTGGCCTTGCCCGACCCCGGGCTGGAGCAGATGATCGACAGGCTCGAACGGGGGCCGCAATGACGGCACAACCCGTACCCGCAATCACCCTGCGCAGCGTGCCGGATGATGACATCCCCGCCTATGACGCGCGCGAACTCGTGGGCGATGGCGTGCAGGCCCGCATCATCCTCGATGACCAACGCTACTGGCTGCGCATCACACGGGCGGGAAAGCTGATCCTAACAAAGTAACGGGCCCACGCCCTTCCCAGGCACACGCGCCTGCGCGCGGTTACCCAGAGATGAGAGACAGATGGGAAAAAAGAACGAAACGCCTTCGCCCTGCATCGATGTGTGCAAGTTCCGCCGCGCGGGCCATTGCATCGGTTGTTCGATGACGAAGGACCAGAAGAAGATGTTCAAGGCACTCAAGAAGGAGAGCCATCGGAAGGCGTTTGTTGAGATGCTCACGCACCAGCAGGGCAGCCTTGGCAAGTTCCGCCACTGGGCGCCGCGCTATGCCCGCAAATGCCTCAAGCGCGGCGTGCATCCGCCGGTGCGGGTAACGGCGAAGGCCGGGTAGCCCGGCCCCCGCACGGCTTTTTCAGGCAAGGTGCGCCCGAAGCATCCAGGCAAACTTCTCATGCGTCTGCCCGCGAGCGATGCAAAGATCTTCCGTCAGCGTGTCGCCGTGGTTGGCGGCGAGTTCCCCTGCGCCAGCAAGCGTGGCTGCCAGCGTTTCCTGCGCCGCTTTCATTGCCGCGATCATCTCCTGATCACTGGCATGCCCATCATGTTCGCCTACCTTCGAACGCTTCAACATCCCGGCCAGCATGCCCTCGGCGTGACCATCGAGCGCCTTCACACGTTCGGCCAGATCATCCTGCGCCTGAAAGTGATCTTCGTAGATTTCCTGAAACAGCGCGTGCAGCGGGCCGAATGCCATACCCGTTACGTTCCAGTGAAAGTTTTGCGCAAGCATCGTGGTTACGGCTGTTTCGGCAACCGATTGATTCAGCGCTTCAACGATTTCGGCCTGCGCATTGGTGGAAAGGGCCTCGGCAGTCTGGGTCATAGCAAATCCCCGCATGGAATTGAGATCGATGGCGTGCTGGCGGTTGCTGGCTGGCCTGACAGGGTATCTATCACGCCGCCGCGGTTTGCCAAGGCCGAATTAGAAAGATTCTAAGTTTGAGCTTCAGGGCCAGGTGCCGGGGCGCCTCCGACGAACGATGGCCTCAGGCCGATGCCTTGGCGCGGCGTAGGCCGAAGAACACATCGTAAAGCACCGGCGCCGCCAAAAGCGTGAGGATCGAGGCAAAGGCCAGGCCGCCCATGATGGTAACGGCCATGGAAACAAAGAACGCATCGCCCAGAAGCGGGATCATACCCAGAATAGTTGTTGCCGCCGCCAGGAGAACGGGCCGAAGGCGCGATGTTGAGGCCGAAACGATGGCCTCCTGCAGGGGCACGCCCCCGGCCTTCACCAGATCGATCTCTTCCACCAGCACGATGCCGTTTTTGATCAGCATGCCCGAAAGGCTGAGAAGGCCGAGAAGCGCGGTAAAGGTAAAAGGCAACCCCGTGCCCAAAAGCCCGACCACCACGCCGTTGACCGACATTGGCACCAAAAGCCAGATGATCAGGGGCTGGCGAAGCGCGTTGAACAGCAAAACCGAGATCAGAACCATGATCAGAACGGTCACCGGCAACTGGGCCCCGAGGCTTGCATTGGCATTTGCCGAATTTTCGAACTCGCCCCCCCACTCCATGCGGTAGCCGAGCGGCAACTCGATCGCTTCCACCGCCGCGCGCACCTGGCTGTGCACCTCGGCGGCGGTTCGTTCGGGCGGGATCGAGGCGCCCACCGTGATCGTGGGAAGCCGGTCACGGCGCATCAGGAGCGTGTTCTGCACGTTGAATTCGAAGCCGTCGACAACCTGCTCAAGCTGCAGGATCGTCTCGCCATCCTGTGCCACGATGATCTGATCGAGAATTCCGATGCCGGACTCCGGATCGATCCGGAGTATGATCGGGAGGGAGCGATCGCCATCGCGGTAGGTTCCCGTGCGTTCGCCATCGGTGGCAAAGCGCATCAGCTGGGCCACATCATCTCGGCTGATCCCGGCAGCCTGCGCGCGATCGGTATTGTAGATCGGGCGCAGCACCAGTTCCTGTTCGCGCCAGTTGATCCGCGGGCTCAAGATATCCGCCGAGGCATCGCTCATGGCCGCAATGGCTTCGCTGGCAAGGCTGCGCAGAACGGCCGGATCGCCGCCCGAGAACCGCACCTCAATCGGGCTGCCGCCGCCTGGCCCGAACACCATGCGTTCGGTGCGAAACTCACCATCGGGGATGGCCTCTGCCGCAAATGCCTCCAAATCCGCCTGCAAGGCGGGGATCTCTTCCAGCGTCGGGGTGCGGATGATGAGATGGCCATAGGCGGGGTTTGGCGGCTCTGCCGCGTAGGTCAGCAGAAACCGCGTGGCGCCTTCGCCGGTGAAGCTTGCCACTGAGACAACATCATCGCGCGCAGCCAGATACTCTTCCAGCAAGGCCATGCGCGCGGCCGTCTCTGCAATGGGCGTTCCCTGCCGCATGGTTAGATGTGTGAGGAAGATTGGCGTGTTCGAGTTGGGGAAGAACTGCTGGCGCACCTGCGCGAAACCCACATAGCAGGCGGCGGTCAACGCAACGAGCAACAGCAGCACCACCCATCGCACGCGCAGCGCCGCACGCAGAAGCCCCGCATAGGCGCGGAAAACAGGCCCGTCATAGGCATCGCCTTCGCCCGCCCGGCCCTGCTGAAACACATAGTGCCCCAGAAGCGGCGTGACTGTGATGGCGAGAACCCAGGAAAGCAGGAGAGAGATGCCAATCACCGCGAAGAGCGAAAACATGAACTCGCCGGTCGAATCCGGGCTGAGCCCGATGCCCGCAAAGGCCATGATCCCGATCACCGTTGCGCCCAGCAGCGGGATCTGGGTTTTGCCGGCGGCCTCTTCAGCCGCCTCGCGGGAGGTTTTGCCGCGCCGCATGGAAAGCTGCATGCCCTCGGCCACGACGATGGCGTTATCCACCAGCATGCCCATCGCGATGATCAGGGCGCCAAGCGATATCCGCTCCATCTCGATACTGAAGAGCGCCATGAAAAGAAGCGTGCCCACAACGGTCAGAAGGAGGGTTGTTCCCACAACAACCGCCGCGCGCGGCCCCATGAAGAGCCCCAGAACAAGCACCACGATCCCCACCGACATCGCGAGATTGATGAGGAAGCCGGTGGACGACTCGTCAACAACCACATGCTGCTGATAGATCGGGTGCAGATCGATCCCGTAGGGGATTTCCGGCAAAAGCTCGGCCAGCCGGGCATCCACGCGGTTGCCGACCTCCACGATATTTTCGTCATTCAGGCCCGAAACACCGAGGGTAAACGCCTCCTGCCCATTGAACCGGATGATCTGCCCTGGGTTATCCTGCCGCGCGCGGCTGACATGAGCGATATCGATGAGATTGATCGTCTCCCCACCCACACCGATGGTGAGCGCGGCAATTTCATCCACTGAGCTTGAGCCTTCCGGCGTTTCGATCCGCGTGCGCGCCCCTTCGCCAATATCGACAGACCCCGCCGAGGCCACGGTGTTGGCATTGGCGATCGCCGAGACGATGGTTTGCGGGTTGACGCCGATATTGGCCGCAAGCGCCATGTCGGGCTCCACAAAGATCGCCTCCTCGGGAAGGCCCGCCACCGTTACGTCAGCCACGCCCTCTACGGCGAGAAGCTCACGCCGCAGGAAGGTTGATAGATCATGGATTTCGCCGTCCGTGAGCCCCGGGGCGGTGACGGCGAAAAACACACCGTAGACATCGCCGAACCCGTCATCCACGAAAGGCGTACCGGCCTCTTCAGGCAGCTCGCCCTGCACATTGGTGATCCGTTCGCGCAGCTCTGTCCACAATCGCGGCAGCTCGTCGCCCGGCACCGTATCGGCGATAATCACATCAAGCCGCGAAACGCCGGGCCGGTTCTGGGAAACAACCCGATCCACCTCCGCCATGCGCTGTATGGCGGCCTCAAGGGGTTCGGAGACTTCCGTGGCCACCTGCTCTGCCGAAGCGCCGGGATATTGGGTGACGACGACCGCTTGCTTGATGGTGAAGGCTGGGTCTTCCAGGCGCCCCAGCGAGGCAAATCCCCAGATGCCGCCGAAGAGGCAGGTGAGGATCAAAAGCCAGGTCAGGATCGGCTTTTCTATCGACCCGCGCGCGATAGACAATGCCCCTGCGCTCATTGAGAAAACCCGCCGAAGCGCCGCACCACCTGGCCATCGCTGACCGATTGCGCGCCGGTTCGGAGGATTTCGTCGCCGGGGTTGAGGCCGGAGAGAACGGCGACCCGGCCATCGCGATCGGGCGCAATTGTAATTACAACCTCTTCCACGGTGCCCGTTGTCTCATCGCGGGGCAGAAAGCGCATCGCGCTTGTCCCCCCATTATCCCCAAGGCGCACTGCCGTCGCCGGGATCAGAATGGGCGCGCCATCATCGAGGCTGGTGGCAAGCACGGTGACTGAACTGCCCGGAAGCGCCGTTACCCCGGCCGTCGGGGGCAGGGCGAGCGTGGCGCGAAAGCTCTGGCCGACGCTGGAGGCTTCGGCGTTGAACTCGCGCACTTCCAGCGGATAGGTCTCGGGCCCCGTGGGAAAGCGCGCTTCAAGCCGGAAATTCGCATCCTCCCCGGCCTGCTGGAACAGGATCTCGGGCACATCGATTTCAACGCGAAGCTCTGACATATCGTGCAGGCGCACCACCGGGCTGCCCTGCGTGATCGTTGAAAAATTCGCCACGTTCCGGCTTGCCACAAGCGCGTTGAACGGGGCCGACAGCGTTGCATGTTCCAGCGCCACCTCAGCGTTTCGAACCGAAACGCGGGCCAGCCCCAGCTCTGTTTCCGCATCCTCAAGCTGGGCGCTCGAAACGTTCGATCCAAGCTGTTCGAACCGCTCGAACGCGCGCTGGGCCTGCTCGAACTGAAGCTGCGCCTGGCGCAACTGAAGCTCAAAGGGTTCGAGATCAAGCTCGGCAACCAGCTCACCCTCGGGGATCACCTCGCCTTCCTGGGCCGGAAAGCGCGTGATCTGGCCGCTGACCTGAAAGGCCAGATCTACCGTCTGGCGGGCGACAACGGTGCCAAAGAACTGCCGGGTAACGCCCAGGCCCCCGGCCTCAACCGTGGTGATGATGGCGGTTCTGGGCTCCGCCTCCTGGGCCGTTGCGGTGTGGAGCCCGGCCATGAGGGCGAGAAGCCCGATAAGGGAAGTGTGCAGTTTCATGGCAGCCCCGATGCGCAGTGATCTCACGCCAAGTCTGCCGGAAACCCTCCGCAAATCAATGGACTTGCGTGAAAATCGGCTGCCACACGTTCAGAAGCCGCCCGCCGCGCGGCTCACCGTCCAAGTTTTCAACAGCCGTTCCAACGCGCCGGACCCGGGGCGTGAACACGTGGTGACAGAACGTGTGGGGGTGGACTTGGTAGCGGAGGAGGCTACAAAACCCACGTTCCACTCTAACCCACAAAGTTTCATTTAGTACCGCTGTTTCTTGCACTTGTAGCAATCGTCAATATCATACTGTTTCACACCGTTTCGTTCAATCCCACCATTTCGGGTGGGTCAGATGGCGGGACAGCCTCATTCTGAAAGGTGGTGGGACAGATGCCAAAACTCACGGTTCGCACGGTTCAGGCCCTCAAGGAACCCGGCATGTATGGAGATGGCGAGGGCCTCTATCTGCGCGTGGGCCCAACACTCGCCAAGTCGTGGATCCTCCGAACTGTCGTCCACGGCAAACGTCGCGAACTAGGTCTAGGCTCAGCCAGTTTGGTCTCTCTGGCAGAGGCACGGGAAGACGCACGCAAGTATCGGAAGATCGCAAGGCGTGGCGGCGATCCAGATACGATCCGAAAGCGGGAAAGTCTGACGTTCGAAGAGGCGGCTCGAAAGGTTCACGCCAACCTTCTTCCAACATGGCGAAGCGAGCGACACGCGGAGATCTGGCTGACCTCTCTTGAACGGTACGCCTTCCCACACTTTGGCTCTCGGCCGATCCACACACTCGGCACGGCGGATGTTCTTGCTGCACTGTCTCCGATCTGGACGGAAAAGCACGACACAGCCAGGCGCATCAAGCAACGCATCTCAGTGGTGTTCGACTGGGCGAAGGGGGCTGGTCACTACCTCAATGAAAACCCCGTTAATGGCGTGCAGAGCTCCCTCCCTAACGTACGGCATCGAGCCGAGCACATGAGCGCGCTTCCATGGCAGGACCTTCCAAGGTTCATGTCAGAGTTGGAGGATCGCGAGGGGATTTCAGCGCGGGCACTGGAGTTCATCATCCTAACCTGCCTTCGATCTGGCGAAGTGAGGGGCGCGCGCTGGAGCGAAATTGACGGCAACGTGTGGAGTGTTCCGGCAGAGCGCATGAAGGGCGGCGTGGCCCATCGTGTGCCCCTCTCAAAGCCCGCACAGAGCGTCCTGGAGGCGGTCAGAGGCCTGGATAGCGAGTTTGTGTTCCCCAGCATTCAGCGCGGCCCCATGGGCGTAGGCAAGCCGATGTCAGACACCGTGTTCAAGGCGCTGATGACGCGCATGAAACGAGAAGGCATTACTACGCACGGTTTCCGTTCGACCTTCCGCGACTGGTGCAGCGAAAGCGCTTATGCCGATCGCGAGGTATCGGAGGCAGCATTGGCGCATACATTCGGCTCGAAAGTTGAGCGGGCCTACGCCAGGTCAGACTTGTTCGAGCGCCGTCGAGATCTGATGGATGCATGGGCGCGGTTTGCAACTGGCGAGGCTGGCGACGTCGTGCAGTTGGTGCGCATTTGAATCACAACACTACGAAGGTTCTCCGCGGTTTTTTTGAGCTGAGGCATCTTCGTCTCTACGAAGATGATGAAGAGCTGACCAAGACGTTGGCTCGATTGGCCTCGTGGGCAGAAAGGCAGAGAGCGCCTGACGCCAAACACGACATTGCTTTGATCGGCAAAGATCACAAGCTCCGCGAGAGTTGGATGATGGGATTGCTGATGCACCTTGCGACAATCAACCCGGCGTTTTTCCACTTATCCAAGATCATCTTAGCCCGAGCGCTTATTCACAGTGACGAGATCGATGCCATTCGACGAAGAGTAGCGGCATTGCTTCTGCTTGCCGAGGAACCCGCTAGAAACAAGCCCAAGTTAGCTCGAAACGTTTTGATAATCCTTGGAGTTGCGCATCTCCGTATGCGAGGCTTCGATCCGCTTGAAAACGAAAGCAGCAGAAAGCCAAAAGGCCGAAGCGGTTGTAGCATCTTTGCCAACGAGATGCGGCGCCTGGGCGAACCACTCTCTGATAGTGCGATTGCGAAAATCTGGGAGCGGCGCAGAACGCATTTGATCTCGGCTGGATTTACAGAAGAGCAAGCGTACGAACTTCTCGAAAAACATGTCGTATGACAACAAATTCATCCTGTGCCTTTTAGTGGCAATCATAGCCACTCTTTGGGAGACACATCCATGGATGAGATTAAAACCACAGACGCGGAGCTGTTAAGCGTCAAGCAGGTCGCAGCTGTCACCGGACTCTCAGTAACGACGATCTGGAGAAACTCAGCCAAGGGTACCTTCCCCAAGCCCATCAAGGTATGCGGATCAACGCGTTGGCCACGCGAAGCCGTTCACGCGGTCATCTCAGGTGACGCCGCATAAAAAGGGCCACGCCCAACCGCAATTGGACGAGGCCGCATTCTTTCACCCACTGTTAGAATAGTGTGTTTGCGTCCGACCTTCAATGAAAGGTTAAGACGTTGGAATACAACAATCATTCACTCCAAGAACCATCTCTGGTCGCCGAAAGCGGAAAGCTCCAGGTAGCCACTAGGGGCGAGCAATATCTTCTGAGAAAACTCGATCCTGCAGCCAAGTGCTGGACTGAAATCGGTGCGTATGGCGACCGGCAAACACTGATCGATGCTGTCTGGCGCGAGACCGGAGCTCTACCTGTGGACTTGTTTGCTCTAGAAGAGCGTCCCCAGCGGTACGGGAGCGCGGCATGAGCATCCCGGCATACAACTGGGCCTGGCGGGCAAGCGCGCGGCTCAATTCAACGGAATACCTTGTGCTTTTGGCGCTCTGCCACTGCCATAACGGCCGATCCCAACAGTGCAACCCAAAGATCGAGACACTCTCCAAAATGACGGGTTTGTCTCCACGGCCAATCCGATACGCGCTCGTGACGTTGGAAAAGCAAAACCTCATCTTGCGCCTGCCCCAAAGGAAGGACGCCAGACAAGCCAGCAATCAATTCGATCTCGCCTGCAATCCCGGTTTTCAGGCTGCTGTAAACTGCAGTCTGATCGAGGAAGACGAGGTGTCGAGATCAGCACCCTCAAGTGACGCTGAGCAGCACCCCTATAAGGAACAGGAATATGAACAGGAGTCACACCGCTCACCCGTTGCGCAAAACCGCACCGTTGTTCAGCTCCCAGATCGACCGTTGCGAGAGGCATACGAGGATCAGCTCCACCCGAAGCGTTCCGCCATCTGCTGAGAAAAGAAAAATCGCTTTGATGCGTGTCGCCCAGAACATCGAACCGCCCAAGCTTTGAGAGGACGGGAACCTGCCATGTTTGCACCACCTGACACACCAGCTTTTAGGCGTGAGCCACGAAGACCGGCTACCGGCATTCAGGGTTTCTGGGACGGCGTGTTTGCCGGCTTCAAGGCTGAGAGCATCGAAATCGATTACTGGTCTCGTTCTGCGAAAACCGAACGTGACGTCTTCGAGGATGTCTACGATCGCGTTGGGAACGTTCTTGGGTCTGAGGAGCTCGATAGGCGCATAGGCGCTTTGCGCCATCCCAGGCGAAGCTCTCGCCACGGTCGCTATGGTTACGCTTGGCAAAAGGCGATGCTGGAAGTCGCAAATGACGTTGGCGCGGCATATCCCGAGATGTTCGGCGACCTAGCGCTTTCCCGCGATGGCGTACGGAACGAAGCTACGAAGCGCATGCAGGCCGAGTACGCGGATGCGATCGAGTCTCTTGGCATGACCGCAGACTTTCCTGGCCTGGCCAACTTCCTTGGGCGTGGTGCTGCGGCGAGTACGGATCCAACAAGCCTTGCGTTGATGTTTTTCGGCGGACCGCAGGGATCGGTTATGAAGATCGTTGCCCGCGAGGCGATGCTGAACGGGCTGGGCGAGGCACTGACGCTTCGCAGGCAGTTTCAGCAAGCCGAACGTCTCGGCATTCCGAAACCCAACCCTGTGACACAGATCGCGCTTGGTGCGGTTTTCGCCGGTGCGTTGGCCGGCGGCAGCAAACTTCTCTACCGTTCCGGGCGGGATGAGGTCTTCTCAGCGATTGAGCGTGCTGCGATCTACGCGAAGGCCAGGCTGAACTGTGCCGGCACGCTGGAGCCCCAGAGAGCTTCACTGACGGGCAAAGCGGCAGTGGATGCAGCCGGAGACAGCCCTGAGCGAAGGGCGGCTTCCTGACGTCTCTCCGGGCCGCTACGGGCCTATTGCCTCTGGGGAAAACTCCGCCGCTGCTCCTCAAGGTGGCTCTTAAGATGCGTTGTCGGAGCCCGGCACTCGTCCAATTGCAGGCGATTTCGCCCATCAATCTTCACAACCCTTAGGGCCACAGACAGCCCAGTCACGGCAACAAACTTCGCAAACTGAAGCGGTCTCCGAGATCGAAGCTCCGGCGGATCCACGCGCACCAGATCCAGCAGTCACTCCAGCCGAACTTGAGGATGCTGTTCGCAGACTTGAGACTTGGAACTTGGATGGTCAGCGTGCGCAGGTTTCGTTCGAACCAGCTGAGGATCGTCTACTCCCATTGCAAGCCACAGATGCAGCTCTGGCCCGACGTGAGCAAGTTGAGGCTGTCATTCGTGAAGCAGAGCTGAGTAACACGGTCTCACCTGCTGAAGTCGCTGCTGCAACCGAGTACCTATTCCGAAACGGTGGCGCCGCAGAGGAAGCGCTCGCCAGAACGCTCACAAGCCGCCTAGGGCCGGAGCCCGAGCAGCCAATTACTGGCGTAGCGGAGCCGAGCCCAGTAAGTCAGCCGGGCGACACAGGCACAGGCGCTGGCCGATCACTTGCCGGTGGATCAGCGAGCTCCGAGCTGACCCGCGAGTATTTCTCTGACATCGGCGGCGGGACTGCAGATCGGATCCACGCTCAGCAGATGTCGGACCTACGTGCAGTGGCGGAGGTCGATGACTTCGAGTTGGACATTGGAGCTGGCAGGCGCAAGCTGTCCGAAGTGCTTGATGATTTGGAGGCCGACGAGCAGACTCTGGAAGTTGTTGAACGGTGCTTGATACCAAGAGCTGACTAGTTCTACTTGCTGTGCTCTGCTTGACTTTATGATGCATCAGAGTGCCATGATTTCTAAATGGCGCATACGTATCTCGCATACATCGATGAGTCTGGCGACGATGGTCTCAAGAGGCCCTTCCGAACCGTAGGTGGAAATGGAGGTGCATCCCACTGGCTAGTTATCTCCGCCTGCATTCTTCGCGCGACCTACTCCTTGGAAGCGGTGCGGTGGAGAGACGAAATCACCGAGAGGATGCCTGAAAAGAAGAGCCGAGACTTGCACTTTGCAAAGCTGAGTCACGGGCAGAAACTCGTTGCGGTTCAGACTCTCGCTAGCAAGCCTGTAAGGGCGATAAGTGTGATTGCCGCAAAGAACCCAATACCTGAAGGGGTCTATACTGATAAGAACCAGCTATATTTTTATATGACGCGCTACCTGATCGAGAGAATATCTTGGTTGTGCCGTGATCACCGTCCGCACGCGCCAGAAGGCGATGGACGCATTTCGATAACCTTCTCTCGACGCGGCGGCATGCAATATGATGCATTTCGCAGGTACTTGGGGCGCCTCAAGGAGACTAGCGAAGACGATGTCCGCATCCATTGGCCCGTGATCGACATCGATGCGGTAAAAGCCCGTGACCACAGCACAAGCGCCAGCCTGCAACTTGCCGATGTTGTGGCGTCTTCCTTTGCTTCAGCGTTCGAGCCAGATCGATATGGAAACTGCGAGCCGCGTTACTCGCAGATTCTGAAACCAATCACCTACAACAGAAATAGGAATTACCTCAGTTACGGCGTGAAAATCGTGCCTACGCCCAACGACTGTGGACTTAATCCACAGCAGCAAGTCTCGTTAGCTATGTGGGAATAGGTGGACGGCCCCCCGGCCCATAATTGCACGAATGCCTGCAATCTCGCGACTGCTTTGGTTTACCCCGGCGCATGACCGCCCACCTCAAAGATATAGAGATTCATCCATAAGATTCAATACTTTATAATAATTCTTAGTTGTCAGACTCTTAGACCAATCTTCCAGGATCGATGAGCAGTACGAGATTGCCCTGACTCTGCCAATGGGCCTTGGCTCAGCAGTCGCCGGCTCGAGAATGCGAATGAACTCGCGCCGTACGCGGCGCTCAAGTGTCGACCCCCCACCCCCTTAGAACCGCCCGCTCATGCACAGACGAGATTTGAGCACAGCAGACGGCAGCCTCAGGACAGGTGTCTGAAATCTTTGTCGTTTTCTCGAATTTGGCCAAATGAAATCGCTCGCTGATCTGTTGCAGTGCGAAAAACAAAACTCTGGGTAATCAGCCTGCACTTGGGCTCATGTTTGGGGGCTACTGGTACCGCTCCGATCGGTTGCCTACACCTTGGACAGCTCTCCGTTGGTCTCTCACATAGCTTATCGACAGTAGCTCTTCGAAGGGATCGCACGCGAAGCAGCTGTTTCGAACTGGCGATACCTGCCGCCTGAGAAGCGCGGACAGTCACGCGCGTGGCCGGCCGCGATGACTGATGCGCCGATGTCATGCCCGTCGCGATCGTAGCAGATGCCAACCCAGCGATCGTGAGTGCGGTCACCGTTGAGCTCGCAGGTGATCGTCGCACCGCCGAACACACGGCGCATCCACTCTCGCCCGGCCCTTCCTCCCCGCTCATTCAACTCCGGCGCGTCGACACCATTCAGACGGATTGCAAGGCGGCCACGTGAGGTAGCTATCTCGATTGTGTCTGCGTCCCGAACGTGGACTAGTTTGCCCTCTATCGTCGTGGCTTGGGCCGCTGTCGTCAGCAGCGAGAGGGTTGCAGCAAGTGTAACGGCGATGCGGCCGGGACGATCGATCTTGTTCAGCATGGAGATCTCCGAACTCGGGGGCTGCAGCGGCGAAGAAGGATGCCGTTAAAGCATGGCTCCGGCAGGACCCGTTTCCGGCGCCTCGATCGCCCTGTGGCATGGCGCGCGCGATATCCTTGGTTTCGCACCGACCTTCTGCCAGACGAAAGCGCAAATCGATCGACCAGAAAACAGTAAAGGCCGTGCAGTCGATTTTTTGGAGCCTAGTCCAGTTCGCGGAGACGACAAACCGTCGCCTCTGTATCTCCGTCGATAAGACCCAGCAGCTTATAGGCCGGGCCACCTGGCCGACGTTGGCCGTTCTCCCAAAGCCGATAGCCGTCCGCGCTCATGCCCAAGAGACGGGCCATATCCTGTTCAGACAGTCCCGCTTTTTCGCGTACTGAGCGGGGGTCGAGCGGGGTCCGTGTGTCTGTCGTCTCGGTCGCTGAGTCAGCATTCATTTCTTTGCTCCTTGCCTCAAGTGGGGCGTTTGCCCGGCGTCAGATCACCTGCACCGGATTTCTCGTTATCGTTGCGCGGATCGAAGGCGTTTCTCAACGCTGCCAATCTTGCGCACGTTCTCTGTCATGGCCGATTGTAACTGGCGAAGCTCGTCAAGGATGTCTTCAACGCCCTCCGGCAGGGTCGCCTTCATCGGCTCGGGAATGCCGTCCCCTACGCCGATCAGGAGCCAGGAGACGGAAACGCCTAACACACCTGACATCATCTGAGCCTTGTTGGCGCGCGGCTCGGTTCGGTCGTCTTCCCAGTTCTGGACCGTTTTTAGTTTTACGCCAAGCTTGCGCGCGAAACCTGGTTGAGACAGGCCCTGGGCCTCACGCGCTGCTGTGATCCTGTCGCCCAGAGTTGCCACTTGCTCGCCGAAGTAAGCATGAGGGTAACTGTCTTCCATGCAAACTGCTCCCGATTGCCGGTGTTCAGGCTGCGGTCGCCAACTCCGCGGCCAACTCTATCGTCACCAGCTTTTCGTTGCTGTGCCGGTCCCGTGGGAACAGGGCTTGTGTCACGAAGGGCTCGACCCTCAAATGCGCACGCTGCCTGCTTGCGAAACGCCGGAACGCCAACCGCCCGTTGTCGTCAGGCGCGCGCAGAGTTGGAACGGGTTGTTCGAACAGCTCAAGCTGGTGCCTCATGCTCACGATCTCCTGGATATATTGAGAAGCGAAGTAACACATCAGCGCGAAAACAACAATTTTCATGGGAATTCTGCTCAATTTGGGTACGAACTGGCGTGTTCTGAAGTATACTTACTTTGATTTTTGAAGTAGTTTGCGACGGCACTCTGTTGATTTGCCACGGCAATCCGGACAAGATCGGCCAGATTGTCGCAGCGGGTTGCCCATGGATCGTACAGACAGCAGCTTGGTGGCACTTCGCCGCATACTTCGCGCTACCGAGATTTTTGGTCGTGAACTCGCACGCTCAGCCGGGCTGACGGCGGTTCAGTTCCGCGTGCTTCAGGTCGTGGCTGAAACCGGTCATTCAACGGCGACGGCGATCTCTTCACGCATGCGGGTGTCGCAGGCCACCATTACGGCATTGGTCGACAAGCTTGTGTCTCGCGGGATGGTGAAACGCGAGAAATCTCAGATCGACCGCCGCCAGACCGATATCGTTATCACCGAGATTGGCCGGCGCACTATCGAAGCCTCGCCCGATCCGCTGCAACAACGTTTCGTCCGCCGCTTCCACGATCTGCAGGATTGGGAGCAAGCCATGCTGGTCGCTTCCCTCGAGCGCGTGGCTGCCATGCTAGACGCCGAAGATCTCGACGCCGCTGCAGTCCTTGAGACCGGCGACCTACGCAAGCAGCCCTAGGGTATCTCGTTGCTCCGCTGCGTGGACTCTTCTCCTGCGCAACGCGGGCAAACGCTGTTCGCGGCTCACAGGTACCGATTGTTATCTTGAGCATAGTGGCACTCACTCTAGCCCAGCGGACCCCTGACTTCCGGCTCAGGAGCAGACTAGCAGATTTCGTGAGTGGTAGGTCGCGGGAGGGGCAGCGATCAAGGCTTGCTTCTGAAGCGACTAACGGAAGTCGGGCATTGGCCTAGCGCGGGGCGTCTTCCAAGTCGCGCAGAGCCTGCCGCAGCTTCTGGGCAGCTTCCCTAACCGCCATCCGGTCTTCACCGCGCAGCGGTTTTAGCGCCTCTAGTGCGGTGTTCACGTAGGCGCAAGCTTCGCGGATGTTTGGGTGTGGATCGGGCTTAGGCACCCGGAGAGGCATAGGCTCGGGCCGTACGGCATGCAAGCGTTGGCTTTTGTCCCGGCAAGTCGATGAACCTCTACTTGTTGCGAAGCGCCTCCAGCTATTGGAGCGCACTACCCCCAGTTATCTTGGGGCCTCGGAACGCCGTGTTAGCGGATTTACCGGCATTTGGATGCTGCGTGCTGCGGCGAGGATACTGGAACTGCTGGAAGAGGCTGTGGATGAGGAGTTGAAGGCGCATAGCACCCGAGGGGAAGGGCAGCTTCGAGCCCATGGTAGCCACAAGAGCTTCGCGCAGAGCTTTACCGCCGTACGAACACTGGGCCGATTTTGACCCAGTTGCCGTTGCTCTCCACGAGCCTCGCAAGGTTTGAATACTGCGATCATCTCGAGAGTGCGCCATGCGACAGTCGTCTCGCTTGCAGACTTGTTGGATGTCGTATTTGATCGTCCATGTCGCTTTTGGGCAATCTGCGCTTCTGCGGCCAATGAGTGCGATGGTCGCGCTCTGAGTGGCCCTTCCTGGTATGTGCCGGTCGCTCCCAATCTTCCTTTCAAAAAAGATGAGAGTATCATGACCGATATCGACACCGTTCATCCCGCGGCGCGTGCCTATGCCGACGAAGTTGAAGAGGGCACCCTCTCGCGTCGCGAGTTCCTTACCCGGGCGACCTCCCTTGGAGTGACCGCGACCGCGGCCTATGCCCTTCTCGGCCTGGAACGACCGGCCAGTGCGGCGGCACATGCGCGTGCCGGAGGAACCTTGCGAATTGAATCAACGGTCAAGGCGCTCAAGGACCCGCGCACCTATGACTGGCCGCAGATGTCGAACTTCACGCGCGGCTACTTGGAGTACCTTGTCGAGTATCAGATTGATGGAAGCTTTGCCCCCATGCTTCTTGAAGCCTGGGAGGTGAACGAAGACGCCACCGAATACGTTCTGAACGTGCGGCCCGGTGTGACTTGGAATAACGGTGATCCCTTCACAGCTGAGGATGTGGCGTTCAATATCGCCCGTTGGTGCGACACCGGCGTTGAGGGCAATTCGATGGCCTCGCGCATGGGATCGCTCGTGGATGCCGAGACCGGACAGGCGCGCGATGGGGCAATCACGGTTGTGGATGACACCACCGTCCGACTGTCGCTCGTTCAGCCTGACATCACGCTCATAGCTGGCTTTTCCGACTATCCCGCGGCGATCGTCCACCAGAGCTTTAACGGCGATCCGCTGGACAATGCGATCGGCACCGGGCCCTATCTGCCCGAGGTTTTCGAGGTCGGAGTGCGGGCCGTTCTTGTGCGGAATGAGAACCACAGTTGGTGGGGCGAGGGAGCATATCTCGACAGAATCGAGTACCTTGATTTCGGCACAGAACAGGCCGGCATCGTTGCCGCCGTGGACGCCGATGAAGTCGACATGGTCTATGAATCCATCGGCGAATTCATTCTGCTCATGGACAGCTTTGGCTGGAGCAAGTCGGAAGCGCTGACCGCGAACACCGTTGTCATTCGCGCCAACCAGGAAGCGGAAGTTGACGGGGTGAAGCCCTATGCGGACTCCCGCGTACGGCGCGCGCTCGCCATGGCCGTGGACAACAACGTCTTGCTTGAACTTGGATTCTCAGACAATGGCTTGGTCGCCGAAAACCACCACGTCTCGCCTATTCACCCCGAATACGCCGAACTGCCGCCGGTGATCTATGACCCCGAACGCGCAAGGGCGCTGATGGAAGAGGCGGGGATGGGCGATTTCGAGCATGATATGATCTCGATCGACGACACCTGGCGCAAGAACACGACCGATGCGGCGGCTGCGATGTTGCGGGATGCCGGGATTCCGGTGAAGCGTACCGTCCTTCCAGGGTCGACCTTCTGGAACGATTGGGCAAAGTATCCGCTTTCCACAACCGATTGGGCCCAGCGGCCCTTGGGCGTTCAGGTTCTGGCACTGGCCTATCGCTCGGGCGAGCCGTGGAATGAGAGCGCCTTCAACAACGCGGAATTCGATGCGCTGCTTGAAGAGGCTTTGGCCATTGCCGATGCCGACAAGCGGCGGACCGTGATGGCAAAACTTCAGCAAATCTTGCGGGACGAAGGCGTGGTAATTCAGCCATACTGGCGGTCGATCTATCGTCACCACAAGGAAGACGTTGTTGGCGCCGAGATGCACCCGACATTTGAGATCCATGTCGCCAAACTCGGGTTTGCCGCCTGAGCCGATTGCCGGGGATCGTTGGCGCTGGCCAAAGCGAAGCACGTTGGACAGAAGTCCGATGACTGAAGAAACGAACCTACCCCGCAAATCGCGCGGAATTCTTAAAGGGACGGTAGGTTTGGTGTATGTGGACGGCACATTTGTCGGCCTAGCGGCAATTGGTCCGTGTGCGACGAGTGGCGCCTACTCGCTCCTCAACGCCACTATCCACATCGCCGCCTTCCTGAAATTGGATGCCGCAGAGGGCAGAAACCTCACGGGTTGGAAGGAAGGCAAACTTCGGAAACAAGCGCAAGCACCGGTCAGGATGCCGGAGCCAGAAACCGCCAATGGCGTTTCAGACCGCTCTCACGCGCAGGCTCTTGGTTTGAGGCCAGTAAGCTATCAGGACCTTGCGCTGCGTCCCGATTGGCGAGGCCACTCCACACTAGTTTACGTATCGGAACACTCGTCCAATCGAAACATTTTGGAGGGGTCTCCATTGAAAAGTGGTAGGATCAGACCACGTTAAACTCTGACTGAGATGCTCTGGTTGTTTTGCTGCCGGCCATGACGAGACCCCAAGTCTAAGACGACCAGTGGCACTAGGCCCGCCTCATATGGCGAGGGTTCGGAGGTCACATCGTCGTTTCAACTACGCTTTCGTTCGTCGCCGCAGGGCAAAGGCGGCAAGATGCCCGGGGCTCTTTGTTGCGTATAGCAATGCTCTGTGTGAGCCTTCTCAGCACTACCCCACTTCAAGCGCAATCGAACACTGACGCCCCTCCGAACTCGTCGCCGCTATCAAGTGGAGTGGGTTGGATGTGCGACCCGGGGTTCCTGAGGACTGGCGGGAGCTGTGTCGAAATCCAAGTTCCGGAGAACGGCTATGCCACGGGGCGCATAAGCGGAGGCGGTTGGGACTGCAATCATGGCTTCAGACGCAATGGGGATACATGCGAGAAAGTAGAGGTTCCCGCCAACGCTTTTCTTGACACTCGCGGTATCGGATGGGTTTGCGAACGACATTTCCGACGGGAGCTTGATGAATGCGTCGAAGTCGTTGCACCGGAGAACGGGTACGTCACCGGCAGGCATGGCAGCTATCGGACTGAATGCGACTGGGGCTTTGTGAAGGTTGCCGACAGATGCGACGCGATCGAAGTACCGGAGAATGCGAGGTTAACCGAAGGGCGCAACGAGAACGGTTGGGTTTGCTTGCGTGGTTACCGCGAGGCGAATGGGGCATGTGAGCCGGTCCCCGTCCCAGACAACGGCTTCCTAAGCAATCGGATATCATCCCAAGGATGGGAATGCGAACGCGGCTTTCGCCAAGTGGAAGAGCGATGTGAAGCCGTCGTTGTTCCGGAGAACGCGCATCTGAACAGGCGCGGCGATGGATGGGACTGTAACAGGCCCTACCGGCGTCAATTAGAAAGATGCGTGCCCGGATGAACCGGGCGCCATCGCGCGAACTGACCCTACACAAGTGTGCAGGGGTCATCTGTATCAACACAGCTAACCAAAGGAGAACCCTATCGTGCAGCAGAAAAGCAGAAAAGGCGCGGACCAAAACAGGCACTTCAAGGAACCCCTCAGGACGATGAGGTCCCTCAATCAGTCCGACCGGGCTCCTGAGGTTCAAACCGGCGAACACGGTCGATATCAGATAAAGTCTGGAAGGCTGCAGGGAACCTACGTCGCACGTGCGTTTCCGAAGCCGCCAACGAAGGCTCGAGGATTGATCGCCGAAGCAACGGGGAACACGGAAGAAGCTGCTGTTGCCGCGCTGCGAGAGGTCATTGACGCACAACACAGTGCACAAGCCGCCGAGCGCCGCTTTGACGAAAGCCTCGGGCAGCAGGTACCAAGCGCCGAGGAGTTTGCAGAAGCGCTGAATCAGGTTTCTCTCACGCGCCCACAGCGAGCCATGCTCCACAACCTGTCGCTAGCTGGCGCCGAAGGAATATCGGACGCGAAGCTTGCGTACAGCTCCGGGTACAAGTCGCCGCTTTCCGCAAATCGATCTCTTGAGAGGGCAGCGCTTTTAATTGCAGACTTTCTGTCCGCCGATACCGCTACGGGCGAAGAACACCAAACCTCTGCGGCCGCTTCACTGCTCGGATATCGAGCCAAGAGCACTAGTGATGAGGCGGAGGGAAACTGGATCCTGCACGAGGAGCTGCGCAGTGCTGTCCGTGCAAACATGTGAAGCCTCGAATGGCTGCTGCGTCCGGATCGACCTAAGACACTGGCTCGGCAGCGTGCGATGCTAAGCGTCGTCTCCGTGCGGATCTCGGATATCTACGTTCCAATCAGTCGCCGAAAAACGCTGGATCCGCGAAAGGTACGGGACCTGGCGGAAGACATACTCATCAATGGGCAGAAAACACCGATTAGGCTACGTCGGGACGGCGACCGCTTTGTTCTCCTGGAGGGCCTACACAGGCTTCACGCGCTATCGGCGCTTGGCGAGGAAAACATCGACGGTTTTGTGGTCAAAGGCCGGCTTCACTAGGACGCCTTAAATCGCAAGCCTAACCGTTAACATGCGGGGCACTCTAGGATGGGCGACCTGCTGAAAATTTTGCGTCTAGTCGCCTGTGTGCGCCTTACCCTCAATCACTTCGACCACCCTCTGCCCTTGCCGTGCGAACTCGTAGCCTCCTGAGAAAGCCGTTCCGACATTGACCTGCACCGGCGCGGCCGGCTCCTTGTCCTGAGCCGCAAGGAACTCCGCCATCCGTGCCCGAACAGTCTCGCTCTTGGCGTTCTTCATGAGATCCTGAGCTGCATCCAGAGCGTCGAGCCGCAGCGCATTACGGCGCAGGTCATACTCCACCACAAACCGCTCCTGAGCGCCCCTGAATAGCTCGAAGACAGCCGGTCGCCGCATAGCCTTGTGCCAGCCCGAAACGCTCAACCCCGCCTCCTCGCACGCCTCCTTGATCGTACGGCCCTTTGTGACGCGGAGTTCGATCGCACGCCGGATCTTGGGGGAGATGCGGGCTGCGCGTGATGCGCTAGGTAGCTTGTCTTGTGCCATTTCTGGTGCTGCTCTTTCTGATCATCTGGTTCTTCTGTGAGCGTAGTGGCAGATGCTTGCTGCACGTATGCCTGCGCGGAGACAGCGACTGGCCATCTAGATTTGGACTTGAGCACTTGGACGAGGAAACTACCGGGCGCCGACGTTTTCTCCTGAACCGATGAGGTCGTCGTGCGGGACCTCCGAACTGGCAAGCAAAGGATTAGTTCTGCGGCATGGTGTCCGGATTTCGAAGCTCACTGGTTATCAAGGTTGTTTGGCATGTCGAACCGGGTGACGATCCGCACAGTCACCAAGACAACTTACGACACGACCGACGTTCAGCACCTTTTTGGGGGGTGGAAGATGCGTGGCAATGGCCGGCAGGATTACCCTTTCGACAAAGGCTGGTGTGTTAGTCCTCAACAGGATCCCCGCGCGCTCAGGTCCCACCTACGATCCGTCGCAGTCGAAGACGTCGCGCGTGAAGTTATTCGCAGCCTGGCTGAGCAAAACAAGCCAGACGCAGCAGACAAGCCTTCAGAGGACCAGATTGAGCATCTTTGTTTCGCTCTGATTTCCGACAACGACCAGGCAGGCGCGACCTACATCAATGATGCGCGTTCGGCTGGGGCTTCGGCGGGCAGCATATATCTCAAGTACTTGGCCAGTGCAGCAAGGAAACTTGGCGATTGGTGGGACGACGACCTCATATCGTTTGGCGAGGTCACGATCGGATCTAGTCGAATATACGCAATCATGCGCGCGATCCGGCTTGAGTTCCCCGTACCCACCTCTCCCTCAGACAAAACAGTGGTTTTCGCGTCGGTACCAGGAGAAACCCATACGCTCGGCGTTCAAATGGCGACGGACCTGTTGCGCCGCGATGGTTGGCAAGTCGAGCTCAAAGTTGGCGAAACGCATGATCAGCTCCTGTCCGGGATAGAGCAATCGAACGCCGAGGTTATCGGTCTATCCGCCGCTGGCGATCACTCCACGGTGGCCCTGACCCGGCTGGTCGCAGCGATCCGGATGAGAAAGCCCACTGCCGCAGTCTTTGTCAGCGGTCATGTTGTCGAAGTTGAGAGGGAGTTGCTCGCGCTGTTGGACATCGATGGGATGGTCAGTGACGTAGCCTCAGCCAGGCTGTTGCTCGCTTCACTATGGGATCGCCGGCACAGTTCGCCGCATTAACCTGTAGTCCGCCTGATCAACTCACCGCGGCTGCGATCGGCTCCCCGGCCACGCGAACATCGGCTGTGCTGCTGAAAGAGTTTTGGGGCCAAGAACCAGCGCCCGCACTCCTGCGCTTGCCCAAATGATCATGGTTGGCCCCCATCGTTGGATTGCGCCCGTAGCCGCGTAAAGAACCCCTTCACCTCATCTGGCTTGGCTGTCTCCATCGCGCCCTGGGCGACCTCGTCGTGCGACCAGATCCACGTTGCAGCGGGATCATGAAGCATCGCCCAGTCGCCGAACACACGCTCTTCAGCTGGTTCGGATAAGTGGAGTCTCATCTCCACGTGGCGATCGTCGCAACTGATACGTGCCAAGGTGTCCCGTACCCTTTCCTCCGGGCCCTCCAGCCATTGAAGGTAGACGTCACTCCGGCAGATCAGGGCTCCGGTGATACGGTCGCGCTTGTTCGCGCGCCGTGCATCCAAGAGAATTCCGCTGAGAATTGACGAGTCGAAGCCAAAGGGGCGGGAGCTGTAGATCGCTCGGAACAAGGCCAATACAGCGCTCCCACTTCTGAAGTCGTTCACTCGTTCAGGTGACTATCGCACCGCCAAGCTTGCTTTATCAAACATGTTCACTCGGAAGCTGCAGAGCGGCTCCGGCGTGCCGGCGCTAAGCAGTAGTTTCACGCTCACGATTGTTGCACGTGCGCAGCCTGACTGTTTCCGAATTGTGACTAATATGTCTGATGAGCCCACACTATGCTGGAATGCAGTAGGCGGTGGATTCTTGCTTTATTGGTAGCGCCGGTCTCGTCCAAAGGGGGGGGACCGGCTTGCCGCCTGTGAACCAATCTCGGCCACAAGAACGAGCCGCCTCGGCTAGCCGTGGACCGGATCTCTCGGCTACGGATCGACCGCACCTTTGCCACACGTTGACCCAACTCAAGGTGGAAAATGATCTCTCTTGGTATCGCGATACTAGGAGAGATTCATGCTACGGACTTTCGTTCTAACGCTTTTCTTCGCATCCACTTCGACCGCTGCGCTGGCCGATATGCAGCCACCAGACACCGATCGCCTACAGACCGCAGCAGAAGCCGCCCAGGCAAGCTCCTTCTGGAATTCGGTAGACCGCCTCCGCGCGAATGACGCAGACATCTGGAACGCCGCATGCTGCAAGGTATGTCGCAAGGGTAAGGCATGTGGCGACAGCTGCATCAGTAGGTCCTACGAGTGCCACAAGGGGCGAGGCTGCGCTTGTGACGGGTGACAGCTTGCCAGGCTGGCTTACTGTTGTGCGAGAAAAAAACTGAAAAAAAAAATAGCAGAACGGTTTGTGTGAGCGGGGGTCGACTAGAGTGATCGGCGCGGCGTTTTTGCCCCCGCCCCCCTTGCGACACGGCTCACAGAATTGGGGGGTGGGGTGCGCTTAGGTCACAACCGCCGAAGCTCGGTCACGATCTCTTCCACGTAGTGAGACAGGGCGTAAAACGTGGATATCATTGCGTCGCCCTCGGGCTCTTGGTCCCTCGTGAAGTTCACTTCGTTGCTCAGGATCACGACCGCGCGTGATAGGCCCAGGGCCGTCTCTGCTGCTATTATCAGATCGGCGTATTCCATCTTGCTTCCGGTAAGCGCCCTCTTGCTGCCTTCGGGCTTGTTGCTTTCGTCTTTCGGCATCGTTCTCTCCAATCCAGTTGGGTGATGATTGCCACAGGGTTCGCCTTTGAGGCGTGCCCAAGAGACTGAACAGCCGCCAATGAAACCTTGATGATGGGAGTGATGGCGGGACAGGAATACCCGCATCAAGATTATCTCTTGAATTACAACATCTTAACTTGGGAGATTTGGTAGCGGAGGAGGGACTTGAACCCCCGACACAGGGATTATGATTCCCCTGCTCTAACCAACTGAGCTACTCCGCCAGAAACGCCGCGTTTGGTAGCCCGAAGGCCCAACACCGTCAACTGCCTTTCGCGCGCTATTCTCGGGCACGCAGCACCTGCGCAGGGCGGGCCGAAAGCGGGCGCCAGGCAAAGGCCAAGCCGGCCAGAAGCGTGAGCATCACGCCGCCCGTCACGATGGCAATCGCGGAGACCGGTTCGAACACGTAATCCGTGCTCATCACGAAGGTGGTTACCGCCCAACCGGCTGCCCCGCCTGCAAAAATCGCCACGAGCCCGGCGGCGAGGCCAAGAAGCGCTGACCTAAGCGCGAAGTTGGCCAGGATGCTGCCCCGCGTTGCGCCAAGCGTTTTCAAAACCGCCGCCTCGTAGGTGCGCGCGCGTTCGCCCGCCGCCGCAGCACCGATCAGAACGATCCCGCCGGTGATCAGCGTGGCAAGCGCCCCGTAGGTGACGGCGGCGGCGATCCCGCCCAGCACGCCCGTTACCCGTTCAATCGCGTCTTTCACGCGGATCGCGGTGATGTTGGGGTAGGCATCGGCCAGATCGCGCAGGATCGCACCCTCCGCGGCGGCATCGGCATAGATCGTGGCGATATGCGTATGCGGGGCGCCCGCAAGCGCGGCGGGGTTCATCGAGAGGATGAAGCCGATGCCGGCGGTGGAGAAATCCACCTCGCGAAAGCTCGTCACCTGCGCCTCGATATCGCGCCCAAGCACGTTGATGGTAATGCTGTCGCCGATCTCCAGCCCCATCTCTTCGGCCTCTTCGGCGGCAAAGCTTACCAGCGGCGGGCCCGCATAGTCTTCCGCCCACCATTCGCCGGCGGTCACCACCGCGCCCTCTGGCGGGGCGGCGGAATAGGTGATCCCCCGATCGCCCTGGAGCACCCAGTGATCGCCTGCCGTTTCGGCAGCGGGGCGCCCGTTGATCTCAGTGATGATGCCGCGCAGCATGGGCGCGCTTTCCACCGTTTCCACCGCCGGGTTGGCATCAAGCCGCGTGCGGAAGCCCTCAAGCTGATCGTTCTGGATATCCACAACGAAATAGGAGGGCGCCACATCCGGCAGATCGCGTTCGATCGCGCCACGCAGGTTGGCATCGATCTGCCCGATCGCGGCCAGCACCGATAGCCCGAGCCCCAGCGAAAGCACCACCGAGGTTGTTTCGATCCCCGGCCCGCCAACGGAGCCAAGCGCGAGGCGCGCCGTTGTGCGCCCGCGCAGCGCCCGGGCGCGGGCAAGCCGCCGGGCGGCGCGGCGCGCGAGATCGGCCGCAACGATCAGCGCCACGAAAGCGCCAAGCATGCCGAGGGCCGACCAGAGCGTAAGCGTGGCAAGGCCCGAAAACACCGCTGCCGCGCCCACGACCGCGCCGAGAAGCGCGAGGGTGAGAAGGATCCACACGGGCCTTGGCCAGCCTGCCGCGTTCAGCGCGGCATCGCGGAAGATCGCGGCCGCGCGCACGTCTTCGGTGCGCGCAAGCGGCCAGATGGTGAAGAGAAGCGCTGTAAGCGCGCCGTATAGCGCGGCTTCGGCCAGTGGGCCGGGGTAGATCGCGAAGGCCGCGGGCAGAGGGAGCCGCGCCTCGATCACCGGCGCAAATGCCAGCGGCACCAGCGCGCCAAGGGCGAGGCCGATCACGATGCCAAGTGCGGTGAGAACGGCGATCTGCAGAAGGTAAGTTTGGAACACCGTGGCCCGATCCGCGCCAAGCGTTTTCAGCGTGGCGATCACGCCCGTTTTGCCATCGAGATAGGCGCGCACCGCGGCAGAAACGCCAACCCCGCCCACCGCAAGGCCCGCCAGCCCCACCAGTACGAGGAACGCGCCCAGCCGATCCACGAATTCCGAAACGCCGGGGGCCCCGTTCCGCCGATCCTGCCACCGGAGCCCCGCGCCTTCGAGCTCTGCCTCTGCCGCCGCTGCCATGCCCGCCAGTTCGGTGCCTGGCGCAAGGCGCATCCGGTAGGAGGTCTCGAAAAGCGTGCCCGGCGCCAGCAGGCCGGAGCCTTCGAGCGCATCGGTGCGCACAAGCGTGCGCGGACCAAGGCCGAAACCGCCCGCCCCGCTATCGGGTTCCCGTGTGATCACGGCGCTCAGGCGAAAGGTGGCGTCCCCCAGCCGGAAGCCTTCGCCCACCGAAAGCCCCAGCCGATCCACCAGAACCCGGTCCATCACCGCACCCTGATCGGCGAGCGCCTCCGAAAGCGGCATTGCCGGATCCAGCAGCACCTCGCCATAGAGCGGATAGGCACTGTCGACAGCCTTCACCTGGGTTAGCCCACGCTCCACATCGCCGCCACGGTCCACAACCGCCATCGAGCGGAAGTCAACGATCTCGGAAACCGCTTCGGATCGCGCCTCCATCCATGCCCGTTCTTCCGGCTCGGCAAAGCGGTAAGTGAGCCCGATTGCGGCATCTCCGCCGAGGATGACCGCGCCTTCGCGCGAAAGGCCCGCCTCGATGCTTTCGCGCACCGTGCCCACCGCGGCAATCGCGGCCACGCCCAGCGCGAGGCAGGCGAGGAACACGCGAAATCCGCGCAAGCCCCCGCGCAGTTCCCGCGCCGCGAAGCGGGAGGCCAGTCGCAGGCTCATTCGGCTGCCCGCGCGGCCAGATCGGGCGCGATCTGCCCGTCTGCCAGCCGGATCGTGCGGTCGCAGCGTTCCGCCAATTCCCGCGCATGGGTCACAAGCACCAGGGTTGCGCCATGCCGATCGCGCAGCCCGAAGAGCAGGTTCATGATCGCCTCACCCGTTGCGCCATCAAGGTTGCCCGTGGGTTCATCGGCCAGCAGGATATCGGGGCGCGGCGCGGCCGCCCGCGCAAGCGCCACGCGCTGCTGTTCGCCGCCCGACATTTGCGAGGGGTAGTGATCGCTCCTGTCCGCGAGGCCCACCTCGGCAAGCTCTGCCGCCGCGCGATCAAACGCATCCTCGGCGCCCGCCAGTTCCAGAGGGGTTGCCACATTCTCCAGCGCCGTCATCGTGGGGATCAGGTGGAAGGATTGAAAAACCACCCCCATATGTTCCCGGCGGAAGCGGGCCAGCGCATCTTCGCCCAGCGCCGTCAGATCGCGGCCCAATGCTGTGATCTGGCCGCCCGTGGCGCGTTCGAGCCCGCCCATGAGCATGAGGAGAGACGATTTGCCGGAACCCGATGGGCCCACAAGCCCCACCGTTTCCCCCTGCAGGATCTCAAGCGAAATGCCCTTGAGGATATCAACCCGCCCCGCGTTGCCATCAAGCGAAAGCCGAGCGTCTTGGAGCGATAGTACGGTGTCTGCCATATGCTGCCTGCCAGGTCGGGTGGTTTCACGGGCATATGGGGCGTTTCGGCGGGCTCGCAAGTTAGCGCTTGCCGTGATTGTTGCCGGAACGCCGCTCGCGGCAGAGCCGGTTACCATTGCGGCACTGGGCGACAGCTTGACCCAAGGCTATGGGCTTACCCCCGATCAGGGCTTTGTTCCGCAGCTGGGCGGCTGGCTGGCCAATCAGGGAATCGAGGCCGAGCTGATCAATGCCGGCGTGTCGGGCGATACCACGGCGGGCGGGCTCGCACGGGTGGACTGGACGCTGACACCGGAGGTTGACGCGATGATCGTTGCGCTGGGCGGCAATGACCTTTTGCGCGGGATCGAGCCTGCGGTGAGCCGCGCCAACCTGCGCGGTATTCTCGAAGCGGCCAGCGCCCGCGATCTTCCGGTTCTTCTCGTCGGGCTCGAAGCGCCGAACAATTATGGGGCGGAGTTCAAGCGGGCGTTCGAGGCGATGTATCCCGAGCTTGCCGCGGAGTTCGGCGCGCTGATCTACCCCGATTTTCTGGCCGCGCTCCGGGCCGATGCCGATGATCCGGCCGCGTTACAACGCTTCATGCAGGCCGATGGCATCCATCCAAGCGCCGAGGGCGTGGCGCGGATCGTGGAAGGGATCGGGCCCTCGGTGGCAGAGCTTGCCCAGGCCGCGGGCGGCTAGAGCTTTTTGCGAAAGATCTGGGTCACTTAACGTTGCCTGAAACCTTAGGTACTTCGTCAAACGCTCTAACGTTTCGGCGCGTCGTCGTAGTCGTCGGTCAGAATGCGCCGGCTGTCGCCTTCGGGATCGTCGAACTGGCGGCTTCCGAGCGCCCAGAAAAACGCCGCCAGCCCCAGCCCGCCCAGAAACAGCGAAACGGGAATGAGAAACACCAGAACATCCATCACCGAACCCTCAGCGCGTTGAGCGAAACCGTGATGGAAGAAAGCGACATTGCGAGCGCCGCCGCAAGGGGCGTTGCAAAGCCCAAAAGCGCGATCGGCACGGCCACAACGTTGTAAACCGTGGAGATTGCGAAGTTTTCCTGGATGCGGGCGCGGGCACGCACGGCGGTGGCCTGGGCATCGCCGAGAGCGGAAAAATCGCGCCCGAGCGCCACGATATCAGAGGCCACGCGCGCGGCATCGAGCGCGGTTGCGGGCGATAGCGAGACATGCGCGGCGGCAAGGGCGGCGGTATCGTTCAACCCGTCGCCCACCATCAGAACCTTCGCGCCGCTGGCCGCGAGATCCGAAACCAGCGCCGCCTTGCCCTCTGGCGCGATCTTTGCATGCACCTCGCCAATCCCGATCCGTGCCGCAAAGGCGCGCACGGCAGCTTCCGCATCGCCGGAGACGAGCAGAATGCGCAGCCCCGCCTTGCGGAAGGCGCGCACCGCCTCTTCCGCGCCGGGGCGGAGCGTATCGGTAAAGCCGAAGGCGATGGGCGCCCGGCCTTCCACCGAAAGATAGGTGGCCGTGCGCGGCAGCGGGTCTGCGCCCACCCAGGCCGCCCGCCCCAGCCGCACGCGCGCCCCTCGGTGGCGCGCTTCGATACCATAGCCCGGCACTTCCGCCAGATCGCTCAATCGCGCGGGTTTCACGCCCGCTTCCCGCAACGCGCCTGCGAGGGCGAGCGCCAGCGGGTGCTGCGATCCCGCGGCCAGCGCCAGCGCAACTTCAAGATCGGGGCGGGCATGGCCGCCCAGCGCATCGGGCTCCGGCAACCCGGTGGTGAGCGTGCCGGTCTTGTCAAATACAACCGTGTCCACCTCGGCCAGCCGTTCGAGCGCGGTGCCGCTCTTGATCAGAAGCCCCTTGCGGAAAAGCCGGCCCGAGGCCGCCGTTGTCACCGCCGGAACCGCGAGCCCCATCGCGCAGGGGCAGGTGATGATCAGCGTGGCCACTGCGATGTTCAGCGAAAGCCGCGCATCGCCGCCGGAAATCCACATCCAGGCAAGAAACGCCGCAAGCGCCAGCAGGTGCACGACCGGCGCGTAGGCCCGCGCGGCGCGATCGGCCAGCGAATTGTAATTGGCGCGCCCGCTTTCGGCCACGGCCACGAGATCGGCAATCCGGTGCAGCGCCGTTTCCTGCCCCGCCGCAGCAACCTCCACCGTCAGCGGGCCGGTGAGGTTCACCTCGCCTGCGTGAACCGGGCTATCGGGCCCGGCGAAAACGGGCAGGCTTTCGCCCGTCATCAGCGAGCGGTCGATCTCGCTTGTGCCCGCCACCACGCGGCCATCCACGGGCACGCGCCCGCCGGGCCGCACCAGCACACGCTCGCCCAGGGCCAGTTCTGAGACGCGCACGTTCTCCTCGCCCTCCGCCCCAAGACGCACCGCGCGGGGCACCTCAAGGGCCGCAAGTTCCTGCGCGGCAGAGCGGGCTGATGCGCGGGTCTTGTGATCAAGGTAGCGGCCCAGAAGCAGAAAGAAGGTGAGCGACAGGGCCGCGTCAAAATAGGCGTGATGGCCGCTCAGCGAAGTTTCCCAAAGCGAAAGCGCCACCGCGAGGATGATCGCCAGCGAAATCGGCACATCCATGTTAAGCCGCCCGCCGCGCAGCGCCGACATTGCGCTGCGATAGAAGGGCTGGCCGGAAAACATCACCGTGGGGATCGTGATCGCGGCAGAAATCCAGTGGAACAGATCGCGCGTGGCCGCCTCGGCGCCAGACCAGACGGCAACCGATAGAAGCATCACGTTCATATTTGCGAAGAAGGCGACAGCGAGGCACATCGTGAGGAACCGGCCCTCGGGATCGGCCTCGCTGGCGGCCAGTGCATCGCTGTCAAGCTCGTGCGCTTCGTAGCCCAGCGCCTCAAGCCGCCCCACCAGCGCCTCCGCCGTCACACCGGGATCGGCGGCGATGCGCACACGCTTCAGCGTGAGGTTAACCCGCGCATCGCGCACGCCCGGCGCCCCCGCAAGCCCGCGCTCAACGCCCGAGATGCAGCCTGCGCAGTGGATTGTGGGCAGGGAAAGCTGGATCGTGGCCGCCCCGTCTTCCGGTGTGCCACGCGCCGCAATGTCCTGCGCCGTGGGCGCCGCCGCGCAGCCGGGGCATGCGCTTGGGGCGTCAACCAGGCTCAAGAAGCGGGCCGCTGATAAAGCGATATGCGCTGGCGGAACTTGCCGCCCTCGCCATCGGTGGCCACAAATCGCAGGTTCCAGTTGCCCGGCCCCGCCTCAACCGGCGCCACGTAGGCGCCGTTCTGAAATTCGAAGGCCGGCACCTGATCATCGTTCACATGGGTCGCCCGGCCAAAGATGGCCTCAAGCGTGGCCACCTCCACCGGCGCGCCATCGGCATCGGTGATCGTCAGCACCAGAAGATCGCCCTCGATCTTCGCGCCGACATCCCAGCCAAGCGCAAGCTGGGCCCGGCGTTCGGCATCAAAGGTCTGGCTCGCGACGTAGCTGTTTTTGGCCTCAACGCCCGGAAAGGTTGATACGGCCATGTAGGCCATCGCGAAGTTGACGGCGATGATCACGCCGAAGGCCGAGGCCACGATGAAGAAGAACTTCCGTCCGGTAAAAGGTGCGGTCGTCATTGGCCAACTCCGTTGAAGACAGTGTCTTTGTGAACCCGTTCGCCATTGCCCAGGTCTTCTACCCAGAAGCGGAACTCGGTCCGGTCACTCAGCGCGGGGTCCGATGCTCTGGGGGCAACCACGTAGACGCGCTGCAGAAGCTGCTCATTGGCCGGCACGTCAACGGATTCGTAGGGCGATCCTTCAAGCTGCACCCGCAGCGACGGATCGCCTTTGACCGAAACACGGAAGGTGCGCGTTTCACCATGCTTGTTCAACAGCCGCACATCGTAGGAGTTGCGGATCGAGCCATCCGACAGCGTGACGAACGTGGGGTTACGGATCGGCGCCACCGTCACATCGATCTCGGTGCGGATAAATAGCGCTACCACAAGCCCAACGCCGACAAGCGACCAGAGCGTGGTGTAAAGCAGCACGCGCGGGCGGAAGATGTGCTTCCAGATCGAGCGCGGCTCCTGACCCTCGCGTTCGCGTATCTCATCGGTCAGCGCGATGTAATCGACCAGCCCACGCGGCTTGCCGATCTTCTCCATCACGTCATCGCAGGCATCGATGCAGAGCGCGCAGGTGATGCAGGCCAGTTGCTGGCCATCGCGGATGTCGATCCCCACCGGGCAGACGTTCACGCAGGCATTGCAATCGATGCAATCGCCGAGGTTTTCGGCGCCCGCGGCCTTGCGGTGCTTGCCGCGCGGTTCCCCACGCCACTCGCGATAGGCCACCGTGATGGTATCTTCATCCATCATCGCGGCCTGAATGCGCGGCCACGGGCACATGTAGATGCAGACCTGTTCGCGCGCGATGCCGCCGAAAAGGATCGTCGTGCCGGTCAGGATCGCGATTGAGGAATATGCGATGGGATGCGCGCTGAAGGTAACGAGATCGCGCATTAGTGTTGGCGCATCGGCAAAGTAGAACACCCATGCGCCGCCGGTTGCGAGGCCGATCAGCGCCCAGACCAGGTATTTTGATACCCGCAGACGGAACTTGCGCAGATCCCACTTGGCATTCCAGAGCCGCACGCGGGCGTTTCGGTCGCCCTCGATCCAGCGTTCGGTAAGCACGAAGAGATCGGTCCACACCGTTTGCGGGCAGGCATAGCCGCACCAGACGCGTCCGAGCGCGGACGTAAAGAGAAACAGCCCGAGCCCGGCCATGATCAGAAGGCCCGCCACGAAGTAAAACTCGTGCGGCCAGATCTCGATCCAGAAGAAGAAGAACCGGCGGCCCGCCAGATCAACCAGCACCGCCTGATCGGGCAGTTCAGGCCCCCTGTCCCAACGGATCCAGGGGGTGAGGTAGTAGATCCCCAGCGTTACCGCCATGATCCACCACTTCAGGGTACGGAACTTGCCCGAAACCCGGCGCGGAAACACCGGTTCGCGGGCAGCATAAAGGGAAGGAGGGTCGGAAGAACTCACCTGAGGCACTCCGGGATTTTGACCTGTTCGCCCAATGGTTTTTCCATGCCAGGCCAATGCGATCCTTGACGTGGATCAACTGGTTACCGCGATCCTCAAACGGAAACGGCGATGCCCGAAAGCACCGCCGTCCGCCTCACCAAGCCCCGAGGAAACGCGCGAACAGGATCCGGGGCGCGCGGTGATATCTCGATTGCGGCGTGGGCTATTCGCCCCCGCCAAGCTGGTGCACATAGGCCGCAACCGCGTTGATCTCGGCCTCCGTCAGCCCCTGGCCCGGCCGCCATTCCTCGGCCCAGGCCGGCATCACGCCGAAACGGCTGTAGGTGATCGTCTCCGTCAGTGTTTCAGGATCGCCGCCGTAGAGCCAGATGGCATCAACAAGGTTCGGCGCACCCTGGAACGTATCGCCCATCCCGGCATCGCCATGGCAGGCAGAACACTGTTCCAGGTAAAGCGTCTCACCCGTCGAGGCGAGCCCGGCATCATGATCCTGCCCGGACAGCTGCAGCACATATTGCACCACGCTTGCGATCTCCTCTTCGGCAAGGATCTCACCGAATGCGGGCATTTCCGACCAATGGGTGTCCGGCGATTGCTCGTTCCGGATACCGTGGGTGACCGTATAGGCGATCTCGTCGATCGTACCGCCCCAGAGCCAGTCGTCATCCAGAAGGTTGGGGTAGCCCGCCGCCTGAACGCCGGCCGCGCCGGAGCCGTGGCACTGCGAGCAGTTCGCCCGGAAGATCGCGGCGCCGCCATTGACGGCGAAGTTCATCAGTTCCGGATCATCGCCCAGCGCAGCAAGCTCCACCGAGGCCAGCCGTTCCGTCAGCCCGGCATTGCGCTCGTTGACCGTGGCGATCTCATCGGCCACCTCGGCGCGGGTTGAATAGCCCAGAAGCCCCGGTGTGGCCCGTTCGATAAGCGGCCAGGCCGGGTAGGCAATCGTGTAGATGATGCCCCAGGCGATTGTGGCGTAGAATGTCCAGAGCCACCAGCGCGGCAACGGGTTGTTGTATTCCTCGATCCCGTCCCAGACGTGACCAGTGGTGTCGACCTCGTGTTCGGTGTCCGGCGTCTTGCTCATCGCGCCGCCTCCTCGCCTTTGCCCTCGGGGTAATCCGGGGCCGGTTTGTCTTCATAAAGAAACGGGATGTTGGCGGATTCCTCGTGATCCTTTCGGCTGCCCGGCCGGAACGGCCAGAGCACGGCGCCGATGAACAGCGTGAACATCACCAGCAGCATCCAGTTGTCTGCCATCTCGCGCAGAAGGGTGCTTTCCTGCATGATCCCCTCCTAGCGCGCCGGGTCCGGCGTGAAGGTCGAGAAATCGACCAGCGTGCCCAGCATCTGCATGTATGCGATCAGCGCATCCATCTCCGAGATCCCCGGCTGACTGTCGAAGTTTCGCACCTGCGCGCCGGGATAACGTTCGAGAAGCCCGTCGATATCGCCGAAGGGATCCACCTGAACGTTGAAATCGGCCGCCGCGTTCTCGATCATCTCGTCGGTATAAGGCACGCCAACAAGGCGGTGGGTGGAGAGCAGATCGTCGATATGCTCCGAACTCACCAGGTTATCGAGAAGATACCCGTATTTCGGCATCACCGATTCCGGCACAACCGATTGCGGATCGGTGAAGTGATCCACGTGCCAATCATCGGAGTAGCGCCCGCCCACGCGGGCCAAATCGGGCCCGGTGCGCTTAGATCCCCATTGAAACGGGTGATCGTATTGCGATTCCGCGGCAAGCGAGTAGTGCCCGTAGCGTTCCACCTCATCGCGCATCGGGCGGATCATCTGGCTGTGGCAGACATAGCAGCCCTCGCGCAGATAGATCTCCCGCCCCTGCAACTCGAGCGGGGAGTAGGGGCGCATGCCCTCTACATCCTCGATCGTGTTCTCGATGTAGAACAGGGGGGCGATCTCCACGATCCCGCCAACTGTCACCACCCCGAGGCTGGCCACCAGAAGCAAGGTGGCGTTGGTCTCGAGCACCTTGTGTTTGTCAAGGATAGGCATGGTCTCCGACCCCCTTATTCAGCCGGAGCCATCGCGGGGGCTTCGGCCTCTTTGGCCGGCGCCTTGCGAATGGTCATCCAGAGGTTGTAGCACATGATGATCGCACCCGCGAGGTAGAGCACCCCGCCCAGCGCACGCACCACGTACATCGGGAACTTCGCGGCAACGGTGTCGGCGAAGGAATTCACGAGGAAGCCCTGCGCATCCACTTCGCGCCACATCAGGCCTTCCATGATCCCGGTCACCCACATCGAGGCCGCGTAGAGAACGATGCCGATGGTGGCGAGCCAGAAGTGCCAGTTCACCATGGCAAGGCTGTAGAGCCGCTCGCGGTTCCAGAGCCGCGGCACAAGGAAGTAAAGCGCGCCGAAGGTGATCATGCCGTTCCAGCCCAGAGCGCCGGAATGCACGTGGCCGATTGTCCAGTCGGTGTAGTGGCTGAGCGAGTTCACAGCCTTGATGGACATCATCGGGCCCTCGAACGTGCTCATCCCGTAGAAGCCGATGGACACTACCATCATTCGGATGATCGGATCGGTGCGCAGCTTGTCCCAGGCGCCCGAAAGCGTCATCAACCCGTTGATCATGCCGCCCCAGCTGGGCATCCACAGAACCACCGAGAACACCATGCCGAGGGTCGAGGCCCAATCCGGCAGAGCGGTGTAATGCAGGTGGTGCGGACCGGCCCAGATGTAGAGGAAGATCAGCGCCCAGAAGTGAATGATCGAAAGCTTGTAGCTGAAGACAGGGCGTTCGGCCTGCTTCGGCACGAAGTAGTACATCATGCCGAGGAAGCCCGCAGTGAGGAAGAAGCCCACGGCGTTATGGCCGTACCACCACTGCGTCATCGCATCCTGCACGCCCGAGAACACCTGCACCGACTTCGAGCCGAAGATCGAAACCGGAATCGAGAGGTTGTTCACGATGTGCAGCATCGCCACCGTGACGATGAAGCTCAGCAGGAACCAGTTCGCCACGTAGATGTGCTTTTCCTTGCGGCGCATGATCGTGCCGAGGAACACCAGAAGATAGGCCACCCAAACGATCGTCAGCCACAGGTCAACGTACCATTCCGGTTCGGCGTATTCCTTGCCCTGGGTGGAACCAAGCAGGTAGCCCGTCGCCGCCAGAACGATGAACAGGTTGTAGCCCCAGAACACGAACCACGGCAGGTTGCCGCCCCAGAGCCGCGCCGCCGAGGTGCGCTGAACAATGTAGAATGAGCTGCAGATCAGCGCGTTGCCTCCGAAGGCAAAGATCACTGCCGAAGTGTGCAGCGGGCGCAGGCGCCCGAAATTCATGTAACCCTGCGCCCATTCGAAGTTGAGCACGGGGAAGGCCAGCTGGAACGCGATGAACACGCCCGCCAGAAAGCCAACAACGCCCCAGAAGGCGGTGGCGATCACCCCGGCGCGGATCACATCATCCATATAGCCCAGATCGGGCTCTGGTTTGGGATCACCCACCCGGCGGATCGTGTAGAGAAACATGCCGCCCGCCACGAGCATGATGATGATCGCGTGCACCATATACGGCACATCGCGCGCGTAGTTCGCGGCAATCGCCGCAAGCAATACGATGCCGGCCAACGCGATCAGCTTAACCGTGTCCCACATCTTTCGTCCCCTTGTTATTGGGCATCCGGGCATGGCAGCTGCCACGCGCACGTGCCCCTCTCGTGCCTCCTGATAGGGCGCAGGGCGGCGCGGAGACCTTGATCCAAGTCAACCAAAACCGGTGTGACCGTTGACCCGCGTCAACGACACGCAGGGCAAGTTGGTGGATCATCGCGGGCGATCATGAAGACCCGGAAGGACAGGCCCGATGCCGTACAAATCGATCGTCACATTTGTGAACAGCCATGCGGCAGATATGCCCACGGTGCTGGCGGCGGCCGGGCTGGCAGAGCGTTACGACGGCCATCTGACAGCCGTGTGCCTGGGCATCGATCACACAAATGCAGGGGCCTATTACGGCGGGGCCAGCGCGCTGGCGTTGCAGCAATCGCTGGAAGAAGCGCGTGACGAGGCCCTCGCCAACGAAAAGGCCGTTGCAGCCAGCTTGGGCGTGTGGACCATCTCGAAAGAGGTGGTTTCGCTAACGGCCCAGATCGGCGCCATCGCGCCGCTTGTGGGCGAACGCGCGCAGCTCAGCGATCTTGTGGTTCTGCCCAAGCCCTACGGGCCCGGCCGCGGCGTGGAAGACGTTGTGATCACCGAAAGCGCGCTTTTCCGGACCCGCGTGCCCATTCTGGTGATGCCCGCCGGGGTGGATGCGATGCCTGAGCCGAAACGGGTGGTCATCGCCTGGAACGAAAGCCTCGAAGCCCTTGCGGCTATCCGCGCCGCGCTTCCGATCCTGCAAGCGGCCGAGGATGTTGATGTGGCCATCATCGATCCGCCGGTGCATGCGGCGGACAGATCCGATCCCGGCGGCGCGCTCTCGGAGATGCTTTCCCGCCACGGCATTCGCGGCAATGTCTCGGTACTCGCCAAAACGATGCCGCGGATTTCAGACGTGCTCTGCCGCCATTGCGAGGATCGCGCAACTGATCTTGTGGTGATGGGCGCCTACGGCCATTCGCGCTTCCGCGAGGCCATCCTCGGCGGCGCAACACGCAACATGCTGGAAGTGGCTACCGTACCGGTGCTGATGGCGCACTAGCGCTGCAGGCGCCGGATCAGACGATTGGCCCGCCATCGCTGTCATCCCCCGTCTGCTCCATCAAAACCGGCAGGTTGGGGATGATCACGCGGCGCTTGCCTTCAAGCTCGATGATGCCTTCGCGCTTCAGGGCCGAGATCTGCCGGCTTACCGTCTCAAGCGTCAGGCCCAGGTAATCGGCCATCGCCTCGCGCGTCAGCGGCAGGGTCACACTCAGCCGCCCTTCCGGCAAGGCATCCTTCAGTTCCGCATCCCGCCGAGCGATGATTGCGATCAGGCTCGCGATCTTCTCGCGCGCTGTCTTCCGGCCCAGAAGCAGCATCCATTCGCGCGCCGCATCGAGCTCATCCAGCGCCATCTCAAGAAGCCGCTGGCCAATATGAGGCGTGGTCACCAGCAGGTTCTCGAACGGGCGTTTGCGGAAGCAGCATACGGTGACGTCCGACACCGCGGTTACATTATATGGCGCGATCTCGCGGCCCGGGCGACCAATGAAATCAGAGGGAAGCAGCAGGCCAACCATCTGCGTGCGCCCGTCTTCCATCGTTTGCGAAAGCGTGGCCACGCCAACAACGACCGAGGCGACGAAATCCATCCGATCACCGGCCCAGATCATCGTCTGGCCCGCGGAATAACTGCGGTAATACTTGATGCTTTCAAGCAGATCGAGCTCGTCCTCCTCGCACCGTGCGCACACGGCACGGTGACGGATCGGACAATCCGAGCATTCACTGAGCTCGATCTCGCTGTGTTGCACCACGCTTCCTCCAAAGGGTTGATCGAAATCAATGCACGTCTGCGGAATGTGTCAATGGTAAGTAACATGGATAGTGTCTCGCAACTGCGACGGCTGGGGCTCTTCGACGCACGCGTGCCGCGTTATACGAGCTATCCGCCCGCGAACCATTTCAATGGTGTCATCGGTGCTGCGGAATCGGCCCGGTGGATCAAAGCGATTCCCGAAGCGAGCGCGATCTCTCTCTACATCCATATTCCGTTTTGCCGCCGGCTGTGCTGGTTCTGCGCCTGCCGCACGCAGGGCACGGCCACTGGCGCGCCGCTGCGGCCCTATCTGGAGGTTCTCAAGAAAGAACTCCGGCATGTGGGAACGATTTTGCCGAAGGGTGTGCGGCTCAGCCGGCTGCACTGGGGCGGCGGAACGCCAACGCTGCTTGAGCCTGCGCTGATTGCCGAACTGGCCGCCGAGGTGAACGGGCTTGCGGATTTTGCCCCGGGCGCGGAGTTTTCCGTTGAGATCGATCCCAACGAGATCGACGATCCGCGCCTTGATGCGCTGACAGAGGCGGGCATGAACCGTGCGTCGATCGGGGTGCAGGATTTCGATCCGGCCATCCAATCAACGATCGGCCGCCCGCAGACCTTCGCCACCACGAAATGGGCGGTTGACGCGTTGCGGGATCGCGGCGTGGCCAGCCTCAATATCGATGTGCTCTACGGCCTGCCGCATCAGACCGAAGCGCGAATCGCCGACAGCGTTCAAAAGGTTCTGTCCCTCGCGCCGGATCGGGTGGCGCTTTATGGCTATGCGCATGTGCCGTGGATGGCACGGCGGCAATCGATGATCCCCACCGAGGCGCTTCCCAAGCCGGAAGAGCGGCTTGAGCTTTTCGAAACCGCGCGGCGCCTCTTCGTTTGGGATGGCTATGAAGAGATTGGGATCGATCATTTCGCGCGCCCGGGCGATGGCCTCGCCACCGCCCTGCGCGAGGGTCGGCTCACGCGCAATTTCCAGGGCTACACCGATGATCCCGCCGAGGTTCTGCTGGGCGTCGGCGCCTCATCAATCTCGCAATTCCCGCAAGGCTATGCGCAGAACAATCCGGCCACATCCGGCTATCACGAGGCGGTAGAGGCCGGCGGGCTTGCAACGGTGCGCGGCCATGCTCTGAGCGATGATGACTGCATTCGCGCCGCGATGATCAACAAGCTGATGTGCGAGTTCCGCGTTGATTTTCAAACGCTTGGGAAGGAACTCGGCGTTCCCGCCCATGATCTGGCCGCCCGCTGGGATGGGGTGGATGAAGTGTTTCCCGATATGCTGTCGCTCGATGGCAGCGGGATCGAGATCCTGCCCGGCGCCCGCCCGCTCACGCGGATGATCGCGCGGTTTCTCGATACCTACTCCGTCAGCCAGCAGGGCCACAGCGCCGCGATCTGAGGCGCGTCTACCGCCAGTCGAAAAACCCGGGCCCCGCGCGGGTGAGAAGGGTTTCGGCCAGCGCGCGGCCCATCTCAGCACCATCCTCCGCCACGCCCTCCGCCGCATCCGCATGCGCCGCGCTGCCATCGGTTTTCAGGATCTCGCCGCGCAGCCGGATCGATCCGCCATCAAGCTCGGCCAGCCCGGCAATCGGGGTTTCGCAAGAGCCATCGAGCGCGGCCAGAAACGCCCGCTCCGCCGCCAGCCGGGTGGCCGTGGGGCCATCATGGATCGCCTCCAGCATCTCGCCCGCCCGCAGATCATCGCCGCGCCGCTCGATCCCGATCGCCCCCTGTGCCACGGCCGGCAGCATCTCATCGGCGCCGATCGGCGCGCTGGCGACATGGGCCATGCCCAGCCGGTTAAGCCCGGCCATGGCCAGAAAGGTGCATTGCGCCACGCCCTCTTCCAGCTTTTTCAGCCGGGTCTGCACATTGCCCCGAAACTCGACAACTTCCAGATCGGGCCGCTTGTTGAGAAGCTGCGCGCGCCGCCGCAGGCTTGAGGTGCCCACCTTGGTGCCCGGGGCCAACCCCGCAAGCGTGCCACCTGCCCGAGCCACGAAAGCATCGCGCACATCTTCGCGCGGCAGGTAGGTATCGAGCAGAAGGCCCGGAGGCTGCTCAACCGGCATATCCTTCATTGAATGCACCGCGATATCGATCTTGCCCGCAAGCATGTCTTCCTCGATCTCGCGGGTAAAAAGCCCCTTGCCGCCGATCTCCTTCAATGGCCGGTCCAGCACCGCGTCGCCCGTTGTCTTGATCACCACGATCTCAAACGCCTCTTCCGGCAGATCGAAGGCCGCCATCAGCCGCGCGCGGGTTTCGTGAGCCTGCGCCAGCGCAAGGGGCGATCCCCGGGTTCCGATGCGAAAGGGGTTGGCGGGGGTGGGCAGATCCAAAGGCATGCGCCCTGATTACCTGCGTCACGTGAGCCTGACAACACGCGCTGTCTTGACATTTAGACACAGGGGGCCGACCACCTAACGGAATGAAACGGCGGGGAAATCCATGGGGCAGCAGAAGAAACTGATGCGTGCGCTGGCCGGTGAAGCGCAGGATGTTCCACCGATCTGGATGATGCGCCAGGCGGGCCGCTACCTGCCCGAATACCGCGCCACCCGGGCCGAAGCCGGGGATTTCCTGTCGCTCTGCTACAACTCCGAACTCGCCGCGGAAGTCACGCTGCAGCCGATCCGCCGCTACGGCTTTGATGCGGCGATTCTCTTTGCCGATATCCTGCTCATCCCCGATGCGCTCGGGGCCGATCTTTGGTTTGTCACCGGCGAGGGCCCGCGGCTGAGCACGATTGGCACGGAGGACGATTTCGCCAAGCTCAAGGGCGCCGCCGATATCCACGATCATCTCGCCCCGGTCTATGAAACCCTGCGCATCCTCTCCCGCGAACTGCCGGACGAAACCGCCCTCATTGGCTTTGCCGGTGCGCCGTGGACGGTGGCCACCTACATGATCGCCGGGCGCGGCACGCCCGATCAGGGCCCCGCCCATGCGCTCAAAGGCATGAACCGCACGCTTTTTGAAGCGGTGATGGAGCGGTTGACGGAGGCGACGATCGAGTACCTCTTGGCCCAGATCGAGGCGGGCGCCGAGACCGTGAAGATCTTTGATAGTTGGGCGGGCTCGCTCAAGGGCGCCGATTTCGAGGATTTTGCAGTCGCCCCTGCGCGCCGCATCATTGCGGCCCTTAAGGCCAAACATCCCGATGTGCCCATCATCGCCTTCCCGCGTGAGGCAGGCGAAGGCTATATCGGCTTTGCGAAGGCCACCGGGGCGGATTGCGTGGCGCTCGACAATTCTGTCTCCCCGGAATGGGCGGCAGAGCATGTGCAGGTCGATAGCTGCGTGCAAGGCAATCTCGCCTCGTCCCACATGGTGACGGGCGGGGATGCGCTGGTGGAGGAAACCCGCCGCATCGTGAACGCCTTTGCAGGCGGCCCGCATATCTTCAATCTCGGCCATGGCATCACGCCCGATGCCGATCCCGAAAATGTGCAGCTCATGATCGATACGGTGCGCGGCAGCTAGATCGCTGCGAGAAGGCCGAGGTAGAACCCCACTTCGCTCACCTGCTGCACCGCGCCAAGGCAATCGCCGGTGTAGCCGCCAAGGCGCCGCTCAAAGGCGCGGCGCATCAGAACATGGCCGATCCCAAGCCCCAATAGCCCAGCAAGAACCGCGGCGGGCGGCACGGCCAGCGCCAGGGGCACCGTGGCTGATGCCGCCAAGGCAAGTGCCGCCGGCAAACCGCCAGAACCGTTTGCCACCGGCTTGCCCGCCCCCTGATCGCGCAGATAGGTGCCGGTGGCGATCACCAGAACCGCCGATGCCCGGCTCGCCGCATGCCCGGCAACAAGCGCAAAGGGCACCACGGCCATGGCCATCCCCGCCAGCGCCGCCACCTTCAGCGCAAGGATCAGACCAAGCCCGGCCGCGCCATAGGTCCCAAGGCGGCTGTCGCGCATGATCTCCAGCGCCCGCTCGCGTGAATCGGCGCCGCCCAGCCCATCGCAGCAATCGGCGAACCCGTCTTCGTGAAAGGCGCCGGTCGCCACGATCCCCGCCGCCACCGCCAGAAGAACGGCCACGAGCGGCGGCAGAACAAGCGCCGCGGCCCAGTACACCGCTGCAGAGATCGCGCCGACAAGCGCGCCGACCGCCGGATACCAGCGCGGCGTGGCCTCCATCCGCGCCGCGCTCCAGCCCGGATCGGCGGGTACGGGCAGGCGGGTGAGAAACTGCACCGCCAAAAGAAAGATGATCCACTCTTCGGCGAGCCGAGCCTTCATTCCGCCCGGCTCACCCCGGCGCTTTCGAAGCTTGCCATCTCGTTCAGCATTGCGGCCGCCGCCCGGATCAGGGGAACGGCCAGCAGCGCGCCCGTGCCCTCACCGAGCCGCAGGCCCAGGTCGAGAAGCGGCGAAACCCCGAGCGCGGCGCAAACCCGCGCGTGCCCGGGTTCCTCTGACCTATGCGCGAAAACGAAGGCGCGGCGCAGGTGCGGCGCCAGTTCAAGCGCCGCCGCAGCGGCAGCCGTGGCAATGTAACCATCCACCAGCACCAGCCGGCGCGCTTCGCCGGCGCCCAGCATCGCGCCCGCCATCATGGCGATCTCGTAGCCGCCATACTCGGCCAGCGCCTCGGGCGCATCGAGCCGCGCGGGCGTGCGCGCGGCAGCCTGTTCCAGAACCGCCGCCTTCGCGGCAAGGCCGGCATCATCAAGCCCGGTGCCGCGGCCCACAAGATCCGCGATCGCCACGCCGGTGAGCTTTGAAGAAACGAGCGCGGCAGAGGAGGTATTGCCGATCCCCATCTCGCCCAGCGAGATCAGATCGAATGCGCCTTCGCCGCCGAGCGCCCGCCCGAGTTCGATGGCGCGCGCAACGGTTTCCGGCGCCATCGCGGGGCCCTTGAGCGCATTCGCGGTGCCCGCGCCCAGGCGCCGATCCATCACACCGTCCGTTTCCACCGGCGCGATCATGCCCGCGTCAACAACCGCAAGCTCTGCCCCCACCTGCCGGGCGAAGACATTCGCTGCCGCCCCACCCGCGAGGAAGTTCTTCACCATCTCTCGGGTCACCGCCTGCGGATAGGCCGAAACGCCTGCCTCCGCGATCCCGTGATCAGCAGCGAAGATGATGTGGCGCACCCGATCCGCCCGGGGCGTGAGCGTACCCTGAAGCCGCGCCAACTGTTCCGCCAGTGTCTCGATCCGCCCGAGCGCGCCGAGCGGCTTGGTTTTCCCATCAATCGCCGCACGCAGCGATGTTTCGAAGGCGGGGCCCTGTTCTGTCATCTCAGATCCATTTTGCCAGGGGGGGCAGGCTCATCAGAACCGCATTCGCGTCATGGCCGGTTTCCAGCCCGAATTTCGTGCCGCGGTCATAGACGAGGTTGTATTCCGCATAGAGCCCGCGATGAACGAGCTGCGCCTCTTTGTCGGTTTCGCTCCAGGGCGTATCGCGGCGCTTTTCGGTAACCGGCACAAAGGCCTTCAGGAACGCGCGCCCCACATCCTGGGTGAAGGCAAAATCGGCCTCCCAATCCCCGGTGTTCAGATCGTCGTAGAAGATGCCGCCCACGCCGCGGGCACGCCCGCGATGGGGCACATAGAAGTATTCGTCGGCCCAGGCCTTGAACTTCGCATAATAGGCTTCGGAATGCGGCGCGCAGTGCTCTTCCTGCACCTTGTGAAAATGCACCGTGTCTTCATCGTACTCAATGCAGGGGTTCAGATCCGATCCGCCGCCAAACCACCAGGCATGCGGTGTCCAGAACATCCGGGTGTTCATGTGAACCGCGGGCGTGTGCGGGTTTTGCATATGCGCCACGAGGCTGATGCCGCTGGCCCAGAAGCGGGGATCTTCCGCCATCGCTTCCAGCCCCGGGCGCGCCGCCATTGCGCGCTGCGCCCGTTCGCCGAGGGTGCCGTAAACGGTGGAAACGTTGACACCCACTTTCTCAAACAGCCGCCCACCCCGCATCACACTCATCAACCCGCCGCCGGCATCCGACCCGTCTTCGGACGTGCGCCGCGTTTCGCTTACCTCGAAACGGCCGGCTTCCGCGCCCGCAAAAGGGCCCGTCTGCTGGCTGTCTTCCAACCCTTCGAAGGCGGCCACGATATCATCCCGCAAACTGCGGAACCATGCGGAGGCGCGGGTTTTGCGTTCGTCAAACTGTTCCGTCATCCAAACTGTCCTTTCTCCCTGACACCGCGCTATCAGCTTTGCCGGACACCTGCCATATGACGCCGCGCCCCATTCGCCCGAATGCGACACTCTGCTAGCCTCAAAGGCATGATGCGCCCTGCGATTCGAGCCCTCTCCTTTGCCGCCCTCGCCGCGCTCGCGGCTTGCGCGAGCCCCGCAGAGCGCTGCGTGATGGATGCCACGGAGGATCTGCGCGTCGTCAACGCGCTGATTGACGAAACGCAGGCCAATATCGAACGCGGCTACGCGATTGAAGAACAGGTTGAGCCCCGCATTGGCCTGAACGTCTGCACCGGGCGGCACGGCAGCTTCGCCTTCTGCACCGGCACCGATTTCGATACGCGCGAGCGCCCCGTTGCACTGGATCTCGCCGACGAAGAGCGCAAGCTGCAATCTCTGATCGAAAAACGGCAGGAGCTGGAAGTGCGCGCGCGGCGCGATATCGCGGCGTGCGAGGCGGCGGCTTAAGGGCCGGTAAGCTTAGCGGCAAACCCGGGGTTGGGCGGCCGGGCGCCCCGCACTAATGCGCCGCCGCGTCGACAGCATCCACCAAGGTGCGCCCGCCATCCACTGTGAGGATCTGCCCCGTCATAAAGCCCGATCCGTCCGAGGCGAGGAACTGCGCCACTTCCGCCAATTCGCCCGCACTGGCGATCCGGTGCAACGGCGTATTGTCGATGATCTCATCGCGGATATCGCCGTTTTCCTTCAGGGCACCCTGCAGCGAGGCGCTCATGACGCTGCCGAAGGCCACCGCGTTCACGCGAATGCGGTGCGGGGCCAGCGCCACCGCCAGCGAACGGGTCATCTGATCAAGCGCCGCCGAACTCACCGAATAGGCCAGAAGCTCAGGCCGCGTGCGCTGCGCCGCGATGGACGACAGGTTGATGATCGATCCCACCGGCCCTTCTGTTTGCTCCGCCTTCTCGGCCTGGGAGATCATCCGCCGCGCGAAAAGCTGCGAGAGCCGCAGAGAGGTGATCAGGTTCTGGTTGAGAAGCGTTGTAACCGCATCGTCCTCGGGGTTCAGCGGATCAGCGGTGACCATCTGGCGGCTGGCGTTTACGAGAATATCCACCCGGTCAAACGCATCGATCGTTGCCGAAAGCAGGTTCGCAATCGTCAGCTTCTGGCGCAGATCGCCGGTGAAGGAACGCACGTTGCTATCATCCGGGATTGCTTCGCCAAGCTCGTTGATCAGCTTTTTCTCATCCATATCCGCGAACACCACATTGGCGTCGCGGTCAGCGAAATGGCGGGCGATGGCGAGGCCCACGCCATTGGCAGCCCCCGTCACAACGGCTGTCTTACCTGCAATGGAAAATGACATGGCGGCCCTCACATGCGCCGGCGCGGGCGCGCGGCACGATAGACAACAAATGATCGGTCGGCGACAACCTCCGCAAGTTCGGCGAACCGGTCCGATAACGGCTGGTGGTAGGGAAGGTGCCGGTTGGCCACAAGCCAAAGCGCGCCGCCGGGGCGCAGCCGGTCTGCCGCCGCGTGGATGAAAGCGATACCAAGGCCGGGATCAACCGCGCGGCCGGTGTGGAAGGGCGGGTTCATAACCACCGCGTCATAAGGCTCGCCTTCGGCCAACCCGCGTACATCGGCCCAGTGAAAGGCCGCGCGCGGATCATCCACATTGCGCCGCGCGCATTCCAGCGCGCGGTGATCGGCCTCGATGAGATCGAGCGCCTCCACACCGCCCCGCTCCAGCACCGCGCGCGATAAATACCCCCAGCCCGCGCCGAAATCGGCCACCCGTGCGCCCAGAGTGCCCGGCAAAACCTGGGCGAGCAGGGCCGAGCCCTCATCCACCCCATCGGCGGAAAACACGCCGACCCGCGTGACGAAACCGCCGGGCAGGTGAATATCGCCCGGATCCTCCCAGCCCGAAAGATCGCCGCGCCCGGTAACCGCAAAGATCTTGCCGTGATGCTTTGAATAGGCCGGGGTGACCGTCACGCGCTTTTTCAGTTCGCGGTAGATGCTTTCTACCGCCTCCGTTTTCTGCCCGTCCACGACCACGATGCCCGAAGAACGCTCCCGCGCCTCGGCAACCGTGGCGCGCGCCTCTGATTTCGAGCGCGGCAGGAAGATCAGGCTATCCACCGTTGTCTGCGGCGGCGCCACATCTACGCGGTGGCCCAGGGCGGCGAGCTGATCGTGATCGGGCTTGAGGCGCTGCACCAGGCTTGTCTCCGCCTTCGGCAACCCGCCCAGATCATGCGCGGGGGTCGGGCCGTATACCGTAAGCGCCCCGCCCGAAAAGGCGATGGTGCCGTCATCCAGTGCTAATCTGAGGCGAGAGGTGGCCATGGGGGCCCGGGCGAACGCCCTATTCCCGTTCCATCGTGCATTGCAGCGGATGCTGGTGGCGGCGCGCGAAATCCATCACCTGGCTCACCTTGGTTTCCGCAATCTCGTGGCTGAACACGCCCACGACCGCCACGCCCTTCTTATGCACCGTCAGCATCAGTTCGAAGGATTGCGCATGGGTCATGCCAAAGAACCGCTCCAGCACATGCACCACAAATTCCATCGGCGTGAAATCGTCATTCAGCAAAAGCACCTTGTAAAGCGGGGGCCGCTGTGTGCGGGTTTTGCTTTCCAGCAAAACGCCGGCGTCGCCATCGCCGCCCTCGGGCGGTTCGGGATCCGCCATAAGCTTCCAGCTAGGTGTTTGCACTGCGTTCCGGACCGCGGTCTTGTACCTGTCGAACGCACAATATAACCGCTGGATTTCATGTGAAAAGGCCCGAGATACCGAAATTCGAAGGGGCTTGGGGTGATAGAGACCATAGGCTTCGATGCCGACGATACGCTTTGGCAGAACGAACAGTTCTTCCGCATCACGCAGGATCGCTTCGCGGCGCTGCTATCGGATTATGCCGAAGCCGATCATCTGCATGAGCGCCTGCTGGCGGCAGAACGGCGCAATATCGGCCACTACGGCTTCGGGATCAAAGGCTTCGTGCTTTCGATGATCGAAACCGCGATCGAGGTTACTGAAGATCGCGTGCCCGCCGCGGTGATCCGCGAATTGATCGAGGCGGGGCAGGAGATGCTGCAGCATCCCATCGAGCTTTTGCCCCATGCGCGCGTCGCCGTAGAGGCGCTTGCCGCCGATCACACGATCCTTCTGATCACCAAGGGCGATCTGCTTGATCAGGAGCGCAAGCTTGCGCAGTCGGGGCTGGGCGATCTGTTCGATGGCGTTGAGATCGTCTCTCACAAAACGCCCGCGATCTATGCGGAGATCTTTGGCCGCACCGCGCCCGCGCCCGAGCGGGCCATGATGGTGGGCAATTCCATACGCTCCGATGTGGTTCCGGCAATCGAAGCAGGCGCCTGGGGCGTCTACGTGCCCCATGATCTGACTTGGGAGCTGGAGCGCGAGGCGCCGCCCGAGGGCCAGGCCCGCTACCGCGAACTGCCCGATCTGGGCGCCCTGCCTGCGCTGATCGCAGAGCTTCTCTAGATCGGCGATATTGTGCGCGTTCGGCGAGGAACCGCCAAATCTAGAGGCATGCCCCGAAAAACCCCAGAAGATGCTGAATTTAAGCTGTTTTCGCGTGGTTAATGCCGTGTTAGGTTAGCGAAAATTAAGGGCATCGGGCGCAGACCCGGGTCGAGAGGCAAAAAGGCAGGCATCGTGGCATCCGTATCGGGTCAGTTTACGCGCGTTTGCGCGCTCGTTCTTTTCGGTTTCACCCTTCTTCTTCCCCAAGCCGCCCAAGCGGCGCCCTATGCCGCGATGGTGATGGATGCGCGTTCTGGCGAAGTGCTTCATTCCCGCAACGCCGATACACGCCTGCACCCGGCCTCGCTCACAAAGATGATGACCCTCTATGTCGCCTTCGAGGCGGTGGAGAACGGGGAGATTTCGCTCGATACCAAGGTGCGGATCTCGAAGAAGGCCGCGGCGGAACCGCCATCGAAGCTTGGCCTCAAGCCCGGCCAACGCATCGCGCTGCGCTATCTCATCCGCGCCGCGGCGATCAAATCGGCCAACGATGCCGCCACCGCGATCGCCGAGGCGGTCTCGGGTTCCGAAGCCGCCTTCGCGCGCCGGATGAACCGCACTGCCAAGGCGCTCGGGATGAGCCGCACGACCTTCAAAAACGCCCATGGGCTTACTGAAAACGGGCACCTTTCCACCGCGCGGGACATGACGGTGATGGGGCGCCACCTGTTTTTCGACTACCCCGATTACTACAATATCTTTGCCCGCCGCTCGACCGATGCGGGCATGGCCACCGTGCGCAACACCAATCGTCGCCTGCTCAATGCCTATGAGGGCGCCGACGGGATCAAGACGGGCTATACCCGCGCGGCCGGGTTCAACCTTGTCGCCTCCGCCCGCCGGGGGCAGGAACGCATTATCGCCACGGTTTTCGGGGGCCGTTCGACGGCCACGCGCAACGCCCGCGTAGCCGAATTGCTGGATATGGGCTTCCGCCGCGCGCCAAGCCAGGTTGCCGTGCGCAAACCCCAGCGCCCGCCCTACAACCCCGAAGGCGTTCCCGGCGCGGCGGGCAAGACGATCCGCACCCAGCTTGCCGTCGCCAAGAGCATCCGGCCCTTCGCGCGGCCCGGTTCCGAGCCTGATGGCGACACGCTCGTGGCAATGCAGGAAGGCATTACCGAAACGCTCGCCCTGATCGATCTTGAGGCCGATAGCGTGGCCCCGGTGATCGATCTTGCGCAGACGGCGGCGCCGCTCGTGCCCACGATCGCACCCGCCCCGCGCCCCGAACGGGCCACTGAACTGGCCGCGCTTGCAGCACCGGAGGCCGTGGCCAGAACGGCGGAAACGGAGGCCGAGGTTGTCACCCGGCTCTCAACCTCCGGCGGGCGCCATTTCGGCATCACGGTGGGCCGCTACGGCTCCCGCCACCAGGCCGAACGCATCCTCCTGCAAACCGCGCTTTTGGAGCTTGGAACGCTCGACGAGGCTTTACGCAAAGTCGTGCAGCGGTCTGACGGGTTTGAGGCCAACTTCATGGGGCTCAGCGCCGAGGAGGCCGATCTGGCGTGCCGCCGCCTTTCCGCCCGCAACGTGGATTGCGCAATGATCGGGCCCAGCTAGCGCTCAGGCCACCGCTCCGAAGGCCCCATCGGCAAAGGCCGCAGCCATCAGTTCCCGCGTATAATCGCTTTTCGGGGCCGAGAAAATCTCTTCCGCCGGCCCTTCTTCCACAACATCGCCGCGCTTCATCACCATCACCTTATGCGCCAGCGCGCGCACCACCTTCAGGTCATGGCTGATGAACAGGTAGGCGAGGCGGTGCTTCTTCTGCAGCTCCCGCAATAGCTGCACGATCTGCACCTGCACCGTCATATCCAGCGCTGATGTAGGTTCATCCAGCACCAGAAGCCGCGGCTGCAGGATCATCGCGCGGGCGATGGCAATCCGCTGGCGCTGGCCGCCGGAAACTCGTGCGGATAGCGATGCATCGTCATCGGGTCGAGCCCGACCTCGGCCATGATCTCTGCCACCATCTGCCGCGCATCGAGGCCCGGCGCCGTGCCATGCACCGTCAGCCCTTCGGCGATGATCTCTTCCACACTCATGCGGGGGCTCAGCGATCCGTAGGGATCCTGGAACACGATCTGCATGTCGCGCCGAAGCCGCCGCAACTTACGCGATTTCCAGCCCTGGATGTTTTCACCCATGAATACCACCGGCCCGTCGGAAGACAGAAGCCGCATGATGGCAAGCGCCAGCGTTGTCTTCCCCGATCCGCTTTCGCCGACGATGCCCACCGTTTCGCCCGCGCGCACGCTGAGCGTCGCGGCATTCACGGCCTTCACATGGCCCACGGTGGTTTTCAGAAGGCCGCGCTGGATCGGGAACCAGATGCGCAGCCGGTCAGTTTCTGCCACTACTTCGGCCCCGTCCGGAACCGGATCGGGCCGCCCCGCGGCTTCGGCGCTCAGCAGCTTCTGGGTATAGGGGTGCTGCGGGTTGCCGAAGATTTCGGCCACCGAGCCCGTCTCCACGATCTCGCCATCCTTCATCACGCAGACCCGGTCGGCAAACCGGCGCACGATCCCAAGATCATGGGTGATGAAAAGCATGCTCATGCCTTCCGAGGCCTTGAGCTCCGCCAGAAGCTCCAGAATCTGGGCCTGAATGGTGACGTCAAGCGCCGTTGTCGGCTCATCGGCGATCAGAAGCTCGGGCCCGTTGGCCAGCGCCATGGCGATCATCACGCGCTGGCGCTGCCCGCCTGAAAGCTGGTGCGGATAGGCGCCCAGGCGGCTTTCGGCATCGGGGATGCCGACCTTATCCAGCAGTTCGAGAATCCGCGCGCGGGCCTGTGCGCCTTGCAGCCCCTGGTGCAGGGCGATGCTTTCGGCCAGTTGCTTTTCGAGCGTGTGAAGCGGATTCAGCGATGTCATCGGCTCCTGAAAAATGAAGCTGATGTCATTGCCCCGGATCGCGCGCAGCCGTGCCTCGCGCGCGCCCACCATCTCTTCACCCTTATAGGTGATCGATCCGTCGATCTCGGCACTTTCGGCCAGAAGCGAAACGGAGGAGAGCGCGGTCACCGATTTGCCCGATCCGCTTTCGCCGACGAGCGCCAGTGTTTCGCCCGCCTTCAGCTCGAACGACACACCGCGCACCGCCTCGGTGCGCTGGCCATCCTGCCGGAAGCCCACGCGCAGCCCCTCTACCTTGAGAATCGCGTCACTCACTGGAACGTCTTTCGTGGGTCGAAGGCATCGCGGATGCCCTCGAAGATGAACACCAAAAGCGAGAGCATGATCGCGAAGGTGAAGAAGGCGGTGAAGGCAAGCCAGGGCGCCTGAAGGTTGTTCTTCGCCTGCAACGTCATCTCGCCCAGCGAGGGCGCCGAAGACGGCAGGCCGAAGCCCAGGAAATCAAGGGAAGCCAGCGTCGCGATCGTGCCGGTGATGATGAAAGGCAGCATCGTGAGCGTGGCCACCATGGCGTTCGGCAGCATGTGGCGGAACATGATCGTCCAGTTCGAAACGCCAAGCGCCCGGGCCGCGCGCACATATTCGAAGTTGCGCGCGCGCAGGAACTCGGCGCGCACCACGCCCACCAGCGCTGGCCAGCCGAAGAGCGCGGTGAGAAATACAAGAAGCCAGAAACTTCGCCCCAGGATCGCGAACATGATGATGATGATGTAAAGCGAGGGCGTTGAAACCCAGATCTCGATGATCCGCTGAAAGATCAGATCGAGCCAGCCGCCGAAGTAGCCCTGCACCGCCCCGGCGATCACGCCGATAAGCGAGGCCACCGCGGTGACGATGATGGTGAACACGATGGATAATCGGAACCCGTAAATCACGCGGGCCAGAACATCGCGCGCGGTATCGTCTGTTCCCAGAATGTGCTTGTCATCGGGGGCCGAGGGTGCAGCTCCATCGATATCGTTGATCGTGTTGTAGCTGTAGGGGATCGGCGGCCAAAGCAGCCAGCCCTTCTCGATATCCGTGCCATCCACCACCCCGTCTTCGGCATCGGCGATGATACCTTCGGGATCATCGAAGCAGGTGTCCAACCCGCCCGAGATGATAAGGCATTGCACCTCGATGTCGGAATACACAGCCTCGGTCCGGAAATCGCCGCCGAAGGCCGTTTCGGGGTAAAAGTTGTAGAGCGGCATGAAAAGCTCGCCCTGGTAGCGCACGAAGATCGGCTTGTCGTTCGCCAGAAACTCCGCAAAGAGCGACAGCCCGAAAAGGATGCCGAAGATCCACATGCTCCAATAAGCGCGCCGGTTCTTGGTGAAGTTCCGCCAGCGGCGCTGGTTCAGGGGCGAAAGCCGGAACCACCCCTTGCGCCGGGGCGGAACGGCAATGCCGGTCTCTTCCGGTTCGGTGGGCGGGATCGGTTCGGCGATGGCCATATCAGGTCTCCCGCGTCTCGAAATCGATCCGGGGATCAACGAAGACGTACATCAGATCGGAAAGGATACCGACGACAAGGCCCACGAGCCCGAAGAAGAAGAGCGTGCCGAAGATCACCGGATAGTCGCGCGCCACCGCAGCCTCAAAACCCAGCCGCCCAAGCCCGTCGAGCGAGAAGATCGTCTCGATAATCAGCGAGCCGCCGAAGAACACGCCGATGAACACCGCCGGAAAGCCCGCGATCACGATCAGCATCGCGTTGCGGAAGACATGGCCATAAAGCACCCGGGATTCGGAAAGGCCCTTTGCCTTCGCCGTGATCACGTATTGCTTCTTGATCTCATCGAGGAAGGAGTTCTTCGTCAGAAGCGTCAGCGTGGCGAAGGCCGAAATCGTGGAGGCCAGCACGGGCAGCGTGATGTGCCAAAAGTAATCCCCGATCTTGCCCAGAAGCGAAAGATCCTCCCAGTTATCCGAGGTCAGGCCCCGAAGCGGGAACCATTGAAAATACGATCCGCCCGCGAAGAGCACCAGAAGCAGGATCGCGAAAAGAAACCCCGGGATCGCGTAGGCCACGATGATCGCGCCCGATGTCCAGGTATCAAACGGCGTGCCATCCCGCACCGCCTTGCGGATGCCAAGCGGGATCGAAACGAGGTAGGCAATGAGGGTCGACCAGAGGCCAAGTGTGATCGAAACGGGCATCTTCTCGATCACCAGATCCATCACGCTGATGGAGCGGAAGTAGCTCTCACCGAAATCGAAGCGCACGTAGTTCCACATCATGTTGAGGAAGCGCTCCAGCGGCGGTTTATCGAACCCGAACTCGCGTTCGAGCTGATCGATGAACTCCTGCGGCAGGCCCCGCGCGCCCACGTAATTGTCATCGCTGCCGGCATCGAGCGTTTCGCTGCCGCCGCCTGAGATGCCCTCGAACACATCGCCGCCGCCTTCGAGCTGCGCGATGATCTGTTCGATCGGCCCGCCGGGCACGAATTGGGTAAGCGTGAAGTTGATGATCATGATCCCCAGAAGCGTGGGGATCACGAGGAGCAAGCGTCTGAGAATATAGGCGCCCATGCAGCCGCTTTCCGCCCGTTGCCTCTAGTTTATCGCGCCCGCTTCCCGCAGCGCGTCTGCCTTTTCGGCATCATACCACCAGAAATCCAGCGTGCCGAGCGCAAGCGGCGGAAGTTCCTCGGGGTAGCGGTACATATCCCAGTACGCCACCCAGTGTTCCTGGTTGGCCCATTGCGACAGCCAGAACCCATGCGCGCGCAGAACCCGATCAAGCGCCCGAACCCGCGGGCGAAGATCATCCAGCGTTTCCGCCGCAATCACCGCGTCGATCAAACGGTCAATCGCGGGATCCTGCAGCGCCATGAGGTTGCGAGAACTGTCTTCCGCGGTTTCGCTGGCAAACCATTGCCGCAGCCCGGTGCTTGGCTCAAAGCCCTGGCCGGGGGAGTGGTTCGTCAGATCCCAGTCGGCATCCCGGCGCCGCTGGATGTATTGCGCATTATCCACGCGATCGAGCTTCGCATCGATCCCGACCTGACGCAGGTTTTCAACAAACGGGTTGATCAGCCGGTCGAAGGCCGGGTTGAACTGAATGATCTCAAGCCCGAGGGTTTCGCCCGCCGCGTTGCGCAGAAGCCCGTCATCCCCCGGCACCCAGCCCGCTTCCTCAAGCAACCCGGCCGCACGCCGCAGCACCGAACGCTGGGGAAGGTTGCGCGCGGCATCGTTTTCGGGCGGCAAAACGGCTGCGTTTTCGAGGATGGCGGCATCGAGGAGCCCCTCGTCCACCAGCGGCTGAAGGATCGCCGCCTCATCGGCGCCCGGCACGCCCTCGGCGGCCAGGTCAGACCCGCCCCAGAACGAGGCCGGGCGCTGATAGAGGCCGTAAAAGAGGGCCTCATTCGTCCATTCAAAATTAAAGAGCATCCGTACCGCATCGCGGGTGCGCGGATCCTGCCATTTCTCGCGCCGCAGGTTGAAGATGAACCCCTGGGCCGAGGTAATATTGCCATCAGGCAGTGTGGCCTTCTGAACCCATCCGCGATCCAGGGCGGGGAAATCGTATCCCGTGGCCCAGATGCGCGAGGTATTCTCGGTTCGGTAGGTGTACTCGCCCGCCTTGAACGCCTCGAACGCCGCGCCGACATCGGCGAAGTATTCGTAGCGGATCTGATCGAAGTTGAAGCGCCCGCGATTGATCGGCAGATCGGCGCCCCACCAGTTGGGATTGCGTTCATATACAACGCGGCGCCCGAAATCGGCTTCCTTCACCACGTATGGCCCGGTGCTCATGAAGGGCTCGCTGATGGATTCATCAAGCCGCGTGCCCGTTTCCTCGAACCACGCCTTTGAGAACGGGTTCCAGAGCCCGACGAATGCCACTCGATCTCGCTTCGGGGCTTCCTCGTTGAAGGAGAAGCGCACGCGGTAGGGGTCAAGCACCTCGACACTTTCGAAATACCCCTCCACCACCGTGCGGAACTCCACGATCCCCTGTTCCAGAAAGAGATCGACGGTGAACTTCAGATCCTCCGCCATCATCGGCGAGCCGTCGGAGAAGGTAATGTTCTCGCGCAGGTTTACGATCACCCAGTCAAGGCTTTCTGGATATTCGATGGTGGTGCAGAGGTTGCAGTAAAGGCCATACGGGTCATCGGCGGCTGCAATCATGACGTCTTCGTAAAGAAGGTTCGTTCCGGCCGCGGGCACGCCAACGCGCGCAAAGCCATTGAAGCTATCAAAATTGCCGATGGAATGCAGACTGATCTCGCCGCCCTTGGGCGCATCGGGGTTTACGTAGGCAAAGTGCGGATAGTCTGCGGGGTACTTGAGCTCTCCGAAATTTGAGTAGCCATGCGAAACGATCACCCCTTCTTCGCCGCGCGCCTCGCCCCACGCCAGAAGCGCGGCGATGGTGCCCGCCGCCAATCCGGCCCAGCGCATCCCCGCACCGCGTGCTTCGCTTGCCACGGCGGCCTTTACCTTTGCACGGGGATCACGCTGCATTGAAACCTCCATCCAGCACATAAATGCGCATCATCTGCCTTAAATTAGGCTAATGACGGGGAAGTCGACTGTGCAAGGCGATATTGGTTGAAGTTTCGGTGAGGCAGGCGTGTGTGGGCGAAATCCCCCCACAGGACGGGCCTTGGGGCGCGCGCGGCCCCTCTGACAATCAGTTGAACGTGGCGAGATAGGCGATCAGGTTCGCGCGATCCTCGATATCGCGCATCCCGTTATAGGCCATCTTGGTGCCCGGCGTGTATTCGCGCGGGTTCTCCAGGAACGCCTGCAGGTTCTCGGGCGACCAATCGCCTTCCTGAGAGGCCATGGCATCGGAATAATCGTAGCCCTGCGCCGTTGCCTTGGCCCGGCCCACAACGCCATGCAGGTAAGGCCCGGTGCCGTTCTGCCCGGCCTCAAGCGCGTGGCAGGAGCGGCAGCCGCGCCAGAGCCCTTCACCATCCGCCGCACTGGCAGAGGCAAAGACGGTGGCGAAATCAACTTCTTCCACCTCTTCGGCAGGCGCGTCACCGTCGCCCCCGGTATCGATCGTGTAGGCCTGTTCGGCGTGTTTCCCGTGGCCGCCGACATGGAACAGAACTTCGCCCGCCCAACTTCCCAGCAGCAGCACCAGCCATGCTGCGCAGATCGCGCCCACGGCTTTTGTCAGGGTCATCGTATCGAACATCTCAAGTCCTGTCTTCGGGCCGGCGCCAGCACGCCGCAATCAGCCGCGTATGTATCGGCTTCACCTCCGGGGTTTCAAGGGATATCAGGCGCGACCAAACGCCCTTGCGCATCCCGCTTCGAGGCCCGGAATGAAACAGAAAATCGCCTTTCAGGGGGAGCCTGGCGCCTATTCGCACCAGGCCTGCCGCCAAACCCACCCCGATCTTGAAGCCACCGCCTGCCGCACCTTCGAGGATGTGATCGAAGAAGTGCGCAGCGGGCGGGCGGAGCTGGCCATGCTGCCGGTGGAAAATTCCACCTACGGGCGCGTGGCCGACATTCACCATCTGCTGCCCGAAAGCGGGCTGCATATCGTGGGCGAGGCCTTTGTGCGGGTGAATATCAACCTGCTTGTGCTTCCCGGCACCGCGCTCGCGGCCGTGAAAACGGCGATGAGCCACACGATGCTTCTGGGCCAGTGCCGTGAATTTCTGACGGCCCATGGCATTCACCGCATCACTGGCGCCGATACGGCGGGGTCTGCCCGCACGGTGGCCGAGGCCGGCGATCCCACGCAGGCAGCGCTTGCCAGCGAACTGGCGGGCGAAATCTACGGGCTCGAGATCGCCGCCCGCAACATCGAGGATCACGACAAGAACACCACCCGGTTTCTCGTGATGTCGCGCACCCCCGATCATTCGCGGCGCGGTGGGGCAAAGATGCTCACCTCCTTCGTCTTCCGCGTGCGCAACATCCCTGCCGCGCTCTACAAGGCCATGGGCGGGTTCGCCACGAACGGAGTGAACATGACGAAGCTTGAAAGCTACATGGTGGATGGCTCGTTTTCCGCCACCCAGTTCTACGCCGATATCGAGGGCCATCCCGAAGATCGCAACGTGCAACTCGCGCTTGAGGAACTGGCCTATTTCACATCCGAGATGAAGGTGCTGGGCGTCTACCCTTCCGATCCGAACCGGCCCTAGGCCGCGGCCCGGCGCCCGGCATCGCGGATATAGGTTGAGACGATCTGCGAAAACTGGCGGTCAAGCCGCGGTTTGGCGAGTTTCAGGGTTTGCAGCAGCATCCTGTCGCGAAACCCCGATGCGGTGATCGTCAGGCCGATGCGGGTGCGGGTGGAGCCGCGCGAGGGCGCCGTGAAACGGGCCTGGAGCTCTGCGCTGAGGCTGCCGGACAGGGCGGACATCTGGGCCATATCCGGCGGCGCCCAATCCGCCACCTGCGCTGTGACCGGAAAGATCTGGCCGCGCCAGGAAAGGTCCCCCGCCCAGCCCATGCCCGGTCCCGGCTCAACGAGCGCATCGGTGCGCATGATCTCGATGCCGCGGCGTAGAAGCTGACGTTCGATGTAATCGAGATCGGCCACCGCGGCAAAGGCCGCCTCTAGCGGCGCATCGATATCTTCCTGGCAGGAGAACTTCATCGCGCCGCCCTCACTCCAGCCGATCGGCCAGCCAGTGGCCCAGCAGGAAATTCGCGATCGAGCCGGGGCGTGCAGGCCACATATCCTCGCGCTCTCCGGCGAAGACCGCCGCCATCTCTTCCCGCGAGACCCAGCGCGCATCATCCAGCTCCACCGGATCAAGCGTGATCTCGCGTCCGGTGGCCAGCCCGTGGCAGCCGATCATCAGGGATGACGGGAAGGGCCAGGGTTGCGAGGCAAGGTAGGTCACGGGCCCAACGGGCACGCTGGCCTCTTCCATCGTTTCGCGCCGCACGGCGGCTTCGATCGTTTCCCCGGGCTCCACGAAACCGGCAAGAAGCGAATACATTGCCTCGGGCCAGCCCGGCGACCGGCCCACCAGCACATCATTGCCGTGGGTGATGAGCATGATCACCACGGGATCGGTGCGTGGGAAGTGATGCGCACCGCAGGCCGGGCAGATCCTCTGCCAGCCCGCCATCGCCATGCTGGACGCCGCGCCGCAACGGGCGCAGAAGGGATGCGTGCTGTGCCACGAAAGAACCGCCCGGGCGGTTGCGGCAAGTTCGGCATCCCGGGGCGAGATCAGGGTCATCGCGCCGCGCAATTCGGCAAAAACATGGGCCTCGCCCAGCGCGGGATGGGTCTGGAAAGACGGATCGAAGAACGCGCCCAGCGTTTCGGGCATCTCCTCAGGCTCCCAGCCCGAGATATCGGCGGCAAAGCGGCCCGCCCCCTGATCGCGGCCCAGAAAGATCGTTTCAGAGGCCTTTGCGATCACGGGATGATCGGCGCGAAGCCAGGCAAGCGCGCTGCGTTCGGCGTTAAAGCATGGCTTGCCACGCCAGATCGGCAGCACGCGCGCCTCCGGCGCCGCCAGAAGTGCAGCAACCGCCGCCGCATCGCCCCGCACCTCGCCCGCCCGATCAAGCGCCGAGCCCCCGAACGTGACCGTTTCCGCCAGCTTCATCCCTGCCCCCTTTTCAGGGC
>JANQPC010000047.1 GCA_028285485.1 Paracoccaceae bacterium | reverse complement strand
CCGTGGACGGCGCGGTGATCGGGGAGATCGGGCCGGGGCTTCTGGTGCTCGTCTGCGCCATGGCTGGGGATGAGGACAGCACGGCAGAACGGCTGGCCGCCAAGATCGCCAAGCTGCGCATCTTCGCCGATGAGGCCGGGCGGATGAACCGCGCGCTGGGCGATGTGGCGGGCGCGGCGCTGGTGGTGAGCCAGTTCACGCTCGCCGCCGATACACGCCGCGGCAATCGCCCCGGCTTCTCTGCCGCCGCCCCGCCCGATGAGGGCGAACGCCTCTACCTGCATTTCGCCGCAGCGCTGCAAGCTGCTGGCGTGCCCGTCGCCACCGGGCGGTTCGGCGCCGATATGGCGGTGAGCCTTGTCAATGACGGCCCCGTCACGATCTGGCTCGACACGGCGGAGTAGGCCGCCACGCACCACCATATCATTTGGTATGTTTCGGTTGCGCGTCACCATACAAAAAGATATGGAAGCGCGATCGCACCCGGAGCCTGCCCCATGAGCCACGTCTTTTTCACTGCCGCCGGCGTGCTCGCCACGCTCTGGCTCGCCATCCATGTATTTCTTGGCGGGCGGGAGATTGCGCATCCCTTGCTCAAGGCCACCGCGCTGCCCGCAACGGTGCGCCACACGCAGTACCTTTGCTGGCATTTCACGACGGTGGCCATTGCGGGGATGGCGGGCCTTTACCTGGCCGCGGCCTTCACCTCTGTCACCGCCTTCGCCACATCGGCAACGCTGCTCGCGGCAGGCTTTTTCGTGGTGGGCGTGGGGCTCGTGATCGCCCTTGGCGAACGCCATACCCGCCTGCCGCAAGGCTGGCTCTTCCTGCCAGTGGCCGCCCTGGGCGTGGCGGGGCATCTGGCGTGACATCGCGGCGCTTCCGCAAAGAAGACTGGATCGTCCTTGGCCTGGCCGAGCTTTCGGCAAAGGGGCCCGAAGCCGTAAAACTCGAAGCGATCTGCAAGGCCGCGGGGCTGACGCGCGGATCCTTCTACCACCATTTCGCGGATCACGAGGGCTATCTGACCGCCCTGGCCCACCGCTGGCGCGAAACGCGAACCACCGATGTGGCCGCCGCCATCGATCCCGCCACCCCGCCCGCCGATCAAAGCGGCGCGCTGACCGAGGCGGCGTTGCAGATCGATTACCGGCTGGAGCTTGGGATGCGCGAATTGGGCCGCCGGGTGCCCGCGATTGGGCGGATCCTGCGCGAGGCGGATGCCGCGCGCCTGGCCGTTCTCACCACGCTCTATCGCAGCCGCTACGATCTTGATGCCGCCACCGCCGAAAGCCTCGCCTTCATCGAATACGCCGCCTTCAACGGGATCATCCTGCTTGAACCCGACATGCCGGAAGAGCGGCAGAGGGCGCTGGCCGCCCTTTACGACCAAACGATGAGCCGCGCCTTGATCGCAGAGCGGCGATAAGCGCGAACGGGCGCCATCTGCGTCCGGTGCGGCACGCCCGCACACGCCGCTTTTGCGCGGCTCGGGCGGCACTGCCGGCTTGAGTCTCGGCCATCGGCGGCCTTTAGTGGCGGCAAATCAAGGGAACGACCTCTGATGCCCGGCCTCCGCGAGTTTTCGGCGCCGAAGGGCGCAACGATCTTTCAGCCGGGCCAGCCCTGCCCCGGCTTTGTGATCCTGTCCGAAGGCACCATCCGCGTAACCCTGGCGGGCCCAAGCGGGCGCGAGGTGGTTCTCTACCGCGTCAGGCCCGGCGAGGTTTGCCTGCAAACGCTCTCCTGCCTGATCAATGGCGAAGCCTACGGGGCCGATGGCGTGGCGGAGACGCGCCTTGCCGGGCACATCGTTCCGGCAAGCGAGTTTCAGGCGAAGCTGGCCGAAGATGCCGGGTTTCGCGACATGATCATGCAGTCAGTCTCCGCGCGCTTTGCCGAATACCAGCAGCTGATCGAAGATGTAGCGCTCACGAATTTCGATGCTCGGTTGGCGAAGGTGCTGATCCGGCTTGCGCGCCCGGATGGCAAAGTGCCCGCCACGCATTCCGAACTGGCGATCGAAACGGCCTCGGGGCGCGCCTATGTCTCGCGCCGCCTGGCCGAGTTCGCGCGGCAGGGCTGGGTGCGGCAGGTGGATAACGGGGTGGCCCTTCTCGATCTGAATGCCCTGGAACATGTTGCCGCAGGGGAGCGGTGACTCTGTCACCGCCGGAGCAGGCGGCGCCGGGTTAGCATTGGGGCATCAACTCGCTATGGAGGGACAACAGATGTCCAAAAACGAAGGAACACTTGATCGCGCGCTCCGCGTTATCCTTGGCCTTGTGCTGCTGTCGCTCGTCTTCATCGGCCCGCAAACGCTCTGGGGCCTGATCGGCATCGTGCCGCTGGTTACGGGCCTAGTGGGCATCTGCCCGGTTTATTCGGTGTTCGGGATCAAGACTTGCAGCGTGAAACCCGGATAGGCCAAGCGGCCCGGGCCGGCGCCGCCTCAGAAGTTAAAGAAGACGTTCACGAAGGCGCCCGTCCACGGATCGGCATCGGCGCCGACGATGTTCTCGATCCCGCTGCCGGGGAAGGAAACTGCGACCCCGACGGTGAGAAACGTGTTGGGGTTGATCACGCGCACGTACTCGATGAAGACATCGTCGGCGAGATGGGCATCGGTGACGCCGCTGACCACATTCGCGCCCGTGCCCGAAGTATCGACGCGCGTTGCCTGCCCGAACTGGATCGGGCTGCGTAGCTCATTGGCCCGAATATGGGCGTAGCGCGCCGTGATCGTATCTCGCGCGCTGGGGCGCATCTGCACGGCAAGCGACAGCGCATTGACGTTTGAGTTGATGAAGGTCGAGGCCGATTTCGAGCCGGTGGCCCAGGCGCTTGGGCTGCCCTCGTAATAGAGCGGGTCAAACCGTTCGAGTTCGGGGGTATTCGGATCGTCGCCCGAAAAGCTTTGATAGCCGAGGGTCACGCGCGGCGACCAGGCAATATCGGCAAAGTTGTAGCTGGCCTGTACGCGCCCCGCCCATGCCTCAAGATCAATGTCGCCGTTGCGTTGCACCGCGAGATCGGCGGTGAACGACCAGTTTTCCCACGCCCCGCCCAGGGCGCCGGTTCCCCCGTAAAACGCAAGCGTTTCGGTGCCTTCCCGCGCCCCGGTCAGGATCGATGGCGCCCCCACCCCGCCGGGCGCGGCCTGCGGGTAAGGCGTTTCCGAATTGAGCACCGTCACAAAGGTGGTGCCAAGATACCGGCCGCCTTGCCCGTCATACCGCACATCGAACCCGGCCAGTTCGTTTTCGCCATCGGTGGAGGGCAATTCGTTGGGATCGAGATAAAACGCCGATCCGGTGATCCCGCCGGAGGAGAGCTCGGCGGTAACGGAGCGCTCCCATGCCTTGCGAGGGCCAAACTTCAACGCCCCGCGTTCAAAGCCGCTGGTGGCGCCATTGGCGATCAGCATCCCGGTTCCCAGCCTGAATTCCCGTGCGCCGATCGAAAGATCGTAGCTCAGATCCGGCGATCCGCCACGGGTGGCAAGATAGGCTTCTTCAAGGGTTGTCTCGCCGTTATCGCCTTCCTCGAACGGGTCGGTCCCGAATGTGTAGGAGGAAACGGCGGAGAGCTTGCCGTAGACCACCGCGCCGCTCTCAAGATTGTATTCGAAGCTGATCCCCGGCTTGATGAAGGCTTCTTGCCAGGATTTATCGGGATCGAAGCCTGCGCCAGCCCCTGTGGCATTGGCGAGATCCCAGAACAGATTGCCTTCCGTTGCGAAATAGAGCCCGCCCTGAAAATGCCATCGGAGCGTGAGCGGGCCCTCATCGTAGAAGGTTGTCGTATCGGTGTCTTGCGCATGAGCGATCGCGGCCTGGCCCCCGATGACCGCAACGAAGACGCATCGCACAATATCTTGTCGTATCATCCGCGTCCCCTTTCCATGTGAGGGGGGTTACCTGCATTCAGGCCGCAAAGACTTGATGTCCGTTCATCCATGTTTCGAGAACCCGGATCGATTTGATCTGATCGGGGGCCACGGCTCGCGGATTGGCATCCTTGGTGGAAATAGTGTGTCGGGCGAAGACCGAGGTGGTTTCCCTCCGCGCCGCCGCGCGGACGCCCGGTACGCGGTCACGCCAGCCGCCCGTGTGCTTCGCTTCTTAAAATTGCCGAGACAGCCGCCGCTGTCTGCACCGCCAAAGAGGTGCCATTCCATAATGCGACCTCAAAAAAAACTTGCTGAATATAGGGGAAGCCTAGCACGGTTTCGGTACCCGTCTACAGCGCAGGGTTAGCCACACGGAACCGGCTATTCGGCAAAGTGCGCTCGGACGCCTGGTTACCTATTTGCCGAAAAACGAAAAAAGCAGGAACTGCGCACCGGATAAGCGGTGCGGGGATAATAGTAGCCGCCGGCCTCTTGGGCGTAGTGCCGGCGCCAATTCGGGATCTTTCGGTGAGAAAACGCGCTGAGATTTGATTGACGACTCGGCTCGGCGCTGCGGCCCGCTGCTCGCCGGCCAGACCAAGGCAGATGCACCCGTGCGCGGCGCCGGAATGGGCCTTGCAGACCGTGTTGCCGATGTTTTGGAGCGTCCTGCACCCCACCAATGCACCCCGATGTGCCCGGGCACAAGCCGTGGCCCCGGCAGGCGTACACCGAGGTGGGGGGCTTAAGGCGCAGCGGCCCCTAACGCACTTAACGTCGATGAATAAATGGGGGAGTTTTGGTGCGGTCGAGAAGACTCGAACTTCCACGGGAGTTACCCCACAGCGACCTCAACGCTGCGCGTCTACCAATTCCGCCACGACCGCACG
>JANQPC010000034.1 GCA_028285485.1 Paracoccaceae bacterium | reverse complement strand
CTGCGCGAGGTGATCGCACGGCACGGGCTTTCGGCGCGAAAGAGCCTTGGCCAGAATTTTCTGCTGGATCTGAACCTGACCGCAAAGATCGCGCGGCAGGCGGGCGATCTGGCGGGATCTGATATTCTGGAGGTGGGCCCGGGCCCCGGGGGCCTGACGCGCGGGCTTCTGGCCGAGGGCGCGCGCCGGGTCGTGGCAGTGGAAAAGGATACGCGCTGCCTGCCCGCGCTTCATGAGATCGCCGCGGCCTATCCCGGGCGGCTTGAGGTGATCGAGGGCGACGCGCTCAAGTTTGATCCGGCTATCCACTTGACCCCGCCGATCCGGATCGCCGCCAACCTGCCCTATAACGTGGGCACGGAGCTTCTGACCCGGTGGCTCGACCCACCTGTGTGGCCGCCGTTTTGGGATAGCCTGACGCTGATGTTTCAGCGCGAGGTGGCCGAACGGATCGTGGCCGCGCCGGGCAGCAAGGCCTATGGGCGGCTCTCGGTGCTGGCGGGCTGGCGAAGCGAGGCGCGGATCGTGATGGATCTGCCTCCGGGCGCCTTCACGCCGCCGCCCAAGGTGCGCTCAGCCGTGGTGCATCTCACGGCGCTCCCCACGCCGCGCTTTGAGGCGGAGGCGGGTGTGTTGAAGCGCGTGGTCGCGCAAGCCTTCGGGCAGCGCCGGAAAATGCTTCGCGCAAGCTTGAGGGGGCTCGTACCGGATATCGAGGCGGCGCTGGAAGCCGCGGGCATCGCGCCCACACGGCGGGCCGAAAGCGTTTCGGTTGAAGAGTTTTGCGCCCTGGCGCGGGCGGTGGCGGCTGATTAGGTAACGCAGCTCAACGGGAACCGGGCAAGAGCCTGTTCATGGGGGTGACCGGCGTTCGCCGGGCACCTGGGGTACAGATTCAACAAGGGTCTTGAGCCTGCCCGGCAGGGTGGCCAGCCCTTTCGGGCCGCGATAAGCAACACACACGCTGCACAAAAGATCTGGAAGAGGCGCCGCCCCTACTCTGCCGCCTCAGGCGTCTCCGAAGGGCCGTCACCGCCTGAGCCCTGCGCCTCGGCATTCCCGCCATTGCCGCCGCCGCCACTGCGCCGCCGACGCCGCGGTTTGCTTTCGGGCGTCTCCACAAGGCCGCTTTCGCCGCCATCCTCGGCGCCGAAATCCATAACCTCGCCCGCGCCGCCTTCCGAGGCAGCAGGCGGGGCCTCTGCGGCGCCGTTCTGCGGCTGCCGGTTGGCCTGCCGTTCGGCGCGTTCCGCGCGATCACGTTCCTGCTGTTCGCGCCGCGCTTCCTGTTCGCGTTCCTGCGCTTCGCGGCGGGCTTCCTGTTCGCGCTGCGCCTCGCTCAGCATCCGCGTGTAATGCTCTGAATGCTGTTGAAAATTCTCAAACGCCACGCGATCGCCCGAAAGCTGCGCATCGCGGGCAAGTTGGTTGTATTTATCGATGATCTGCTGCGGCGTGCCGCGCACTTTTCCCTCGGGCCCCGAGCTATCAAACACCCGGTTGACGATGTTGCCCATCGAACGGTTACGATTGTTCTTTGACCGCGAGCGTGTCTTGGAAGATCTCATAAGGTCTTGGTTCCGGCCTTTTGTGGCTAACAATTTCGCTGCGCTCTCGTGTCCCCCGCCAAGGGGCAAACAATGGCCCCGGCAAGCGCTGCGATGAAGTGGCAAGTGGCGAGGGGGAGGCAAAGGCTCCCACCGCCCGCACGGCACCCACTAAGCACGCGCACCGGCACAAGACAAGAACAATCTGCCGAGGAGGTGGCGAATATGCGGGCGTTTTGCGGAATTTCGCGCTGGTTGCGCTCACATTTCATGCAAAGGCGCACGGGCGGCGACAACACGATCCGCCCCCCCAAGATCGGGATGCACCGCCACCTCTTCAAGCCCCGCCGCCCGGAAAAGCGATGCGACGGCCGTGCCCTGGGTGGCGCCGATCTCCACGATCACCCGCCCGCCGGGGCGCAGGTGATCGGGCGCACCGTGGGCGATGGCGCGATAGGCCGAAAGCCCGTCGCCCCCATCGGTGAGCGCAACTGCGGGCTCCCACTCCCGCACCTCGGGTTCAAGGCCCGCCATTTCACCGGCAGCGATATAGGGCGGGTTTGAAACGATCAGATCGAAGCGCCCGCCCACATCCTCGAACCAATCCGATAGCGGCAGGATCAGGCGCGGTGTAACGCCATGCGCCACTGCATTCCGGCCCGCAACGGCAAGCGCCTCGGGCGAGATATCGGTGCCCACCGCCCGCGCACCGGCCCGTTCGGCCAGAAGCGAGATCGCGATTGCGCCGGAGCCCGTGCCGAGATCGAGAAGCTTCTCAAACGGCTCTGCAAGCGCGCAGCTTATCAGCGCCTCGGTTTCGGGGCGGGGATCGAGCACATCGGCGGTTACCTCGAACCAGCGGCCATAGAACCAGCGGCCACCCAGGATGTGGCTGACGGGTTCGCGGGCCTCCCGGCGGTTAAGCAACCCGTCGAAGGCCGCTTGCGCGCCCTCCCCGAGCGGATCGCGCAGATGCGCGATCAGCGCGCCTGCCTCCACGCCCAGCGCCGCCGCCATCAGCCGCCGCGCATCGCGGCCCGGATCGGGCACGCCGGCCCCGCCAAGCCGCGCAGCGCCCGCGCGCATGGCCGCCTCAACCGTTTGGGGGCTCACATCCCGCTTTCGGCAAGTTTGGCGGCCTGATCATCGGCGATCAGCGCATCGATCACCTCATCGAGATCGCCCTGCATAACCTGATCCAGCTTGTAGAGCGTAAGGTTGATGCGGTGATCGGTCATCCGCCCCTGCGGGAAATTGTAGGTGCGGATGCGTTCGGAGCGGTCGCCCGAGCCCACCTGGCTTTTGCGATCCGCCGCGCGTTCGGCCTCCGCGCGCTGGCGTTCGGCATCGTAGAGCCGCGTGCGCAGCACCTGCATCGCGATGGCGCGGTTCTGGTGCTGGGATTTCTCCGACGAGGTCACCACGATGCCGGTGGGAATATGGGTGATCCGCACCGCGCTGTCGGTGGTGTTGACATGCTGGCCCCCGGCCCCGCTTGCACGCATCGTATCGATGCGAATGTCAGTTGCCGGGATATCGATATCCACCTCTTCGGCCTCGGGCAGCACGGCGACGGTGGCGGCAGATGTATGGATGCGCCCGCCCGATTCCGTGGCCGGAACCCGCTGTACGCGGTGAACGCCGGATTCGTATTTCAACCGTGCGAAAACGCCCTCGCCGCGCACATTGGCCACCAGTTCCTTGATCCCGCCCAGCTCGGTTTCCGCCTGTTCCAGGATGTCGAGCTTCCAGCCCCGCGCCTCGGCATAGCGCTGATACATGCGCAAGAGATCGCCCGCGAAAAGCGCGGCCTCTTCGCCGCCGGTGCCTGGGCGGATTTCGAGGATCGCGGGGCGGGCATCGGCGGCATCCTTTGGCAGAAGCGCCAGGCGCAGCGATTGCTCCACCTCCGGCAGCCGTTCCTTCAGAACCGGCAGCTCATCTTCTGCAAGCGCGCGCATCTCTGCATCGGCGAGCATCGCCTCTGCCTCGGAGATATCGTCAAGCAATTGCCGGTATTCCGCGATCTCGCCTACCACCGGCTTCAGCTCGGCATATTCGCGCGCGAGATCGGCAATCTCGCCCGCCTCGGCGCCCCCGGCCATCTTGGCTTCGAGAAACTCGAAGCGTTCGGTGATCTGCTGAAGTCTGTCGAGCGGAACCATGCGCTCGTGTTCCCGATCCGCCCCAGCACGTCAAGTGAAAGCGGGGGGTGGCGGCGGCGGCACGGCAGAGGCAACGGGCGGCGCGGGTGGCCGGGCAGCGCCATTCGTTGTGGGTTCGACTTCGGCAAAAAACACAACGATAACTGCAGCAAGTGCTGTGATAAAAAGAGCAATCAAAATACTTCGCATTGCGGCGGAGATTACGCACGATCCGCCGCACCGCAACCCATAAGTAGAAGAAATCATTCGCGCCTCAGCCATGGCGCGAGTTGGGGCCGCGGCAGCCGGCGCCGCTAGCCGTCAAACGCCGCGAGCCATTCCGAAACCCGCGCGCGGTTCACGCCCATATCAGATTGGCCGAAGCGAAGCCGCGCATCGATCACAAGCCGCGCACCATCGGGGTGCGGGGCGGCAGACACCGTTGTGTAATCGGGAAAGCCCCAGAGGCGGGAGCGCGTGACATAGGTGATCAGCCCCTCCGCGACACTGCCCGCCAGCACCGTGGTGCGCGGCGTCTCACGCGCGATGGCATCGATGCGGGCCAATGCCTCGGCGGGCGGCAGGGCGGTGACATGGGCGGCGGTATGGCCGCCTGTCGCCTCGCGCATCTCATCGCCCTGCCCGGGCAGATCGGGCATCACATGCCAGCGCGCCGGATCGTGGGGCGCGAGGCGAACGAAGGTGGCAAGGCCCACCACGCCGGCGGCGGCGATGAGGGCAAGGGTCAATCCGATACGCATGGGGCTGAGATAGTCGCCCCCACCGGCCCGCTCAACCCCGCCGTGCGGCGGCCCAGAGGCAAATGAGCTCCGTCGCCGCATGGGCGCCCGCAACGGCGGTGGCGCCAGCGGGATCGAAGGGGGGCGACACTTCCACAACATCGCCGCCGATCATGTTCACCCCCGCGATGCCGCGCAGGATCGCCGCGGCCTGGGCCGAGGAGAGCCCGCCCCAGACGGGCGTGCCGGTGCCTGGCGCAAAGGCGGGATCGAGGCAATCTATATCGAAGGTCACATAGGCGGGATGACCGCCCGCGATGGCACGGATCCGTTCGGCCACGGCTTTCGGCCCGATCTCATGCACCTCCGGCGCATCGATGATCGTGATGCCCAGCGGATCGGGGTTTTCGGTGCGGATGCCCACTTGCACGGACCGCCCCACATCGATCAGCCCCTCGCGCACCGCCTTGTAGAACATCGTGCCATGATCGATCCGGGCGGGCGCCTCATCGGGCCAGGTATCGGTATGGGCATCAAACTGGATCAGCGCGAGGGCGCCGTACCGCGCGGCCTGTGCACGCAGGATCGGCAGCGAAATCGAATGATCGCCCCCAAGCGCAATGGCGCCGCAGCCCGCATCGAGAATGCCCGCGATATGATCGGTGAGCGCGGCGGGAAAGCCCGCCACATCGGCATAATCGAAGGCCACATCGCCGTAATCGGCGATGGCAAGCTCGCTCAGCGCATCGAAGCCCCAGCCATAGGGCGGATCATTCACCATATGGGCGGATGCCTCGCGCAGGGCGCGGGGGCCCAGCCGGGTTCCGGGCCGGTTGGTGGTGGCCTGATCGAAGGGCACGCCGGTGATAGCCAGATCGAAGCCGGTGAGATCCTTCGTGTAGCGGCGGCGCAGGAAACTCGTGACCCCGCCAAAAGCGTTCTCGAAGGAAAGGCCGCGCGGATCCTTTCGCGTGATCGCACCGTCGATATCGTTCTTGGCATCGGTCAGCGCCATGGCAGGCTCCCCCATCGCATCAGAGCGGCTGCGCGCGTTCCACGAGCCGGGCGAAGAATGACGCGCCATAGGGCGCGGCGTCATCGTTGAAATCATAGGCGGGGTCATGCAACGGCGCACTGTCACCCTGCCCCAGGAAGAGATACGCGCCGGGCCGGGCATCGAGCATGGCGGAAAAATCCTCGCTGCCCGTGCGGGGCGGCGCGGTTCGATCCACCTGGCCGGGCCCCGCCACATCCTCGGCCGCATCCGCGGCCAGGGCGAGCTTGTCGGTATCGTTCCGCGTGGCCCCAAACATCCGGGTATAGGTGAGCGTGGCCTCCACGCCGTGGATCGCCGCCTGCCCGGCCACGATGGCCTCAAGCTTGCGCTCCACCACATCGCGCAGCGCATCATCGTAGGTGCGCACGGTGCCGCCGAGCGTCGCAGTGGGCGGGATGATGTTATGCGCGGTGCCGGCGTGGATCTGGGTGACCGAAAGCGCGAGCATCTCCAGCGGCGGCCTGTCGCGCGCGGCGATCGTGTTGATCTCCTGCCCGATGGCCAGGGCCACACGGATCGGATCGCGGGCGAGATGCGGGTAGGCCGCGTGCCCGCCCTGACCGGTGATGGTGATCTCGAACTGATCTGCCGCAGCCAGAAACGGGCCCGGGCGCGAGCCGAAACAGCCCACCGCCATCCCCGGCCAGTTGTGAATGGCGAAAACCTGGGCGATCTCAAACCGCTCCATCACGCCCTCGGCCACCATTTTCACCGCACCGCCGCCGCCTTCTTCCGCCGGCTGGAAGATCAGCGCAACGCGGCCTGCAAAATTGCGGGTCTCGGCCAGGTATTTCGCAGCACCGAGCAGCATCGTGGTGTGCCCGTCATGGCCGCAGGCATGCATCCGGCCCGGCGTTTCGCTGGCATGGGGCAAGCCCGTTGCCTCATGAATCGGCAGCGCATCCATATCGGCGCGCAGGCCAATTGTGGGACCCGGCGCGCGGCCCTCGATAATCGCCACCATTCCGGTTTCGGCGATGCCCTCATGCAGCGCATCCACCCCAAACTCCCGCAACCGCTCTGCCACGAAGGCCGCAGTTTTCGGCAGATCGAAGCCCAGCTCGGGATTTCGGTGGAGCCAGTGGCGCCACCCCTTCATCTCCTCAGCAAAACCGCCGATGCGGTTGATGACGGTCATGTGGACTCCCCTCCAACGGTGGCCGATAACCGGCATGCCAGCCCTTGCGGAAAAGGTCCATGCCCAGCACATCCGATACCCTCGTGCACGATCCCGAAGGCGGGTTGCCGCGGCTGCGCGAAATCATGCGGCGGCTGCGCGATCCGGAGACGGGCTGCCCCTGGGATATCAAGCAGGATTTCGGCTCTATCGCCCCCTACACCATCGAAGAGGCTTATGAGGTGGCCGATGCGATCGAGCGCGCGGCCTGGGGCGAGCTGGAGGGCGAACTTGGCGATCTGCTCCTTCAGACCGTTTACCACACCCAGATGGGCGAAGAGGCGGGTATGTTCAGCTTTGACAGCGTTGCCAACGCGATCTCGGATAAGATGGTGGCCCGCCACCCGCATGTGTTCGGCACCGAAAGCAACGCAAAGTCGGCCGATCAGCAGACGCGGGATTGGGAGGCGCAGAAGGCGCGCGAACGCGGCGATGCCGGAACGCTCGATGGCGTGGCGCTGGGGCTTCCGGCGCTGACCCGCGCGGTGAAGCTGCAAAAGCGCGCCGCGCGGGTGGGGTTTGACTGGCCCTCGACCGATGAGGTGCTTGACAAGATCGTGGAAGAGGCCCGCGAACTGACAGCCGAAGACGCGCCCGAGGCGCAGTTTGAGGAGTTCGGCGATCTGCTTTTTGTGATCGCTAACCTGGCCCGGCATCTGAAGATCGATCCCGAAGAGGCGCTTCGGGCCGCCAACGCCAAGTTCACGCGGCGGTTTGAGGCCGTCGAGGCCGCGCTGGCCGCCCGGGGCACGGCGCCCGCGGAAAGCACCCTGGAAGAGATGGATGCGCTTTGGGATGCGGCCAAGGCCGCCGAGCGGGGCGACGGCTAGCCAAACCCGCGCCGCGGCCCCATGTGAGGCCAAGGCAACAGGGGCGCCGACGATGCGCGACACCGCGAACGATCCCCCGGGCAGCGTGACCGGAATCGTGGATAGGCTCGACCGCCTGACCGCGGCGGAGGTGCTGACAGTGCGCGATCTCGTCGAAGGCTTCGGCGACACGGCCTTCATTGCGCTGATGGTGGTGCCTGCGCTGATCGTCGTTTCCCCGCTGAGCGGCATTCCGGTGCTGTCATCGATCTGCGGGCTGACGATTGCGCTGATCGCCGTGCAACTTCTGTTGCAGCGGCGGCATCTGTGGCTGCCCGGGGCGCTGATGGCGCGGCAGATCGATGTCGCGCGGGTGCGCCGGGTGCTGGGCCGGATGCGGCGTGTGGCTGGGTGGCTCGATCGCCGGGCGCATCGCCGCCTTGCGCTGCTCACCTACGGGCCGCTCGCGGTCGTGCCCCGGGCGCTCTGCGTTGTGGCAGGGCTTTCGATGCCGTTTCTGGAGCTTCTGCCGTTTTCCTCATCGCTTCTGGGAACCGCGGTGCTGTTCTTTTCGGCGGGGTTTTTAACCCGCGACGGGCTCTACACCCTGATCGGCATGGGCTTTGTGGGGATCGCTGCGACGATCCCGCTGACGGCGCTGAAGGTGGTGACCGGAGCAGGGTAGCGCACCTTGCGCCCCGGGGGTGCACAGGCGTCAGTTCGCCAGCATCCATTCGCCCTCGGGCCAGAAGGCATGGAAGGCGAAGGCAAACATCACGTCATGGGGCAGATCGTTACCCGCCGCGTCACGCACCCGGATCGTGCCCACATCCCGCCCATCGGCGATATTGCGGCTGTCAAGCGCAGAGGCCTGCCCGGCCGCCCAGGTCAGCGTGACCCCGGCTTCGGTGACTTCGGGGGTTTCGCGCAAGCGCTCCACCGGCCAGGCGCGATCTCCCACCCGCACCACGCGGGCCAGCGCGGGAATGCCATGCGGCGGCATTTCCCCATTGTAGAGGAAGGGTTTCCGCGAACTGTCGTAATTGGTGTAGGGGTTCTGGCCGTAGGGGCGCGGCCAGCCGGGTTCATCCATCACCGCGCCATCGGGGTTGCGGGCCTTGAACTCCGCCCAGCTTTCCATCCAGGTGGGCAGGGCCACAAGCTCTACCCCCGTCATCTCGCCCACGATCCCCTCGCCGATGGCCTGCTGCCACCAGCTTTCGGTCTCGCGATCATACATCACCATGTCGGAATTGCGGAGCTTGCCGGAGACCCCGAAGCTTAGGATCTGGCCCTCCACCCGGCGATCGAAGGTGATGCCGGAGTTGCACAAGGGGCAGAAGGTCACGGCCACCGGGATATCGCCAACCTCATCATTCACGATCTCATGCCAGGTGAGGTAGCGGATCGGGTAGGCGCGCGGCACCGCGCCTTCGATTTCGAGCGTGATGACCGGTTCGCGATCCCCGATGCGGGTTTCTTCCGCGGCGGCGATAAAATTCGGGGCGTCGATGGCGGGGATGCCATCCTTCGGCGGGCCGCCGGAAAGGATTTCTACCCAGTTTTCAACGCTGGTCTTTTCGAAATCAGTGTTCGGCCATTCGAATTTCCAGAAGCTCGGATCGGCGGCGGCGCTGGTGGCGGCCACCGCAAGGGCGGCAGCGGCGAGAACGGGCTTGAGAAACATCGCGCATCTCCTCGGCAATCGCGTGGGCGGAAGGGTAGAGCCTGGTCCGCGCGCTGGATAGCCCTGCTCACAAAGGCGTGACGGGGCGGGAGAGAGGCGCCGCGGCTGGCGGGCGGCGCGGGCCGGGCCGCTGGGTTAGGCCGCAGCTCCAGACCGGCAAACTGCGAAACTGCGGGTGTATCGCACGGGAACGGCGGTAGCTTCGCCACGCGCCGGGCCAACACGGGCACGGCGCCGGGATCAATCTCAACCGGGGCAGGTTTGGCCCGAGGGGCCGATGGGCCTCAGGCCGCCTTGTCCAGCGCGCATCCTGGCGATTGGCGCCGTTTGCGCCCAGATGGGGCGCGCCCGGGCGCTAGCGAACGACCGTGACGCTTTCCATAATGTCGGGCGCGTCGGTGATCATGCCGTTGCGGGCGCTGTCGCCCTTCTTGATGGCATCCACCACATCCATCCCTTCGATCACGCGCCCCACAACCGTGTACTGGCCGTTCAGAAAATCGCCAGGCGCAAACATGATGAAAAACTGGCTGTTGGCGGAATTCGGATCCTGCGCCCGCGCCATGCCGACAACGCCGCGTTCGAACGGAACATCTGAAAACTCGGCCGGAAGATCGGGCCGTTCCGACCCGCCCATGCCCGCCTGGGCAAGCCCGCCCTCGGCAGTACCGAACTGCACATCGCCCGTTTGCGCCATGAACCCTTCAATCACCCGGTGGAAGACCACGCCATCATAGGCGCCCTCTTCGGCCAGCGCGGTGATCTGTTCCACATGCGCCGGGGCGATATCGTCCAGCAGATCGATCACCACCGTGCCATTGGCCTCGCCCGCCACCGTGATTTCCAGGTTCGGGCCCGGCCCGTCGGGGGCGGCGTGGGAGGCCGCGGTCGCGGGCTGCGAGGCGAAATAGAGCGCGCCGATGCCCGCCAGGCCCAGCGCCGTCAGCGCGCCGATGATGATCGCATCGCTACGCATCGGCGGCCACCTTAACGCTGATCATCCGGTCGGGGTTCATCGGCGGCTCGCCGCGGAGGATTTCATCCACATGCTCCATCCCTTCGATGACGCGGCCATAGACCGTGTACTGGCCGTTCAGAAAGTGATTGTCGGAGAAATTGATGAAGAATTGGCTGTTGGCGGAGTTGGGGTTTTGCGACCGGGCGGCGCCCAGCGTGCCGCGATCATGGGGCAGTTTCGAAAACTCCGCCGGCAGATCGGGCATCTCGGACCCACCGGTGCCCGCGCGGCGCAGATCGAAGCCATCTTCGGCATTGCCATGGGCCACATCGCCCGTCTGCGCCATGAAGCCATCGATCACCCGGTGGAACACCACGTTGTCATAGGCCCCCGCGCGCGCAAGCTCTTTCATCCGCTCGGCATGTTTCGGCGCAACATCCGGCAGAAGTTCGATCGTGACCGTGCCGCCCTTCAGCTCCATCAAAATCGTGTTCTCCGGATCCTTGATCTCGGCCATCCTGCTCTCCCCATCTTCGGTTCGGGGCGACCCTAGTGCGCGTTCCGGCGCAGGAAAACCCCAAAGCCGGGATTGGGGTGTTGACGGCGGCGCGGCGCTGGGATGGGTTGGCCCCAGACAAGGCAGTGGCGAGGAGCTTGGCATGGGCTGGAATACGCTCGACGATCTTGAACTCGGCGGCAAGACGGTGCTCACGCGGGTGGATATCAACGTGCCGGTGGAAGACGGGCGGGTAACGGATGCCACCCGGATCGAACGGATCCGGCCCACGGTGATGGATATCCTCGCCAAAGGCGGCAAGCCGGTGCTCTTGGCGCATTTCGGGCGCCCGAAGGGCAAGGTGGTGCCCGAGATGTCACTCGCCCATATCCGTGGTGCGGTGGAAGAGGTACTGGGCGTGCCGGTGGCCTTTGCCGAGGCCTCGATCGGGCCCGTCGCGGCGGCCGCGGTGGCCGAGCTTGCCGAGGGATCGGTGCTTTTGCTTGAAAACACGCGATTTCATGCCGAAGAAACCGCCAATGATGCGGGCTATGCGTCTGCGCTGGCGGCCCTTGGCGATGTTTACATCAACGATGCCTTTTCCGCCGCGCACCGGGCGCATGCCTCAACGGAAGGGATCGCCCGGCTTCTGCCGGCTGCCGCGGGGCGGCTGATGGAGGCGGAATTGCGCGCGCTTGATGCGGCCCTTGGAACGCCCGAGCGCCCCGTTGTGGCGGTGGTGGGTGGCGCGAAAGTCTCCACCAAGCTCGATCTTCTGGCCAACCTCGTGCGCAAGGTCGACACGCTGGTCATCGGCGGAGGGATGGCCAACACGTTTCTCGCCGCGCAGGGCCACGATGTGGGCACATCGCTGGCCGAACACGAGATGGCCGATACGGCCCGCGACATCCTGGCGCGGGCGGGGGAAGCGGCCTGTGCGATCCTGCTGCCCACCGATGTGGTGATCGCGCGCGAGTTCAAGGCAGGTGCTGCGTCAGAGACGGTGGCCGCAAACGCCTGCCCGCCCGATGCGATGATCCTCGATGCCGGGCCCGAAACGGTTGCCGCGATCACCGCCGCCTTCGGCGCCGCAAAAACGGTGATCTGGAACGGCCCCCTCGGCGCCTTCGAGATCGCGCCTTTCGATACCGCCACGGTCACCGCCGCCAAGGCGGCCGCGGCGCAAACCCGCGCAGGCCAGCTTACCACCGTGGCCGGCGGCGGCGATACGGTGGCCGCGCTCAACACCGCCGGCGTGGCCGATGATTTCACCTATATCTCCACCGCCGGGGGCGCGTTTCTTGAATGGATGGAGGGCAAAACCCTGCCCGGCGTTGCCGCACTGGAAACAACCTGACGGCTGCGGGGCCGCTGATGCCACGTTAGCGCCACCATGATTGCCAGCCTGCCGGGCCCAGCCTAAACCCCCGGCTTGAAAAGACCTTTGGAGGGATCCCATGAACCAAGACCAAGCCACGCAAATGCGCGACGGCGCGGGCTTTATCGCCGCGCTCGATCAATCCGGCGGCTCCACGCCCAAGGCGCTGCGCCTCTACGGGATCGAAGAGAGCGCCTATTCGGGCGATGGGGAGATGTTCGACCTGATCCATGCCATGCGCAGCCGCATCGCCCAGGCCGAGGCATTTACCGGTGAGAAGGTGATCGGGGCGATCCTTTTTGAGATGACGATGGATCGGGACATCGGCGGCAAGCCCGCCGCCGCCTATCTTTGGGAAGAGCGCGGCGTGGTGCCGTTTCTGAAGGTGGACAAGGGTCTGGCAGATGAGGCCGAGGGCGTTCAGCTCATGAAGCCAATTGACGGGCTTGACGGGCTGCTCAACCGCGCCGTGGCCAAGGGAATCTTCGGCACCAAGATGCGCTCCGTCATCCATGCCGCGAATGCCGGCGGGATCGCGGCGAACGTGGCGCAGCAATTCGAGATCGGCAAAGCGATCCTGGCCAAGGGCCTGATGCCGATCCTGGAGCCCGAAGTGACGATCACGATTGCCGATAAGGCCGAGGCGGAAGACATTCTTCTGGCCGAGATCCTCAAGCATCTCGATCAGCTTCCCGAGGGCACCGAGATCATGCTCAAGCTTTCGCTGCCCACCAAGGCCAATCACTACAAACCGCTTGTGGACCACCCCAAGGTGATGCGCGTTGTTGCGCTGTCCGGCGGCTATGCGCGGGAGGAGGCGAACACGCTTCTGGCGCAGAATACCGGCGTGATCGCGAGCTTCAGCCGGGCGCTGACCGAAGGGCTATCGGCCGGGCAGGACGATGCGGCCTTCAATGCCACGATCGCGGGCACGATCGACGCGATCTACCAAGCCTCGGTCGCCGGCTGAGGCGGCAGATCGCGAGGGGCGGACCGGGGGCGCCTGCCCCCGGCCACCGGCAGGAACTCAGAGGGGAAAAGGGCGGCGCGGCGCCTATCTTGCGCGGGGGGATTCACAACCGGGCAGGCGCTGTGTAATGATTCGTTTTGCAGGCCGCCCGGCAAGAGGCGGCGGATGAGGACGCGCATGACACCCCCCCTGCCCCGGACGCCTTCGCACCGGACGCCACCGCACCGGGCAACGCCCGCCCGCAGCCGGCCCGCCCTGGGCGCGGTGATCTACCTATCCCTGATGTGCCTGGCGGGGATGTATTTCGTCTTTGCCTCCGTCCAGGGCGATTACGGCCTTTTCCGCCGGGTGCAGATCGAGGCCGAACAGGCCGCGCTTGAAGCCGAGCGCGATGCGCTTGCCGCCGAGGTTTCCGCACTGGAAAACAAAACACGTCGGCTGTCAGACGATCATCTTGATCTCGAACTTCTCGATCAGCAGGCGCGCGAAGTTCTGGGGCTTGTGCGGCCCGACGAGATGGTGCTGCGCTAGCGCGAACCCGGCCCGACCGCGGCCCGACCCTCGGCCCTGACGCTGCGGCAGTTTTTCTGATGCACCCGCGGAACGCTTCCTGTAAGGGATAGTTTAACGCTGAACTATCTTGCTCTGAGGGAGGGTCTGCCGGCATGGCCGCAAGACGCACGACCAAGAAACCCAATGTCTCCAAAGATGAGCTGCTGCATTACTACCGCGAGATGCTGCAGATCCGCCGGTTCGAGGAAAAGGCGGGCCAGCTCTACGGCATGGGGCTGATCGGCGGTTTTTGCCACCTCTATATCGGGCAGGAAGCCGTTGTCGTGGGGCTCGAAGCCGCCGCGGATGAGGGCGACAAGCGCGTCACCTCCTACCGCGATCACGGGCATATGCTGGCCTGCGGGATGGACCCCAAGGGCGTGATGGCCGAGCTGACGGGCCGCGAGGGCGGGTATTCCCGCGGCAAGGGCGGCTCGATGCACATGTTCTCCAAGGAAAAACACTTTTATGGCGGCCATGGCATCGTGGGTGCGCAGGTGCCCATCGGCGCCGGGCTGGCCTTCGCCGACAAGTATCTGGGCAATGACCGCGTGACTTTCACCTATTTCGGCGATGGCGCGGCCAACCAGGGCCAGGTCTATGAAACCTACAATATGGCGGAACTCTGGGATCTTCCGGTGATCTTCGTGATCGAGAACAACCAATACGCCATGGGAACAAGCGTCAAACGCTCCACCAAATCGCCAAGCCTTTGGGAACGGGGCGCCGCCTACGGCATCCCGGGCGAAGAGGTGGACGGGATGGATGTGCTGGCCGTCAAGGCCGCGGGCGAAAAGGCGGTGGCGCACTGCCGCGCCGGGAAGGGCCCCTACATTCTTGAGGTCATGACCTACCGCTATCGCGGGCATTCGATGTCAGACCCCGCCAAATACCGCACCCGCGACGAGGTGCAGAAAATCCGCGAAGAGCGGGACGCCATCGAACATGTGCGCGACCTGCTTCTGACGGGCAAACACGCCACCGAAGATGAGCTCAAGGCCATCGACAAAGAGATCAAGGATATCGTGAACGCCGCCGCAGAATTCTCGAAAGAAAGCCCCGAACCGGATGTTTCGGAGCTTTGGACCGACATCTATGCCGATGCGGCGCCGCAAGGGGAGGCTGTGTGATGGCAACCGAAGTTCTGATGCCCGCCCTCTCCCCCACCATGGAAGAAGGCACGCTTGCAAAGTGGCTGGTGAAGGAGGGCGATACGGTATCGTCCGGCGATATCCTGGCCGAGATCGAAACCGACAAGGCCACGATGGAATTCGAGGCTGTGGATGAGGGCACGGTGGGCAAGATCCTCGTGGCCGAGGGCACCGAGGCGGTGAAGGTGAACACGCCCATCGCGGTTTTGCTCGAAGATGGCGAGGATGCCGCGAGCGCGGAGATTGACAGCAGCCAGTCGCAACAGCCCGTGCCGGTGAACAAAGCCCAATCGAGCGAGGATTCACCCGCGGCAGCGATCCAGCACCCCGTTCCTGCCGCGATTGACGCCGCACCCATCGAACCCGATTACCCCGAGGGCACCGAACTCGTGCAATCCACGGTGCGCGAAGCGCTTCGCGATGCGATGGCCGAGGAGATGCGCCGCGACGAGGCGGTGTTCCTCATGGGCGAGGAAGTGGCCGAATATCAGGGTGCCTACAAGATCAGCCAGGGCCTTTTGGAAGAATTCCAGGCGCGCCGGGTGATTGACACGCCGATCACCGAACACGGCTTTGCCGGGATCGGCGTGGGCGCGGCCTTCGGCGGCCTGCGCCCGATCGTGGAGTTCATGACTTTCAACTTCGCCATGCAGGCCATTGATCACATTATCAATTCCGCGGCGAAAACGCTGTACATGTCAGGCGGGCAGATGGGCTGCCCGATCGTGTTCCGGGGCCCCAACGGCGCCGCCGCGCGGGTGGGCGCCCAGCACAGCCAGGATTACGCGGCGTGGTATAGCCACGTCCCTGGGCTGAAAGTGGTTCAGCCCTACTCTGCCGCCGATGCCAAGGGCCTGCTGAAAACAGCGATCCGCGATCCCAACCCGGTGATCTTCCTCGAAAACGAGATCCTTTACGGGCGCACCTTCGATGTTCCGAAGCTGGATGACTATACCGTGCCCTTCGGCAAGGCGCGGATCTGGCGCGAGGGCTCTGACGTGACAATCGTGAGCTTCGGAATCGGGATGACCTATGCGCTCGAAGCCGCAGAAGAACTTGAGAAAGAGGGGATCTCTGCGGAGGTGATCGACCTGCGCACCCTGCGCCCGATGGATACCGGCGCGGTGATCCGCTCGGTCATGAAGACGAACCGCTGCGTGACGGTGGAAGAAGGCTTCCCCGTCTGCTCGATCGGCAATCACATCTCCGCGGTGCTGATGCAGGAGGCGTTCGATTACCTCGATGCCCCTGTGATCAACTGCACCGGGAAGGACGTGCCAATGCCTTACGCAGCAAATCTCGAAAAGCTCGCGCTTGTCACCACGGCAGAGGTGATCGAGGCGGTGAAAGCCGTGACCTACCGCTGAGATGGAGGTGCTGGGCCGCGATAGCGTGCGCGAAGCCTACCGGATCGCCATTGGCGGGCCGGATGGGCGGATCGTCGGGCTGGTGCCCGATGCCACGATCTCGGCCACCCTTTCGTTGACCGGCGGGCGCGGCCACCAAACCGCCTATGACTGGCTCGCGCGCCACCAGAACACCCTCGAACTAACCCTCAGAGCCCTCAGCGCAGGCCGGCCCGCACCGGCCCGCTTTGCTGCCGTGGTTCTGGAAAAGGACTGAAGAGATGCCCACAGAAGTGCTCATGCCCGCCCTTTCACCCACGATGGAGGAAGGCACGCTTGCCAAATGGCTGGTCAAGGAGGGCGATACGGTGAGTTCCGGCGATCTTCTGGCCGAGATCGAGACCGATAAGGCCACGATGGAATTCGAAGCGGTGGATGAGGGCACGGTGGGCAAGATCCTCGTGGCCGAGGGCACCGAGGCGGTGAAAGTGAACACGCCCATCGCCGTGCTGCTCGACGATGGCGAAAGCGCCGATGACATCGGTGCGCCCGCCGCGGCAGCCCCGGCGCCGGCCGCCCCCGCAGCAGCAGAAGAGCCGGCCCCGACTCCCGCACCCGCGCCGGCCGCAGCGCCTGCGGCCCCCGCCGCAGCGGATGGGGGGCGCATCTTCGCCTCCCCCCTCGCCCGCCGGATTGCCGCTGAGAAGGGGCTCGACCTGTCTCAAATCAAGGGCTCGGGCCCCAAGGGCCGCATCGTCAAAGCCGATGTTGAAACGGCAACGCCCCAGCCCGCCGCCGCCCCTGCCGCACCGGCAGCAGCGCCCGCCGCAGCCGCCGCGCCGCAGGGCATGGATGCCAATACGGTCACCAAAATCTACGAGGGGCGCGAATACGAGGAACTGCCCCTTGACGGGATGCGCAAAACGATCGCCGCGCGGCTCACCGAAGCCAAGCAGACGATCCCGCATTTCTACCTGCGCCGCGATATCCGGCTCGATGCGCTTTTGAAGTTCCGCGGTGAGCTCAACAAACAACTTGAGGCGCGCGGCGTGAAGCTCAGCGTCAACGATTTCATCATCAAGGCCTGCGCCCTGGCGTTGCAGCAGGTGCCCGCCGCCAATGCCGTCTGGGCCGGTGACCGGGTGCTGCAACTCAAACCCTCGGATGTGGCGGTAGCCGTAGCCATCGAGGGCGGGCTGTTCACCCCGGTTCTCAAAGATGCAGAGATGAAATCGCTCTCAGCGCTTTCCGCCGAGATGAAGGATCTCGCCACCCGGGCCCGCGAACGGAAGCTTGCGCCGCATGAATATCAGGGCGGAAGCTTCGCGATCTCAAACCTCGGCATGTTCGGGATCGACAATTTCGATGCCGTGATCAACCCGCCCCATGGCGCGATCCTCGCAGTGGGCGCCGGGGCAAAAAAGCCGGTTGTGGGGGAGGACGGCGAAATCACCGTGGCCACGGTGATGAGCGTGACCCTCAGCGTCGATCACCGGGTGATCGACGGCGCGCTCGGGGCCGAACTGCTGGATGCGATCAAGAGCGGGCTCGAAAACCCCGTGGCCATGCTCGCCTGAGCGTGGTCAGAGCCCGATTGTGGGCTGCCCGAACAGCTGATCCATGTTGACGGAGGGTTGAGAGCACCCGGCCTCGCCCACGATCTTGGCGGGCACGCCAGCGACCGTTTTCTTCTCCGGCACATCCGCCAGCACCACCGAGCCCGCCGCGATACGGCTGCAATTGCCCACGCGTATATTGCCAAGCACTTTCGCGCCCGCGCCGATCAGCACGCCGCAGCCGATTTTCGGATGGCGATCTTCATCTTCCTTGCCCGTCCCGCCCAGCGTTACCGAATGGAGCATGGAGACGTTATCGCCCACCACCGCGGTTTCCCCGATCACTATGGAATGGGCGTGATCGATCAGAATGCCCTTGCCGATGCGGGCAGCGGGGTGAATATCCACCCCGTAGGCTTCCGAAACACGCATCTGGAAGAAATAGGCCATATCGCGCCGGCCCTCACGCCAGAGCCAATGGGCCACGCGATAGGCCTGCAACGCCTGAAAACCCTTGAAATAAAGAAGCGGCTGGAGCATCCGCGAGGCCGCCGGATCGCGCTCGAACGTGGCCACGATATCGGCGCGCGCCGATGCGGCAATTTCGGGATCCGCCGCCAGCGCTGCCGCCGCAATCTCGCGCACAAGCTGGGATGACATCTCGCCCGAAGCAAGCTTCATCGCGATGCGGTAAGCCAGCGCCCCTTCAAGCGTTTCGTGATGCAGGATGCTCGAATGCACGAGGCCACCCAACAGCGGCTCATCGGCCACCGCCGTACGGGCTTCCTCACGGATACGGCTCCAGATCGGATCGATCTCGGTGATTTTCGCGTGGGTTTCGGCCATGGGCTTACCTCCGGTTGCCCAATCCTGTACACCACGCGATGCCGGGATGCGAACCACTATCGGGAATGGGGGCGATCACGATACCGAATGTTGCCGAAGCCCGGGCACGGCTGCTGGCCGCTTTGGAGGCGATCGATGCCGAGGATGATCTCGGCCGCGATGGCCAGAACACCGTGATGCTCGATCAGCAATCGGTTGGCCGCCTCAGTCGGATGGATGCGCTGCAGCAGCAGGCGATGGCCCGGGCCACGCAGGGGCGCAGAGAGGCTCAGCGCCGGCGCATCGCCGCCGCCTTTGCCCGCCTCGACGAAGGCGAATACGGCTATTGCACGGAATGTGGGGAGGAGATTTCGGCGGCGCGGCTGGCGCTGGATCCGGCTACCCCGACCTGCCTGTCTTGCGCCAGAGGGTAGCCCAACTGGCCAAGCACCACGATCAGGGCCGCTCTAAAGGCCGGGTCTTCCAACGGCGGCTCGGGGGGCGGGCGTCGCTTTAGGGCAGCCGCCATCAATGTCCCATCCCCCCAGATCGGGTGGCATCTTCCGGTTCCAAGGCGATGCGTCTCCGCCCGCGCCGCCTCGCAAAAAAGCCGCCGCACCACCCAGTGTTTGCGCCTGGCCGGCACAGCAATCAAAACGCGCGCCGCCGCCAGCGCGTCTCCCACCGTCACCCGCCGCATGGGCTATGCCCGCGGGAGTGACATCTCGGCGATATGCACGGCCAAACGCACGGTGCCGCCCGCGAACACCCCGCCCTCGGCGGTCAGCAAAAGGGCCGTATCGGCGAAATAGGCCGTGGGCGTGGAGGTTACGCCCCGCGCCCAGGCATCGAACGCCACGCCATACCCTGTTCCATAGCGGTCATCCGCCCCGGCCACCCCGAGCCGCCAGCTCGCCACCCCGCCGCCCAGCGCCTCGGTCACGCGGGCGGTCACACCGTAGACAACAGCATGCGAGGGGATCACCGCACTGGTCTGCGAAGTCGCGCCGGATGCCACCGCATGATCGATTTCGATCACCCGGCGCGTCAGCGCTGCCCCGTTTTCTGACACCGCGCCTTCGCCAAGAAGCCACGCCGAGCCATCGAAAAGCGCAAGCGCGCCCTCATCCGATATCCAGGCCCGCCACCCGTTACCCGGCACAACAAAATCCCAACCGCCGTTGAGAAACACCGCAATCGCGCCAACCTGGCCGGCCCAGGCATCCGTCGCCCCGGGCGGCACCGCGTAGCAGGCACCATCCGCCACACTCGCCGGTGGCGCGGTCAGGCTACGCGAGCCAAGTTGAAGTTCAACCAGCGCATCAAGCCGCGCCAGCGCCTCGTTAACCGTTACATGTTTCTGCGCCTGCGCCGGTTGCACCAGCGGCAGGCCCAAACGCCCCGTATTATCCATTGAATTCCAGCCTCCTGAACGGGCCCGGCCCAAACCGGTCCGAAATCTGTGCAATGTCGAAAGCAAGGGCGCCTGTCGCGCCATCCGCCGCCTGATCCGCCGCCGCATAAGTCCATGCCGGTGCGGTAACCGTTGCCTCCCGCAGAGTGGTGGCACCTTCGGAAACCCGCACGAGATAGGCTTCGCGATCCTCGCCAAGAGGCACGTCGAAGCCCTGCCAACTATCGCCATCAACCCGCGTACGCCGGATCCAACGAAGCGCGATGTCGCCACTCACCCAATCTGCGCGCAGATGTGCTGGCGCCAGCGGCCGCAGCCCCACGCCCGAAAACGCATGGGCCTCCTCCACTTACCGCACGTCATCCACCGGTAGCCCGCCGGGCCCCGCCCGGTAACGGCGCAAAAGCCCTCGCTCGGCGGCAAGCATCGCCGTTTGGCGCAGGGCAGCGTCGATCAAGACAAAACGGGTGCCAGTGGGCCATTCCATTGGCATCACCGCGTCAGTTCCGGCCTGGCCCCGCAACCGCATCGTCAGATCGTATGTGCCCGGCGCAATGAGCTCGGCCTTGGCGAATTGAAACACTTCCCAGTCGCCACCCGTGCCCAGAGCGGCGGCATTCGCGCCGCCGAAGACAGCATCCTCCGTGGCAGAAGAAAGCGCCCCGCCGAACAGCCGAACCCGAAGCGGGGCGCCCCGATCCCAAGCGCCCGGACGTGCCGAAGGCAGCGCCGTCAGCGTTTCTCCCAGAACGGCGGCCCGCGATAACAGCGCCTCCAGCCGATAGGCGCCGCCCTCCGCGGCGGAATACACCGCCGCAGAGCCCGGCCAGGGCTCCGCAAAAGCCGCGACATGGGGCGCATGGGGCCGTTCGGCGCCGGTCAGAAGCGGCAAGTCGAGGTAAACCGGAAATACCGGCATCGGCGCGGTATAAACGGTAGCAGATCCACCGCCCACGGCCCCATCTGCCCGCACCGAAAGCCCCGCGGGCTCCACGCGCACCGCCTCGATCAACCGCAGCCCCGCCTGTTCCACCCGGTCCACGCGATAGCGCGCGTCCCCTGCGGGCTCGGCCACCGCAACCACGTCGCCCGCTCCCACATCACGGCGCGAGGGTGGCAGCGCGAAGCGAATCGTATCCCGCGCCACTCGGGCATCGGCCAGCCAGCGCTCCGCAATCCCACCCGTCTCCGCCTCGGTCAGCACCAAGGGCAAATCCGTTGTTGTTACGCTCCGCGTAGCTTCATCCGGCGCAATCGCCTCAACCGCACGCACCTGGTAATCACCATCGGCCTCCACCGAGATCAGGCGCGCGCGCCCCGCTGTTTCCGCATCCGGCAAGCGCGTGCGCTCGATATCGCCTGGCACGTCCGTGGCCACCGCCAGATCATCCGATCCCACCGCGGCATCCACCCAGCCATAGCGGCTGCGAAAGACCAGCATGCCGCCGCGCTCGATCGCATCGAAGTGGTAGGCCAGCATCAGCGGTTGAAGCGCCGCGCGTGCCGTCCCGCCATCGGGAACGGTGTAACCCCGCACCACGCCATAAAGCGCGCTTACATCGATCTCGGTCACACCGGAACGCCAGCAGATCTCCCGAACCACCGAGGCCAGAGAGCGCGACGAGGTGCGCCCATTCAGCCAATGGCCGTGCTGATAGTTCGGCCCGTCGCTCCATTCCTCCACATCACTGGGAAAGAAGGGATAGGGCCGCGCATCCCAGGCCCAAAGGAACATGTGCTCGGCATCCACCATCGGCGCGCCGTAAAGCGAAGAAACCGGGTTCCGCGCCGGGTCCCGCCAGTAATCGAACTGCGCGCGCAGAAACTGCATCTGCATGAAATCATCCCGCGCACCTGCCGAGGCGCGAGGGAGCGCAGATTCGGAGGATCTCGGGTCCGAGAACCGGTTAGGTTCATTGGCACCGCGATCGACGGCCGGGCAGCCAAGCTCATCCAGCCAGGCGGCGCCAAATTGCGGGCCCCGCAATGCCTCCGGATCGCTTGCCGAAAACACCTGTGCCACCGCCCCGTTCGGCCATTCAAGGCGCCGCCGCGTGGCGCGCCATTCCGGCCTCCGGTCAGGCGGCGAGCAGGCGATGATACCGCTTGGGCCCTCCACCATAACGTCCCGCGCCTGCTCATAGGTCTCTCCCAAAAGCGCCACATGACCCGCCGCGCCTGCGTCAAGCGGGCGCGCGCCCTCAACCATCGCCCGCACCCATTCCGATCCGGCGCGCGTCTTTCCGGCACCGCGCCCCCCGAGAACAACCCATGTGCGCCAATCGCCCTCGGGTGCCAGCTGATGCGGCATCGCCCAGAATTCGAACAGGTAGGGCAGCGCCAGCAGCGCATCGTCCTCAAGGCTCGCCAGAAACCTCGCCTGCGCCGTCCGGCTCCCGGAGGCAATCGAGGAGGCGGCGGACTTCAGCGCGCGCGGCCTCGAGGTCGACAGTGTAGTCATGCACGACCCCCTTCTGTCGCTTTAGCTCCTCCAGCGCCTTGTTGTTCGTATCGATCAGCACGGCTTCCGCCGCCAGCAGCTGGCGGCAGACCTGCGCAAGTGTTTTTGGGTCCACCAAATCTCCGGCTTCGATCCGGGCCTGGTAGTCCGCAAAGTTCTTCATCGCGCGCCGAAAATGCGCCGCCACCGCCTCGGCAACGGCCTCAGACGAGGTCAGGTCAATTTCATCGCTCGTGTCAGCTTTCCGCATCGGCACTGCCTCTCCACGTCTCCGGACGATGAGAAACAGAAAGCGGCCTCGGGTGCGATCACCCGGGCCGCTTGCCCACTTCCTCTAGCTTGCCCAAGTTCTACCTAAAGGCGTTCGCAGAGTCAAGTGATAAATCTGAAGATGTGTCTACAACCGTTCGGAACCATTAACAAATTCCTAATCGAGCCTCACCCATCGTCACTCGCCGCGTTGCTCTCCGCCTCCCGTTCCCGCTCGATCTCGCGCCATCTGGAAACGTTGGCGTTATGCTCATCAAGCGTCTCGGCAAAGGCATGCCCGCCGGTGCCATCGGCCACAAAGAAGATCAGGTTCGTGGTCTCCGGATCAAGCGCGGCCTCGATGCTCGCTAAGCCCGGATTTGCAATCGGCGTCGGCGGAAGCCCGTCAATCACATAAGTGTTCCACGGCGTTTCTGCCTGCAGCTCGCTCTGCCGGATGCCCCGGCCCAGAACGCCCTGTCCCTCGGTGATCCCGTAGATCACGGTAGGATCAGTCTGAAGCCGTATGCCACGGTTCAGCCGGTTGATAAACACGCTCGCCACCGTCCGGCGCTCCTCAGGCACCGCTGTTTCCTTCTCGATAATAGAGGCAAGGATCAGGGCCTCCTCCGGGCTCTCAAGCGGCAACCCCTCGGCCCGGTTCGCCCAGGCGCCCGCCAGCCGCACTTCCTGCGCTTCGGCCATCCGCGCCAGCACATCCGCCTTGGGCGTTCCGGTGCGCACCTCATAGCTGTCCGGCGCCAGTGTGCCCTCTGGCGGCACATCCTCAACGCTGCCCTCCAGGAAGTCGGCGGCCTTCAGGGCCTCAACCACCTGCCAGCTCGTCACGCCCTCCGCCACCGCTATCCGGTAGCGCGTATCGGCCTCGGCGGTCACGTCAGTATACTCCGCAGGCACGGCTTCCTCAGCCGGGTCGAAGGAGGCGACCGTTTCAAACCGGCTGGTGGCTGGCTCAAGCTCGCGCACTTCCACGCGCTGGCCGTTGACCCCAACGCGAAACACCACTTCCGTGCCGCAGGTGCTGGCGCCGCCCCGCGTCACGATATCCACGATGTCCGCCATCGAGGCGCCTTCGCCCACGAGGAAACTGCCCGCCTTCAACAGCGCAGCCTTGTCTGAATACTCCGCCCCAAGCCGAAAGATCGCGCCATTCGAGATGGCGCCTTCCGCCAGAAGATCATCTGCCACTGCGCGCATGTTCGTGCCCGACTCGACCTGAACACAGATGGCGCTCTTAAGCGGCCCCGCGGCGGTGTATTGCGCCTGCGCCCAGGCCACATATCCGCCCAGCGCCGCCAGCCCCACGATGAAAAGAGTCAGAACGTTTGAAACCAGGTGCTTCCACATCAGGCTGCAACCCGCCCGAGCACCAGCGATGCGTTGGTGCCGCCAAAGCCGAAGGAGTTCGAGAGCGCCACGGCAATCTCCCGTTCGCGCTTCTGGTTCGGCGCCAGATCCAGCTTCGGTGCCACCGCCGGAGTATCAAGGTTGATCGTGGGCGGCGCCACCTGATCGCGGATCGCAAGGATCGAAAAGATCGCCTCCACGGCACCTGCGGCACCCAGAAGGTGCCCAATGGAGGATTTCGTCGAACTCATCGTGGCTTTCGAGGCAGCGTCTCCCATCATGCGTTCAACAGCACCCAACTCTATCGTGTCCGCCATCGTCGAAGTGCCGTGCGCATTGATGTAGTCCACCGCCTCAGGTTCCAGCTTTGCAGATTTCAGCGCCGCCCGCATGGACCGTTCGCCGCCCTCGCCGTCTTCCGCGGGTGCGGTGATGTGGTAGGCATCGCCCGAAAGCCCGTAGCCAAGGATCTCCGCGTAGATCTTCGCGTTCCGGGCAACCGCATGCTCATATTCTTCAAGCACCACCACACCGGCCCCCTCGCCCATCACGAACCCGTCGCGATCCGCATCATAGGGGCGCGAGGCGCGTTCGGGCTCGTTGCCGCGTTTTGTGGAAAGCGCCTTGCAGGCATTGAACCCTGCGATCCCGATCTCCGAGATCGGGCTTTCCGTGCCACCGGCCAGCATCACATCGGCATCGCCCAGCATGATCAGCCGGGCCGCATCCCCGATGGCATGCGCGCCGGTCGAACAAGCTGTCACAACGGCGTGGTTGGGGCCCTTGAAGCCATAGCGGATCGAAACCTGGCCTGACGCAAGATTGATGAGTGCCCCGGGGATGAAGAACGGCGATACCCGGCGCGGTCCGCGTTCCTTCAGAAGTACCGCCGTCTCCGCAATCGAGGTCAGCCCGCCGATACCGGACCCGATCATAACGCCTGTGCGCAGACGGCTTTCCTCGTCGTCCGGCATCCATCCGGCATCTCGCACCGCCTGGTCGGCGGCGGCCATGCCGTAGAGGATGAAGTCATCTACCTTCCGGCGTTCCTTCGGTTCCATCCAGTCATCGGGGTTGAAGGTGCCGTCGCGTCCGTCGCCCACGGGAATCTCGCAGGCATAGGTCGTCGCCAGATGCCCTGCATCAAAGCGCGTAATCGTTCCGGCGCCCGATTGGCCGTCTAGAAGTCGCGCCCAGGTTTCTTCCACACCGCAGGCCAATGGCGAAACCATGCCAAGCCCAGTCACCACAACTCGACGCATCCCGCCACCTCGCTGCCGAAAACCGCGGCCCTGATACACGCGAACCGCGAAGGGGGGCAAGGGCGCCCTAGCCCCGCGAAACCGCCTGCCGGGCGATGATCCCCGCAACCGCCGAAACGAACTGCGCCGCCGTTACAGCCGCCGCACCGCCAGTATCCGCACTTGACAGAAACTCAACCAGATCGAACGCCACGATCTCGGCACGCTCCGCCACGCCTTCGATAAGGTCTAGCGACTGCATGTAGCTCAACCCGCCCGCCGTGGGCGCAATCACCGCCGGCATCACGCTGGGATCAAGCGCATCGCAATCGAAGGCAATCGCCACCCGCGCGCCCTCCGGCACCAACGAGATCGCGCGCGCCACACCATCCCGCGCCACCTCGCGGCCCAGAACAAACGCCGATCCCCAGGCGCGGGCATCGGCAAAGTCGCTCGCGCGGGCCGATCCGATGCCCCGCGCGCCCACCTGAACGATCCGCTCCACATGCGCCATCTCGCTCGCCCGCCGCATTGTCGAGGAAAGCCCCCAGCGCTCGCCCTCAAGCTCTTCGCGCCAGTCGATATGCGCATCGATCTGCAGGATCGTCAGCGGCCCATCGGCCGAAAGCGCCTCGATCATCGGGATCGGCACACTATCGTCGCCGCCCAAAACGATCGGAACGGCCCCCGCGGCACGCACCCCGCGCACCGCCGCGCGGATCGCATCGCGGTTTCCCGCGGGATCGTCAGCGTGCGTCGCCACATCGCCAAGATCCACCGCCCGCACGCCTTCGGGCAGAACCGGGCCATCAAGATCGAAGTTCATGTGGCTGGAATTGCTCGAATAATCCGCCGATCCCGCGCGGATAGCCTGCGGCGCGCCCGCGCAATAGGGCCCAATGCTCTTGTAAGGCGTCGCCATGTCGGCACCGATCACCGCAATATGCGCACTCACAGCGCTGTTCGCCGCAGGCCAGCCAAGAAAGGTCTCAACCGGCGCGGCTCCAAACAGTTTTCCCAGCTCAGCCATTGCCGCCTCCGCAAATGAAAACGGCGCCCGAAGGCGCCGCATACAACCATCCTCAGCGATATTGCTCAGGCGGCTTCCTTGATGAACTTCACCGCGTCGCCAAAGGTCTGGATCGTCTCCGCCGCATCGTCGGGGATCTCGATACCGAACTCTTCTTCGAAGGCCATCACCAGCTCCACCGTATCAAGGCTGTCGGCGCCCAGATCATCGATGAACGATGCATTTTCAACAACCTTGTCCTCCTCGACGCCAAGGTGTTCGACAACGATCTTCTTCACGCGATCGGCGATGTCGCTCATATCAATTCCTCACAGTTCCTCGGGGTCTTTGCCCGTCTCGTTCGAGGCCCTTTAGGCCCGGTTATTCCGCCATAAACTGCCGGAAAATAAGGGGCTCCATCACTGCGGAGATCCCAATTTGCGCCGCCTATAACATAGAAGCCTGAGAAGGCAAACGCTTTCGCCGCCCGCCCTGACGCGCCTAAAACATGGCCATTCCACCGTTCACATGCAAGGTCGCGCCGGTCACATAACCCGCCTCGGGGCTTGCGAGATAAAGCACCGCGGCGCCGATCTCTTCGGCCTCTCCCATCCGCCCGGCAGGCACCTGGCCAAGGATCGCGCCCTTCTGATCGTCCGTCAGCTTGTCGGTCATCGCGGTGGTGATAAAGCCGGGCGCCACGCAGTTCACCGTGATTCCGCGGCTCGCAACCTCATAGGCAATCGATTTTGAAAGGCCCACCATCCCGGCCTTCGAAGCGGCGTAATTCGCCTGGCCCGGGTTGCCTGTGGCGCCGACGACAGAGGAGATATTCACGATCCGCCCCCAGCGCGCCTTCATCATGCCCCGGATCACCCCTTTGCAAAGCTTCATCGTGGCCGTCAGGTTTACATCTATCACGCTTTGCCATTCGTCGTCCGACATCCGCATAAACAGATTGTCCCGCGTGATCCCTGCGTTGTTGACGAGGATATCAACGCCACCCATGGCTTCGGCGGCCTGCTTTGGCAGCGCCTCCACCGCCGCCTCGTCACTCAGGTTACAGGGCAACACATGCGCACGTTCGCCCAGCGCGCTTGCCAGGGCGTCAAGCGGATCAACCCGGGTTCCCGAAAGCGCAACCGTCGCGCCCGCCCCGTGCAGGGCAGCAGCAATTGCACCGCCAATGCCTCCCGACGCCCCGGTAACAAGCGCCGCCTTACCCGTCAGATCAAACATATCCGTCTCTCCCGTCCCTATCCCGCAACGCTTGCCGCAGCCGCAGCCACATCCTCAGGCGTTCCAACCGCGCGTGTCTCCGCCTCGCGGGAAATGCGGCGCACCATGCCGATCAGCGCCTTTCCCGCCCCGATCTCCCAGAACTCCGTCACGCCTTCATGCGCCATCCACGCCACGCTCTCACGCCAGCGCACGGAATGCGTAACCTGCTCCACCAGCAGGCTGCGGATCGTTCCGGGGTCCGATACATCATGCGCCAGCACGTTGGCGATCAGCGGAACGCGGGGCCGCTCGATATCCACCTCCGCCAACGCCTGCGCCATCACCCGCGCGGCAGGTTCCATAAGCGGCGAATGAAAGGGGGCGGAAACCGGCAGCATCAGCGCCCGTTTGGCACCCCGTTCCTTGGCAAGCTGCGCCGCGCGCGCCACCGCACCGGCATGGCCGGAGATCACCACTTGGGCCGGATCGTTGTCATTAGCCGCAACGCAAACCTCGCCTTGAGCGGCCTCGCCCGCAACGGCACTCACGTCGTCTAGCGGGAGGCCCAGGATCGCAGCCATCGCGCCCTCGCCCACCGGCACTGCCGCCTGCATCGCCTCGCCCCGCACGCGGAGAAGCCGCGCCGTGTCCGCGAGCCCGATCGCCCCCGCCGCGCAAAGCGCGGAATACTCGCCCAGCGAATGCCCGGCCACAAACCCCGCCGCATCGATCCCGGCACCTTCTGCCTCAAGCGCGCGCAGGGCGGCAATAGACGTCGCCATAAGCGCCGGCTGGGCATTGGCCGTCAGCGTCAGTTCTTCAAGGGTGCCGTCCCAGATGAGCGCCGAAAGCGCCTCGCCCAGCGCGTCGTCAACCTCCTCAAAAACCGCGCGTGCCGCCGGATAGGCATCGGCCAAAGCCTTGCCCATGCCTATGGTTTGCGCGCCCTGTCCGGGAAACAGAAATGCCCGTGTCACGTTTGCCCCTCCGCGTTCCTCCCCGCCGCTCTATCGCGGCGCACCGGTCGGAACAAGGCGCAGGCGGTCTGAGAGGGGTTAGGAGGCCAGGCGGCTCGTCATGAAGGTCGCCTGCCGGGCCAGCCGATCTTCCAGCCGTTCCTTCGCCGGCTTGATATCGGCGCTGAGCCGGCGGTGAAGGTGGTGCATCTCGGCTTCGCTGCCGCTGGCCACATGCATCACCTGCGATTTGTCGCGAAGCCGCAACATCAGATGGGTGCGGGCCCCGCGGCCATTGTCACGCCGCATGAATGCGCTTTCCACGTTCCGCATCGGCACCCGGCTATGCAGCCGCACCTGATCGCGGCTGTTGCGGTTCACCACACGCAATTCGCGGCGCGAAAGATCCACATGCACCTCAAGCATCAGGCCCCGGCTGGCAAACCAGTAGATCGCCGCCCCCGAGGCCCCGAAGAAGAACGAAAGCGCGGCCTTCATCGCCAGCACATCGCCCACAAATACCGATCCCGGCAAAAACCACTGCCCGTAGGCACATAGGATGAGGATCAGGCCCAGAAAGCGGCACCCCAGTTCCAGCAGCCGGTCCTGATCGAAGCGCCCGGCCTCTTCGCCGAGGATATAGCCCCACATCGTTTCCTGCACGGAAAGCACACGGCTGTCGCTTTGGGCAGGGCGTTCGGCGGGGGCGGGCGCAGCGCTGGCAAGTGAGGTCATGGTCCGGCCGTCTCTGAGGTCTCGCTCCGCAAAGGTGTCACGGCGGAAAAAGGTCAGATTACGGCAGGCGCGAAGCAATTTCGGGGCCTGTTGCCAAGGCTTGCATCGCATCGGCAACAGTGTATAGAGCAGCCTTCCTTCGCTGACATCTTGAACAGCGCAGCCTCTCGTGGCCGGGAAGCGAAGGCAAACGCCCGGTCTTTGAAGTGCGCTCGAACAGTACTGGAGATCTCATGCCGCTTTACGAGCATGTGTTTATTTCGCGTCAGGACTTGTCCAACACGCAAGCCGAAGGCCTCATCGAACATTTCGGATCCGTCCTTGCCGATAACGGCGGCAAGCTTGTTGATCAGGAATACTGGGGCGTCAAAACGATGGCCTACAAGATTAACAAGAACCGCAAAGGCCACTACGCCTTCCTGCGCACCGAGGCCCCTGCCCCGGCGGTTCAGGAAATGGAGCGCCTGATGCGCCTTCATGAAGACGTGATGCGCGTTCTCACCATCAAGGTCGATGCCCATGATGAAGGGCCCTCGATCCAGATGCAGAAACGCGATGACCGCGGCGATCGCCGCGAGCGCCGCTAAAGCAGGGAGAGAGTACCATGGCCGCTAAACCGTTTTTCCGCCGCCGCAAGGTCTGCCCCTTCTCGGGAGAGAACGCGCCGAAGATCGATTACAAGGATACGCGTCTTCTGCAGCGCTATATTTCCGAGCGCGGCAAGATCGTGCCGTCGCGCATCACCGCCGTTTCGGCGAAGAAGCAGCGTGAACTGGCCCGCGCCATCAAGCGTGCCCGTTTCCTCGCGCTTCTGCCCTACGCCGTGAAGTAAGGGAGAGGATCAATGCAAGTCATTCTTCTCGAACGCGTCGCGAAGCTCGGCCAGATGGGCGAGGTTGTGACCGTCAAAGATGGTTACGCCCGCAACTTCCTGCTGCCGCAGAAAAAGGCGCTCTGGGCCTCCGAGGCAAACATCAAGGCTTTCGAAGATCAAAAGGCGCAACTGGAAGCCCGGAACCTCGAAACCAAGAAAGAAGCCGGGGCGCTGGCCGAAAAGCTCGAAGGCCAGTCCTTCGTCGTGATCCGCTCGGCTTCCGATGCAGGCGCGCTCTACGGCTCTGTCACCACCCGCGATGCCGCCGAAGCCGCCACCGAGGCGGGCTTCTCCGTTGATCGCAAGCAGATCAGCCTCTCGCGCCCGATCAAGGAGCTTGGGCTTCACACGCTCTTGGTGTCTCTGCACCCCGAGGTCGATGTGGAGATCACGCTGAACGTGGCCCGCTCGCAGGAAGAGGCTGAACTGCAGGCATCCGGCAAATCGATCCAGGAGCTTGCCGCGGAAGCCGAGGCTGAAGCCGAGTTCGAGATCGCCGAGCTTTTTGACGATATCGGCGCAGCGCAGCTTGATGAGCTTGATGGCGACGATATGCCGGACGCAGGCGATGCGCCTGCGGAAGGCAATGCCGAGGCAGGCGAAGACGACGAAACCGCCTGACCGGCGCTCGCAGCCGAAAGAATGAAAGCCCGCGCCGGGATACGGCGCGGGCTTTTTCATGGCGCCCCGCTCAGGCCGCCAGTTCGAAGCGGGGCGGAAGATCCCCAAGCCGCGCGGCCGCCTCAAGCGCATCGGCCACATCGCCCGCAAGGGTATCGGCCAGTGCCTCAAAGCTTTCGATCGCAAAGTAGACCGGTTGCACAATGTCGATCCGGTAGGGCGTGCGCAGCACCGTCAGCAAATCAAACGGCTCCGCCACGGCCTCGGGCCCCATCGCATGCCGCGCCTCGGCGGGCGATGACATGATGCCTGCTCCAAAGGCTTTCAGCCGCTCGCCCTCCCGGATCAGCCCAAACTCAACGGTGAACCAGAACAGCCGGAAAAGCCGTTCCTGAACCTCCGGCCCCAGTTCCAGCGAGAGCGCGCCGAAGCGTTCCATAAACCGGCAGAAAGCATCGTTGGTCAGCATCGGGCAATGGCCGAAACACTCATGGAAGATATCCGGTTCCTCAATGTAATCGAGATGCTCGCGGCGCCGGATAAAGGTGGCCATCGGAAAGCGCCGCTCAGCCAGAAGCCGGGAAAACTGCTCTTGCGGGATGAGCGCATCCACGGCCTCAACACCCGCCCCCGTAAGCTCCCCAAGCCGGGTATTCACCTCCCGCACTTGCGGGATCGCCCCGCCCGACAGCCCCAGAAGCGATTGCCCGTCAAGATAGGCGCCGCAGGCATGGTGCGTCAGAAACGCCATCTGTCGTTCAAACAGCAGCCCCCATACCGCGCGTTCCTCTTCCGTGTAGGAGAAAAGCCCATCGGCATCCGGGGTCTTGGAAACATAACTTGTGTTGAGCGGCATGGGGCACCTCCTTCTTCCCATTGAAAGTACCTGGCCCGGGGCGCGCATAGCCATTCAAAGCATCAGCCGAAGCTTTCTTGATTTGGAGAATTATTCCGAAGATAGTAAAATAATGAAATTATCTGAGCCCGAAAAGTCTCTCCTCCGAGAGCTTCAGCAAGATTGCAGCCTGTCTTTGGTATCTCTTGCCGAACGGTGCGGAATGTCTCAAAGCACCGTCTGGCGCAAGGTGCAGGAGTTTGAGGCCACGGGCCTTCTCCGCGCCCGTGTTGCCCTGCTCGATCCTGCAAAACTCGGCCCGAAGCTCGCCGTTCTGGCCTCCGTCAGCCTCGAAGATCATTCCGAGGCGGCGATTGATACCTTCACCCGCCTGGTCCGAGGCCAGCCGGAGATTACGGAATGCCACGCGGTGTCCGGCACCGCCGATTACATCCTGAAAGTGCGGGTCACCGATGTGGAAGCCTATGAACGGTTCATGACCGTCACGCTTTTGCGCAACCCCGTTGTCCGCGCCGTGCAATCAAGCTTCGTGCTACGCGAAATCAAATCCACCACCGAACTCCCGCTCTGAAGTGGGCCCGGCACATGCAAACGGCGCCAGGATCGCCGGCGCCGCCTAGATCTTCTTGCGCAAGCGCGCCCAGGTTACAGCGCTACTCGTCTTCCAGCGCCTCGACCGCCTCTTTCAGCTTGTCCTTGCTCACCGATTTTTCCTTCACGGCTGCAAGCTCGAAGATGTAGTCAACGACCTTGTCCTCGAAAATCGGCGCCTGGATCTGCTGGCGCATCCCCGGGTTCTGCTGCACGAATTCGAAGAACTCCCGCTCCTTGCCCGGATATTGCCGCGCCTGGGTCATCACCGCCTGGGTCAGCTCGGAATCGGCCACTTCGATCTCGTTCTTCCGCCCAAGCTCTGCCAGCAAAAGCCCCAGCCGCACCCGCCGCTCAGCCAGTGTGGTGTGCTCGTCTGTCGGCGCAACTTCGGGGTGATCGTGCCCCTCCACATCGGGGTTTTCCTCATGCCAAAGCTGGTGCGCAATCTGCTTGGCCTCGGCCTCCACCAGCGAAGGCGGCAGTTCGAAGCTGACCGTCTCGTCAAGCTGATCAAGAAGCGCGCGCTTCATCACCTGCCGCGCCGCACCACCATATTCAGAGCCCAGCCGTTCGGTGATCTGCTCTTTAAGCGCCGCGAGATCGTCCACGCCAAAGCGCTTGGCCAGCTCATCGTCAATCGGCGCGGGTGCAGGTGCCTTCACGGCCTTCACGGTGCAGGCAAACACCGCCTCTTTGCCCGCCAGATGCGCCGCACCGTATTCGTCGGGGAAGCTGACTGTTACGTCCTTCTCCTCACCGGCCTTCACGCCCACCAGTTGATCCTCAAAACCGGGGATGAAGCTGTTGGAGCCCAGCACAAGCGGATAATCCTCTGCCGCGCCGCCCTCAAAGGCCTCGCCATCCACCGAGCCCTTGAAATCGATCACAACCTGATCGCCATCCTTAGCCTTCGAGCCCTTCTTGCGATCCTCGAAATTCTGGGCGCTTTCGGCAAGGTTCGCGAGCGCCTCGTCCACATCGGCCTCCGCGGGCTCCACCACAAGCTTCTCAAGCTTGATCTTGTCGAACGCCACTTCGGGGATCTCCGGCAACGCCTCGTAGTTCATTTCCACGAGCACGTCGTCGCCTTCCTTCCAATCCTCGTTCGTCATCTTGACGTCGGGCTGAAGCGCAGGCCGGTCGCCACTGTCTTCGAAGTGCTGAGACATCGCGCCATCAACGGCTTCCTGCATCGCCTCGCCCAATAGCCGGGGGCCGAATTGTTTCTTGAGCAGCGCCATCGGCACCTTGCCCTTCCGGAAGCCCTTCATCTCGATTTCCGGCTGCGCTTCCACGAGCTTTTCATTGACCTTGTCGTCCAGCTCCGCAGCCGTGACGGTGATCTGATAGCCGCGCTTCAAGCCCTCGTTGAGGGTCTCGGTCACTTGCATGGGAATCCTCTCGATCGCGGGCGCCGCCAGCGGTCTGGCCACGCCATGAATTCAATCGCCGCCTTTTAGCAGGGGCTTATGGCGTTGCAAGACGAAAGGCTGCCAAGCCGCCGGGCCGGGCGCGCCACCGCGTCAGAGAACCCGGGACAGGAACGCCCGCGTGCGCGCTTCGCGCGGCGCGGCGAAAAGCGCTTCGGGGGGGCCCTCCTCCAGGATCCGGCCCTCATCGAGGAAACACACCTTGTCGGCCAGCTCCCGCGCAAACCCCATCTCATGGGTTGCCAGCACCATGGTCATCCCCTGCAGCCGCAGATCGCGCAGCACATCAAGAACCTCGCCCACAAGCTCTGGGTCAAGCGCGCTGGTGATCTCGTCAAACAGCATGATCTCCGGTTCCATCGCCAAAGCCCGGATGATCGCCACCCGCTGCTGCTGCCCGCCCGAAAGCTGATCGGGGTAATGCTCCATCCGGTCGCCCAAGCCGAAGCGCTGAAACAGCTCCGCCACGAGCGGTCGCATATCCTCCCGGCTCCGCCCCCGGACCCGGCGCGGGGCGAGCATCACATTTTCCGCGGCGGTCATATGGGGGAAAAGGTTGTAGCTCTGAAACACGATGCCGATCTTCTGGCGAACCGGCTGCGGATCGAGCCCCGGCTCTGAGATATCCGCGCCATCGAGCCAGATGGCCCCCTCATCAATGGGTTCCAGCAGATTGATGCAGCGCAGCAGCGTTGACTTTCCCGAGCCCGACGCCCCGATCAAACAGACCATTTCGCCCTCGAATACATCGAGATCGATGCCTTTGCAGACTTCGTGCGCGCCGAACCGCTTTCGCACCCCGCGCAGGGAAAGCTTCGCGGTCAACTGCGCTCTCTGTTCTGCTTGTTCATCAGGTAATCCGCATATCGCGTGGCTGGAATTGTCAGCGCCAGAAAGATAATCGCGGCAACAACATAGGGCGTGAAATTCGCGTAAAGCGACTTGTACACGCCGGCTTGGCGAAAAATCTCCACCGGCCCGATGAATGAGAGCAGCGCGACATCCTTCTGCAACGCGATGAACAGGTTCATATTGGCAGGCACCACGTTGCGAATGGCCTGCGGGAGAACCACGAACCGCATGGTATCCCGGTCGCTCAACCCCAGCGAGGCCGCGGCGGATCTCTGCGATTGGTGGATCGAGTCGATCCCCGAGCGGATCACTTCCGCCACATAGGCCGAATAAACGAGAACCAGCGCCAGGGTGCCCCAGATATACGGGCTGTTCCACGGGCGCGGCAGCCCCAGCCCTGGTACCCCGAAGCCGATGATGTAGATCACCAGAACAACCGGCAGGCCGCGAAAGACATCCGTATAGGCAATCCCGAAAAGCCGCAGGGGAAACAGCGCTGGCGCCCGGGCATCGCGGCAAAGGGCAATCGCAAGGCCCGTCACCGCGATCAGCGGCGCGGACCATGCAAAGATCATCACGTTCAGCAGAAAGGCATCAAGAAGGCCGGGAAAGGTGGCCGCAAAGACCCGGCCATTGAAGAAGGCATTCTTCACCGCGTCCCAACCAGGCGCGAGCGGCACGAGAAAGATGACCGCAATCACCACGCTGACCGTGGAGATCAGCGCGATGCGGTTTGAACGCCGCCGGATGCCTGCTTCATACGCCTCCCGGCGCGTGAGCCCTCCGGCAGAGCGCCCAGGCGCAGATGCGCCGTCCATCTATTCGATGACCGGAACGCCCGTGGCTTCGGCCAGCCACTGGGCTTCGATGGCCGCCAGCTCGCCGCTTTCGGTCAGCTCAGACAGGGCCGCGTCAACGCATTCCTTCAAAGGATTGCCCTCTTCCATGAGAAGCCCGAACTGATCCGGGCGTTCCGACTGTTCAGGCGGGAATTGCCCCAGCAACGCGCCGCCCTCTACCACTACCGCCGAGAGGTAAAGCGCGGTGGGCAGATCATAAAGCGCCGCATCAATCTGCCCGGCCATGATCGCGGCGTTCACATCGGCATTGTCATTATAGAGCAGTGGCTCGCTTTCGGGCTGGATCACCTCGTTCAGGATCGGGATCGCGGTTGTCGTCGCCACAGCCCCCCATTTCAAGCCCTTGAGGCTGTCGAGCGTCGCCTCGGCCCCGGCATCGACCACGCTCTGCGTGGTCAGTACCGCCATCGCGGAGGTGTAGTAGGGCAGGCTGAAGTCGACCATCTCCTCACGCTCAGCCGTGATCGAATACTGTTGCATGTTGAAATCGAAGTTCTTCGCCCCGGGCTGTATCGCCTCGTCAAAGCTCGTGCGCACCCAGGTCACGTTATCTGCACCGAAGCCCATCTTATCGGCGATCGCATAGGCAACCGCGGCCTCGAACCCCTCGCCGCTCTCGGGCGCATCATTCATTACCCACGGGTAGTAGGCCGGATTGCCCGTGGCGATGGTCAGCGTGTCTTCCGTGAGCGTCTTGCCGGCCGCGCAGGCGCCATGCCCCATGGCGAGCGCGGAGGTTGCGGAAATGGTGAAAGCCAATGCAGTGGTCACAAGCAGTTTCATAGCGACGTCTCCCGTTGTCTGATTGCCCATAGGTTCCTAATTGCCGTTGGATTTGTCCAGCGTGAGAGCAACGCCCCGGAGGGTGAGTTCCGGCATCAGCCTGCGCCCTCGCCACTTCGCTCCGCGTGGCGCGGAAGGGAACGGAGAAAGCGGCCCAAGTTCGCAGATCATCGCGTGCAGACTGGCGCAGCCCACTTCAGAGACGAACCACTTGAAATCGACGCCGCCGAAATGATGCCGCCCGCCACCAACAAATCCCCCGCGCGGCGGGGCCTGCCGACGAAACAACGCCTCAATCGCGCGGTGATGGCGCTTCCAAGCAATTTCCGCGCGCAGCCCCCAAGCCTGCACATTTGATCCACACCCCGCGGATTGGCCGTGGTAACACCGCCCGCAACGGCTAGCTTGGGGGAGCGAGGAATGCAGCCCGATCACCTGACGATCAACCGAGATGTCTGGAATGCCGATGCGGCCAACTGGGTGGCATTCGCGCAAAACCGATGGCGCCTCGATCCGCCCGAATGGGGCAATTGGGGGAACACCGAGGAAAGCCTGAACCTGCTGCCCACGGATATGGCGGGGATGAACGCCATCGAGCTTGGCTGCGGAACGGGCTACGTCTCCTACTGGATGCATCGGCGGGGCGCGCATGTCACCGGGGTGGATATCTCGGCCGAACAGCTTTCAACGGCGCGCGGCCTTGCAGCGGCCCATGGTGCGGATATCCGGCTCATCGAAGGAAACGCAGAGGCCACGGGCCTCCCCGACGCGGTGTTCGATTTCGCGATCTCGGAATACGGCGCCTCGATCTGGTGCCCGGCAGACAAGTGGCTTCCCGAAGCCTGGCGATTGCTTCGCCCCGGCGGGCGGCTGGTGTTTCTCGGAAACCACCCGCTATCGCTCCTGTGCTCCCCCTTGGACGGCGCCCCCGCCAATCTCACGTTGCACCGGCCCTATCGAAACATGTGGGGGGCGGATTGGACGCAGGTTGCGTTCGAACCAACCGGCGTGTGCTTCAACCTCACCATCGCCGCCTGGTGGACCCTCTTCGCGGAGATCGGCTTTGACGTCACGAATTATCAGGAGCTCTACGCCCCTGAAGGCGCCAAGGGAACCCGCGCCGCCGTTCCCGCGGACTGGGCCAGCAGCTACCCGGTAGAGCAGGTCTGGCACCTTATGAAACCGGAGTAACCGCCCGCGTGGGAAGCGGACAATTAATGCGGCAAGGTTAGAAAAAAATTTCTAGATCAAACCTTGAATGACGAAGCTGTGGTGCGGGTGGAGGGACTTGAACCCCCACGCCTTGCGGCGCCAGAACCTAAATCTGGTGCGTCTACCAATTTCGCCACACCCGCATTCCGGAGCGCGTCTTAGCAAAGGCGCAACAGCGATGCGAGGAAAAAGCCGCCCCGCCGGGCAAGAGGATTCACATCGGTGACCCCCTGCCCTACACCATGGGCATAAGCCGAAAACGGCACTGAGGCAGGCAGCGGGCAATGCCCAACTATTCGATCTGGATGCTCGAAGAGAGCAACCTCACCATCAGTGATGGGCGGATACTTGACGGGATCACCCAGGGCGATGGCTCGCATCTGGTTGGCGCCACGATCCGGCTCAACAGCGATGACTGGCTCGAAGTGCGCATTCGCGATGGCGGCGATGGCGATTTCGATGACAACGATTCCGACCAGCGCCTGCGCGGCGGGCAAACGATCAACGGCAACAGCTACGCAAACAATACGGTCGTCGAGGGTGAGTACACGCTCACGCTTGAAGACGAGGCCACGGGCGAAACCTACACCGCCGTCAGCGTCAACGTGCGCGATAGCAGCCCCAACTATGCCACCGTCGAGGGGCTGAGCTTTGTTGGCCCGCAGGGCGGATTCCCCCCGATCGGCGTGGATCTCCGCGTTGTCGCCGCCAGCGAAGGCCCGGGCTCCTTCGGCCAGCCCGCGATCCCGGCGGGGGATTATGCCTTTCCGATCTGCTTCACGGCGGGCGCGCGGATCGATACGGCCTCCGGCCCGCGCGGGATCGAAACGCTGGTGCCAGGCGATCTGATCGTCACCCGGGATCGCGGGCTCCGGCCCCTGCGCTGGATCGGATCAACAGCTGTTTCCGCCGCACGCCTCGCGCAAGTACCCGCCTTTCGCCCGGTGCGCATCGCCCGGGGCGCCCTTGGCCCGAACCGCCCCAACCGCGATCTTATCGTGTCGCAACAGCACCGCGTGTTGCTTACCGGTTGGCGCGCGGAGCTGCATTTCGGCGAGCCCGAGGTGCTGACCGCCGCCGTACACCTGATCGACGGCAAGGCGATCCGGCTCGACGGCGGCGCCGGTAGCGTCACCTACCTCCACCTGCTTTTTGACCGGCACGAGGTGATCCGCGCCAATGGCTTGCTGACGGAAAGCTTCTTCCCCGGCCCGCAAAGCCTTTGCGCGCTGGACGGGTCCGCGCGCGCCGAAGTGCTGGCGCTGTTTCCCGAGCTTCGCGGCCCCGCCCCCGCCTTCCCCGATCTCGCCCGCACCGCGCTCCGCCAGTGGGAAAGCGCGGTGCTCACGGCCTAAAGCTCCAGCTTGCGAAACACCTTTGGCAGCATCTCCGGCAGATCCTCCGCGATGAGGCCCGGACCGAACTCAAGCGCGCATTCAACGTGGAGCCAGGCGCCGGTTTCCGCAGCACTCATCGGGCCAAACCCTCGCGCAAGCAGCCCGGTGATGAAGCCTGCCAGCACATCCCCCGATCCGGCGGTGGCGAGCCAGGGCGCCGCGCGATCATAATGCGCCGAGTTGATCGCGGAACACCCCTCCGGATCGGCGATCACCGTGTCCGGCCCCTTGAAGAGAACCACGCAGCCCGCACGCAGCGCGGCCTCCCGCGTGGCATCGACTTTTGAGTAGGCCGGGCCCTTCGTAGCAGGCGCGGCCAGTTTCTCCGCGATATCTGGAAAGAGGCGGCAGAACTCGCCGCCATGGGGCGTGAGAACGCAGCGGTCGTGGAGCATCGAGAACAGCGTCTCCGGCGCCTCGGCAAACGAGGTCAGCGCATCGGCATCGAGCACCGTTGCGCGGTTGGCGGCGAGCACGGTTTGCACCAAGGCGCGCGTCTCTTCCCCAACGCCAAGGCCCGGGCCCAGCCCCACCGCATTCAGCCGTTCATCCTGCAGCACATGCGAAAGCGCGTCGGCATCCCCCACCGGACGGCACATCACCGCATCAAGCCGCGATGCCGTCTCGGTCAACGCCTCCGGCGGGCACCCCACGGTCACCAGCCCCGCCCCGATCCGAAGCGCACCCCGCGCCGCCAGCCGCGCCGCGCCGCCCTTGCCGGGGCCGCCCGAGAGGATGAGCGCGTGGCCGTGGGAGTATTTGTGGCCGTCAAACTTTTGACAAACCCAGACCAAAGCGCGTCCGTCGACTAAGAAAACGCTCGGCTCGGGAAAGCCACGCTCAGTCTTTTTGTCCTTGTTTGGCGGGTACAAAACCCAACCAGATGCCTCCTTTTGACCTTGCGACCCCTCATCCTTCCCAGACAGCAACGCGGCGAGGAGACCGAACTGGTTCAGCCCAATATCCACAACACTCAGGACACCCGACGTTTCAGCACCATCTGCAAGTTCTGGAGCAGTGGAGATATAGTGGCCAATCTTCGGCGCGTGGAACGTAACCGTTAGTTCCGCATGAACGACTCCAAGGTCGTATCCAAGACTCTTCCCGCTATCACTGCAGATGCCACTTGGCATATCGATCGACACAACTCGATGGCATTGCCCGACTTCTCGCATTGGCGTCAGCCTGTGTAATGGAAGATCAATTTTCCGCGTTAGGCCGGTGCCGAAGAGGGCATCCAACACCAGATCGCAACGTCCAGGAATACTACGCTTCTCCCATGTTTCATTATTGAGAAGCTCAGGACTCCGCCCCAACTCCCCCCACCGCTCATAATTCACCCGCGCATCCGGCGGCAGCTTCTCGGGATCGCCGTAGAGGAACACCTCCACCTCCCAGCCCCACTCCTTCAGAAGCCGTGCCACGACGAAGCCGTCGCCGCCATTGTTCCCCGGCCCGCAGAGCACCACAGCGCGATGAGACGTTGCCGCAAGCTCCGGCCATTCCTCGAAAATCGCCTCGACTACCCCGCGCCCGGCCCGCTCCATAAGTTCAAGCCCGGTTACCTCGCCGCTGTCGATAGCGGCCTGTTCCACGGCCCGCATCTGCGCGGCTGTCAGCAATTCGGTCATATCACCGCACCCATTTTCGCATCTTGCACATCAAATAGGCGACTTGCACAAAGAACTGGCGGCGCCTTGGGAATCGAACCATGCAATCGCATGCCGAAACCCTAGCGAATTGGCACTGCCGGTGAGAAGTGGTCTCACCGCGAGGAACAATTTCCGGGGGGAGTCGACAGACCCATGAAGAAAATTGAGGCGATTATCAAACCCTTCAAGCTCGACGAAGTGAAGGAAGCGCTCCAGGAAATCGGCGTTCAGGGCCTGTCGGTGATCGAGGTGAAGGGGTTTGGCCGCCAGAAGGGGCATACCGAGCTCTATCGCGGCGCGGAATACGTGGTCGACTTTCTGCCGAAGGTGAAGATCGAGGTTGTGCTCGAAGACGCTCAGGTTGAACCCGCCATCGAGGCTATCGTCGGCGCGGCGAAAACCGATAAGATCGGCGACGGCAAGATCTTCGTCTCTCCCATCGAAGACGCATTGCGCATCCGCACCGGTGAAACCGGCGGCGACGCGCTCTGATCCCTTCGCCCGGGCGGGGAAGGGCCGGGCTTCACTCAAAAAAATCTGCCATTCAAACAAGAAGGTCGAACATGAGTAAGAAAGACGTTCTCAAGACGATCAAAGACGAGGAAGTGGAATACGTCGATATCCGCTTCACCGATCCGCGCGGCAAGCTTCAGCACGTCACCGTGCTGTCGGATCAGGTGGATGAGGATTTCCTCGACGAGGGCTTCATGTTCGACGGCTCCTCCATCGCCGGGTGGAAATCGATCGACCAGTCCGACATGAAGCTGATGCCCGATACCGGCTCGGCCTACATGGATCCGTTCTATGCGGAAAAAACGCTGGCCGTGCACTGCTCGATCCTTGAGCCCGACACCGGCGAAGCCTATGAGCGCGATCCCCGCGGCACGGCCGAGAAGGCGGAAGCCTACCTCAAGTCCACCGGCATCGGCGATGTCGCCTATTTCGGCCCCGAGGCGGAATTTTTCCTCTTTGACGACGTGCGCTACTCCGTGGAGATGAACAAGGTCTCCTACGAGGTCGACGCGCTCGATGCCTCCTGGAACACCGATACCGAATACGAGATGGGCAATATGGGCCACCGCCCGGGCGTCAAGGGCGGCTACTTCCCGGTGCCCCCGGTTGATGATGGCCAGGATATTCGCTCCGAGATGCTCTCCACGATGAAGCGCATGGGTATGAGCGTGGATAAGCACCACCACGAGGTGGCGAGCTGCCAGCACGAGCTGGGCCTCATCTTCGCGCCGCTCACCGAGCAAGGCGACCATCTGCAGAAGTACAAATACGTGATCCACTCGGTGGCCCATGCCTACGGCAAGTCCGCCACCTTCATGCCGAAGCCCATCGCGGGCGATAACGGCACCGGCATGCACGTCAACATGTCGATCTGGAAAGACAACAAGCCGCTCTTTGCAGGCGACAAGTATGCCGATCTGAGCGACGAGGCGCTCTACTACATCGGCGGCATCCTTAAGCACGCCAAAACGCTGAACGCCTTCACCAACCCCTCGACGAACTCCTACAAGCGCCTGATCCCGGGTTTCGAAGCCCCGGTGCTGCGCGCCTATTCGGCCCGTAACCGCTCGGGCTGCGTGCGCATCCCCTGGACGGAAAGCCCGAAAGCCAAGCGCGTCGAGGCCCGCTTCCCCGATCCCTCGGCGAATCCCTACCTGTGCTTCTCGGCGCTCCTCATGGCCGGGCTCGACGGGATCAAGAACAAGATCGATCCGGGCGAGGCGATGGACAAGGATCTCTACGATCTGCCGCCCGAAGAGCTCGAAGGCATCCCCACCGTTTGCGCCAGCCTGCGCGAAGCGATGGAATGCCTCGAAGCCGATCACGAATTCCTGCTCCAGGGCGATGTCTTCACCAAGGATCAGATCGAAGGCTACATGGAGCTCAAGTGGGAAGAGATCTACGCCTTCGAACACACGCCCCACCCGATGGAATTCAAAATGTACTACAGCTGCTGATTTCTCCCTCGGCAGTCTCAAAGGAAGGGCGCCCCAGCGGGCGCCCTTTTTCGTGTTCTCGGAGCCCGGAAGTTAACCTAAGGTTGCATTCGATTGGCTTAGGGAATTTTCGAGAATGCGCGGGTCAGTCGCGAGCAATCGCATACCCTGGATCGCCGTTGTTCTATCGTTTTCCTTGGCTGCGATCGTCCTGAACCGGTGGATTGTAACCGAACTTGGGCTTCTAAGCTTCGGACGGGATTGGCACTTCCACATCAACTACTTTGATTTTGGCTTCACGAGGCGTGCGTTGGTTGGCACGATCGCGGCGGCCACAGGGGCGAACCAGCTCTCGGACAATGCCTATGTTGCAGCAACGATCATACAGCATACCGCAATCATTGTGCTCGTCGGGCTGCTAGTATTCGCGGGTGCCCGCGAGAAAAGTCACCCAACCGCTCTGACGATTGCTCTTCTTTCGCCGGCCATGGTGATTCAGAGCGGGTACACCAACGGCTCGCTGGACGTATTTGTCCTGATCGTCGCGGCTCTGAACTGCCTCCACGTTCGCTCGCTACCTGTCTTCTGCGCCCTTGTGTGCGCCGGATTGCTGGTTCACGAACTCTTCCTCTTCCTCCTACCGGCTCAGATCCTCTGCTTCGCGCTGCGAATTGGTCAGGAGATCCGCGCAACGGTACTATTTTCCAGAACTTCTATCCTCCCGATCACAACGGCCACGATCACCCTATCTGTCATTCACCTCTACGGTGCGCCGAACGTCTCAGAAGAAGAGTTTCTGGAGAGAATGGCCGCCTCGATGCCGGCAGCGACCGGCCAAAGGTCGGACTGGAGCGGCTACGAGTGATAACCAATCAAGTGATCGTCGCGGTCAAATCGAGCGAAATGACAGCTTTCGCAATGCTGATGATGTCACTGCCGTTATTTTACTTGGCTGTCCTGAGCGGTGTTTTGATCCGACAGATTGATCGAGAGCACGCGGCATGGTTCGTGGCAGCCGGTCTGTTCCCGCTGGCAACCTCAATTGTGGCGTCAGACTACTATCGCTGGGTTGGCATGGCCGCGAATGCGCAAATCTTCATGATCCTCGCAGCCTCGCGCGCCACCGGTTGGATCCCGAACGCCTACAGCAAGTATGCTCTTTTCTGGGTTGCCGCCGCACCGCTTGGTGCGGCGGAGCTCGCGCGACCCTTTCCCCTGCACCAATTCGTGCTCGAACGGATCCTCTGACCGGTTTCGACACATTGCGCAGCCAGGCTTCTCGGCCCATAACTGCCGCTACGGCCAGGGGAGGGCTGACAATGTCGGATCAACACGCGCAGGTCATCGCCGAAGGCGTTGATGAGGAACCGATCGAATCCAATCGCCGGCTGTTTCGCGGGCGGAGCTTCGTTCTGATCAGCGTTTTCGCCACGCTTTATGCCGCATTTCACATGGCCGCGTTGAACGGGGTGTCGATCCGGGAGCTGACGGGTGTGTCGATCCCCTACCTCCCCACATTCCCGATGGAAACGTGGAACTTCCGCATCGTGCACGTGGCCGGGGCCCTGGCGCTCGGCTTCCTGCTCTTCTCCGGCACCGGCTTTTCGGAAAGCCGCAGCCAGGAGAACCGGCTTCTGGGCCTCATCGCCTGGGCGCTGATGATCCCCGCGCTTGTCTCGCTTGGCATGGCGCTCTCGTTCTCGGTCGAAATCGCAGGCGGTGTGATGTGGAACGGCATCGATGAATCGATCCGGTTCCGCGAAACCTGGCTTTTTGGCGCGCCGCTTCTGGCCGCCACGGCCGGGGGCATCGTGCTCTCCTGGATCCACAAGCGCCCGCGCAGCGCCTTCGGGCAGCCCGATATCGTGCTGGCGGTCTGCGGCGCGGCGGTAGCCGCCTATCTGATCACGATCTACGGCACCCTGATGCGCAACTCCACCGGCACACCCTTTGCGCCCATCGGCATTTCGCTCGCCGCTGTGGCCGGGGCCGCGCTGATCATGGAGCTGACGCGGCGCGTTGCGGGCCTCGCGCTTGTGATCATCGCCGGTATTTTCCTCATCTACGTTTTCGCCGGGCAGTACCTGCCGGGCTTCCTGAACTCCCCCGCCATCTCGTGGCAGCGGTTCTTCAGCCAGGTCTATACCGATGCGGGCATCCTCGGGCCCACCACCGCGGTGTCCTCAACCTATATCATCCTCTTCATCATCTTCGCTGCCTTCCTCCAGGCCTCGAAAGTGGGCGATTACTTCGTGAACTTCGCCTTTGCCGCCGCCGGTCGCGCACGCGGCGGCCCCGCGAAGGTGGCGATCTTCGCCAGCGGCCTGATGGGTATGATCAACGGCACATCCGCCGGCAATGTGGTGGCTACCGGGTCGCTCACCATCCCGCTGATGAAACGCGTGGGCTATCACAAGAAAACCGCGGGCGCGGTGGAAGCCGCCGCCTCCACCGGCGGGCAGATCATGCCGCCGATCATGGGCGCGGGCGCCTTCATCATGGCCGAGATCACGGGCATTCCCTATCAGGAAATCGCAATCGCCGCGATCATCCCCGCGATCCTCTACTTCGTCTCGATCTACTTCATGGTGGATTTCGAGGCCGCAAAGCTCGGCATGCGCGGCATGAACGAAGACGAACTGCCGAAATTCCGCGATATGGCGCGCCGGGTCTTCCTGTTCCTGCCGATCATCATCCTGATCGTGGCGCTCTTCATGGGCTATTCGGTCATCCGCGCCGGTACGCTCGCCACCGTATCCGCGGCGGTTGTCAGCTGGCTCACGCCCTACCGGATGGGCCCCGCCTCGATCGTCAAGGCGTTCGAACTTGCTGGCGTGATGTCGATCCAGATCATCGCGGTCTGCGCCTGTGCGGGCATCATCGTGGGCGTTATTTCCCTGACTGGTGTCGGGGCGCGGTTTTCGAACCTGCTGCTCGGCATAGCCGATGCCAGCCAGTTGCTCGCGCTCTTCTTCGCGATGTGCATCGCGATCCTTCTCGGCATGGGCATGCCCACAACGGCGGCCTATGCCGTGGCGGCCTCCGTCGTCGCCCCCGGCCTGGTGGAGCTCGGCATCCCCACGCTCACGGCGCATTTCTTCGTGTTCTATTTTGCCGTCGTCTCGGCGATCACGCCGCCCGTGGCGCTGGCGAGTTACGCCGCGGCGGGCATATCCGGGGCGAACCCGATGGAAACCTCCGTGGCCTCCTTCAAGATCGGCATCGCGGCCTTCATCGTGCCCTTCATGTTCTTCTACAATTCGGCACTGCTGATGGATGGCTCCTGGCTCGAAGTCGTCCCCGCGGGCATCACGGCAATTGTCGGCGTCTTCCTCCTCTCCTCCGGCGTGCAGGGCTGGTTTATGGGCGGGCGCGCGGTTTGGTTCATCCGGGCAGGGCTCCTGGCCGCCGCGCTTTTCATGATCGACAGCAGCCTGATCACCGATGCGATCGGAATTGGCCTCGGCGTGGCGATGTTCTTCATCCAGAAGGTCTTCCGCCCCAGCCCCGATGCCACCATCGCCGTACGCGGGGCCGATTGACGGGGTGAAGCGCCTTACCCAGCCGCCAACAGATCCGGGCTTTGTGCAAGATCCCTACCCGTTCTACGCCCGCGCGCGCGCGGCAGGTGAGATCGTGTGGTGGGAAGACTATGCGCTCCCCGTCGCCACAAGCTTTGCCGCCGCAAACGCCGTCCTCAAAGATCGCCGCCTGGGCCGCGAACCGGTCGCCCCGGCCCTGATCCCACCTCATCTCGAAGCCTTCTATGCCATCGAGGCCCATTCGATGCTGGAGCTTGAGCCGCCGCGCCACACACGCCTGCGCGGCCTTGTCCTGCGCGCCTTCACTTCGCGCCGGATTGCCGCCATGGGGCCCGAAATCGAGGCGCTCGCACATGCGCTGATCGATGCCCTCCCCGCTGGCCCCGTCGATCTCCTCCCCGCCTACGCCCAGCGCATTCCGGTGATCGTTATCGCGCGCCTCCTCGGCGTGCCCGAAACCATGGCCGATCAACTTCTCGCCTGGTCGCGCGATATGGTGGGCATGTATCAGGCAGGCCGCACCCGGGCGATGGAAAGCGCCGCCAACCGCGCCGCGGCAGATTTCGCCGCTTTCCTCCGGGGCTATGTGGAGGCCCGCCGCGCAGAGCCCGCGCATGATCTTATCACCCACCTGATCGCTGCGGAGGAAGGTGGCGAAACGCTTTCAACCGAGGAGCTGATCACCACCTGCATCCTGCTGCTCAATGCGGGCCATGAAGCTACCGTGCACACGCTGGGCAATGGCATCAAGACGATCCTCGAACAGGCCGCGGCCGCCTCCACGGGCGCCGGTAACATCGGGGCAACGGTGGAAGAGATCCTGCGCTTCGATCCCCCGCTCCACCTCTTCACCCGATTTGTCTACGAAGACTGTTCCCTCTGCGGCCACAGCTTCCGGCGCGGCGATCAGGTTGGCGTTCTTCTCGCCTCGGCGGGCCGCGACCCCGCCATTTGGGCGGGGCCGGACCGGTTCGATCCGGCGCGCCCGGTACAAACCAATCTCGCCTTCGGGGCTGGCCGCCACTTCTGCGTCGGCGCCCCGCTCGCCCGGCTGGAATTGCAGATCGGTCTCCGGGTGCTCTTTGAACGCCTGCCCGAGCTCCGCCTCACCGCCCCGCCCCGCTACGCCGATCTCTACCATTTCCACGGCCTCGAGGCCCTCCATGTGGAAGGCTAGCCCTTCATCTTGGCTGAAATACTCTGGAGGGCCGCCGCAGGCGGCGGGGCAGCGCCCCCTAGAGGGGCAAATGCGTCGTCGCCTTGATCTCTTCCATCGAAAGCAGCGCCGTCACGTTGTAGATCTTCACCTCTGAAATCAGCGCCTGGTAGAACTCGTCATAGGCTCGCGCGTTGCGCACCCGCACTTTCAGAATGTAGTCGATATCGCCCGCCAGCCGATGCGCCTCCTGCACTTCGGGGCGCGCGCGCAGCGCGGCAAGAAAGGCGCGCTGCCAGTCGCCATCATGCTCTGCCGTGCGGATCAGCACGAAGAAGCAGGCCTCGAACCCCAGCGCCTCGGCATCGAGGATCACGGTTTGCGCCCCGATCACCCCGGCGGCGCGCAGCTTGCGAATGCGGTTCCACACTGGCGTCTTCGAAGAGCCCACCGCCTTGGCAATCTCATCAAGCGAGCGGCCAGCATCCCGCTGCAGCTCGCCCATGATTTTCCGATCCGTCTCATCGATCCGAACGTTCATTCTGCGCAAGGCCTTTCCCGGTAACGCCTGTTCTCTTGAGGTCCCGGTTAAGAACATTTGTCCTTATCTGCAAGCTCATACTCCCGAAAATCGGAACACTGTTCTATATTTGGCTGGCAACCACCAGGCGCGAAGCACATGAAGCACTTTCCGATCTTCCTCGCCGTCGAAGGCCGCCGCATCGTTGTCTCCGGCGGCGGGGAAGCGGCTGTGGCCAAGCTGCGGCTGCTTCTGAAAACCGAAGCACGTCTTACGGTGATCGCCGCCGAGATCGCGCCGGAGATCACCGCCTGGGCCGCGGCTGGCCAGCTCCGCATCATCGAACGCGCCCAGGAGCCGGGGGATGCCATCTGCGCCGCCCTCTTCTACGCCGCCAATGACAACGCTGCCGAGGATGCTCGCGTCACCCGCCTGGCACAGGCCGATGGGGCGCTGACGAACTGGGTGGATAACCTCGAAGCCAGTCAATTCATCACCCCGGCGATTGTGGATCGCGATCCCGTCACCATCGCGATCGGAACCGAAGGCGCCGCCCCCGTGCTTGCCCGCCGGATCAAGGCCGAGCTTGAGGAACGCCTCTCGCCCCTCCTTGGCACGCTTGCGCGGGTCGGCAAGGCGTTCCGCGCCCGGGCCGAGGCCCTGCCCTTCGGGCGCCCACGCCGCGCCTTCTGGGCGGATTACTACGATCGCGCCGGCCCCGCCGCATTTAAGGGCGGCGGCGCAGGCGCGCTTCCAGAAGCTCTGGATGCTCTGCTTGAGGCGCATATTGCCGCCGAAACCGCGCCGGGCAAGGTTGATTTTGTTGGCGCCGGGCCCGGCGATCCCGAACTCCTCACGCTCAAGGCACGCAAGGCGCTCGATGCCGCCGATGTGGTTATCCACGACCGGCTCGTCACGCCGGAGATCCTCGAACTCGCCCGCCGCGAGGCGCTTATCATCGACGCGGGCAAAGAAGGCTTCGGCCCCTCCATGCCGCAAGCCGAGATAAACGGCCTGATCGTCGCGCACGGGCTCGCGGGCGCGCATGTCGTGCGGCTGAAATCGGGGGATGCCACGGTCTTTGGCCGCCTCGACGAAGAGATTGACGCCGCCACCGAGGCGGGGCTCGACTACGCCATCATTCCCGGCATCACCGCCGCCTCCGCCGCGGTTGCCACCATTGGCCAGAGCCTCACGAAACGGCAACGCAATGGCGCCGTCCGCTTCCTGACCGGGCATGACATGAAGGGGTTCGCCGAACACGATTGGGCTGCGATTGCCCGCCCCGGCGAAGTGGCCGCGATCTACATGGGCAAACGCACCGCGCGGTTCATTCAGGGCCGGCTGCTGATGCACGGCGCCGATCCCGCAACGCCCGTGACAATCATCGAAAACGCCTCACGCCCTGATCAGCGCATCGTCGAAACCTCGCTCGCGCAGCTTGAGCCGGATCTGTCGCAGGCGGGCCTCACCGGCCCCGCGCTCACACTCTACGGGCTCGCCCCCCGCGCCGCCCTCGCCGCCGCAAACCACCTGCCACTGAAGGAGATCGCGCAATGAGCCGCCGCTTCACGCCCAAGGTCGTTACCGCCAATGCCCTCCTCGAAGGCGATACGGTGTGGCTCGCCGCCGATGATCGCTGGGTGCCGCACATGTCCGACGCTGAGCTGATCGACGATGAGGCCCACGCGCAGCTTCGCCTCCTTCACGCCGAAAGCCAGCCGGAAACCGTGGTGGGCGCGTATCTCGCCGATGCCAAGGCCGGGCCAAACGGCCCCGAACCCGTCCATTTCCGCGAGGCATTCCGCACCCGCGGGCCCTCCAACTATGCCCACGGCAAACAGGCCGAAGAAAATGTATAACTACACCGCGTTCGATGCCGCCTTCCTCAAAGAGCGCAACGCCCAGTTCCGCGCGCAGGTCGCGCGCCGGATTGACGGCGCGCTGACAGAAGACGAATTCAAGCCGCTGCGCCTTATGAACGGCCTCTACCTGCAGCTTCACGCCTACATGCTGCGCGTGGCCATCCCCTACGGCACGCTCGACAGTGCCAAGATGCGCCAGCTCGCCATGATCGCCGAGCGGTGGGATAAGGGCTACGGCCATTTCACGACCCGGCAGAACATCCAGTACAATTGGCCCAAGCTGCAAGATGTGCCCGATATGCTCGATGCTCTGGCCGAGGTGGGGATGCACGCGATCCAAACCTCCGGGAACACGATCCGCAATGTCACTGCTGACCATTTCGCGGGCGCTGCGGCAGATGAGATCGCCGATCCTCGCCCCGTTGCCGAACTCCTGCGCCAATGGTCCACCGATCACCCCGAATTCCAGTTCCTGCCCCGCAAGTTCAAGATTGCTATCACCGGCAGTCCCAATGATCGCGCCGTCACCAAGGCGCACGATATCGGGCTGCGGATGGTTGAACGTGAGGGCGAAGCGGGCTTCGAGGTAATCGTCGGCGGGGGCCTCGGCCGTACCCCGATGATCGGCAAGGTGATCCGGGACTTCCTGCCGAAGGCCGATCTTCTGCCTTACGTCGAAGCCATCGTCAGCGTGTACAACACGCTCGGTCGGCGCGATAACAAATACAAGGCCCGTATCAAGATCACCGTGCATGAGCATGGAATCGAAGAGATCTCGCGCCTCGTGGAAGACCGGTTCGCAACGCTGCGTACCCAATTCTCGGGCGTGGATCAGGAGCTTCTGGCCGGGATCGAAGCGCAGTTTGCGCCCCCGGCCTTTCAGGAACGGCCCGAGGAGGCGTTCGCGGCAGACTATGCAGCGAACGGGGCCTTCCGCTCCTGGATCGATACCAACATCACCCCGCACCGGCGCGCCGATCACGCCATCGTCTCGATCTCGCTCAAGGCACATGGGGCCACCCCGGGCGATGCCAGCGCCGATCAGATGCGCGTCATGGCCGATCTGGCAGAACGCTATGGCTACAACGAGCTGCGCATCAGCCACGAACAGAACGTGATCCTGCCCCATGTGCATCGCGGCGACCTGCCCGCGATCTACGCCACCCTCCGCGCGGCAGGGCTGGCCACGGCGAATATCGGGCTGGCCTCTGACATCATCGCCTGCCCGGGCATGGATTACTGCGCGCTGGCCACCGCACGCTCGATCCCCGTCGCGCAAGAGATTGCCACACGGTTTGATGAGCTGAAGCTTGAACACGAGGTTGGCCCGCTCAAGATCAAGATCTCCGGCTGCATCAACGCCTGCGGGCACCACCATGTAGGCCATATCGGTATTCTCGGGCTCGATCGCGCGGGAGTGGAAAACTACCAGATCACCCTTGGCGGCGACGGCACCGAAACCGCTGCCATCGGCGAACGCGCCGGGCCCGGGTTTTCCGCCGAGCAGATCGTGCCTGCCATCGAACGGCTGGTCTTGGCCTATCTCGATCTGCGCGACAGCGCTGACGAGACGTTCCTCGAAACATATCGCCGCCTCGGGCTCGCCCCCTTCAAGGCCGCGCTTTACCCGGAGGCCGAAGCCCATGCCGCTTGAGGCGCCGCTTGAACCCGTTGCCGCCCGCGTTGCCGATCTCAACGCCCGGTACCGGCACCACTCCGCCACCGCCGTTCTCGAACACGCGTTGTCAGACGCGCAGGTGGGGCGGATCGCGCTGGTGTCCTCCTTCGGCGCGGAATCCGTGGCGCTTTTGCACATGGTTTCGGTGATCGACCGGTCTTTGCCCGTGCTCTTTCTCGAAACCCAGATGCTGTTCCCCGAAACCCTCGCCTACCAGCGCGAGGTGGCCGATCGCCTGGGGCTTTCCGATGTGCGCCTGCTTACACCGGATCGGACAGAGGTGTTCCTGCGCGATCCCGAGGGCGAATTGCACCTTGCCGATCCCGATGGATGTTGCCGGCTGCGCAAGATCGAACCCCTTGAAGATGCGCTGGAACGCTTTGATGCTTGGATCACCGGTCGCAAGCGCTTCCAGGGCGGCATGCGCACCGCGATGGAATTCTTCGAGGCCGATGGCGCCGCGCGCATCAAGGTGAACCCGCTCGCCCATTGGGCGCCGGGCGATGTGGCCGATTACATCGCCAACAACCGCCTGCCCCGCCATCCGCTCGTCACCAAGGGATTTCCATCGATCGGCTGCGCGCCCTGCACAAGCCGGGTCGCCGAGGGCGAGGATCCCCGTGCGGGCCGGTGGCGCGGGCGGTCGAAGCGCGAATGCGGGATCCACTTCATCAATGGCAAGGCGGTCCGCGCCGCGTAGGCGCGCGCCAGGAAGCAGGCGAACGGCCATGAGTATTCTTGAAGAAAAGAAGATCGAGATGAGCGATGGAACCGAACCCGTCATCGTGCGCGATGATGGCTTTCACGGGGAAGACTGGGCGGGCCCGATCACACCTGCGGCCGAGCTGGCCGCGAATGACGATGCGCCCGCGCTGGCGCTTGATCTCGCCCCCGATGCCGATCTGGAGCCCTTGGCGGCAAGGCTCCCGCAGATCGCGTTGATCCGCGTGGCGTTTCCAGCCTTTTCCGATGGCCGCGGCTTTACCATCGCGCGCCAGCTCCGCGATGCAGGCTATCACGGGCGCTTGCGCGCGGCAGGCCATGTAATCGCCGACCAATATGCCATGGCGCGCCGCGCCGGGTTTGACGAGGTGGAAATCCCCGCCGATCTCGCCCGCCGCCAGCCCGAGGATCAGTGGCGCTTCCGCGCCAACTGGCAGGCGCATCACTATCAGGCCCGTCTGCGCGGCGCGGCCTTTTCCTGACACACATCAAAGCGTAAGAGGGATCGCGGCCCTAGGGCTGCGGCATGACCATGACCGAACAGAACCCCGTGACCGAGCCCGCAACCAAGGTGCCCTCCCTGCCCGATGCGCAGACAGTGACGCATGTGCGCCACTACACCGATCGGCTGTTTGCCTTTCGCACAACGCGGCCGCGTTCGCTGCGCTTCCGCTCCGGCGAGTTCGTCATGATCGGACTTATGGGCGACAACGGCAAACCGCTTCTGCGCGCCTATTCCATCGCCTCGCCCTCCTGGGATGACGAGTTGGAGTTTTATTCGATCAAGGTCCAGGACGGCCCGCTGACCTCAAAGCTCCAGCATATCCAGCCGGGCGACGAGATCATCCTGCGACCCAAGCCTGTGGGCACATTGGTCCATGACGCGCTGCTGCCCGGCAAGCGGCTGTGGTTTTTTGCCACCGGCACGGGTTTTGCCCCCTTCGCCTCGCTTCTGCGCGATCCCGAAACCTATGAGCGCTTCGATCAGGTGATCGTCACCCATACCTGCCGCGATGTGGCCGAACTGACCTATTCGCAGGAGCTTGTGTCCGGCCTCGCCGAGGATCCGCTGATTGGTGAGTTCGTGGGCGACAAGCTCACCTACTATCCCACGACAACGCGGGAAAAGAGCCCCAAGATGGGCCGCATCACGCATCTTCTGCAGGATGGCACCGTGTTCGGCGATCTCGGCATCGACGGGATCTCGCCAGAGACCGATCGCGCCATGGTCTGCGGCTCTATGGGCCTGAACCTCGATCTCAAGGAGATCCTCGAAGGCTTCGGCCTTGAGGAAGGCGCAAACTCCGATCCCAAACACTACGTGGTCGAAAAAGCCTTCGTTGGCTAAGCGAACCGAAAACGCCGCACCCTGGCAGGTGCGGCGCCCTCCACCTCTCAGGCGAGATTACTGGCCCAGCGCCTCGCGCACGCGGCCAAGCACCTCCGAGAGCGCCTCGGGATTATCCCGCGCGGCATCGAGCGCCGCGCCGAGTGTGGTTTTCTGCAATTCGCCAAGATCGGAGCCGTCGATGGCATCGCGCACCGCGTCGTAATCGAAGCCTTCGGTGGTGAACATCTCGCCGAGGCTCGTGGCTGCGCCTTCCACCGCGTCTGCCGTGCTCTCCGTCGCGTCGGCGGCACCTTCCGTTGCCTCTTCAACGGCATCGGAGGCAGCATCCGTCGCGCCATCGGCAGCCTCGGTCGCGGTATCTGCGGCCGCATCGGCGGCACCCTCCATCGTATCGCTGGCCGCATCGGCGGCGCCTTGTACCGCATCGCTGGCTGCATCTGCCGCGCCGTCCACGGCACCTTCGACCGCATCGCTTACGGCATCTGCGGCATCACTGGCCGCGTCTCCGGCGCCCTCTATCGCCTCAGTCACACCCTCCGCGGCGTCCTCAACAGCGTCCGCAACCCCTTCGGCTGCATCTTCAACCGCATCTGTGGCCTCCTCAACCGCGTCGTCCGCAGCGTCTGCTGCATCGCTTGCAGCATCCGCAGCATCATCGGCCGCATCATCCGCCGCCGTCGCCGCATCGTCCGCCGTATCCTCAACGGTGTCGGAGGCGGCCTCGGGTGCCATCTCTTCGCCGCCCTGCTGACTAAAGAAGAAAACGCCCGCCGCTGCGATCGCAATAAGGGCAATGACGGCAATCAAGCCTTTTCCCATGGTCCCCTCCACTGTGGAAAACCCGCATATCCGTGCGGTAGCAAAAGGTATGACCCGTTTCGCGCAGAAGTTGGAGTGGGAATTGTCTGTGCCTTTTCCCAGTGGCGGCGGTCCGCCCAAGAAGCGGCGCAAGCACCCGCCATTGGCGCTTGAAGTGGCCTTTGGCTCCGCTTACGTTACGCCCCCGAACCAATCCGAAACTGCTGAAGGACAACGAACATCGCCCGCAGACCCCACAATGCCCCGCCGCAGCGGGATACCGGCCCCCGCGTCAACGAACGTATCCGGGCCTCCGAAATCCGCCTGATCGGCGCCGAAGGTGAAAACGTGGGCGTTGTGCGCCCGGAACGCGCGCTGGAAATGGCGCAGGATGCGGGGTTGGACCTCGTTGAGATTTCGCCGAACGCCACACCGCCCGTCTGCAAGATCATGGATTTCGGGAAGTACAAGTACGAACAGCAGAAGCGGGAAAGCGAAGCGCGAAAGAAGCAGAAGACCATCGAGGTCAAAGAGGTCAAGTTTCGCCCCAACACCGACACGCATGACTATGACGTCAAGATGCGCAACGTGGTGAAGTTCCTCGAAAACGGCGACAAGGTGAAGGTCACCCTCCGGTTCCGGGGGCGCGAGATGGCGCACCAGAACCTGGGCCGCGATCTGCTGGAACGTGTGGCCGCGGATGTCGAGGAAATCGGCAAGGTTGAAAACATGCCGAAGATGGAAGGCCGTCAGATGGTCATGATGATCGGCCCGGCCAAGTAAGCTCGAGCGGGGCGGATGAGCGACGCGCGCCATACCGCCCGCTATGTAACGAAGGCGGGATCGGATGCAGCCGATCCGCGCCTCACCTCCCCGGTTTTTGAACGCAACTGCCCGCCGATGATCGCGGCGCTTACGCCGCTTTTTGAGGGCCGTTCGGGCCCGGTGCTGGAGATCGGCGCGGGCACGGGCCAGCATGCTGCCGCATTTGCCGCCGCGTTCCCCGCGCTCACCTGGTGGGCATCAGATCCCGTCGCGGCGCATCGCGCATCAATCGCCGCATGGTCTGCCGCAAGCGGCGCCGCGGTGCAGGGGCCGCTTGATCTTGATGCGGCGGGCGATTGGGCCGCGCGGGCCGATATCGCGGCGCTCGGGCCACTCACCGCTATCGTGTCGATGAACGTGATCCACATCGCGCCCATCGCCGCCGCGGAGGGCATCTTTCACGGTGCCGCGAAGGCTCTGGGCGAGGATGGGCTTCTGATGTTTTACGGGCCGTTTACCGAAAACGGCCGGCATATCAGCGAAAGCAATGCCGCCTTCGATGCCGGCCTCCGGGCCGACGATCCATCCTGGGGCGTGCGGGATGTGGAGGCGCTTGCGGCCTTCGCCGCGCCCCTGGGGCTGGCCCGCCATGCACTGCTTGAAATGCCCGCCAACAACCGCCTGCTCGTGTTTCGCAGAAACTAAGCGCGCACGATCCGCGTTTGAAAACAGTTGTTTCGCGCCGATCGCACATCCACGAAGGCAATCTCGGGGCGCAAGAGCAGCTCCCCCGCATAGCACGCAATCTCACCGGCCGGGGTGATCCGGCCCGTGCCGTAGACGATCCGGTGATCGCTGTCGTAGCCCTTGAGCAGATAGTCGGGCGAAGTGGCCAGGATTGGCGGAAGCGCCCGGCCCGCCCACGGCGCACAGGCATCGGCGCAAAGGAAGATCGGCCCCGTTTCGGCATAGGGCTGCAATTCGGGGAACGGGCGCGCGGCGAGGATGAGATACTCCGTGCCCGCAGGCACGTCACGCAGGCAAGACCGGCAGGGCACGCCATCGCCATCGGAAACCCGGCGTTGCGCCGGTTTCCCATAGGCATCGCCGCCGCCCGCACGCATATGCGCCACGAATGCAGGATCATAGGGTAGGTATCGCAGTTTCATGGCCGCAACATCACCGGGGCGCCACGAAAGCGCGACCCGATCCTTGCGCAATCGCCCGGTTTGCCTCTTGCCCCGCATCCACGCTAGAAGCGGGCACCTTGCGCCCGGAGATTGCTATGAACGTGATCCATGACATCGCCGCGAAAGACGCCCCCGATCTGGGGCCATTCGCATGGGATGATCCCTTTCGCCTGGAAGATCAGCTCACCGAGGATGAGCGCCTGCTGCGCGATGCCGCCAGCGGCTTCGCCGAGGCCAAACTGGCCCCGCGCATCGTTGAAGCCTATCGCGAGGCCACCGTGGCGCCCGAGCTCTTCGCCGAAATGGGCGAGGCGGGGCTATTGGGCACCACGATCCCCGAAGCCTATGGCGGCCTTGGCGCGGGATACGTCACCTACGGGCTCGTGGCGCGCGAAATCGAGCGCATCGATTCCGGCTACCGGTCGATGATGAGCGTGCAGAGCTCGCTCGTGATGTACCCCATCTATGCCTATGGCACCGAAGACCAGCGCGCCCGCTACCTGCCGAAGCTGGCCGCCGGCGTAATGATCGGTGCCTTCGGCCTGACAGAGCCCGATGCGGGCTCAGATCCGGCGGGCATGAAAACCCGCGCTGAGAAGATTGAGGGCGGCTACCGCCTTAGCGGATCCAAGATGTGGATCTCCAACAGCCCCATTGCAGATATCTTCGTTGTCTGGGCGAAGTCTGAGGCCCATGGCGGAAAGATCCGTGGCTTTGTGCTGGAAAAGGGCATGGCGGGCCTCTCCGCACCCAAGGTGGGCGGCAAGCTTTCGCTCCGCGCCTCGGTTACGGGCGAGATCGTCATGGAAGGCGTCGAGGTTGGCGAAGACGCGCTACTGCCCCATGTCGAAGGGCTCAAAGGGCCGTTCGGCTGCCTCAACCGCGCCCGCTACGGCATCGCCTGGGGCGTGATGGGCGCGTCGGAGTTCTGCTGGCACGCGGCCCGGCAATACGGGCTTGATCGCAAGCAATTCGGCAAACCCATCGCGGGCACCCAGCTGTTTCAGAAGAAACTGGCGGATATGCAGACCGAGATCGCGCTGGGGCTGCAGGCCGCCCTCCGCGTCGGCCGCCTTCTTGAGGATGGCCAGGCAGCGCCCGAGATGATCTCGCTCATCAAACGCAACAACTGCGGCAAGGCGCTCGATATGGCCCGCATGGCGCGCGATATGCATGGCGGCAACGGGATTTCCGAGGAATTTCAGGTGATGCGCCACATGATGAACCTCGAAACGGTCAACACCTATGAGGGCACCCATGATGTTCATGCGCTGATCCTCGGGCGCGCGCAAACGGGCCTTCAGGCGTTCTTCTAGGGCCGCCGGAGGCGCGACAAAGGCCCCTTTCCCATGGAACCGTGGCCATTTGCGGAACGAATTCCGCCGCATTAACCCCCCGTTCATTGCTTCCCCGGGTCCGGGGCGGCTATGGTCGCGCCCGTATGGGTGGGGTGCGTAACGATGTCAGAGCTGACACGCCTGTTAGACACGTTGTCTGATGCGGAATGGCTCGCCGGCATCGCTGAGATTGGCGATGAACGGGGGTATTTCGAACAGGTCGGGGCCGATCATTCGGCCCTGTTCATCGATGAGTCGCTCGAAGTTCTGCTTGTCAGCTTCGATACGATTGCCTCTGCCCGCACCGGTAGCGAAGAGGGCCTGCCCCATGCGTTCACCGTGGCAGAGGCGCATGGCTGGTCGCACCTGTCGCTTCTGGCCAATAGGGCAAGCTGGTTTCGCGATTCCGCCGTTTACGGCTATTTTGATCGGCTGGTCGATGATGCGTTTTTCGAGGATTTCGATCGCATCATCTTCTACGGTGCCGGCGCTTGCGGTTATGCCGCCGCCGCCTATTCCGTGGCCGCGCCCGGGGCGACGGTAATTGCGATCGCCCCGCAAGCCACGCTCGATCCGGAATTTGCGATCTGGGATGACCGGTTCGTGGGCATGCGCCGCACCGATTTCACCTCGCGCTACGGCTATGCGCCGGAGATGCTCGAAGCGTGCGAAGCCGCCTTCATCGTCTACGATCCCACGGTGGAGCTGGATGCAATGCATGCCGCGCTCTTCCGCGGGCCCCAGGTTCAGCGCATCCCGTTTCGCCATGGCGGCCCGCAGCTTGGCGCCGATCTGCAGATGATGGATGTGCTGGGCGGCCTTTTCGCCGAAGCTGCGGCAGGAACGCTCACAA
>JANQPC010000033.1 GCA_028285485.1 Paracoccaceae bacterium | reverse complement strand
CAGTATCGCCGCGATATTGGCTGGCGCGCGCTCGATCCCGGCACGCGCTAGCGGGCGCCGCGCCGGATCACGAGCCCGCGCGCACCCCCAACAAGCGCTTGCACCACAGCCCCCCCGCCTTTAGATACCCACCGCACCCCAGCCCGGAAGGCCCACGCCCCGATGGAAAACGTTGTTCTGATCGTTCACCTGATCCTCGCGCTCGCCCTGATCGCGGTGGTGCTTCTGCAGCGCTCGGAAGGTGGCGGCCTGGGCATGGGCGGTGGTGGCGGCGGGGTTTCCTCGCGCGGCCAGGTCACCGCGCTCGGCAAGCTGACCTGGGCCTTCGGCGTGGCCTTTACCGCCACATCGATCACGCTCACGATCATTGCCGCGCAGAACTCGGCCGATACTTCGGTGATCGACCGGCTGGGCATCGAAGCGCCGGCGAGCGACAGCTCGGTTCCCGCGCCCGCGGGCGATCTTCTGCCCCCGCCGGCCGGTGGCGGGCTCGTCGCGCCGCCCCCCGTTGAATAGGCGCGGGTGAACGGCAGCCCTTGGGGGCGCTCACTTATTAACACACAGGATATAGCGGCGCCCTTGTTCCGCGCCGCCGAATCTTTTATGCGGTGAGTCCCGTGAGACAGGTTGGCCGCCGACGCGGATTGAACCGTCTTGGATGAGGCTCGCGGGGTATCCGGCACAGCATGGCACGTTTCGTTTTCATCACCGGCGGTGTGGTTTCTTCGCTTGGCAAGGGGCTCGCCTCGGCGGCGCTTGGCGCGCTTTTGCAGGCGCGCGGCTATTCCGTGCGGCTGCGGAAGCTTGACCCTTACCTGAACGTTGATCCCGGCACGATGAGCCCGTTTGAACATGGCGAAGTGTTCGTCACCGACGACGGCGCGGAAACGGATCTGGATCTCGGCCATTACGAGCGCTTCACGGGCGTTGCGGCGCGGGCGACCGACAGCGTGTCGTCCGGCCGGATCTATTCAAATGTGCTGGAGAAAGAGCGGCGCGGCGATTACCTGGGCAAAACGATCCAGGTGATCCCCCACGTAACGAATGAAATCAAAGACTTCATCGCCATCGGCGAGGATGAGGTTGATTTCATGCTGTGCGAAATCGGCGGCACGGTGGGCGATATCGAGGGCCTGCCCTTCTTCGAAGCGATCCGACAGTTCGCGCAGGACAAACCGCGCGGGCAATGCATTTTCATGCATCTCACGCTGCTGCCTTATATTGCCGCCTCGGGCGAGTTGAAAACGAAGCCCACCCAGCACTCGGTGAAGGAACTCCGCTCCATCGGGCTGGCGCCCGATATTCTCGTCTGCCGCTCCGATCAGCCGATCCCGGAGAAGGAGCGCGAGAAGATCGCGCTGTTCTGCAACGTGCGCAAAGAGGATGTGATTGCGGCGCCCGACCTGCGTTCGATCTACGAAGCGCCGCTGGCCTATCACCGCGAGGGGCTGGATCAGGCGGTGCTCGATGCCTTCCGGATCGCGCCCGCGCCGAAGCCGAACCTGGCCCGCTGGCAGGATGTGCAGGATCGAATCTTCAACGCCGAGGGCGTGGTGAAGGTGGCGATCGTGGGCAAATACACCCAGCTTGAAGACGCCTATAAATCCATCGCCGAGGCGCTCACCCATGGCGGCATGGCCAATCGCGTGCGGGTGGAAAGCGAATGGATCGATGCGGAGATCTTCGAACGCGAAGATCCCGCGCCCTATCTGGAGGGCTTTCACGCGATCCTCGTGCCCGGCGGGTTTGGCGAGCGCGGTACGGAGGGCAAGATCCGCGCCGCGGAATTCGCCCGCACCCGCAAGATCCCCTATCTGGGCATCTGCCTCGGCATGCAGATGGCGGTGATCGAAACCGCGCGGAACCTTGCGGGGCTTGAGACGGCGGGATCGGAAGAGTTTGATCACGAGGCGGGCAAGAAGCGGTTCGAACCGGTCGTCTACCACCTCAAGGAATGGGTGCAGGGCAACCGAACCGTGGCGCGCAAGGTGGAAGACGATAAGGGCGGCACGATGCGCCTTGGCGCCTACACCGCGAACCTCGCGCAAGGCTCGAAGGTTGCCGAAGTGTATGGCACGCTGGCGATCGAGGAACGCCACCGCCACCGCTACGAGGTGGATATCAAGTACCGCAAGCAGCTGGAAAAGCAGGGGCTTTCCTTCTCCGGCATGTCGCCCGACGGGCGCTTGCCGGAAATCGTGGAGGTGACTGACCATCCCTGGTTCATCGGCGTGCAGTTTCACCCCGAGCTGAAATCCAAACCCTTCGCGCCGCATCCGCTGTTTGCTGATTTTGTGCGCGCCGCGAAGGAGGTATCGCGGTTGGTGTGAGCCCCGCACCCAATTTTCTTTGCCGATGCGCTGCCCTCGGCTAGGATTCCGGGATGCGCAGCCTTCTTGCCCTTCTCATCCTTGCGCTGCCTGCGGCGGCGGAGCCGGTGCTGCGGGTGCCCTATGGGGAACTTGAGGGGCGGCTCGTGGCGCGGATCGATTTTGAAGACTATCCGCGGCATCTTTCCCCCGGCACCAAGCTTGATGGCATCCAGCCCGCCAAGGGCGCGGCCTTTGCGGAGCGGTTCGCGGGCCAGGCGCTTCTGAGCGCGGAGGGGTTTGACGTTGTTGTCTCCGATCCCGCGGGGCCCTTGCGGCTTGCGGCCGGGGCGCCGGGCGAAAACCTTTCGGTGAGCTTCATCTACATGCTCTCAAACCAGCTTGAGGGGCTTGCGGCCCCCGGTTACCCGGCGCGCGAGGCCAGTGGCGAGGGCGCGGTATCGGTGTTGTTTGAGCGCGATCAGTTCGCACTTGGCTTCCGGGTGGCTGCAGAGCCCGAACCGCGGGAGGGCGCGGGCCAGCCCGGGCGGATGACGGTGGCGTTCTACCGCCGCGACGGCATGCGCATTGCCGAAATGGAGATCGCGCTTGCTTGGGGGCGCGGCGATTACGGCTTCATCCGCGCCGGCGAGGTGGACGATATCGCGGGCATCACGATCACCAATCGCGATCCGGCGGGAATCGCCATCGACGATCTGATCTTCGATACCGATCTGGCGATCGGACAGGCCATTTTCCCGCCACACGAGAAGCCGCGCGGCTGACTTCCCCGGAAACGCAGCGTTCGCGCGCGGGCAACAAAGCGATTGTGGCACCGGTTGTGGGCGGATACCCGCCGATCCGTTAACGGATTTGTTCCGGATCCAGCGACAAACCGTGCCTTAATCGCAGGGTCTGCGCGGAAATCTGCCGATTGTGCCGGAACCGGCACCGCCTTTTGGGATTGTGGCGAAAGCGTGGCGCGGGCCCAACCACAGAACGGCCACGGAATTGAACATTCTCGTCTGACTGTCGCCCCACCCCCCCTGTTTAAGCGAGGATGTGGCGGAGACGCCCTTGGGTGATCCGTGTGACAAGTGTGTTGGTTGGGAACGCGCCGGGCCGCAGGGTTCGGCGCGTTTCGCTTTCGGGCCTCCTGCGCCGGTTCCGCGCCTATCGCGCAGAAGCCGCGCGGCGGCGCCGCGAACGCGACGGGCTGCGCAATTTGCTGGCGCTCGACGATCACATGCCGCGCGATATCGTGGTAACCGGGGCGAGGTGGCCTATTGCGCGCGGCTGCGCCCCTCGGAGGATGCCGCTCAGGTGCTCTGGCGGCTTTCGGCACGCAACCATCGGTGGATGTGAGGGCGGGCCTGCTTTTCCCGGCGCGCGGGGCGGCATATATGGGGATCATGTTTGCCGATTTCCTCAACCGCCTCACCCGGCCCGAGCCGGAGCCGCTGAACGATATCGATGCGCGCCTGGCGCTGACCGCGCTGCTTGTGCGCATCGCGAAATCAGATGGCGATTATGCCGAGGCCGAGGCCCGGCGGATCGAACGGCTGATCGGCAAGCGCTATGGGCTTTCGCCCTTCGAGGTGGCTGCCCTGAAGCGCGATGCCGAGACGCTGGAGGCGCAGGCGCCCGACACCGTACGCTTTACCCGCGCGATCAAGGATGCGGTGCCTTATGAGGAGCGCGAGGGCGTGCTTGAAGCGATGTGGGATGTGGTGCTGGCCGATGGCGTGCGCGATCACGAGGAAGATGCGCTTCTGCGTCTGGTGGCAAACCTGCTGGGCGTGAACGATCGCGATTCCGCCCTGGCGCGGCAGCGGGTGGAAGCGCGGCAGGGATGATCGCCAGCCTGCCGATGTATGACCGGCCGGAACTGGCCGCGTCATACAATGCGCTCTGGGCGGGGATCCGGGGCGCCTATCCGGGCGATCTTCCCGAAAAGCTTACCCGCGGTGGCGATCCTTGGGGCCAGTGGCAGAGCCCTGATCTGGCCTTTTCGCAAACCTGCGGGCTGCCCTACCGGATGGCGCTGCACGAAACTACCGATCTTATCGGAACGCCCGATTACGGGCTGCCCGGCTGCCCGCCCGGCTACTACCGTAGCGTGATCGTGGCGCGCGATGCCGCCGCGGGGCCGGTGCTGGCGGTGAATGACGCGCGCTCGCAATCGGGCTGGGCGGCGGCGGTGGCCCATGGGGCCGCGTTCCAGCGGGTGCAGATCACCGGCGGGCACGCGGCCTCGGCGGCGGCGGTGG
>JANQPC010000030.1 GCA_028285485.1 Paracoccaceae bacterium | reverse complement strand
TTTTGATGAACGCGCGGGGGAGCGAGCTTGAAAGCCGCGCAGGCCGCCCCCTGATGAACGCCAATCACGGGGTCTTTTCGCTGGCCTATGCCGTTTCAGCGGTGATCACAGGCTGGGCGCGGGAGGCCGATCTTGCGGCGCCGCTGATCTTTGGCGCCGCTGCGGTGACGATCATGCTGATCTCCACCCGCCTCGCGATGCCCGTTCCCGATGCGGAGCCGCCAGAAGGCGGCCCCGGGCGGGCGCCCTGGATGCCGGTGTTCGTCTGCGGCACAATCGTGCTTCTCGCGTTTTCGGGCGAGGCGGCGGTGGAGGCCTGGTCGGCCCTCCATGTGGAACGCACTTTGGGCGGCGGGGCTGCCGAGGGCGCCCTCGGGCCTGCGATGCTGGGGCTAACGATGGCGCTCGGGCGCTTTTCGGGCCAGGCGGTTTCGGAACGGATCAGCGAGATGCGGATCATCCTGATCGGCACAATCCTCGCAATGATCGGCGCAGTGCTGGCCGCCATCGCGCCAACGGTGGCCGTTGCCTATCTGGGCTTCGGGGTGCTGGGGCTTGGCGTTTCCGTCGTGGGCCCGATCGGGATCGGGATCGCGGGGCGTTTGGTGCCGCCCTGGGCGCGCACGGTGGTGGTGGCGCGCACCGCCGTTCTGGGCTTCATGGCCTTCTTCATCGCCCCGATGATCATGGGGGTTGTTTCGGAGTTCTACGGGCTCCGCATCGCGTTCCTCGCGATCGGGGCGCTGATGGGGCTGGTGTTTCTTCTCCTGCCAGCGGTGCGGCGGCTGGCGGCGGCGGGCCGGGTGGCGGCCTAGTTCTGCGCCCAGCGGCCCGCGAAATCCTCGGGCACCAGCAGGATATCGCGATCAACCTCGCGGATATCGCGGCGGCCGCAGAGCGCCATGGAGGTATCAAGCTCCTTGTGGATAACCTCAAGCGCCCGGGTAACACCCTGCTGCCCCATGGCGCCGAGGCCGTAGACGAAGGCGCGCCCGATCATCGTGCCTTTCGCGCCAAGGGCGATCGCCTTCAGAACATCCTGGCCCGAACGGATGCCGCTATCGAGGTGAACTTCGATCTTGTCGCCCACAGCCTCCACAATCTCGGGCAGCACCCGGATCGAGGATAGCGCACCATCAAGCTGCCGCCCGCCATGGTTGGAAACCACGATGGCATCGGCCCCCACCTCCACCGCCTTCCTCGCATCCTCGGCATCGAGAATGCCCTTCAGGATCACAGGGCCATCCCACATGCCCATCAGTTCCTTGATCCGATCCCAATCGAGCGACGGATCGAATGCCTCCGCCGTCCAGGAAGAAAGCGAGGCGGGATCTTTCACGCCTTTGGCATGGCCCACGATGTTGCCGAAGAACCGGCGGTTCGTGCCAAGCATCTCAATGCCCCAGGGCACCTTGGTGGCCATGTTCGCAATCGAGGCTGGCGTCAGCTTCGGCGGGGCGGAGAGGCCGTTTTTGATATCCTTGTGCCGCTGACCCATGATCTGAAGATCAACGGTGATGACAAGCGCGGAACAACCCGCATCCTGGGCGCGCCCGATCAGGCGGCGCATGAAATCATCGTCTTTCAGGGTATAGACCTGAAACCAGAAGGGCTTTGACGTATTCGCCGCCACATCCTCGATTGAACAGATCGACATGGTGGATAGCGTGAAAGGCACGCCGAAGTCTTCTGCAGCACGGGCCGCCTTGATCTCCCCATCCGCCGATTGCATGCCGCAAAGGCCCACTGGGGCGAGTGCTACGGGCATCGCCACGTCCTGGCCAACCAACTGGCTGGCCGTGCTGCGGCCCGCCATATCCACGGCGATGCGCTGGCGCAGGCGGATCTTCTCAAAATCGGTGGTGTTCTCGCGGAAGGTCTGCTCCGTCCAACTGCCCGATTCCGCGTAATCGTAGAACATCTTCGGCACGCGGCGGCGGTACACCCGCTTGAGATCGGCGATTTCGGTGATCGGCGGCATCGGCAGAAGTTCCTCCCATTGGTCAAAATTCCGTACCGCCTTGGCGGCGTACGGGCAATGCGGCGTAGGGGCTTGCAAAAAGTACGATATCGCATTAAATAGTCCGAAATCGTACTATATGGAGATAGAGAGATGGTGCTTTCCAGACGCAAGATGCTTGCCCTCGTGGGCGGCGGAACCGTACTTGCCGCAGGCGCCGGGGCCGCGGGATTCGTAGCAACCCGCACGCCGAACGATGCGCTTGCGCCATGGGATCTGGCGGGGGGCTACGGCGATCCGCGGAAGAACGCGCTTTCCTACGCGCTCCTGGCCCCCAACCCGCATAACCGCCAGCCATGGGTGGCCGAGCTTGTGGGCGAAGACCGCCTGATCCTCACCCGCGATCTGGCCCTCGATTTGCCGGTGACTGACCCGTTTGGCCGCCAGCTTACGATCGGCATGGGGTGCTTCATCGAACTGATGGAGATGGCCGCGCAGGAGGCGGGGTTTGGCGTGGAAACCACGCTCTTCCCTGAAGGCGATGCCGATGGCGCGCCCGTAGCGGCCTGCCGCTTTATCGAAGGGGCGGGGGCGCCGGATCCGCTTTTTGCCCACGCCATGAACCGCCGCTCGCATAAGGAAGCCTTTGAGCCACGCGCGGTAAGCGCTGCGGCGGCTGCCCCCCTTACGCCTTACGCGGAGATTGTGGTGGACGGGCCGCGCAACGACCGCCTGCGCATGCTGGCGCATGACGCATGGCTGATCGAGGCCGCCACCCCTGCGGCCTGGCAGGAAAGCATCGATCTGCTGCGGATCGGAAAGGCCGAGATCAATGCCCAGCCCGACGGGATCGATGCCGGCGGGCCGATGCTTGAGGCACTGGCGCTTCTGGGCCTGTTCACGCGCGAAGCGGCCTCTGACCCGGATAACCCCGGCACCCGCAGCGCGATTGAAGAGACGCAGAATGCCATTCTGGGCGCGCCCGCCTTCACGCTCAGCCGCACCCGGGGCAATTCCCGGAGCGACCAGATTACCGCGGGGCGGGATTGGCTGCGCCTCAACCTTGCGGCAACGGGGGCAGGGCTGGCGCTTCGCCCGGTCAGCCAAGCCCTTCAGGAATACCCCGAAATGGCGGAGATTTACGCGGCCATCCATGCGGAGTTTGCAGCCCCCGGCGAAACGGTTCAAATGCTCGGCCTTCTGGGCTACGCTCCGCAAACCCCGCGCACCCCGCGCTGGCCGCTCGACGCAAAGCTCGTGAATGCCCGACAGACCGCTTGAAACCTATTTCGCGTTTTTCAACGAGATCGGCATCATCGGGCAGCTTTCCCGCACGCTTCTGGAAGCACGGCTGCCGAAAGGATTCCTGCTGCCGCATTTCTCGGTGCTCAATCACCTGATCCGGGTGGGCGATGGGCCAACGCCGCTTGCGCTGGCCCGCGCCTTTCAGGTGCCCAAGACTACGATGACCCATACGCTGGCCGGGCTGGAACGGGGCGGCCTGATCGAGATGCGCCCGAACCCTGACGACAAGCGCAGCAAATGCGTGTGGCTGATGCCCGCGGGCCGCGCCTTTCGCGATAAGGCCATCGCAGATCTTGCGCCGGACGTGGCGCGGATTTCAGAACAGATCGATCCCGAGAAGGTCTCTGCGCTGTTGCCGGAGCTTGCGGCGATCCGCGCCACGCTGGATGCTGACCGCAACGCCTAGGCGCGATGCGCCCCTGCGGCGAGATCGGCGACAAAGGCTGCGACCGTTTCGGGCGGTTCGCCCGCTGCAATCCGTTCCACAATTGCAGAGCCAACAACGGCGCCATCGGCCACCTGCGCAATCGCTTCCGCCGCCTCCGGCGTTTTGATCCCGAAGCCCACGACGATGGGCAGATCCGTTGCCGCCTTCAGCCGCGCCACCTCGGGGCCCACATCGCCGGCCTGCGCATTCGCCGCGCCCGTTATGCCGGTGATCGAGACGTAATAGACAAAGCCGGAGGTGTTTTGCAAAACGGTGGGCAGGCGCTTGTCATCCGTCGTGGGCGTGGCCAGGCGAATGAAGTTCAGCCCCGCCGCCTGTGCCGGGATGCAGAGCTCGCTGTCTTCTTCGGGCGGCAGATCGACGATGATTAAACCATCGATACCCGCCGCTTTCGCCTCTGCCAAAAACCGTTCAACGCCGCGGGAATAGATCGGGTTGTAATACCCCATCAGCACGATGGGCGTGACATCATCGCCGGCGCGGAAACTGCGCACCATCTCGAGCGTTTTTTCCAGCGTTTGCCCGCCTTCCAACGCGCGCTGGCCAGCCAGCTGGATCGTTGGGCCATCGGCCATCGGATCGGTGAACGGCAGGCCCAGCTCGATGATATCAACGCCTGCGGCGGGGAGCGCGCGCATCACTTCAAGCGATGTCTCGTAATCGGGGTCTCCGGCCATGATGTAGGAAACGAAGGCTTTCCGCCCCGCGCCCCTCAGCCGCTGAAAGGTGCTGTCAATCCGGGTCATCTGCGCCATTCCCCCTTGGTGCCCCGCGCCGTGGTTTCGCGCAGGCGCCCCGGGGATGCAAGGGTGCGCGGCCCCGCTTGCGCGCCTGCCCCGGGATGGCTAGGTGAGGCGCGCGCAAATCGAGAGGGTGCCATGGGCTTCAAAACCGGGATCGTGGGGTTGCCGAATGTGGGCAAGTCAACGCTGTTCAATGCACTCACCCGCACCGCGGCGGCCCAGGCCGCGAACTTCCCCTTCTGCACGATTGAGCCGAATGTCGGCGAGGTTTCGGTGCCCGATGCGCGGCTTGAAACGCTGGCCCGGATCGCAAACTCCGCCAATGTGATCCCGGCGCGGATGACCTTTGTGGATATCGCGGGGCTCGTGAAAGGCGCCTCAAAGGGCGAGGGGCTCGGCAACCAGTTTCTCGCCAATATCCGCGAGGTGGATGCCATCGCCCATGTGCTGCGCTGCTTTGAAGACGCCGATGTCACGCATGTGGATGGGCGGGTGGATCCGGTGGCCGATGCCGAGACAATCGAAACCGAACTGATGCTTGCCGATCTCGAAAGCATCGAGAAGCGGCTTCAGGGGCTCGTGCGCAAGGTGCGCGGGGGTGACAAGGAGGCGGTGCAGCAGGAACGGCTTCTAAAGGCCGCTGCCGCGGTCCTGGAAGATGGCAAGCCCGCGCGCACGGTTGATGTGGCCGCGGAAGATGCGAGGGCCTGGGCCGGGCTGCAGCTTCTGACAACCAAGCCCGTGCTTTATGTGTGCAACGTGGATGAGGCCGAAGCCGCCGCTGGCAATGCCCATTCCGCCCGTGTGGCAGAGATGGCGGCCGAGCAGGGGGCAGCATCGGTCGTGATCTCTGCCAAGATCGAGGAAGAGATCAGCCAGCTGGAGCCGGACGAGGCCGCGATGTTCCTCGAAGAGCTGGGGCTGGCGGAGGCCGGGCTCGACCGGATGATCCGCGCGGGCTATGCGCTGCTCCACCTCCAAACCTACTTCACCGCCGGGCCCAAGGAGGCCCGTGCCTGGACGATTCCGGCGGGCACGCTGGCGCCGCAGGCCGCGGGCGTGATCCACGGCGATTTCGAGCGCGGCTTCATCCGCGCCGAAACCATCGGCTATGAAGATTACGTGGCCCATGATGGCGAACAGGGGGCAAAAGAGGCCGGCAAGATGCGCGCGGAAGGCAAGGGCTACACGGTGAAAGACGGTGATGTGCTGCACTTTCTCTTCAACACCTGAGCCGCGCCTTTTGGCTTGTTTCCCCGCCACCCCTGCTGATAGACCCGCCGGCGGAGACGTGGCCGAGTGGTCGAAGGCGCTCCCCTGCTAAGGGAGTAGGCGGGAAACCGTCTCGAGGGTTCGAATCCCTTCGTCTCCGCCACCTCACAGATTTGTTGCTTGGGCGTGTGGTTGCCGATGCCGCTTTGGGCGGCGGGCTGTGTGAAAAACCAACCGTTAGCCCCGTGCTGCCGGGAACCTGTGAAGGTTCGATGGGTGGGTGGCGTTGCAGAGCGAAGCCGCGCAGCCAGCAAAATCATTATTTATCAAAAGGTTGCACGCCTTTTTCTCGCACCAGCACGTTTCGGCGCGATGTATGAAAAATCATCCAACGTGGTGTGAAAAATCACCCTATCACGTCAAAAACTTACTGAATTGTTAATGGTACCCGCATGGCGCATGTTGCAGCCATCGGACGGGTTGAGTGCCCCGTTCGGCACCGAACGGGTGAGTGCCCCGTTTGGAGATCGGACGGGTTGAGTGCCCCGTCCGGCAGTGTGACGAGTGTGTGTAACGAGTGAGTTGCCTTAGTCGGCGGCACGTTGGTTTGTGTGGTGTGTGCCGAGGGAAGGACGCGGTGATTTGAAGAGGCCCATGGGTTCTGGGTGCGTGGGTCTCTTCAAGTTCCACAGTACGAGTTGGGTGTTTTACTTACCCCCCTCTTAGGCTGCGGTGTGGTATATCAGCCGAGATGCGAATTGAGAGCAGCGTCGGGGCCCGGCGCTGCCTTCTCGCGTTTCACAGGTGGTTTAAGGTGTAACAGCCGGCTCAGGCTGCGGCGCAAGACGCAAGTTCGATGGCCTGCGACAGCGCTTCATCGGCGCAGGGCAACGGGTTTTGAGCCGCGCAGACCTGGCTGCGCCCCGGCCCAACCTCAAAAACCCCGGAAATATACACCCCGGCGGAAACCTTTGTCGCACAGGGCACCCATGTGCCACCCGGGCCCTCGATCGCCCGCCCATAGCGCACGTTTACTGCGCCCGGGGGGGGCGCAGACAGCATTGCCGAAGGGGGGAGGACCGTGGTGGAGATCATGGAATTTCCTTTCAACGCGCATGTTCTCCAGACGAACCTGACCAAAAGATGGCTAAAACCGGGTTTCCACCGGAACACCTGCCCAATTATTGAGCTTCTAGTGCGAGTTGAAAGTTTCAGAAGCGCGACAACCCCGGAAAAGACCGATTTTCGCCTTCCTTTGCCCCCCTTGCTTTGAAAATCATCGCCGACGGTGGTTTACGAGTTGTTAAGTTCCGATACTTCCCCAAAGCACTCGGGTAACGGAATTGTATCAATCGAAGAATAACGGCGGCGTCACGGTGTCGATGCTTCGTGCTTTCGTGAGCATGAGCAAAAACCTGAATCTGTCCAAGACGTGCGAGGAGCTCGGCGCCACGCGCCAAACGGTGCGCCGTCACATCACCGATCTTGAACGCATCAAGGGCGAGACGCTCTTTACGGTGGAAGACCGGCGCTATCAGCTTACACCCCAGGGCGATGCATCGCTCGATGGGGCCAAGGCCATTTTGCTGGAGCTTGATACCTGGGCGGGGCAGAATGCGCTCACGAAGAAGGTAACCCGCGGGCTGGAATTCAGCAGCTACGTGGATGCCGACGGGCGCGAATTTCTCTCTCAGCAGCAGCCGGTCTACAAGGTCGCCCTGAACGGTCTGCCTCTTGTGAAAAAGGCGCTTGTTGCATGGGGCGCGGCCGAAGCGCGCATCGAACACCCGGCCATGGAAGAGATCCGGCCCTACACGGTGATCTACCGGAAGGGACCCGCGGGCTGGGTGTTCGTGGATATCGGCACCGAATCGGCCTACGCGAAGTGGTTCGGGTGGGCGTGGTCAAAAAGCGCCATCGGCAAGCTGATGAATGAAGACAATGTGGGCGACGAGTTCAACGAGTTCATCGCGGGCGCCTATTCCCGCATCTACGAGGAGGGCGGGGTGCGCCTCGATCACCTCTTCGCCTTCCTGCCCAAGGACGGGGGCGATGCGCTGCCGGTAACCTTTCAGCGGCTGCTTCTGGGCTGCGTGTTTCCGGATGGAACACCCGGGCTGAGCGTGCTCGCGCTAATTACACCCCAGGTTGATATTGACACGCTGGATCCGGAAGACGTTCCCGAGCTTCCCGCCGATCTGGTGATGGATTTTGCGCCCGCATGAGAACAGTAAGGGCTTGTTTGGCATAACCAGCACACATTCTAAGCTTGTCTGGCAGCCCCTTCGAAAAAACTTCACATTCATCGAATCACGATGATAGCGTTCCCGTGAGGGTGGAAAAATCGCAGGCTGAGGCGGGGCATGATACCAAAGAAAACGTTTCGGATGGCCAAGGCTGTCTCGGCTGTCCTGCATGAGCTTGCCGCCTCCGGCATGCGCGTGGAAATCGGCGATGACTTTGTGGAATACCGCGCGCGCCGCGCCGCACAGAAGGATCGGGGTGAGATATACCCGATGTTCGATGTCACGCGCTCCTACGTGGATGAGACCAACGGCTTCTGGGTGTGCGGTTTCAACGAAGAGGGTGAGCTGACGCATACGCAGGCTGCGCGCCTGCTCGATCTTTCGGGCAAAACGCTCAACCAGCATTTTCAGGCCCATCGGCACAAGTACATCACGCCGAATACAACGCCTGATCCCGACGCCACCCATTACACCGGCCCCGAAGCGCTGAAAACGATCACGGGAACGGTGTGCTATCACGGAGACTTCTGGTTGCCCGCGCGCGGGCTTGGCGGGCTGCGCAGCCAGGGCGCCACATCCCTGCTTTCGCGGCTTCTCTTCGAGATCGTTCAAAGCGCCTGGGCGCCGGACTACATGTTTGCCCTGGTGCCGAAGCAACTGGCCGCCAAAGGCGCCCACCTGCGCTATGGCTACAGCCATTGCGAGCCGGGGCGCTGGATCGGGCCCGATCAGCAGGTGACGGAAGAGGATTATCTCATCTGGATGAACAGCGTGGATATGGCGAACGCGGTCTTGCGGGAACCAGACACGCGTCGAACGGGGGATTCGGTATCTCAGGTTCCCTCCACCCTCACACGCATCGGGGGCAGCGGCTGATCCGCCGCGCCCGGTAGCGCCTCACAGCGGTGGTCTTTAAGCGGCCACCGGCATCCCCGAAATCCATTCCTGGCGGCACCGCTCTTTGTCATCGCGAAACGCAATAGTTGGATCGATCGCCGTCAGCGTCGCCTTTGTGATGGAGCTGACGCTCGTTCCGTTGCTACTGGCGCTGATCGAGGATGAATTCGGCCTCTCGATTTCGCAGCTTGCCTGGGTATTCAACTCATACGGGTTTTCCGTTGCGGTCGGGGTGATCGCTGGGGGATGGCTTGGCGATGCGTTCAATGCCAAGCGCGTGTTTGCCTTCGGGGTGCTTTTCTTCGCGCTGGGCTCTGCGATCGTTGCCTCGGCGGGAAGCTTCGAAATGATCTTGGCGGGGCGCGTTTTGCAGGGCTTTGGCGGCGGCGTGTTTTCCCCGCTTGTACCGCTTCTGCTGACCAAGGCGGCGCCCGAGAAGCCCGGCAAAGTGCTGATCGTTTGGGGCAGCATCGTGGGCTATGTGGCCGCCTTCGCGCCGCTGACCTACAGCACCTTTTTGGCCGAGAGCGGATGGCGCATTGCCTTTATCGTGTTCTCGGCATTGGCCATCTGTGCGCTGGCAATCATGCAAAAGGCGCATCTGCCCGACGATCCTCAGCCACGCCCTGCCGCCGCATCGCGATATGCAAGCCTGCTTGAGGTGCGGGAGCTTTGGGCGATGTTCGGCTATGTCTTCTGCACTTATGGGGCCATTACCTTTTTCCTGTTTCGCCTGCCGCTTTGGCTGGCGGAGAAGGATTACGAAACCTCGACGATCGGCCTGTTCCTTTCGCTGATGTGGCTGAGCTTCTCAGTTGTCAGCACGCTTCTGAGAAACCGGGTGGATGAGCCAAGCGTGGGGCGTATCCTGCTGGCCGCGCCGGTTTTCATCGCCTCCGGCTTTCCGCTGGCCTATTTTCACAACGAAGCGATCCTTGTTTTCGTTGCGCCGATCCTGATCGGCTGCGGCCTGGCCTGCAGCAACGCGCCCTCCACGCAAGCGATCCTCAGGTTTGCCCCGCCGGGCACAACGGCGATATCGGCGAGCCTGGATATCACCTTCGCGCGGCTGGGTGGCGTGGCCACCGTGACTTTCCTTGCGCAGGCGCATTTCCTGAATTCCTACGCCTCGCTCGTATTCATGTGCATCGCTGCAACGCTTTGCGCCGCGAGCATCACGAAGTCACTTACGCTCAGCATACGGCAATAGCGCGGGGTGTACTCCGGCCCCGTGGCGCGGCGTCAAGGCGGCCCTGCGAAGCGGACGATGCTGTAGGGCGCAGGGGTGCCACTGCCCGGCCCGCCCAGAATATCATCCGCAAGGCATGCGGCGATGATCGGGGCCAGGGTCATCCCGCTATGGGCGCAGGCCACAAAAAGGCCGGGGAGCGGGGTCTGGCCAAGGGCGGGAAACCCGTCTTCTGGGAGGGGCCTCGTGCGTGAGAAGGCGCGTTCCACCGGCGCGCCGGCTAGTTCGGGGAAAAGCGATGCCAGCGCCGCCACCATCTCATCCAATCCCATGCCATCGGCATTTTCGGGCGTTTTGGCGGCGGGGCTTGTGAAGAGAACGCGGCCCGCATCATCCTGCCAGAAATCGAGCCGGTCGGTTGAAACCGTGTGGCCGATTACCGGCGCGCAGGGCGCCGTCCACCCTGTAAGGCCGGCCCCGGGGCGCTGAGGCAGTGAGATGCCCGCGCCCTCAAGGAGGGTTGCCGTGGCCCGGCCGGCCGCCACAACAACGGCATCCGCCGCGACCCTCCGCCCATCGCGGAGTGTGGCGCCCGTGATCCGGCCCGCGGCGGTGTCGAGCACCGAAACCTCTGCCGCCACAAATCGGGCACCCGCGGCATCCGCCTGCTCCCGCGCCCAGGCAACGATCTGTGCCGGATGAGCGGCGCCCTCCTCCGGCGCGAAGAGAGCCTGATCCGGCAGGTTTTGCGCGCCGGGGAATAGCCGGTTGAGATCTGCCCTTTCAAGGCCGCGCACCGGCCAGCCCAACCGCCCCATCATCGCGACCTGCCGCTCGGGCGCATCCGGCACCCCGGTCCAGACAACGCTGCCCTTGAACGCGACGGGGCAATCGGGCGTACGGGCGGCGATCTCGTGCCAGAGGCGCAGAGAGCGGATGCGGAAGGCGGCGTAGGTTTCGTCGGCGCAGGAGGCCACGTTCAGCCAGCACAGCGAGCCTTCGGAGGCCTGCTCGCAGGCGGCACCCGCATCCAGCACGGTGACCTGCGCGCCGCGGTCCGCGAGCTGCCAGGCGATCATGCTGCCCAGAATGCCAGCACCGATGACAATGATGCTGTCCGCCACTATGCGCTCCCCCCGGTGCCGCTGTCAGGGCCCGCCGGCGAAATCCGCACTTGGCAGGTTTGCGCAGCCGTGGCTTGCGACAGGCTGGATGTTGGGAAATCGGCGGTAAGCGCGTTGGGGTTTCCGCCGGGGTCCACCCCGTCGGCGCCGCGAAACCACGGGCCCGTTTCCATCGCCGCAACGCCGCGGCGGCACCCTGAGGTGCAGCGCAGCCGCGCCAGGCAGGCGCCGCGATCGGAGGAGACGCGCACCTGCGCGCCATCGGCCAGGGCAAGGGCCGCGGCATCCTTGGTGTGGAGCAGGATCTCGGGTTCCCGCGCGAGGCTCGTTTGCGCGAGCTGGCTGTGCAGGAAGTGGCGCGGCTGGCGGCTGAGAAGCGCGAAGGTGCCTTCCGCTTCGCCGCCTTCCCCATGATCTGCTGCCATCCAGGCCGGGTGCGGAGGCATGTCGTCCAGCGCGTACCCTTCGATTCGCTTGGACGTAAGCTCGATCCTGCCAGAAGGGGTGGGCAGCCGCGCCGCCGTGGGATCGTGCCGATACGCGCCGAGCAGAACTTCAGGGCGCTCGGGCGTGGGCACATGCCAGACGTTTTGCGCCTGAAGCGCCTCGAAATCAGGCGCGTCGATCCCAAGGCTATGCGCCTTCTTGATCGATGTGGCCCAGAGCTTCTTGAGCCAGCCCGCCTCATCCAGCCCCTCGGTGAAGGCCGGCGCCGCGCCCAGCCGTTCGGCCAGTGCGCTGAAGATCTCGTAATCCGCCCGCGCTTCGCCCCGGGGCGCGATCAGGCGCGGCATGTAGAACACATGCCTGTCGCGCGAGGTGCCACCGATATCGTTGCGCTCGAAAGCTGTCGTGGCTGGTAGAACGATGTCGGCGCGCCGCGCCGTCGCATTCCAAACCTGTTCGTGCACGATGATCGTCTCGGGCTGCGCCCAGAGCCGCTGTAGCCTGAAAAGATCCTGCGCGTGGTGAAAGGGGTTGCCGCCCGCCCAATGGATCAGCCGCACCTCGGGCAAGGTGACCTGCCCGCCGCGGAAGGGAATCTCACGCCCCGGTGACTCCAGCATATCGGCGAAGCGCGCCACCGGGATCACGGTGCCGCTTTCGTTGCCAAGCCGGGGCAGGCTGGGCACCAGCCCTTTTGTGGCGCCATGGCCCACCGCGTTCAGCGAACCGTACCCGAAGCCGAAGCCACCGCCGGGAAGGCCGATCTGGCCCAGCACGGCGGCCAGCGCGATCAGGGCCCAATAGGTCATCTCTCCATGCCGGGCGCGTTGCAGCGCCCATGCGGCGGTGAGCATAACGCGGCCCGTTTCGATCCGGTCCGCCAACCGCTTGAGATCGGCCACAGGCACGTCCGCGATCCCGGCGGCCCAATCGAGCGTCTTCTCAACGCCGTCCCCGCTGCCGTCGAGGGAGGAAAGAAAACTATCCGCCCCGGCGGTGTAGGCGTTGAGAAACGCGTGATCGACCCGCCCGCGCCGCACCATTTCGCGCGCGAGCGCCAGCATGATCGCGGTGTCGGTGCCCGGGCGCGGGGCGATCCAATCGGCCTCGATCCCTTCCGGTATATCGTCGGCAAAGGGGCTGATCACAACGAAGCGCGTGCCTTTCCGCGCTGCGGCGCGCACATGATCGGCCATGTGATGGTGGCCGGCGCCGCCTGAGGTAACTTTCCAGTTCTTTGGGTTCAGCCCGCCAAAGGCCACGAAAGTATCCGTGGCCCCGATGATGCTTTCCCACGCCGTAGCCCCACCCCGCACGGCATCGGACGAACCCAGCACCTCTTCGAGGATCACCTCCGCCGCGCCCCAGGAATAGTTGCCGGTCTGATCGGTAAATCCGCCGAGCGCCCCGTAGAATCGCCGGATCTGGCTTCGCGCGTGGTGAAAGCGGCCTGCGCTTGACCAGCCGTAGGAGCCCGCGAAAAGCGCGGTGTGCCCATGGGCCTCGCGCACCCGTGCGATCTCTGCGGCCACGAGATCCAGCGCGGTCTCCCATTCCACCGGCACCATCTCTTCCGCACCGCGGCCCGCCCCGTCTGCGCGATGCCCGCGATCAAGCCAGCCGCGGCGTATGTGGGGCCGCAGGATGCGGGTATCGGAATAGACAAGCTCGGGAAGCGCCCCGATCATTTCGGGTGGTGCGCCGCTTCCGGGCCAAGGCGTGGCCGCCACGAAACGCCCGCCCACGAGCTCTGCCTCGAACGCCCCCCAGTGGCACAGGCTGACCGGTTTCTGCGCCATGCGGGGCCGCTAGGCCTCGCCGCGCGCGCGCCGGCGTTCGGTAATGGTGTCGCCCCCCACCATCCATTCATCCGGCGGGATGTCTTCGAAAAGCACGTAGACGTGCTCGGCCCCGATATCGCAATGCCGCACCACGCTTTCAGTTACCTCGCGGGCGAGGGCGTGTTTTTGCGCCTTGGTGCGGCCTTCGGCAAGGGTGATGCGCACGATGGGCATGGCCGGGATCCTTTCAAACGAGCGACAGGCCGCCATCCACCCGCAGGCACTGCCCGGTGATATGCGCGGCCTCGTCGCTGAGAAAAAACGCGATGGCTGCAGCCACGTCCGCCGGTTTGGCGAGGCGGCCATCGGGGGTGAGCGCGGCGGCGGCATCCCAGGCGGCCTGGGACAGGGCGGAATGCCCGTGGCTTTCCTTCTCGGTGAAGCCGGGCGCCACGGAATTGACGGTGATGCCGTTGGGCGCAAATTCCACCGCCAGCGTGCGGGCCAGCGCATCAGCCGCGCCCTTTGCGGCGGCAGTGGCGGGGAAGGCGCGGCCGCCGGGCACCTGATCGACGACGAAGGAACTGACATTCACGATCCGCCCCGCGGGCGCGGCGGTCAGTGCGGGTTCGGCGGCGCGCACGAGATCGAGGAAGGTGCGAAAGATCACCTGCATCGAGCTTTCATACTTCTCCTCTGGCGTTTCGTTCAGCGTTCCCGAGACGGCGAAACCGGCGTTGGAAACGATCCGGTCAAGCCGCCCGAAGCGGGCAAGTGTGGCATCCACAAGCGCTGCGGCGGCTCCGGGTTCGGCAAGATCGGCCACCTTGATCGCCACCTCCGCGCCCGCCCCGCGCGCCTCTTCGGCAACTGCTTCAAGGGCCGCCACCTTGCCGCCATCCACCCCGCCCCGGGCAGTGAGCAAGAGCGCTTCGCCGGGCGCCGCCAGGCGCCGTGCCGTTGCCGAGCCAATCCCGCTTGACGCACCGGTGATCAGAGTGACGCGCGCGCCGGTCATGCAGCGAGATCGGCTTTCAGCTTGTAGCCATAGCTTTGATCAAGCCCGAGCCGCGCCACGATTTCAAGCCCGTGCTGCAGGCCCGCCGCATCGAGCGGTTTCAGCGGTTTGCGCAGCGGGCCCGAGGGCAGGCCCACGGCGCGCATCAGGGTTTTGATCGCCACCGGATTGATGGCGGAATAGGCGAAGTGCAGCATATCGAGATTGTGCAGATACGCGTCTTTGAAATTCACCGCATCCTCGGGGCTTTCCCAGGGTTTTGAGATCACGGCAAATTCTCGCGGGATGATGTTGCCCGTCATGTTCGCCGTGCCGTGACCGCCGAGCGACATGGTGGGCACCACCAGCCCAAGGTTCGGCGAACAGCAGCACATGATCGAAAGATCGGGCTGGGCCGCACACATCTGCGCCACCTGGCCAACCCGCGTGGTGCTTTCCTTCAGCACAACCATGTTGGGGTGCTGGGCCAGCCTCAGCATGTCATCCCAATGCAGATCCGTCTTCACCCGCGGAGGGTTGTTGTAAAAGCCGATGGCAAGATCGGTTGAATCACACACCTCTTCCACGAAATCGGTGATATCGGCGTTCGGCGCGCAAATATAGGAGGGGGCTGCGATGATGGCGCCATCGGCCCCTTCGCCTTCGGCAAAGCGCACCATCTCGATGGCCGTGGCGGTGTTGTTGCCCGAGCAGCCGTAGAACATCTGGATGCCTTCGGGCCGCATCTTCACCGTTTCGGTGATGATCTGCCGTTTCTCCTCCGGGCTCAGCATCGAAACCTCGCCCGTCGATCCCATGATCAGAACGGCGCTTGTGCCGTGTTCCTTGTGAAAGGCCAGAAGATCGCGAAAGCCTTCAAGGTCAATACTGCCATCGGCGTTCATCGGGGTGACAAGGGCCACAAAGCTCCCGGTTGGTTTGGTATGGGCCATGGGTGAAATTCCTTCTTTGGTGTTCAGTTGAAGACATTTGGAAAGGCCAGGCGCGGCAGGGCGAGAACGAGATCGGGAAAGAAAATCGAAAGCACCGCGATGCTGATCGTGAGCCCCACGATTGGCAGGACGGCAAGCATTGCGCGGCCAAGCGGTACGTCCGCGATTTGCGAAGCGATGAGCAGGCAGATGCCGTAGGGCGGCGTGATCAAGCCCACCGAAAGCGTGATCGTGGCCAAGACGCCCATATGCACCGGGTTCATGCCCGCCAGATCGCCCAATGCCTGGATGATGGGCAGGAAGATCAGCACCGCCGAGATCGGGTTCAGAACTGTGCCGACGAGCAGGAGAAAGCCGATCAGCATGAGGATAATCACGGTCGGATCGCTGCTGACCGAGGTGATGAAGGCCACCACGATCTTGGCCGCACCCAGATAGGCGATCAGCCAGCCAAAGATACCCGCGCCCGCCACGGTGAAGAGCGGCACGGAGAAATCGAGCACCGCTGCGATGAGAAGCTTCGGGATCTCGGATACTGGCACATCGCGGAAGAGGATGAAGGTAAGGATCAGCGCCCAGAGCACCGCGCTGATTGCGGCCTCCGTGGGGGTAAAGACCCCGGCGATCACGCCGCCCAGCACGAATACCGGGATCAGCATGGCTGCCGCGCCGCGCCAGAGCGCGGTGCGCAGCGCCGCGAGGCCGGGAAAGGGCAGGGCAGGATACCCCTCTCGCAAGGCGACGAGATAGGTGTAGAGCATCATCGAAACGCCAATCGTGAGCCCTGGCACCACACCGCCCAGAAAGAGCGCACCGATCGAAACGTTCCCGAACGCGCCGTAGACGATCAGGATGATCGATGGCGGGATGATCACGCCCAGTGTTGAGGAGGCCGCGGTGAGCGCCGCCGAGAACGCCGGGGAATAGCCCGCGCGCTTCATCGCTGGGATCAGGATCGAGCCGATCGAGGCTGTATCTGCGGCGGCGGAGCCCGAGAGCGAGGCGAACACCATCGAGACGAACACGTTCACATGCCCCAGCCCGCCGCGGATATGGCCCACCGAGGCATTTGAAAGATCGAGCAGCCTTTGGGTGATCGAGCCGCTGTTAAGGATGCGCCCCAGGAACATGAAGAACGGCACCGCCAGCAGCGTAAAACTGTCGATGTTGGAATACATCTGATTGATCACGGAGGTGAGCGGTAGACCCTCCATCACCATTACGATGACCGAGGCGAGGATCAGCGCGAAGCCTATGTTCACGCGCAGGGCGACGAGCAGGAAGAACCCGCCGATGAGCACCACAAGGGGGTTCACCCGGCGCTCCCCCGCCGCATCAGGCCCAGCACCTGTTCAATCAGGGCAAGCCCGATCAGCGCGCCGCAGATCGGGATCGGCGCGAAGTTCCACGCCAGCGAGATCCCCAGCGTTTGGCTTTGGCGGCGCGCGGTGATCTCGGCCATATCGATCCCGTGCCAGACCAGCACGTAAACCACGATCACACCGGCAAGGAAGGCGCAGGCCGCGGGGATCCAGGCGAGCGGCCCCTCGGCGGGCCAGAGATCCACAATGTAATGTGTGCCCCGCCGGAAGGCGACGCCCGCGCCGAGGAAGATGCACCAGGCGAAGAGAAGCTGGGCAACATCCAGCGTCCAGATCATCGGCAGCGAAAATACGTTGCGCGCCAGCACCTGGAGCGCGACAACGCCGATCAGGGCGGCGAAGGCCGCGGCCATCACCCAGCTGGTGATGGTTTCGAGGGCATCGTTGATCCGGGCCATGGCGGCCGCCTCCCGTTCAAGGGCAGCGTGCCGGACGTGCCGGCCCGCTGCCGCCTGATCGCCGCGCGCTTAGGGAAAGAGCGCGCCCATCGCGGATGTCAGATCAAGCTCGGTCGCCAGTTCGCCGCGAAGTTCGACAAGCGCCGCCTGAAACTCCGTCACATCCGGTGTGGTCACCGTCACACCGTTTTCCGATTGCAGCTGGCTGACGAGTTCTTCCTCGTAGAACTTGGCGCGCTCGATCCCGAGGGCCGAAGCTTCGGCGGCCACATCGAGAAAGATCTGCTGCTGTTCCTCGGAAAGCTGGCCCCACGCGCGATCGCTCATCGAGACATGGTTCACCTGAATGGTGTGGCCCGTCAGCGCGAGATACGGCGCCACTTCGAAGAGTTTCGCGCCCGCATAGCCGGGGATCGAGCTTTCAAGCCCCTCGGCCACGCCGGTCTGGATCGCCGCGTAAAGCTCGCCCCAGGCCACGCTCACGGGCAATGTGCCGAGCGTTTCCCAGGTGCGCGAGATCATCGGCGAAGGCGGCGTGCGCATCTTCATGCCCTCGATGTCGGCCAGGGCGTTCACCGGGCCGAGGGCGTTGGACATGTTGCGGCTGCCCGAGCCCCCAAGCGCCAGAAGCTGCATGTTGAGCCCGTTAGCGGCATAGGCCTCGCGGAAGTAGGTTTCCGCCGCCGAGCCGGGGCCGACGCGCGCCATCAGATCGTCGTACCCTGCAAACAGGTAGGGGATCGAAAAGATCTGATAATCCGGTACAGCCTCCGCGGCGTTATTGGTGGAGCTGATCATCAGATCAATCGTGCCCAGGCCCATTTCGCCGATCACCGCCGGGTCTGTTCCTAGCTGCCCTGCATTGAAGAGCTCAATGGCGATGGCGCCATCGGTACGGGCGCTCACCTCTTCTGCCATGAAGGCGGCCATATCGTTATAGGGGTGCGGATCCTGCACCAGCGTGTGTAGCCGCATGGTGATGTCTTGCGCGAAGGCGCCGGTGGCCAACGCGGATAGCGCAAGGGCCGAGGCAAAGGTTCCAAAGGCGTTCATAGCAAAATTTCCCTGTTTTTTCCGTGTGAATTGGCCGTAAGTGTCAGGGTCGGAACATATGATGTCAAATGAAGAAGTGCGGCGTTCTTATGCGCAGATGCTATGAGTTTTCGGCGAGGAATTCGGTGATCGCGCGCGACGCGATATCGGCGGCGCCCGCCGCCAGCAGCGAGGGGCGAATCCCGGTGGGGCGGATCAGTTTGAAGGCGTAGCCCAGCCGCGGCTTCAGCGGGCGTACCACCACATCATCCCGCGCCAGGGTACTGGCCGTCAGGCGATCAACGATGCCAACGCCGAGGCCGTGGGCGGCCAGAAAATAAGCGGCGTAGGACGGCTGCGCCTGGATCGCCACCTTCGGCACGATTCCGGCGGCCCCGAAACTGCTTTCAAGCTTCTGCGCCGTGCTTGTGCCGAACGACAGCAGCACAAGCGGTGTATCCGCCAGATCGGTGAGCGCAATATCCGCCTGCGCCGATAACGGGTGGTCTGGCCGAAGCACGCAGACGCAATCCACCTCCCAGGCGGCCACGACTTCAAGATCGGCGCGCGGCTTGTCGAGATGGGCAAAGCCAAGATCGAACTGGCCTGAGCCGACGAGATCGTTCAGCTGAGGGGCGCTGTGAACATCCAGCGTAATCTGGATATCGGGAAACACCTCCACGATCCGCTCGATCATCTGCGGGGTGACAGACATTGCGAGCGCCGGCATCACGCCGATCCGAAGCTGCCCGCGCCGGGTTTCGCGGATTGCCTCTGCGGCGGCGGCCACGCGATCGAGCCCCATGAAGTGAACATCCACCTCGCGCATCAGAAGATGTGCTTCCGGCGTTGGTACCACCCCGCGCCCTTCGCGTTCAAAGAGCGTGAAGCCCACTTCGCGCGCAAGACCGTCAATCAACCGGCTGACCGCCGGTTGGGTCACGCCCATAACCTCAGCGCCGCGCGAGATGCCGCCATGGCGCATCACCGCACGAAAGGCCTCGATTTGCCGTCCCCTCAGCATTCCCCGCCTCCTCCTGTGCAGCCTAGGGGCATTCGGGGGGAGAGGACAGGTGCGCTCAGGCCGAAAGCCGTTCTGGTGTAATCGGCGCGAAGATCGCGGTTGCTGGATCGGGGGCGTAATCCTTGGCCCAGGTGGCGGCGTGGATAGAAAGCTCCTGAACCGCCCCGATGATCGAATCGACCTCGCCGTCGCTTGCCAGATACCCGAAGTTGAGCCGAACAAAGCCCGGCTTCTCGATCTCTTTCCCGGCAAGAATTGCGGCCCGCATTTTTGCCGACGCCTCCGCATCAATGCCGAGCAGCGTGTGAACATATGGCCCGGCACAGGCGCAGCCGCCCCGGGCCTGAATGCCGTAGCGATCCGAAAGCAGGCGCGTCACGAGCTGCTGGTGCACGTACCCGCCACGCCCATCGCGCACCCGGAAAGAAAAGATCGGCAGGCGCGGGCAGGCAAGGTTGCCCAAAAGCTCAAGGTTGGCGCATTCGCGCCATCGGGTGAGTGCGCGCGCGGTGTTGCGCCGGTTCCGCGCCTCGATATGTGCCGCGCCGACCGCCGCCTTTACCTGGAAGCAGAGCGCCGCGCGTAGATCGCCGATTACGTTGGGTGTGCCCGCCTCTTCGCGCGCCTCAAGCGCGCTCGCATAATCATGCGCGTCCGGGGAGACGAAGCGCACGGTGCCGCCGCCGGTCAGCGTGGGCTGCGTGGCGGCCACCGCATCCTTGCGCACGATCAGAATGCCAGACGCCTGTGGCCCGCCGACGAATTTGTGGGGCGAGATCACAACGGCGTCGATCTTCGCATCGGGGTTCGGGCGCATGGCGATGGGCAGGTAGGGCCCGCCCCCCGCGTAATCCCACACCACCCGCGCGCCGGCGGCGTTCAGCCGCGCTGTGATCCCGGCGACATCGCTGAGAATACCTGTGATGTTCGAGGCCGCCGAAAACGCGCCGATTACGGGGCGCCCTGCGGCGCGGGCAAGCACCCGGTCGAGCGCTGCCAGATCCGGCCCGCCATCTGCTGCTTCCGGCAGGGCAATCACCTCGGCGCCGGACTCGCGCCAGGGCAGGATGTTTGAGTGGTGTTCATAGGGTCCGAGGATCACCAGCGGGCGTTCGCCGCGGCGCACCATGTTCGGCAGCCCGAAGAGATGCACGAGACGGTTCAGCCCCTGGGTGGCGCCGTTTCCGGCGAAGATAACGGCGTGCTCGTTCGTGGCGCCGCAGGCCTCGGCGATGATAGCCCGCGCCTTGCGGCGAAGCCTCGTCATGGTCGCCCCGTTGCTTGAGGCTTCGGTGTGGCTGTTGGCGTAATGGGGCAGGAACGCCTCGATTACAAATTGTTCGATCTGGCGCAGGGCCCGGCCCGAGGCCACGTAATCGGCATAGATCATCCGCTTCGGGCCAAAGGGCCCGTCCACCACCGCATCGCTCCCGATTAGCCCCGCCTTCAGCCGGGCGATCACGTCACCGCCGGCCAGGCTTTCGGCGAAAGTATCAAACTGGGTGGCGGGCATGGCGAGCCTTCTGTGATGGGGTTTGGAGAGCATATTTGCCGGATGCCGCGAAATCATCACTTGTTTACATCGTAGAGTCGCATACTTTCGATCATATGATCGATTTAGATGCTATTGACCGCAAAATTCTTGCCGTACTCCAGGAGGATGGCAATCTTCCGCAGCGCGAGGTGGCCGAACGCGTGGGGCTTTCGCAAAATGCCTGCTGGCGGCGAATCCGGCGGCTGACCCAGGATGGGGTCATCACGGGCTATGGCGCGCGGCTCGATACCGCGCGGCTCGGGCTTGATCTGACGGTCTTCGTGCTGATCCAGACGAACAACCACAACGCGGCATGGTCTCGTAGTTTTCGCGAAGAGATCAGCCGGATTGACGGGATCGTCGATGCCTACCGGATTGGTGGCGAATGGGATTATCTGATCAAGGTCGTGACAACTTCGATGTCGGGCTATGACCGGGTGTATCAGGAACTCACCCAGCGCGTTTCGGGGCTTGATCGGGTGACAGGCCTGTTCGCGATGGAGGAACTTTTCAGCAGCCTGCCGCTGCCGTTGCCGATCGGGAATCGCTAGGGGCGCCAGCGGCCCGGGGCGCGGCGCAGCCTAGATCCACCCCAATGCCACAGCGGCCCGCGCGATCAGCACCACGCTTGCCAAAAGGCAGAGGCCCAGCACGGCATAGCGCAGCCAGCCCGCCGTGCCGGGCGCGCGGATCACGAACCGCGCCGCGAAGAAGCCCAGAAGCACGCCCGGGAGCAGGGCGAGGCCGCGCAGGATATCGGCCCAGCCGAAACTGCCGAAAGCGGCGAGCGCGGCAACTGAAACGCAGGCACCGAGCAGCAGCACCGCGTTTAACGTGGCGCGCATCTGATGGGCCGGGGCGTTTTGCAGTGCGATCGCGAAGGGTGGCGCGCCCACCGAGGTAAGCGTGCCCATAAACCCCGATAGCACGCCCGCCATTGCCACGCCCGGAACGCTGGGGCGCAGCGCGGGGCCAAAGAGCGATAGTGGCACAGCAAGCAGGATGATCGTGGCGAAGAGGATCTGGAACACGATCTCCGACAGGCCCGCCAGCAGCGAGGCCGCGAATATCGCAGCGGGGATCCGCCCGGCGATGCCTGCCGCCACATAGGCCCCGTTCACATCGCGGATGTCGCGGAGGGTGGAGAGAAGGCTCACCGTGATCCCCAAAAAGATCACGGTTCCGGGTACGAATTTCGGATCGATCAGCGCCAGAAGCGGCGCTGCGATCAAGCCAAAGCCGATGCCTGAGGCCGATTGCACAATCGCGGCAAACACAACAACGGCAAAGCCCGCGGCAAAGGCCATCGAGAACACGCCGCCATCGCCCAGCGCTTCCACCGGGCTCTAGCCGCCCGCCGCGCGGGCCGGCGGATCGCCGATTTCGGGCACAGCATCGAGGAGGGCGCGCGTGTAATCCTCCATCGGGTTGGCATAGACCTCATCGACCGGCCCAATCTCGATGATCTGGCCCGCCTTCATGATCGCCACGCGATCGGCGATGTGGCGGACAACGGCCAGATCGTGGGCGATGAAGAGGTAGGTCAGCCCAAGCTGCGCCTGAAGATCCTGCATCAGGTTCACCACCTGCGCGCGGATCGAAACATCAAGCGCCGAGACCGGCTCATCGGCAATGATGAAGCGGGGTTCTAGCGTCAGGGCGCGCGCGATGCCCACACGCTGGCGCTGCCCGCCGGAGAAGGCATGCGGGTGGCGTTCGGCGGCGTCGGCGGGCAACCCCACAAGCTCCAAAAGCCGGGCGACCCGTTCGCGCAGCCTGTCGGGATTGGTTTCGATGCCATGCACGATGAGCGGCTCGGCAACGATATCCTGCACTGTCATCCGCGGGTTGAGGCTTGAATAGGGATCCTGAAAGATAATCTGCATGTCCCGCCGCAGGCGGCGCAGCGGCTCGCGCCCAAGGCTTGTGATTTCCTGGCCATCGAACTTGATCGAACCGGCGGTTGGCGGCACGGCGCGCAGGATCGCACGGCCCGTCGTGGTTTTCCCCGATCCGCTTTCGCCCACGAGGCCAAGCGTTTCGCCTGGCCAGATATCGAAGCTTACGCCATCGACGGCTTTCAGGATCTCGCGTTTGGCAAAAAGCCCCCGGCGCCCGATGGGGTAGTGCACGGAGAGGTTGCGAACTTCGACAAGCGGCGCCTCTTCCCGCCCAAGGCGCGGCGCGGCGTCTGCTGCGGGGATCGCCCCGTTCGCCTTCTGCGCAATCGGGTTGTAGCAGGCGAGCCGCCCCGCACCCTCCGACCGGGCCTCAAGCGCGGGCGCTTCTGCGCAGGCCGCCACTGCATTTGCGCATCGCGGGCGGAAGCTGCACGGCCCGCGTGGGCGGCGAAGATCGGGCGGCTGGCCGTCAATCGTGCGCAGCCTGTGGCGGGTAAGCGCGAGTGTTGGCGTGGCTGAAACGAGCCCGGCTGTATAGGGGTGTGCGGGGCGGTGCAGCATCCGCTCCGCCGGCCCATCCTCCACGATCTCGCCCGCATACATCACCGCCACGTCCTGGCAGAGGCGGGCGACGACGCCGAGATCATGGGTGATCATCAGAACGGCCAGCGAAAGATCCCGCTGCAACTCTGCCAGAAGATCGAGAATTCCGGCCTGCACGGTAACATCGAGCGCAGTGGTGGGTTCGTCCGCAATCAGCAGATCGGGCTCGCTGGCAAGCGCCATGGCGATCAGAACGCGCTGGCGCATACCGCCGGAGAACTCATGCGGATACTGATCCACACGTTTTTCGGGCTCGCGGATATGCACCCGGTCGAGAAGCTCAATCGCGCGGATGCGGGCGGCGGCGGGGCTAAGGCCCAGATGGCGCACAAGCACCTCGCCGATCTGATCGCCCACGGTGAAAAGCGGATCGAGGCTTGTCATCGGATCCTGAAAGACCATGGCGATATCGCGCCCGCATACGTCCTGGCGATAGGCATCGGCTTCGGGCCCGATTAGGCTTTTGCCCTTCCAGCGCACATCGCCCGCGGTGATGCGGCCGGGAAGCTGCACGAGCCCCATGATGGCCTGCGAGGTCACCGATTTCCCGCATCCGGATTCGCCCACAAGCCCCAGCGCCTGCCCTGGCGCCATATCGAAGGAGATGCCGCGCACGGCGTGCACGCGCCCGCTTCGGGTGAGAAACTCAACCTCCAGCGCGTCAACGCGCAAAAGCGGCTCTGTCATCGGCCGGCCTCGGCGCGCCGGGCGAAGCGCTTCTCGCGTTCTACCGGATCGGTCGTGACCCGCAGCCAGGAAGCGACGAGGTTGATCGCGAGCACGGTGAAGGCGATGGCGAGGCCCGGGAAGGTCACGAGCCACCAGGCGCGGAACATGTAATCCTTGCCTTGCGCCACATCGAGGCCCCAAGAGGTGGCGGGCGGCTGTACGCCAAGCCCCAGAAAAGACAGCGCTGCCTCCGCCAGAACGATGCGCGCAAACTCGAGTGTGCCGATGGTGAGAAGCGGTGCGGCGAGGTTTGGCAGAAGGTGGCGGATCAGGATGCGGTGGGTGCGGCAGCCGAGGATTTCGGCGGCCTCGACGAAGGCGGTTTGCCTTAGTCCCAGCACGACGCTGCGGGTAATGCGCGCGTAAACCATCCAGCCGTTGAGCGCGAGCACCACGATCACGGTGATCGTGCTGGGCCCGATCACGGCAAGGATGAGCAGGGCGAGGAGTAGCCCTGGGAACGCCACCTGCGTATCGGTGACGGCCGTGATGAACTGATCGGTCTTGCCGCCTGCATAGCCCGAAATCAAACCCATCATCACCCCGAAGGATCCCGCCAGGAGTACCGTCGCGAACCCGACAAAAAGCGAAATCCGCGATCCGTTCAGAAGCCGCGATAGCACGTCGCGCCCCAGATGATCGGTTCCGAGGATATGATCCCAGCTTCCGCCCGGCAGCCAAACCGGCGGTTTCAGCCGCGCGATGATGTTCTGGGCGGCGGGATCGTAGGGCGCAATGAGTGGGGCGAAGATCGCGATCAGAAACAGAAGGCCAAGGCTTACCACCCCGATCATGCCCACGGTATCGCCGCGCAGATCGGCCCAGTAGCCGCCTGCCACCACGGGCTCCGGCGAGGGGCTGGCGGCCTCCGCGGCCTGTGGATCGGGGTCTGCAAGGCTCATTGACTGCCGATCTCGATGCGCGGGTCGATCGCCTTGTAGAGGATATCGAGCCCGATATTGATGACGACGACGGCGATCGAGGTCACAAACACAATCGCCTGCAACAGGATCAGATCCTGCCGTTCAATCGCCTGGATCGCGGTAAGCCCCAGCCCGGGCCAGGCGAAGACGGTTTCCACCACAACGGTGTAGCCCGAGACGATGCGGATGAACTCCCATCCCGCAATCGTCAGGATCGGAACGGCGGAGTTGCGCAGCGCATGCACGGCCACCACCCGCCAGGGCCGCATCCCCTTGGCGCGCAACACCTTCACGTATTGCGCGTTCAGCTGATCGATCATGGTGGAGCGGACGACCATCACCATGCGCGTCATCGCGGGCAGGGCCAGTGTAAGCGCCGGCAGGATCAGGTGATCGATGCCCCCGGCCCCGGAGGTGGGCAGCCAGCCGAGCATCAGCGAGAAAAACACGATGAACAGAAGCCCCAGCCAGAACTGCGGAATTGAAAGGCCGAGAAGGCTGATCACCACCACGATCCGATCCACCAGGCCCTCTGGCCGAAGCGCGGCCACCACGCCCAGTGGCACCGCCATGAGCACGGCAAAGGCGATGGCGACGACGGAGAGAAGAACGGTTGCGGGCGCCCGTTCGGCGATGATCTCGATCACGGGGCGCCGCTGCCAGAGCGACTCCCCGAAATCGAGCACGGCCACATCCCGCACATAGGTTACGAACTGTTCGAGTATCGGCCGGTCGAGGCCCAGCTGGGCCTCGAACAGCGCCCGCTGTTCGGGCGTGGCTTCCAGTGGCAGCATCACCCGAACCGGATCGCCGATCAGCCGGGTGAGCACGAAGACGACGACGACGACGGACAGGACGACGATCACGCCCTGCCACAGCCGGTTGAAGATGTACCAGCTCATCGCCCGTTGCCCGTGCGGCGCGCCCTACTCAACGCTCATGGTGCTGACGAACATCTTGCCGTCCACCCGGGGTTCCCAGCTGAGGCGTTCGCTCATGCCCCAGATGTTGTTGATGTTGAGCAGGAAGGTCAGCAGCGCCTCCTCGTGGGCATATTCGACCACTTGTTCATAAAGCGCCTGCCGGGCGTCGAGATCGATCTCGGTGCGCGCCGTGGTGATCCACTGCTCAAGCTGATCGATGCTGTTCGAGGCGCCAAAGCCCGAGGGGGCGAGATAGGCCGAGAACGAACGATCCGCATCCAGAAGCTCATTGCCCGAAACAACGAAGATCGCATCCGCGCGCTGGCCGTCTTCCGAACGGAAGAGGCGCTGCAGATATTCGTCGAACTCGTAGATCTGAACATCGACATTCAGCCCCACGGCAGACCAGAAGCCCGCCACCACCTCGGTGAGTTCGCGATCCTTGAGCCAGCGGCCCGCGGTGCTCACAAGCGTGATCTCACCGCCCGCGGCCCCTGCCTCTTCCAGCAGCGCCATCGCGCGGCCGGGATCGTATGGGTAGGCGGAGATGTCTTCGTTGAAGCCAAAATAGGTGGGGCCCAGAAGCTGCCCGGCTTCAACCTGCGCCTGGCCTTCGAAGAGCGCCGAGGCAAGTGCTTCTTTGTCGATCGCGTAGTTCAGTGCCTGGCGCACGCGGGCATCCGCCGTGATCCCGCCATCGGCGTTGAGCAGCACCATGGGATGCTCCAGCCCGCGCATTGAGGCGGCTTGCGGCACCTGACCCATGAATTCCGGCAACAGGTTGGTCACAAGATCAACCTCACCTGCGAGAAGCGTGGACAGGCGGGTGCCCGGTTCCTCGATGAAGCGGTAGGTCACTTTCGAAACATCCGGCGCGCCACCGCGATAATCGGGATTAGCCTCCAGCACGATCTCGTTGCCGCGATCCCAGCTGACGAACTTATAGGGCCCGCTGCCCACCGGCGCTTCGGCGAAGCTATCCGCCTGGCTCGCCTCGGGCGGCACGATCATGAAGTAGTACATCCGTGCGGGCAGGATCGGATCCGGCCCCGAGGTTTTGATATGCACGGTGACCTCATCGATCACCTCGGCGCCCGCCATCGTGGAAAAGTAGGAGAGCTGTTCGGAGTTCAGCTCAGGGTCGATCATCCGCTCCACCGAAAAGGCTACGGCGGCGGCATCAAGCGGCTCGCCGTTATGAAAGCTCAGGCCGGGCTGCAGCTTGAATTCCCACGTGGTGGCATCCACCTGCGTGGGCTCTGCCGCGGCGAGGCCCAGGCCGAGATTGCCCTCGGTATCGCGCACCATAAGCGTTTCAAACACGTTGTCGTTCACGGCCTTTTCGCCGCCGTCATCGGCCGCGTGCGGATCAAGCGTGGTCGGTTCGCTGCCGATCACGATCACGATGTCTTCCGCAAATGCCGTAAGCGGCAGGATCGCCATCGCCACGGCCAAACACCAGGTCAGGATTGTCTTGCGCACAATAAAGTCCCCCAATCAAAGCCGGCCTGCGCAGGCCCAAGCAAGTCATCCTCGTGACGTTGCGCGGGTCTGCCCGCGCCGTCAACTCCCTTCCACGGTTTCCAAAAATGCGCCGATGGGGCCGGCGCGGTTGCGCGCGGCGCGATCAATTCGACCAGCAGATGAGCAGATCGGATGCGTTTGGCTGGGGCAGCGCAGCAGTCTTGCTGGCCGCGAACCGCCGGGGCATGGTGGCGCCCGACAAAATACCGGGAGCACGTGCGATGGGCGAGAAGAAAGTAGCGCTGATTACGGCGGGGGGCAGCGGGATCGGCGCGGGCGCGGCGCGCCATCTGGCGGAGCAGGGGTTCGAGATCGGGATCCTTTCGAAATCCGGCAAGGGCGAGGCGCTGGCGGAAGAGCTTGGCGGCGTCGGCGTAACGGGCTCCAACCTTGAGACGGCGGATCTGCAGCGCCTTGTTGATGCGGCGCTGGACCGCTGGGGCCGCATCGACGTGCTCGTTAACTCGGCGGGCCATGCACCGAAGGCCGATCTTCTGGAGCTCAGCGATGAAGACTGGCACCTGGCGATGGACATCCTGCTGATGAACGTGATCCGCCCCACGCGGCTTGTCACGCCTGCAATGATCGCGCAGGGCGGCGGCGCGATCATCAACATCTCAAGCTTTGCGACCTTTGAGCCCGATCTGCAGTTCCCGACCTCGGGTGTTTTTCGCTCTGGCGTGGCGAGCTTCGCCAAGATGTATTCCGATCGCTATGCGGCAGACAATCTGCGCATGAACAACGTGCTGCCGGGCTTCATCGATAGCTTGCCGGAGAAGGATGATCGCCGGACCCGCGTACCGATGGGGCGGTACGGGAAGGTGAGCGAGGTGGCCGCGCTGATCGGGTTTCTCGCCTCAGATGACGCCGCCTATATCGCCGGTGAAAACATCCGCATCGATGGCGGGCTGACGCGCTCGCTCTAAGGCTCCGAGCTAGGGCGATTTCACGATCTGCCCGGCCTGAACCACCGTCTCCACGCGCTCGCCGCGGCCCGACAGCACCGAGATATCGGACAGCGGATCGCCATCGATCAGGATCAGATCGGCGGTCTTTTCGGGTGCGACAATGCCCAGATCTTCGCGCCGGATGAGCTTCGCATTGATTGAGGTGGCCGATTTCAGCACGTCGGCCACCGGCAGCACCTGCGCCCTTAACGCAAACTCGGCAAGCTGATCCTCGTGCATCCAGCCCAGAAGATCCGTGCCATATCCCATGGGCACGCCGGCGCGCGCGAGGATCTCAAGCGATGCCAGCCCGGCATCCCGCACGAGGCGGTTCTTGGCCCGGTTCTCGGCCCCAAGCCCGATGGCATCCGCGTGCCTGTCCAGGCAATCGTAGATCACCAGCGTGGGCACTGCGAAACAGCCCCGATCCCGCAGAATTGCGGCCACGCGATCGTCGATGAGGTTGCAATGTTCCAGGGTGCGCACGCCGTTCACCGCAGCGTGTTCGATGGCCTTTGCAGTGTAGGTATGCGCTGCGACATAGGTGCAGGAGGCTTCCGCCACCGTGACGATCGCGCGGATCTCCTCGGGCGTGAATTGAATCCAGTCAATCGGGTCGGCGGGCGTGGCAACGCCGCCATTGGCCATGATCTTGATGAAATCGGCGCCAAGGCGTAGCTCATCCCGGGCCGCGGCAAGACAGGCCGGAATGCCATCCACGATCCGGCCAAGGCCTGGCGTGTGGCGGCGTTGCAGATCACCGATATCGGTGCGCGAGGTGCCGCGGAAATCGGTATGCCCGCCTGTTTGCCCCAGCGCCTTTCCGGAAACTGAAAGCCGCGGCGCCCGGATCATGCCTTCCTCCTGCGCGCGCCGGTGCCCCGCGTCGCCGCCGCCCACATCGCGCACGGTGGTGAAGCCGCGATCCAGCATCTGGCCGAGGTTCCGCGCCGTCCAATGGCTGACATAGGACACCGGCATGGACTCGAGCGTTGCGAGGTCGGGGCTCGCGGCGGTGATATGCACATGGGCGTCAATCAGGCCGGGCATCAGGGTTTTGCCGGTGGCATCGATGGTCAGGTCAGCGGTGCCGCTCAGCGCAGAATCCGAGACTTCTGCAATCTGCCCATCGGCCACGAGAACATGCATCCCGCTTCGGGCCTCGGCAGAGACGCCATCGAACAAATTGCAGTTCTCAAACCGGATTCGCATCGCTTTCCCCCCGCCGACGTGATCCGCAAACCGTAGGGGATACCCGCGGCTTTGCAATCGCGTGTCGCCTTTTGCGCCGGTTCGGCTAACATACTCCCCAGAGGGAAGAAATGCCGAACACACTGCTAAGCGCCTCGGGCCTGGAGCGCAGCTTCTACGGGGTCCGCGCGCTGAACGGCGCCGCACTGGATGTGCGCGCCGGAACGATCACGGGGCTCATCGGTCCAAACGGCGCGGGGAAGACAACCGTGTTCAACTGCCTGTCCGGGGTGATCCCCTGCGAGGCCGGGCAGATCCTGTTCGATGGCGCCGATATCACGGGGCTGCGGCCGGAGCAGATCAGCCAGCTTGGGCTGGTGCGCACCTTCCAGATCGCGCGGGGGTTTCCGAAACTCACGGTTCTGGAAACGCTGCTTTTGCACGGCGATGGCCAGCCCGGCGAGAACGTTCTGACTGCCGTCTTCACACCGGGCCGATCCCGCGCGCGGGAGCGGGACCTGATCGACCGGGCGCGCGAGGTGGCAGAGCAACTGAACCTCACCGGTGTTCTGGAAAACATGTCTTCCGATCTTTCTGGCGGGCAGAAGAAGCTTCTGGAAATCGGGCGCGCGCTGATGGGCCGCCCGAAACTTATCCTGCTCGACGAGCCCGTTGCAGGCGTGAATCCGGCGCTTGCGGGCGAAATCGCGGAACGGATCGCGGCGCTGCGGGAGACGGGGCTGACCTTTCTGATCGTAGAGCACGACATGGATATCGTGGCCCGGCTCTGCGATCCGGTGATCGTTATGGCGGCGGGCGCGCGGCTGACCGAGGGCACGTTTGACGAGATCGTGGCCGACCGGCGGGTGCAAGACGCCTATCTTGGGCAGCGCGCATGATGTTCGAAGCCAGTGATATCATCGGCGGTTACAGCGCGGCGGACCAGATCCTGAAAGGCGTGACGGTGGCGGCGGATGCGGGCGAGATCGTCGCGATCCTCGGCCCGAACGGCGCGGGCAAGTCGACGCTTCTGAAAGCGGTCACCGGGCTTTTGCCCAATCTCACCGGTAGCATCGCCCTTGCGGGCGACCCGCTTACGGGGCTCAGGCCCCGGCAGATTGCCGAACGCGGCGTTGCTTACGTTCCGCAGGAAAGCAACATCTTTGCAACGATGACAGTGCGCGAAAACCTCGAGATGGGGGGATACATCGCGAGCGATTCCACAAGCCGGATCGAGGAGATGTTTGGCCGCTTTCCCGTGCTTGCCGAAAAGCGCGGCGAGGCGGCCCGCACGCTTTCGGGCGGGCAGCGCCAGATCCTGGCCATGGCAATCGCGATGATGGTCTCGCCGCGCTTGCTTTTGCTTGATGAACCCTCGGCGGGCCTATCGCCTATTGCAGCGGCGCAGCTTTTTGACACGATACGCGAGATCGCCGCGCAATCCGTCTGCATCGTGCTTGTGGAGCAAAACGCGATGGATGCGCTGGAGCTTTGCGACCGCGCCTACATCCTTTCCGCCGGCCGCAACCATGCCACCGGGGCCGGGGCGGAGCTTGCCGCCGATCCCGATATCCGCCGCACGTTCCTGGGCGGGTAAGAAAAAACGAAAAGACTTGGAGCAACAGAGAGGAATTGGACATGCATAGTCTCAACAGACGGGTGTTTCTTGGAACAGCCGCCGCGGCGCTTTCCGCCCCGGCCATTCTCAAGGCGCAATCGGATGCCATCAAGCTTGGCTCGCTGACGCCGCTGACCGGCGTGGGCGGCACCTACGGGCCCTCGATGCGCGACGCGATCTCCGGCGTGATCGCGCAAGTCAACGAAGCCGGCGGCGTGCTGGGGCGTGAGATCACGCTTGTTTCCGAAGATACGCAAACCTCGCCCGAAGCCGCCGTGCGCGCGGCGCGCAAACTGATCGATGTGGATGGGGTTTCGGCGATCATGGGCACCTGGGCCTCTTCGATCACCACCGCTGTGGCCCCGCTGGCCTGGGAAAGCCAGACAATGCTTCTGTGCGTCTCGGGCGCTGACAGCATCACGCAGCTTCCCCACCAGGGCTTCATTTGCCGCACGCAGCCGAACTCTAAGCTGCAGATCCGGGTGGCGGGCGATTTCATGGTGGAGGAGGGCGCCACGCAGATGGCCTGGATCGGGCCGCAAACGCCCTTCGCGGCCTCATCCATCGAGATTCTGGAAGAGATCGCGGCGGCCAATGGCGCGGGGATGGAAAGCCTGATCTACGAGGCGGACAAGTCAACCTATCGCTCGGAAGTGGACCAGATCCTGGTCAACAACCCGGATTTCCTCATGCTTGGCGGCTACGCGGCCGACAGCACCGTGCTGCTGCGCGATATCTGGCAATCCGGCTATGAGGGGAAGATCATCGGACCGGCCTATGCGGTGAACCAGACAGTGCTTGATGCGCTTCCCCCGGAGGTCACCGAAAACGTCTTCACCTGGGAAGGCGCCCCGGCGATTGACAGCGGCGCCTATGCCAATGTGCAGGCCATTCTCGGCGTTGAAGACGTGGATCCCTATTCTGCGCAAACCTACGATCACGCAAGCCTCGCAATCCTCGCAATGGCTGCGGGCGGTGATGTAACGGGCGATACGATCCGGCAGAACATCCGCGCGGTCAGCCAGGGCGAAGGCCAGATGGTGGAAAGTGCGGTTGACGGGCTTGCCGGGCTTGAGGGCGGCATCAACTATTCCGGCGCCTCCGGGCCCTGCGATTTTGACGAGATCGGCGATATCACCGGCACGTCCTTCGTGTTCAAGCAGATCTCGGGCGCAGCCGCCGCGGAGTTCAAGCGCGTCTGAGTGGTGACAACCGGCTTGGGCCGCCCTTTGCTTCGGGCGGCCCGGCCTTTGAGGTGAGCAGGCCATAATGGAACTTCTTCCGCAGCTTCTGGTGAACGGGATTATCAGCGGCACGCTGCTGGCGATCCCCGCCATCGGCTTCACCGCGATCTTCGCGGTTTTGCGCTTCCCGAACTTTTCCGTGGCGAGCCATGCCACGATCGGGGCGTTCGCGGGATATGCCGCCAATGTGTGGCTTGGCCTTCCGGCCGCGCCTGCGCTGATTGCCGCCTTTCTCGTGGCGGCACTCGTGGGCCTTGCCTCCGACGAGATTGCGCTGAAGCCGCTGCGCCCCTACGGCGCGCTGACCGCCGCGATTGCCTCCATCGCGCTGACGATCGTTCTTGAAAACATGGTGCGCTTCGGGTTCGGCAATGAGCTTCGGGGCTACGATCTGCCGCTGGTGCGGGATTGGCGGATCGCCGGGGTGCGCGTTGGGCCGCAGCAGGTTCAGAACCTCGTGCTTGCGCTGATCATCATGGCGGCGGTTTTCGCCGCATTGAAGTTCACACGCATCGGCAAGGCGATGCGGGCTGTGGCCGACAACCCCACGCTGGCCGAGCTTAAGGGGATCGATCCGGTGCGCGTGGGCCGCCTGACCGTTTTCATCGCAATGGGGCTCGTCGGTGCGGGCGGCATGCTTCTGGGGCTTGGCACCTCGATTGATCCGCTGACCGGCTTTCGCTTCATTCTGCCGATCTTCGCCGCCGCCGTGGTGGGCGGGCTCGGCAGCATTCCCGGCGCCGCCCTTGGCGCTATGGTTGTGGGCATCGGGGAAGAGCTTTCGGTGCTCGTTCTCTCGCCTTCCTACAAAAGCGCCGTGGGGTTCGTGGCGATCGTGCTGGTGCTCGCGTTCCGCCCACGGGGCCTTCTGGGCGAGCGGGCCTACTGATGCTGAGTTATCTTCTGGCCACCCTCACCTTCGCGGGCGTCTACGCCCTGCTTGCGCTGGGCCTGAATGTGATCTGGGGCATGGCGGGGATGATCAACCTTGGCCTTGCGGGCTTTTTCGCGCTCGGGGCCTATGCGTCGGCCCTGGCGACCGTGGCACTCGGCCTGCCGATTGCGCTTGGTATCGTGATCGCGATTGCCGCTGCGGCGCTGGCCGGGGCGCTTCTGTCGCGGCTCACGCTGAACCTGCGCGGTGACTACCTCGCCATCGTAACGCTTGGGTTTGGCGAGGTGATCCGCCTGATCGCGGCCAACGAGATCTGGCTCACCAACGGGTCAGACGGTATCCCGGGCATCCCCGGGCCCTTCCGCGGGGCGCTCACACCGCTTCAGTTCAACGCGCTGTCCTGCGGGCTTTTGCTTCTGGCGGTGGCGCTGGCATGGTTTCTCACCGAACGCCTGCGCCGCTCGCCCTATGGCCGGGCACTGAGGGCGATACGGGATGATGAAACCGCCGCTGCGGTGGCCGGAAAGCCCGTGCGGCTCTACAAGGTGCAGGCCTTCGCAATCGGCGCGGGCCTTCTGGGCCTTGCCGGGGCGGCCTACGCGCATTTCACAAGCTACGTGGCGCCCGACATCTTCCGCCCGCTGCTGACGATCTACATTTTCCTTGCACTCACCGCCGGGGGCACGGGCAACACATCAGGGGCCGTTCTGGGCGCCTTTCTCGTGATCGTCATCCTTGAAGGCAGCCGGTTCATCGAGCCGATGTTTCACGGCATGTCCGGGGCGCAGGGGGCGGCGTTGCGCGAGATCATCATCGGGTCGGTCCTGATCTTCGTGATGCGCATCCGGCCCGAGGGGCTTTTGGCCGAGCGCCCGCCAAAACCTGTGGAGCCATGATGACAGATGCCGAACGCCTGCAAGCCATAAAGGCCGCACCAGATCCCTACTCCGCGCTTGAGATGCATTTGGGCGAGATCATCGGTCACAAGCTTTTCACGCTCATGGTGATTGATCGTGCGACGGATGAGGCCGCGCGGCTCTATTCCTCTGATCCCGAAGCCTACCCGGTGAAGGGCCGCAAACCGCTCGGGGATCTCACGGCCTGGGGCGAGAAGGTGCTGGCGAAAGGCCAGCCCTATATCGGATATGATGCAGAGGATATCCGATCGGTTTTCTTCGATCATGAGCTGATCGCGCGGCTGGGCTGCGCATCGGTGCTGAACCTGCCGGTGATCTCTGGCACCACGGTGATCGGAACGGTGAACCTGCTTCACGAAGCAGGATGGTACCGGCCCGAACACGCCGAGCGCGGCGCGCCTTTCGCGGCACTTCTCGTGCCGCACTACCTTGCCTGGGCCGAGGGATCGTAGGGCGGCCCAAAAAAAGGCCCATCACACCGTCTTCGTCTCTTTCTGAAGGTGGGCGGGGTTGTCGGGATCGAACCCACGGCGGCGCGCCAGAGCCTCAACACAGATGTAGAAGGGCTGCATATCGAGCAGCGGGGCCAAAAGCGGGTGCGCACCCCCAGCGGCTTCCGGAACCGTGATGAGGCGAGCGGCTTGCCCGGCAATGCGATCCAGCGCCTGATCCATCCCATGCGCCGCGCCGCCTGCGAGCGCAATCACCGGGTAGCCTTCGGTGAGCAGGGCGCTTGGCCCGTGCAACACCTCCGCGCCGCTATAGGATGAGGCGTGGATGCCGCAGGTTTCGATCAGCTTGAGCGCGATCTCGTTGGCAATGCCCAGGCCCGGGCCGCGGGCCAGAACCATCGCGTGATCGGCTTCGTTCAAAGCCGCGCTCAATTCCGCCGCCCAGGGTGGTTCGCGGTGCTGCGCCATCGCGGCCGGAAGCTGTTTGAGCGCCGCGATCAATGCCGCGTCATCCGCCCAATGCGCCAGAAGCCAGAGGCCTGCGACGGCGGAGTTGAAGAAGCTCTTCGTGGCGGCCACGGCATGTTCGGGGCCTGCGCGGATATCGATCACGGCATCCGATGCATCGGCAAGGGGGCTGCCCGGCCGGTTGGTCAGGGCCACCACATGGCCGCCCTGGTCCGACAGGGCGGCGCAAAGCCGGGCGGTATCCGCGCTGGACCCGGACTGGCTGATGGCAATCGCGGCCAGCCCCTTGGTGCGCAGTTCCGCGCTGTAGATCGAAACGATCGAGGGGCCGACCGAGGCGACGGGTAGCCCAAGCAGAAGCTGCGCCGCATAGCTGAGATAGGTTGCCGCGTGATCTGACGACCCGCGCGCAACGGTCAGCACGACAGGGGGCGCGAGCGCCTGGAGGGCGCGCGCGGCCTCCACGATTTCCATTTGTGCGGCGGGGCCCGCGAGGCGCGCGACGGCGGCGGGCATTTCCTCGATCTCGCGCGCCATCCGGGATGCGGCACGGGGGGTCATTCCCCCGGGGCGCCGGCGAGATTGGCGATTGGGGCGCGTTGCTGGAAGCCGCCCCTTTGGCGCACGCAAAGCGCGCCGCGGCTGTTTCCGGCCTCAAGGCATTCGCGAAGGGGTGCGCCGGTGAGCCAGCCTGAAAGAAAGCCTGCGTTGAATGCATCGCCAGCGCCGGTTGTATCCACCGCGCGGATTGCGCTTGTGGGCGCATCGATATCGCCCTCCGCGGACTGAGCCGTTGCACCACCCGCACCGCGTTTGATTGCGATGATGGGCGCAAAGCCCTCGGCAACGCCGATATCGCGCAGGGCGGCAAACTCGGCCTCATTGGGCAGGAAAACGTCCACAAGCCCCGTAAGCGGGCGCAGGGTATCGGCGCGCAGATTGTCATCCCACGCGCAATCGGCGGAAACCGTCATCCCATTGGATCGGGCGAGCGCCACGATCTCCGGTTCCGCCACAAGGCTCGCAAGTTCCCCGATATGCAGGTGGCTGGCGCCGCACTCTTCCAAAAGGTGCGCCGAGAGCTTCGGGAAGGCCGGGCCTGCGCGGCGCGTGAGAAAGGCGCGATCACCTCCTTGCGCCATTGCCACAGTGATCTGCGGGCCGGATCCTGCGGGCAGGCGCTGACTGAGCGAAAGATCCACGCCCGAAGCCGCGATTTCGGCCCCAACTAGATCGGCAAAGGGGGGCGCAGGAAGCATGGCTGCGAGGGCAGACGCGTGGCCAAGATCGGCCAGATGCGCGGCGGTGATGAAGGCGCCGCCGCCCGGATGCACGCCGAACCCGCCTGCAAACACCTCCGTGCCCAGTGATGGAAGGCGCGGCACATCGGTGAAGATGAGGTCGCAATAGAGCCTGCCGACCGAGAGCACCGCAGGGTTTGAGGCATCGCGCGTCACGTCAGGGCCGATCCGTTCTCTGCATCAAACACATGGATGTTCTCAAGCTCTGCGCCGAGGTTCACCATGCCGCCGAGGTCCGGCGGGGTGCGCCCGTCGGCCTTGGCGATCACATCGCCGAAGCCGGCACCGACATAGATCAGCGTTTCATGGCCAAGGGGTTCGCGTACATTCACCGCGCCGCTGATCAGGGCGGGGCCCTCGACGGGGTGCAGATCCTCGGGCCGGATGCCAAGCGTAACCTTGCGGTTCTCGGCGATATCAAGGCCGATGGGCACCGCCGCACCGCCATCAATGCGCAGCCCACCGTTTTCCGCCACCGCAGGGATCATGTTCATCGATGGTGATCCGATGAACCGGGCGACAAAAGCGTTGGCGGGCTTGTGGTACACCTCCGAGGGCGTTCCGATCTGTTGGATATGCCCGTCTTTCATGATCACGATGCGGTCGGCCATCGTCATCGCCTCGACCTGATCGTGGGTAACGAAAACGATTGTTGCGCCCACCCGCTGGTGCAGCTTCTTGATCTCAAGCCGCATCTGGGTGCGGAGCTGGGCATCGAGGTTCGAGAGCGGCTCATCGAAAAGGAACACGGCGGGATCGCGCACCATTGCGCGCCCGATAGCCACCCGCTGCCGCTGGCCCCCGGAAAGCTGGCTGGGCTTGCGGCTGAGCAGATCGGTCATGCCGAGGATTTCGGCCACATCGTCAATGCGCTTGTCCTTGTCGGCGCGCGACATGCTTGAGGATCGCAAGCCGAAGCCGATGTTCTTGCGCACCGACATGTGCGGGTAGATCGCGTAGTTCTGAAACACCATCGCGATATCGCGATCCTTGGGTTCGAGGTTGTTAACCACCCGGCCCGCGATTTCGATGGTACCACTGGATACATCTTCAAGCCCCGCAATCAGGCGCAGGGTCGTGGATTTGCCGCAGCCCGAGGGGCCCACAAGCACGACGAATTCGCCCGCTTCAATCGCAAGGTCGATACTGTGGAGCACCTCGGTCTGGCCGTAGGTTTTGACAAGATTGCTGAGGGTGAGGTTTGACATCGCCTAGCTTTCCAACAGGCTCTCAAAGGCGCTGTTCAGATGATCCGCCGCGGTGTGATGGCGCGCCGCGCGGGCGGCCTGAAGGGCTTTGAGTTGGGTGAGGTCTTGCGCGTAGGCGTCAAGCGCGGGCAGCAGGGCGGCGCGGGCTGGGCCGCCGGGCCGATCGCGCCGCGCCACGAAGGTTTCGGCAGAGACGGTGGATTGGAACTGGTATTGATCCAGCGTGGGCGCGCGGCTCGTGGCCGCTTGGAAGGCTGCGGCAAATGCCTCGTATCCGGCGCCGAGGGGCTTCTCTTTGGCGATCACAGCCTTGGCCACGCTTGCGGCGATCTCATGCGCCTGGCGGAAGCTCAGTCCTTCCTCGCGCACCAGCGTATCGGCGAGTTCCGTTATGGTGATGCAGGCGGCATCGGTGGTGCGCGCCACGCGATCAACATTGATCCGGCAAGCCGGGAGGAACGCCGCCAGAAGCCTTAGTACCCGCCCGCCAGACTCAAACGCGGCATATCCGGCCTGCTGCACTTCGCCTTCGCTGTCATTCATATCTGTGAACGGCGTATTGTGCATCGTGCCCACCACCATATCGCACCGTCCCGCGGTAACGCTTGCGAGGTGCCGGAGATGCTCGATCGGCACCGGGTTGCGCTTTTGCGGCATGATGGAGCTGATCTGCACAAGGCTGTTGGGCACGTAGATCTGGCCAACCTCGAAGGCCGACCAGAACTGCAGATCCTGAATGAGCCGCCCGAGATGAACGAAAACCAGTTTCATCGCGGAATAAAGCGCCGTCACATAGTCCACCGCCGCGATGCAGCCGTAGGAGTTCAGAAGCGGGGCTTCGAACCCCAGAAGCTCCGCCACCCGCGCGCGATCGATCGGGAAGCCCGAGGTGGTGATGGCGGCGGCGCCCATGGGGCAATGCTCCAGCCCTTCGGCCGCCGCCTCAAGCCGCGCGGCATCGCGCAGGATCACCTCGATGATGGCGCCGAGATAGTGCCCGAAGGTGGTGGGCTGGGCGGGCTGGCCGTGCGTGTAGGCAACGATCAGCGTATCCGCCTCTGCCCGCGCCTTGCCGATCAGCGTGCCGGCCAGCACGTGGATGTCATCGATCATCTGCGCGGCGCGCGACCGGAGCGCCATCTTGAAAAGCGTATGATCCATATCGTTGCGCGAGCGGGCGGTGTGGAGGGCACCGCCCAGATCGCCAAGGCGTTGGCGCAGCTCGGCTTCGACGAGGAAGAAGTAATCCTCATGCTCACCCGTATATTTGAGCGCCTCGATATCGATCCCGGTTTCGATATCGCGCAAGGCGCGCGCGAGGGCGCGGGCGTCGGGGGCTGTGAGGATCCCCGTTTCCGCCAGCATCACCAGATGCGCCCGGTTGATCGCCGCCATCCCGCCCGCATAGTTGGCCTTCACGCCTTCAAAAAGCGGGGCAAGCACGGTTTCGCGATAGACAGGATCGGGGAAGACGGACGTATCGGTCATGCATGCGCCCGTTTCTTTGTTTTGAGCCAGCGGCGCACGGGCTCATGATCATATGTGGTCAGTTCCAAGTGGTTCCCGTCGGGATCCTGGAAATAGTAGGAAAACGCCAGATCATGATCGGCGGCTTCGTGGGCCTGCAGCGGAGTGCCTGAGCGCCCTGCCACATCGGCATGGGGCAGGTGATCTCCAAAGGCCATGAACAGGCGCCCGGGCACGCGGAATGCAGTGGTATGATCCCCATCCGAAGGCGGCTTGCCGGTGAAGATCGTGGCACAGTATTGACCGCGCGGGGTGGCCATGTACTTCCCGCCATGCAGCCGCTCTGAGCATGGCAGAACCTGAAGCCCCAGCACGCGCCCATACCAGGCGGCAGCGGCTTCGGGATCGGCCACGTAAAGGTGAACGTGATCGAGCGCCGATATCTCCACCAGCGCGCTCACCCCTTCAGCCCCGCCATCACAACGCCGCGGATGATGTAGCGCTGGAAGATGAGGAACACGATGAGGGTGGGGATGGTGGAAATCGCAGCCCCTGTCATCACCAGTTCCCACGCCACATCCGCTTCGTCCGCAAAGGTCGATAGCCCAACGGGAAGGGTGTACATATCCCAACTGTTGGTCACGATCAGCGGCCAGATGAACGCCGTCCAGTTGCCCAGAAATACGAAGATGGCCAGGGCGGCGAGGGCGGGGGTGACAAGCGGCATCGCCACTGTCCACCAGATCTGCAATTCATTCAGCCCGTCGATCCGCGCGGCTTCGATAAAGTCATCCGGCACGGTCTCAAAGAACTGCTTCATCAGGAAGGTGCCGAAAGCGGTCATCAGGCCGGGGAACATGATGCCCCAATGGGTATCGAGCCAGCCGAAGGATTGGCTCATCAGATACCAGGGGATCACCAGCATCTCCGTGGGGATCATCAGCGTAGACAGGATCGCGATGAACACGATGTAGCGCCCCGGGAAAGTGAACTTGCACAGCGTGTAGCCCACGAGGCTGTCAAACAGCACGTTCGAGATCGTGGTGATCACCGCGATGATCAGGGAGTTGAGGAACCAGCCGTAAAACCGCCCGTCTTCCAGCACGAACGTGTAGTTCTCTAGATGCGGTTCCTTGGGGATCAGCGAGACATCGTAGATCTCATGCGGCCATTTCAGCGAGGTCGAGATCATGTAGACGATCGGCATCACCATCAGGATGCCGCCGATGAAAAGAAGCGCCCAGCGGATGTACTGTGCGGTGTTGGCCTTGCGCCGCGCGGCCTTGGCCTCAAAGAGCGTATCGGACGAGGCGCGGATATCTTCGGCGGTGGCCATCAGCGATCCCGCAACAGGTAGAGTTGCAGCAGCGAAACGACGAGCAGGATCAGAAACAGCACCACGGTTTGCGCAGCCGCATAGCCCATGTCGAAATCAGTAAACGCGCTTTGGTAGATCTGCAGCACAAGTGGTTTGGTGGAGTTTAGCGGCCCACCCGGATCCCCCGTTGTCATGTTGAAGACCTGATCGAAGATCCTCAGGAACCCGATGGAGGAGAAGACGACGAGGAAGACGATTGTGGGCCGCAGAAGCGGGATCGTGATCTCAAAAAGAACGGTCCAGTTCGAGACGCCATCGATGCGCGCGGCCTCGTAGTAGCTTTGCGGGATCGCCCGCAGGCCGGCCATGAAGATGATGATCTGAAAGCCTAGCCCCGCCCAGACAGCCGGCGCGAGGATCGCCGGCAGCGCGTTGGTGGTGGAGCGCAGGAAATTGATCTGCGGAATGCCGAAATCGGCGAGGAAGTTATTGAAGAGCCCGATTGGTACGGGCTGGTAGAACCAGCGCCAGACCCAGGCCATCGCCACCGCGCTTGTCATGAACGGCAGGAAATAGAGCATCCGGATGAAGCCGTGCATGAAGCGCGTCTTGTCGAGGTGATACGCCACCACGAAGGAGATCACGAGGCTGATGGGCGTGCCGAGGATGAGGTAGACAAAGGTATTGCGGAAGACCTGCCAGAAGACGGGATCGTTCCAGAGCTTTTCGTAGTTGGCCCAACCCGCCCAGGTGCGATCGCCCAGAAGGTTCCAATCCTGAAACGAGATGACCATGGCGTTCCCGGTCGGATAAAACCGGATGACCACGTAGAACAGAACCGGGATCGCCAGAAACGCCCACGCCCAGACGATCTGCTTCTGTCGGATGGTGAGGTTTTTGTACATCAACCTGCCCGGTTGGCCTTCAACGAAGGGGGTGGGGCGCGGAGTGCCGCGCCCCGGTTCGATCAGTTCCCGGCGTAGAACTCGTCAAGCAGCGCCTGCTCGGCTTCCGCCGCGATGGCCAGAGAGTCGGCCACCGACATGCCTTCAAGCTTCACGCGTTCCACAAGGTCGATCAGGATCTGGCGCTGGGCGCTTTCGTTCACGAACTTCGTGGTGTTGGCGTATTCCAGGCCGCGAATGAACGGCCCGAAGACCGGGTTGTTCGCGTTCTCGTCCGTCAGGCCCACCGAAGGCTTGGCGGGAAGTTCGCCCACCGTATCGAGCCAGATCTGCATCGCCTCATCGGAGGTAACGTACTGCATGAACTTCACCGCGGCGTCGTACTTCTCGCCCTCCGCCTTGGTGGTGATCGCGTTTACCCAGTAAGAGGAGTAGTTCGAACGCATCCCATCGGCCGTCGCCGGAAGCTCGGTCACGCCCCACTTCAACCCGCGGGTGTTGTTGAGCGAGCCGATCCGGAACGATCCATCGATATGCATTGCCGCGCGGCCCGCTTTGAAGGCCGCTTGCGGTTCATCCATGAAGCCGATTGCGCCGATGCCGTCATCTGCGCCGAGGCCCACGTAGAACTCCATCGCCTCAAGCCCGGCTTCGGTGTTGTAGTTCACCGTTTGATAGTCATCGAGATAGGGCTCGCCGCCGAACTGGCGCACGAGACCTTCGCGGAACCAGTGGTGATCCTGCGCTGTCATCCCCATCGTCAGGCCCGCGGTGGTGATGTTGCCGGCGCCATCGCGCTCGGTCAGCTGCGCGCCGATCTCAAGCATCTCGTCCAGCGTTTCCGGTGGGCCATCGATCCCGGCCTCTTCGAAAATGCGGGTATTGTAGAACAGCGCGAGCGAGCGCACCGCGGTGGGCAGCGCCCAATAGTTATCGCCCTCGCGCATGGCGCTGACCATCGGGAAGAATTCCGCATCGATGGTGTCGGCCGGGAAGGCATCGGCAGGCAGCGGCTGGATCAGGCTTGCGGCCTTGTAGTCGTTGAGCCACCCGTAGAAGAGCTGCACCACATCCGGCCCTTCGCCCGCCGGGATCGCCGCAGCCACTTTGGTCCGGTAGTCGGCATAGGGGAAGTGGGTCATCGTCACGGTGATGTCGGGGTTCGCCGCTTCGAAGTTTTCGATCAGCTGTTCCATCGCGGTAACGCGCGCATCGAAGAAATACTGCCAGTACTCGATCTCAACGGCATTGGCTGCCGAGGCAAACAGCGCAGAAGCGCTTGTTGCCGCCGCAACTGCCATTGCTTTTGGGTTCATCAGTCTCATATCGTAACTCCCTGTGTGTCACGCCAGCTTTCCGCCGGTCGCCGTGCCGGGCAAGCCGCCAATGAACAAGGATTAACTCAGCAATATTGAGCTATCAAGTAAGTTGAGTTAATCCCGCCCCATGAGCCCCAATCAGAAAGTCGTCGGCGCCAATGCCGAGCGTGCGCGAAGCCACAACCGCCAAATGGTGCTCGACCGTGTGCGCCTGGCCGGTCAGATCGGGCGGGCTGAAGTGGCGCGGGGTACGGGGCTTTCCACGCAGGCGGTTTCGAACATCATCGCCGATCTGCTTTCTGACGGGTTGATCCAGGAACGCGGGCGCCTGGCAAGCGCGCGGGGGCAGCCGCCGGTGCAATACGGGCTGAACCCGTGCGGCGGCTATGCGGTGGGTGTGGAGATCCGCCCGGATGCGATCTTTGCCGCGGTGCTCGATCTCACCGGCGCGCAGGTGGCCACATCCCGCAAACCGTTCCGGGCCCATGATCTTGCGGGTGTGACAGATGCCGTGCGCGGCACAACGGCTGCAATCCTGAAACAGGCATCGGTGCCGGAAGAGCGCGTGCTGGGGGTGGGGATCGCGATGCCCGGGCCCTTCGGGCGCACGGGGCTGAGCAGTACGGGTTCGGCCCTGCCGGTTTTCCACGATGTGGCGCCCGCAGAGTGGTTTTCGGAAGCGCTCGGCCTGCCTGTCGTTGTTGAGAACGATGCCAATGCTGCGGCTGTGGCTGAGCGTGTGGCGGGCGTTGCCCGCGGGCTGAACACCTATGCCTATCTCTATTTCGGCAACGGCCTTGGCCTTGGTATCGTGGAAAACGGGCGGCTTTTTGCGGGTGCCTTCGGCAATTCGGGCGAAATCGGCCATGTTCCGGTGCTTGCGGGCGGGCAGAGCGTACCGCTGGAAAGCGTTCTCAGCCGTCTTTCGGTGCAACGCCATCTTGAAGAGGCCGGGGTGCGGATTGAAAGCAGCGAGGGGCTCGCGAAGGCCTTTGCGGCGCGCGATGCCCGGCTGATGGCGTGGCTTGACCGGGCGGCGGAGCCGCTCTCAAACGCCATCACGATCATCGAAAACATGCTTGACCCGGAAGCGATCATCCTTGGCGGCGCGATGCCGGATGCGATCTTCGATCATCTGATCGCGCATACGACTCTTGCGGAGCAATCCGTGGCGCAACGCCCGAACCGGCGTGCGCCCCGGCTGCTGCGGGGCAATTCGGGCCCGCTGACGGGAACCCTTGGCGCCGCAGCGCTGGTGATCAACCGGGCCTTTACACCACGCATCGCCGCCGCATCCTGAGGAGGCCCCGATGCCGACCGCTGAACAAAAACGCATCGAGCTGGACCGCGCGCAACCGCGGATCATGGCGCTTTGGTGGGCGCTGCGCCCGCTCACCTCCGTGATCCGCTTCATGCAGACAGGCGCGCATCCCGATGATGAGGTTTCGGGCCTGCTGGCGGCGCTGACCTTTCGGGACGGGATCAATATCTCCTATGCCTGCTCCACGCGCGGCGAAGGCGGGCAAAACGATATCGGGACGGAAACCGGTGCGGCATTGGGCGCGCTTCGAACGCGCGAAATGGAGCGGGCCTGCGATGTGCTTGGGATGCGGATGTACTGGCATTCGACGAATCCCGAAGACACAATCACCGATTTTGGCTTTTCCAAGAGCGGGGAGGAAACGCTGGCGCGCTGGGGCCGCGAACGCACGATCCTGCGTTTCGCCGAGATCGCGCGGATGGAGCGGCCCGATATCATCTGCCCCACCTTTCTGGATGTGCCCGGCCAGCATGGCCACCATCGCGCCATGACAGAGGCTGCCCACGCGGTGATGGCGGCTGCCGCCGATCCCCACCTGCCCTCGAACCTGCCGCCCTGGCAGATCAAGAAGATGTATCTGCCCGCGTGGTCCGGCGCAGGGCAAGCTTATGATGACGATCTGCCGCCGCCGCCTGCCACGCTAACGATTTCGGGCCAGGACCGAGAGCCCATGAGCGGCTGGTCTTGGGAACGTTTCGGCCAGCAATCTCGGGCCTTCCACCGAACCCAGGGCATGGGGCGGTGGGTGCCGGGGGGCGATCCGGGGCGGGATTGGCCGTTGCACTTGGCTGAAAGCCATGTGGACGGGCCGGATGGCGCGCTCTGGTCCGGCCTGCCGCGAACGGTCGGGGATCTTGCGGCGCTTCCCGGTGCCGGCCCGATTGCCGATGACCTGCTTGCTGCCGAGGCGGCGATTGCCGAGGCCGTTCGGGCCTTCCCCGATTTTGCAGCCGTGGCCCAGGCGGCGGCGCGCGCGCTGGGGCATCTTCGGGCGGCGCGAGATGCCTGCCCGGTGGCCGTGGCCGATGAGATTGCGCACAGGCTGAAGGCCAAGATCACGCAACTTGGCCACGTTCTTCGGCTCGCCCTCGGGGTCGAGGCGCGGGGCATACCGGGTGCGGCGTTCTTGGAGGCCGGGGCCTCAACGCCCTTTGCAGTGGAGCTCGATCCCGGCGCGGCAGATCAGGCGGAGCTGTCCTTCGATCTGCCGGAGGGATGGCGTGTGGCAGAGGATCTGCTTTCGATTGGCGAGGACGCGCGTGCGCATGATCCCTATCGCCGGGTCTACGATCCACAAAACCCGCCCGCCCCAAGGCTGCTTCTGAGTATTGAGGCCCACGGGCAGACGGCCCAAGTGCCCTTGGCCTTTGAGACGGAGCCCGTTGTCTTGCCGCGCGCGCGCGCGGCGCTCACGCCCGCGGCGGTGTTGATAAACACGGCCACGGATCGGCGCGCGTTCAACCTTGCGCTATCGGATCAGGCAGCGGTGGATCTGGAGATGCCGGGCGGATGGGCGGGCACGCGCACAGACGAGGGTGTGCATGTCTCGATCCCCGATGGTGTGACCGCCGGAACATATGAACTGTCGGCCGCCATCGCGGGGCACCCCGCGCAATCGGTGCGGCAGATTTCTTACGATCACGTTGCGCCCACCGCGCTGGCGCTCCCGGCCCGCGCCCGGGTATGCGTGTCTTCGGTCAAGCTGCCCGAGAGCCGCGTTGGCTATATCGGGGCTGGCAATGATCGCGTGGGTTACTGGCTGGCCGAGATGGGCGCAGACGTGACCGAGCTTACCGATGATGCGCTTGGCAACGAACGCGCGCTGGAGGGGTTCGATGCCATCGTGATCGGCATCTTCGCGATGCGCTTCCGCCCTGGCCTGAGTGCGGCGATGCCCACGCTGCATCGCTGGGCTGAAGCAGGCGGCACATTGGTCACGCTCTACCACCGGCCCTGGGATAACTGGGATCCCGTTACCACGCCCCCACGGCGGCTGGAGATCGGCCAGCCCTCGCTGCGCTGGCGGGTGACCGATGAGGCCGCGACGGTGACCCAGCTTGCCGAGCACCCGATCCTGGAGGGGCCCAACCGGATCGGGCCCGAGGATTGGCAGGGCTGGGTGAAAGAGCGCGGGCTCTACTTTGCCAAAAGCTGGGATGCCGCCTATACGCCGCTTCTATCCATGCACGATCCCGGTGAGGCGCCGCTCACGGGCGCGTTGCTTGTGGCCGATGTGGGGCGCGGCAGGCACATCCACACCTCGCTGATCCTCCACCACCAGATGGAGCATCTGGTGCCCGGGGCCTTCCGGCTGATGGCGAATTTCATCGCCCGCCGCGAATGAGCAAAGAGGCGCCGCGCGACAATCTCAAGGGCGGTGCATGGCTGATCGCCGACATGTCGCTCAACATCTGGGCGCTGTCGATCGTGAAATGGCTGGGCGCGGATTACCCAGCCACGCAGGTTGTGTTCATCCGCGCCGTAACGGGCCTTGCCCTTATCCTGCCCCTGATCTGGCGCAGGCGGGCGCTGTTCTCCCAGATCGAAGATTTGCCAATTCATCTGACCCGGGTGGCGCTTTCGGTGATCACCCTCACCGCCAGTTTCTTCGCCATCTCCCGGGTGCCGCTTGCCGTGTTCACGGCCGTTTCGTTTACGCGCCCTGTCGTGACGATGCTGATGGCGGCGGTGATTCTGAGCGAACGGATCGGGCCGCGGCGCTGGGGGGCTGCGGGGGTGGCGCTTCTCGGGGTTCTGATCGCCGCCAATCCGCGCGATGTGCCGTGGAGCGTTGGGCTCGCCGCCCTGTGCCTTGTGGTTCTCACCGGGTCGGCTGCGGTGATCGCCACGCGCCGGCTGCGCGCCGCGCCCTCGATTGTGATGATGACCTTCTACACCGCCGGACTTGCGATCTGCACCGCGCCGCTCGCCGCCGCGGCCTGGGCGCCGGTTGACCCGGCGCATATCCTGCCGCTCCTGATGGTCGGGGCATTTTCGCAGGTCGCGCAACTTTGCTTCCTGCGTGCCCATTACAACGGCGAGGCCGGGTTTCTTTCGGTGCTCAGCTATCTCAGTCTTGTGCTCTCTGTCGGCGTGGGATTCGCGGTGTTTGATGAGCGCCCAAGCGCGAGCTTCGCGGTGGGCGCGCTATTCGTTATCGGCGCGGCATTGTGGGTGACATTGCGGCCCGGGGCGAAGCCAGAGGGGCGGTGACGGCGCGTGCTGCGCCGGTTCATGCACGGCTTCGGGCGATCTACTGCACCAGGCGCTCTGCGATCCGCATTCCGCTTTCAAGGCCCGCGGAAGGATAGATTACAACCGTATCGCCTGTTTCGAGCCCACCGAGCACCTCTGCCTCGGTGCCGTTCATCCGCCCGATCTGAACGTCCCGCTGGACGGCCTGGCCCTCTTCCACGCGAAACACCGCCCAGCCCTCGCGGGCACGGAAGAGCGCGCTTGAGGGCACGATCAGCGCATCTCCGGCCTCCCACACCACGATGCGGGCCTCAACGCGGAAGCCATGGCCCAAGCTAGGCCGGTCTTCCGGCGGGCTTTGGAAGGCCACGGTCACGCCAACGCGCTGTTCTTCAACGCCCAGGGCCGAGAAACGGGTGAAGCCGAAGGGATCCACCCGCGCGACTTCGCCGAGCAGCGTGGTTTGCCCGCCCCAATCCTCAATCATCACCCGGTTCCCTTCGCGCACCTGAACCGCATCGGACGAAATGAGATCCACCACCACCTCAAGATCCGAGGTGATATCCCCGATCTCCATCACTGGCGCCCCAGCGGGAAGCACCGTTTCGCTTTGCTGGATGATGCGCAGGATACGCCCGTCAATCGGGGCGAAGAGCGGGATCTCATCGCGCCGCGTCTCGTTGATGGCGCCCGCCAGAAGCTGATCATCAAACCCGATCAACTGGGCCCGCGCGTTGGCCACCTCGGCTTCGCGAACCGATATGGCGGCCTCTGCCGTATCCAGCCGTGCCGATGCAGCGCGCGCGGCGCTTTCGGCCCGGTCAAGCGCGGCCTGGGCGGCGGTGCCGGTTTCGGCCAGTTGCCGGGTGCGGGCAAGATCGGTTTGGGCGAGATCGTGTTCGGCCATGGCGGCATTGAGATCGGCCTGGGCCACGCGCAAGGCTGCCTCCGCCGCGCTCACCGCGGCCGTGGCCTGTTCGCGGGTGCGCACGTCAAGCGCTGCAGGGTTTGTCGGCCGCATCTGCGCCACCACCGTGACCCCGCGGGTGACCTCGTCGCCCGGATCCACGCGCACGCGCATCAGGCGCCCGGCAACGGGGGTGGAGACGATATAGGGGTCATGCACCTGCGTGCGCCCTTCTTCATCGATGGTCACCATCATCGCGCCACGCTCCACACCCGCAAGATCCACCAGCATCGGTTGCGGGCGCACGGCGATCCAGATCGCGCCCGCCACCAGAAGGGCGGCGAGGCCGGTGAGAACTGTTCGGGACCATTTTCTTGGTTTTGCCATGACTTTCCTGCCTATTCCCGCGTCTTGAGCGCTTCGACGAGATTTGCGCGATCCAGATCGCGCTTCACCAGAAGCCCGGATGTGACCGCCGCGGCGATCACCACAAGGGCCGCCGATCCATATGTGGCGAGATCGAAAAATGCGGGGATCTGGTAGACTTCTGTTGAGTAGGCCGATGCCATCAGAACCGAAACATAGTGGCCCAGCAGCGTTCCAAGCGGCAGGGCCACGATCACCACTGCTGCAAGTTCACCGAGCAGTACGTAAGCCGCCTCGCCTTTTGAAAACCCGATTACCCGCAGGCTCGCCAGATCGCGCGCGCGCTCCGCATAGGCGATACGCGCGGCATTGTAGACGATGCCGAAGGTGATGATGTAGGCCAGCGCACCGATGATGAACCGCGACCATCCCGCGCCGGTATTGAGCATCCGCACAAAGGCATCGCGCGCCTCGCTTTTGAGGCTGACGCCCGCCACCACGGGCATATCCTTCAGCCAGGTATAGATGTCTTCGGAATAGGCTTCGTCGATCAGCAGCCGGGCGCCTGAGATGCGGCCTGGCTCCTTCAGCACGCCATTGAGCGCCCCCATCTCCATATAGGCCGGGGCGCCCAGCAGGCTGTCTGCCAGCGCGACGACGGGTAGATCGAGGATCGGTTGCCGCCCTTCGCGCACATCGACCGAAACACTATCGCCCGCTTCAAGCCCGAGAATGCCCGCGAGGGTTTCGGAGATAACGAGGCCATCGCGGCGGATCGGGATCGCGGCGCCCGATGCATCGAGGGCGCGGGACAGCGAGGCATTCTGCACCATTCCGGTGATAGCGCCGCGGTGTTCTTCAAGCCCGTTGCGCATGATCACCGCAACGTTGCGTTCGGGCTCGGCCCGGATCACCCCTTCGCGGCGCGCCATCTCGAAGACCGTTTTCTCGGAAACCGCGTGGGTGAAGGTGACCGTCACATCGCTGCGGTCGATCACCGAAAACGTAAGGTCAATCGTGCGCGAAAAGCCGGCGTAGATCGTGATGGTTGAGGCCGAAAGCGCCATGCCGCAGGCGATGCCCACCACCGCGCCGGCCATCCGCAGCGGCTGCCGGGTGATCCGGCGGGCGACCATGCGGGTGGGCTGATCGAGATAGTGCATGATCCTTTGGCCCATGCGGGCCGAGCGGCTGTAATCCGCAGGTGCAGGGGGGCGCATCGCCTCTGCTGGGGTAAGAGCGAAGACGCGGCGCAGGACGAGAACGCCACCAGCGGAGGCCGCCGCGATGCTGACGGCCACGCCGATCACAAAGGAGGCTTCATCGACATCAAAGATGAGGAAAGGGAACTTGTAGAACTGGGTATAGACGCCAACCATCGCCCGCCCGCTGGCCACGCCGAGGATGCAGCCGATTGCGGCGCCCCCCGCGGCGATGGCCAGCACCATGCGGAAGTAATGCGCGCCTACCTCCGCATTGGTGTAGCCGAAGGCTTTCATCAGGCCGATCTCTTCGCGCTCCGCCTCCACCATCCGCCCGATCACGATGTTCAGCAGGAACGCGGCCACGAGAAGAAAGATTGGGGGGACGGATTGGTTGGTGGCCTTCAGCCCCTCGATTTCCTGAGTGATGAAAAGGTTCGAAAGGTGATCTTCGAGCCCGTAGGCCCCGCGCGCGCCATAGGGCGCAAGCTGGCGGTCGGCCTCGGCAAGCACGGCCTCTTCATCGGCGTTTCGGCTCAGGCCGATCAACGCCTCGTTAAAAGCGCCGTCCATATCGTAGGCCGCGGCGAGGGCCGAGTAGCTCATCCAGATCACGCCGAAGCGCGCATCATCGGGCACCAGTTCGCCGGGGGCGGTGGTGAAGATGAACTCGGGCGACTGCGCCAGACCAACGATGCGAAAATCGCGCCGCGCCCCGTTCATCGTGGCTTCAAGCCGGTCACCCGGGCCCAGATCGTGCGCCAGCGCAAAGCTTTCAAGCAGCAGGATTTCCTCCGACCGGCTGCTATCCAGCATCCGACCATCGGTGAGGTAGATATCGTTCAGTGCAGGTGTGCCGAAATCGGGCAGCGAGACCGCTTGCGCCTGAACCGGAACGCTGCGGCCTGCGATATCGATCAGCGCGGCGCCGGTCACCCGGCCTTCCACGGATGAGACGCCGGGAATTTCCGCAAGATCGGCCAGCGCGACGTTCGGCGCGCGGGCCACGGGCGCAAACACCTCCGCCAGCCGGTAGCGTTCATAATAGGTGTCGCGCGTTTGTTCGAGCGAATTGACGAGGCCCGTCATCATCACCAGGAGCATCACCCCCATCGCAATCACCATGGCGATGGCAAGGGCCTGCCCCTTCATCCGCCAGAGATCGCGGAGTAGCTTGTGGGTGAGCGGGCTCACCAGGCGATCTCCGACGCGGCGACCTTGGTTTGGTTCTCGATCACTTCGCGAATGGCGCCATCGGCGAAGTTCAGCACTCGGTCAGCCATCTTCGCCGTGGCGGCTGCGTGGGTGACGATCAGCACGGTTGTACCGAGCCGCGCGTTCAGGGTTTGAAGCACTTCAAGCACCGCGCGCCCCGTTTTGCTATCAAGCGCGCCCGTTGGCTCATCGCAGAAAAGCACATCGGGCTGCTTGGCCACCGCGCGGGCAATGGCCACGCGCTGCTGCTCGCCGCCTGAAAGCTGGGCGGGAAAGTGATCCACCCGTTCGCCCAGGCCCACGAGTTCGAGCGCGTCTTCGGGCTCCATCGGATCCGGCGCGATCTCGGTCACAAGTTCCACGTTTTCGCGCGCCGTGAGGCTGGGCATGAGGTTATAGAACTGGAAGACAAAGCCGATGTGATCGCGGCGGTATCGGGTAAGCTCGCTGTCAGACAAGGCGCCAAGTTCGGTCTCCTGGAAATGGGCTGTGCCGTCGGTGGATCGGTCGAGCCCGCCCAGAATGTTCAACAGGGTGGATTTGCCGCTGCCAGAGGGGCCGAGCAGCACGACGATTTCGCCCTTGGGGATCTCAAGATCCACGCCGCGCAGCGCGTGAACGGCGGAGTGGCCTTCCCCGTATACTTTCGTCAATCCTTTGGTTTTATATGCAAAATCTGCCACCGCAACGCCCTTGCTGGCTGTCAACGCCGGTTGTCACAACGCAATGTCAACCTTCCATAAAGGTACGCTTTGCCGCCGTTCAATGCGTGCCGCGACGTCTCGTGCAATCTTCATGGCGCCCGATGGGCCCTGCCGCTAGCGCAGGCCGCGCTCGGCGATCTCGCGCGCGAGCGCAGAGAGCAGGGCGGAGCGTGCGGCGGCGATGGCCGGAAAGCCCGCCTCGGGCGCAAAGGGTTCGGCCAGCGCGAACGAAAACGCGCGATCGCTGCGATCCTCGATCTCTTGCGCCACATAGATACGGCCACGGGCAACGAAGCGGCCTGCGGCCTCGGCCACGAATTCTTCGATCCGAACCTCCACTGTCGCTTCCGGTTCGTCGCGGAACGGCCAGGGATCCGAGGCGATGACCCGCCCCGTCAGATCGGCCAGCGCATTGGTCAGCCGCAGGGTGACGGCGCGGGTGGGATCATCGGCCCAGATCCGATCCGGCGCTGTGGTGACCGCCCCGCTCGCATCCGCAATCGCGATGCCTTCTTCGGTGGCGTAGGCGGGCAGCGAGACCTCGCGCAGCGCAACGGATTGCTGCGGAATGGTGATGCGCGCCGTTTCCTCCGGCGTCGTGGTGATAAAGCGCACGGGTTCGCCGGTTTCGGCGCAGGCGGCCAGTAGCAGGGCAAGGGAGAAGAGCCAGGGCAGGGGGAGGCGCATCATGGGCTATCGTCCGAGAATGATCGAGTTGGGGCTGCGTTCAAGCGTGCGGGCCAGTTGTTCCACTGCACGCGCGGCATCCTGCACGTCGCGCAAGGCCGCCCGGGCGCTACGGTTCAGTTCCGCATCCTCGCCAAAGCCTGCAAGCGCGGCGGTCGCCTCCGTTGCCAACCGCTCCAGCCGCGCGATGATGGCAGGAAGGCCGGCGGCGGCCTCCTCCATGGCGTTGCCGGTTGCGCTGGCCGAGGCCAAAGCGGCGTTGAGGTTTTCAACCGCGCCGCCCTCACGTAATTCGGCGAGGGCCACGCCTAGCTCCGTGAGTGCCGCGCCCAGCCGTTCGGGCAGAGCCTGCGTGCCCTCGGCGCCGAGAAGCTCGCCTGCCGCGGAAACCGTGCCCGAAAGCTCTGCGATCAGGGCTTGAAGTTCGAGCGCCTCCATATCCTCTGCCACCGCGGAAAGCCGGTCCACCAGGGCCGGCACCCCCGCGACGCTGCCGCCAACCTCCTCCGCCGCCGCCGTTGCGGCATCGAGCGCGAGGGTCACACGCTCCACCGCGCGGGCGGCTTCAAGGCTTTCGGCGATGGCGCCGAGATCGGTTGTCAGCGCCTGAAGGTCGGCCACCGCTGCGGCGATCTGGCCGGGCAGGGCCTGCACTTCGTTGGACGCGGTGACGCTGCGCATATCCGCCACAAGCCCGCGCACATCACCGGGGATCGCCTGAACTTCATCACTGCTCGCAAGCGTTGTGGCCGATGAGAGAAAGGCAGTGGCGGCGGCGAGCAGTTCCTCGATCGGAAGGTTGTTGATGCGCTCCATCACGCCTTCGGCGGTGGCCGAGACATCCGAGATTTCGGCGGGCGCCACCGGAAACGTCGGGAACGGATCGCCCTCTCGGTCAAGCGCCGCTGGCGGTGCGGCGGCCACATCGACGAGCTCAATCTTCAGCCCGCCGGTAAGAAGGCTGCCCGAGATCAGGCGCGCGCGCAGGCCCGAGGCCACGCGTTCGTCAAGAAACTCAAGCGCGGCATCCGCGCTGGCTTCGGGCAGGCCGAGCTTTGAGCTGCGGATCGTCATCGAGGTGGTCAGCCGCACGTTGGGATCGCCAAAGCGCTCTTCGTCCACCACCCCGTTGAGGTTGGCGACCTCGCCCACGTTCACGCCATCAAGAAGCACCGGCGCACCCACGGTGAGGCCCGTGAAGTTATCCTCAAAGATCGCGGTGAGGTTCAGAACGGGCGCGCCGTCATCCTCAAAAAGGCTCGCGCGGGCGGCGGCTTCATCTGCGAATACGGTGAAATCTGCGCCGCTGCCCACCGGCCCCCCGCCGGAGACGACGGTATCGAAGGCCACGCCGCCTGCGATCAGCGTGGCAAGGGAAGAGAAATCAAGCTCTGCCCCGCCTGCGCCGAGCGAGAAGGCGAATCCTGAGGCATCCCAGAACCGCGTGTTGGAGGAGAGAAGGCGATCGTAGGGGGCAAAGATCACGGCTTCGGATCGCGCAACGGTGCCATCGGCGACAAGCTCTGGCGAGCCGATGCGCCCGACCTCCACGCCCTTGTGCAGGATCGGGCTGTTGCCCATCAGCCGCGCCCCCGGCCCGGCCACGAGCGTAAGGGCAAGCCCGGTTTGGCCGCTGCGCAAAAGAGGCGCGCGCGCAAGGCCTGTGTGTTCCGGTATCAAGCCCTCCGGCGTACTATCCCAGGAGGCTTCGATGAACACGCCTGAGAGCACTGTATCAAGCCCGGTCACGCCCTGAGTGGTAACCTCGGGCTGCACGACCCAAAAGGCGGCATCGGCATCGGCGTAACCCGCGATGCCCGGATCGAGGCGCACGGAGATCCGCACGGTTTCCAGCGTGTCGGAGAACCCGACCTCCTCAACAAGGCCGATCGTCACATCGCGGTAGCGAAGCTCTGTTTCGCCGGCCCGGATGCCCCTGGCCTCTTCAAAGAGGATCTCGATAAGCGGGCCGCGCTGGGCGTAGGATTGCCAGCCCACCCACAGGCTTATAGCCAGCGCCGCAAACGGCACCAGCCAGACAATCGAAATCCGATCGATCAGCGATCGCGGCGGGCCGGTATCGGGCAGCTCTGGCGCAGTGTCTGTCATGGCACCTCGTCCGCATTATCGATCCTGTCCCAGATCAGCCTGGCATCGAAGCTTTGCGCCGCGAGCATCGTGAAGATCACCGAAAGCGCAAAGGCCAGGCTCGCGGGGCCCGGGGTGATCTGCGCCACCGTATCGAACTGAACGAGCGTTGCGAGGATCGCCACAACGAAGACATCGATCATCGACCAGCGGCCGATGTACTCAACCACATGATACGTGGATTGCAGATTGCCGGGCGCACGCACCGGGCCGCGCCGGATCGCCAGCGCCAGATAGGCGATGCTGAGAAACTTGCCGACCGGAATTCCCACGCTTGCGATCAGGATGATCAGCGCGATGCCGGGGCTGCCCTGGGCGAAAAGCGCAACGGCGCCGCCGACGATTGTAGAGGAATCCTCGTGCAGCAATGTCTTCGTGACCAGCATGGGCTGGGTATTGGCGGGGATGTAGCAGATCACGCCAGCGCACCACCACGCCCAGACACGCTGCAGGCTGCCTTGATCGCGGGAGGAGAGCCGCGCGCCGCAGCGGCGGCAATGGGTGGTGCCGAGTGGCGCGGCCTCGGCGCAGTGCCGGCAGCCCACGAGCCCGGCCTTTCGGGCGGTCAGGACAGATCGGTGGGCTTCAGCGCGTTCCATACCGACCAACTACACAAGAATCTGTCCTGAACCACAATCAGCGCAACGAGCACCGTGAACATCCAGAACGCCTGACCGAGCGCCACCTGCGCCAGATCGGTGATCTTCACAAGTGCTACGGCGCAGCCCAGGGCGAAGACTTCGGCCATCGCCCATGGCTTGAGGCTTTGCGCCGCACGGAACGCCCGGGCGGCATGCCGCGCCGGGCGCCGATCGAAGACGAGCGGGGTAAGCACGTAGACCAAAAGTGCCGCGCGTACCGCCGGGATGGCCAGCACCACCATAAGGGTGAGCACAACAAGCGCCTGCAGCCGCCCGGCGGAGAAGCTGAGTGCGATATCGAGGAGCGATGCGGTGGAGCGGAAGCCCTGTGCCTCAAGCGTCAGAAACGGCAGGAAGATCGCGCCGGCAATCAGCACGAGCGTTGCCAGCGCAAGGCACACGATTAGCATCCCCGCCTTTCGTCGCGGGGCGGCCAGAACGGTGTGGCAGCGCGTGCAGGCAGAGAGCCGGCCCTTATCGACCGTGCGAACCGAATAGAGCGCATCGCATTGCGGGCAGACCACGAAGTGGGGCGCCGGCGGATCGGTGGGTTTTGCTGTGTCTGACATCTGCGCCTGGTTGCGGATTATCGCATATACGGGGCGGCGATGACATGGGGAAACCCGCCACTCCCCGACCGCAGATCCCCTGTTTTGGCGCGAGTCGCGGCAATCCGCGCAGCGCTCACTGTCCTTGATCTCGGTCAACGCTTTCGGGTGCCGCGCTTCGCAGGGTGGGGCGTCATTTACAAGTAGAACGCGTCCAGCCGACCACCGAAGCCTGGCACGTGGGGCCACCAATACTCTGGTGGCGGATATGCCGGGTTCGGCGCCCGAGGAGAACCAGCGTAATGCATCTGAAACCGCTTCTGGCGGCCTGCCTGCTATGTGCCGCGGCGGCCACCGCGCAAGACGCCGTCACCCCCGAACCTCCGCTTGATGTTGATGCTGCCCGGGCCGAACTGGGCAAGCGGCTCTTCTACGATACGCGGCTTTCGGGAGATGCGGCGCTGGCTTGCGCCAGTTGCCACCAGCCCGCGCTGGCCTTCACCGATGGGCTTGCGCTTTCGGATGCCTATTCGGGTGCGGCGCATTTCCGGAACACACCCACGCTTGCTAATGTGGGGTTCCGCGATGCCTGGCTGCATGACGGGCGGCTTGGCACCAACCTCAACGACGTTGCGCGGGAGATGATCACCGAGACCTACCTGATGAACATGGACATGCGGATCATGCAGGAGCGGCTCAAGCAGGACCCGGTATATGTGGAGATGTTCGCCGCCGCGGGCATGTCAGAGCCATCGAACGGCGGGGCGCGCAACGCGCTGATGGATTTCATGAAAACGATCCAATCCCGCAACGCGCGTTTCGATACCGGCGAGATGAGCGCCGCCGCACAGCGCGGCCAGGGTATTTTCGAGGGCAAGGGTCAATGCGTTGCCTGCCATGCCGGCGCCCGTTTCACCGACGATCAGCCCCACAATACCGGCGTTCCAAGCAACCCCGATATCTGGAGCGATCCCGAACGGCACTCGGCCTTCGTGACCTACGCCAAGTTCTTCGGCGTGCCGAATTACATGAACCTGCGCGAGGATCTGGGCGCCTATATCCGCACCCATAATGATGATCGCCGGCGCGGCTTCCTCACGCCCACCCTGCGCGAACTCACCTACACCGCGCCCTACATGCATAACGGCGTGTTCGAAACGCTCGCAGAGGTGGTTGATTTCTACGATGCGGGCGGCGGCGATGACTCATTGAAGGATCCGCGGCTGCGTCCCCTCGGCCTCGTGCCCTCCGAAAAGGCGGATCTCGTCGCGTTTCTCGAAGCGCTTTCGGGCGAGAGCTTTGACGTGGATGCCTATGTCTGGCGCGAGGACGATTTCGATTACGTGCTGATCGAAGATTGGCGCAACGTGCAGAACTGAGGGAGGCCACCATGAAACCAAACAACAAGATCGCCGCCCTAGCCCTTGCCGGGCTTGCTGCGACCGGCGCCTTTGCCCAGGAGAACCCGCGCCCCGAGGGGCTTGCCGCGCTTGGCCCCCCGCCGATCCCGGCCGACAATCCGATGACGCCGGAAAAGATCGCGCTTGGCGAGAAGCTCTTCTTCGATCCGATCCTTTCGGGGAATTACGGGATGTCCTGTTCGTCATGCCACCTGCCCGATGCGGGTTGGGCTGTGCAGGACAGGATCAGTTTCGGCTACCCCGGCACCACCCATTGGCGAAACAGCCAGACGATAGTCAACTCCGCCTACTACGGAAAGCTCTTCTGGGCGGGGGCCTCAGGCTCGCTCGAACATCAGGCGCGCGCGGCGGCGCGCGGCGGCGTGGCCGGGAATGGCGAGGACGATATGATGGAGGCCCGGATGGCCTTCGTTCCCGAATATGTTCAGGCGTTCAACGAGGTCTTCGGAGATGATTGGCCAAGCGTGCGCCACGCCTATATGGCGATCGCGGCCTACCAGCGCACGCTTGTGCAGACCGACACGCCCTTCGACAATTACATGAATGGCGATGACGAGGCGCTCGACGAAGCGCAAAAGCGCGGGCTCGCGCTTTTTGCGGGCAAGGCCAATTGCATCACTTGCCACAATGGCCCGCTCCTTTCGAACGAGGCCTATTACAATACCGGCGTGCCGGCCTATGCGGGTTGGGATGACGATCCGTTGGCGCAGATCACCTTCCGCTTCGAGATCTTCGCAAAGGGGGTGACCGAAGAGAAGTATCGCACGCTAAAGGACGATCCGGGCCTTTACTTCCGCACCAAGCAGGAAAGCGACATGGGCAAGTTCCGCGTGCCGAGCCTGCGCTACACCGCCTACACCTTCCCCTACATGCATAACGGCATGCTTGAGACGCTTGAGGATGTTGTTGAGTTCTACGATCAGGGCGGCGGCACCAACGCGTTCGCGGAAAACAAAAGCGAACTGATCCAGCCGCTGGGCCTGAGCGATGATGAGAAGGCCGATCTTGTGGCCTTCCTCGGCAGCCTCAGCGGCGAGGAAATCCTGCCAGACCCCCCGGAAATCCCGTTCATGGAAGCTCTGCCGGCGCCGCAGAACTGACGAGGAGACAGAACCGATGAGCAATGTTGACCCGAAGATCCTCGCAGCCATCAACGGTGAGAACGGGGAAGCCGAGAAGGCCGGCACCCGCCGCTGCCTGATGAACCGCCGATCCTTCCTGCTTACCGGCGGGATCGCGACAACGGTGGTTATGGTGGGCATTCCAGGAATGCCCCAGGCGCAAACGCCCGCAGCCGTTTCCACCTATCCGCGCAAACTGATTGGAAGGCTCAGCGAACTGGCTGTCGATGAACCCTTCGATTTCGAATATCCCGACGAGGGGCAATATGCCGAAAGCATCCTGGTAAAGCTTGGGCGTGAGGCCGGGGGCGGCATCGGGCCGGACAAGGATGTGGTGGCCTTCAACTATACCTGCACCCACCAGGGCGGCCCGTTGCAGGGCACCTATCAGGCCGCCGACAAGGCGCTCGGGCCCTGCCCGCTGCATCTGACAACCTTTGATCTCACCCGCCACGGGATCTTCATCTCCGGCCAGGCCTATCAATCGCTACCGCAGGTGCTTTTGGAGCTTGAGGGCGACGACATCTACGCCGTCGGCATGTTCGGCCTGATCTACGGCCGCTTCGATAATCTTCAGGGCTGAGGGGGAAGACGCATGTCCACGCCATATTACGTACCCGAAACCTCGGTTCCCCTGCCGCCGCCGGATGCCGATGTGATCTCAACCGCCTGCGATTACTGCATCGTGGCCTGCGGCTACAAAGTCTATCGCTGGCCGGTGGCCGGGGGCAGAAATGGCGGCCCGCGCGCCGATGAAAACGCCTTTGGCGAGGATTTTCCGGTGGCCCCGCTTGGCGCCTGGATTGCGCCGAATATGCACAACATCGTGCTGCACAATGGCGAGCCGCATCACATCGTGATCATCCCCGACAAGGACACGCAGTTCGTCAATTACTCGGGCAACTCGTCCATCCGTGGCGGCGCGCTGGCGCAAAAGGTCTATAACCCGCAAACGCCCACGCGCGACCGGCTGCAATCGCCGATGGTGCGGATGTTCGGCGTTCTGATGCCGGTAACCTGGGATTTCGCGCTCGATATCGCGGCCGAGGTGGGCAATTATGTGCTGGAGAAACACGGCACCAATGCCTACGGCGTGAAGACGTTTTCCTATGGCTATATGGAGAACACCTACGCGATCACGAAATACGCGCTGCGCCACGTGCGCACCGCAAACTTCACCTTCCATGACACGCCTTCGGATGTGACCTCCACGCCGGGGTTCCGGGATGCGGGCTTTGATAACTTCGGGCCGTCCTACGATGACTGGGCGGATGCCGATACGCTGCTGATGTGCGGCACCGACCCCTATGAATCGAAGACGATCCTCTTCACCGATTACATCATGCCCGCCATCCAGGGCGGCCAGAAGGCGATCTTCCTCCTGCCCCGCAAAACTGCCGGTGTGGCCTTTGCCGAAAAGAACGGCGGCATGTGCATCGATATCCAGCCCGGCACCGATCTGCCGGTGGTGCTGGCCATCGCGCGGGTGATTGTTGAGAACGGCTGGGAAGATAGCGCGTGGATTCAGAACTGGGTCAACAACAAGTGGGAATCCTCCTCGGGCTTCGGGCAGGGCACGCGCAACACGCCGTGGCAGTGGCGCACGACCTGGGGAAAGTTTCAGACCGACGGGTTTGAAGACTGGAAGGAATGGCTTCTGGCGCAGGATTACGCCGTTCCCGAAACCGCCGCCGAGATCGCGCAGATCGATGTGCAGAAGATCTACACTGCCGCGGAATGGATGGCCAAACCGCGCGAGGATGGCAGCCGGCCCAAGACCTCGATCATGATTGAGAAGGGCTTCTACTGGTCAAACAACACCGGCAACACGCAGGCGATTTCGGCGCTGGGCATCACCGTGGGGGCGGGAGGGCGCCCCGGCCAGGTGATCGGGCGCGCCGGCGGGCACCAGCGCGGGGGGCTTCGCGGCGGCGGCTATCCCCGCAACAAATCGCCCGAGAAGCTTCCGGGGCGGCGGCGCCGCGCGATGGATACCGACCGGTATCTGATGAGCGGGCACACGCGCCTTGCCCATGTGATCGGCACCACCTGGGTGCAGGCGATGTGCGGCTCGCAGTCGCTGCAGGCGAAGTTCGATGAACTTACCACCCGCAATCCGCACCAGGTGATGAGCTTTGAGAAGCAGGATATCGTCGATACGCTCAAACGCCGCGTGGATAGCGGCGGCATGGTGGTGTGGAACCAGGATATCTACCTCGTCGATCCAATCGGCGCGCGCTACGCCGATATCGTGTTCCCGGCCTCGGGCTGGGGCGAAGAGACGTTTACGCGCGCCAATGGCGAACGGCGGCTGCGGCTTTACCCGAAGTTCTACGATGCGCCGGGCGATGCGAAGCCCGATTGGTGGATCATCGCCAACCTAGCCAAGAAGATGGGCTTTGAAGGCTTCGAATGGCAAACCTCGAACGAAGTGCTTGAAGAAGGCGCGCGCCATTCCCGTGGCAGCCGGAAGGATTTCAACATGGTGCTCGTCGCCGCCCGCCGCGAGGGCAAGACGCTGCATGAGAAATTCGCCGAGTTCGGCACCAATGGCATTCAAGGCCCGGTCTTGATGGATGCCGAGGGCAACCTCGTTGAAACCAAGCGCCTGCACGATGTGAACCGCGTCTTGCCTGCCGAGGGCCCGCAGGGCGCAACCGTCTTCAACAAGAAGCTCACGCATTTCAACAGCCAGACCGGCAAGTGCAATATCCAGAAGGCGCCGTGGGATCTGTTTTCAAGCTATTGGGAATGGCTGAAGCCGCGTGAGGATGAGATCTGGATCTCTTCTGGCCGGATCAACGAGCGCTGGCAATCAGGGTACGATGACAGGCGCCGCCCGTACATCGTGCAGCGCTGGCCGGAGAATTGGATAGAGCTGCACCCAAGCGTTGCCGAAGCCCGCGGGATCGAAAGCGGCGATTACGTTCAGGTTTATTCCGATCGCATACCGGTGCAGACGGATACGATCGTGGGCGTGGAAGGCAATGATTTCGATTTCGCCGAGCTTCTGAAGAACGGCCATATCGAGCTCACCCGTGCATCGATCACCGCCGTGGCCATCGTTACCCCCGCGGTGAAGGAAAACCTCGGATACATGGATTTCCTCCACACCTCGCAACCGGCCAATGCGCTGGCGGGTCGCGTGGTGGATTGGATCAGCGGCAATTACAACTACAAGATGGGCGTCGGCAAGGTGCGCAAGATGGGTGAGAGCCCGTACAAAACGCAGTTCCGCTCCATGTCATTCGCGCGGCGCGACATCGCTTGAACCACGGCGATGGCCCGGCCCCCGCGCCGGGCCGCCACGTATCTGGCAGGGGATCGGGATGCGCGACGATGTTTCGATGAGTGCAGCATTGGCATCAGATACGCCGCTGGACCGGTTTCTCACCAGTGAAAACGAGGTGATCCGAAGCGCGGCGGTGCGGGCATTGCCGGCGCTTTCGCCCGATGGCGCGGGGCTGCGGCGCACGCTTACGGCGCTGCTGCTTGACCCCGATGCGGATGTGCGCGCCGATGCGATGGAACGGCTTGCCGCGGTGGCCGAACACGGGGATGGCGAAGCGCTCTTGCGCTCACTCGAAGGCGATCCGGTGCGCGAGGTAAAGCTGGCCGCAATTTCCGGGCTCAGCCGCTTTCGCGATGATCGTGCGGTGGAATTGCTGCGCGCGCTTGCCCTGTCACGCTGCGAAGATCGCGTGGCCTGGGAGGATGAGGATAGCGATTGGGAGGATTGGCTCGACATTCAGATCGCCGCGATTGAAGCGCTGGGCGCCCTGGGCGAAACCGCGGCCATCGACGATCTTCTGGCCGCGCGCGATGATGAGTTTGGCCAAACGCTCGATACCGCCGTTTTCCGGGCGCTCGGGGGGATGGGCCAGGAGGGCGCGCGTTGGCTTCTGGCGATCATCAATGTTGAAGGCGGGATTGCCGCCGAACGGGCGCTCGATGTTCTGGCCACCTTCTCTCGCGATGCGCTGGTGCCCTATCTCGAGCCGCTTCTGGCCGCGCCGGATGCGCGGGTGCGCGGCCTTGCGGCAGCTTTCGCGGATGCGACGGATCCGCTTCTGCGGGCGATGGCTACGGAAGATCCCGATCCGTCCGTTCGCATTGCTGCCCTGAAGGCGATGGCCGGGGCTGTGCCCGATGTGGCGGTTGCTGCACTTGGGGATACCGACGAGACGGTTCAGGCCGCGGCGCTTGAAGGGCTCACCCCCGAAGCGGTACCGGGGCTTGTGGAGGCACTGGAAGAGAACATTCTGGCGTGGCTGGCGACTGCGCCGCCGGCGCTTCGCCGGGCGGCAGCGATCAAGGCGCCGGAATTTGCACCTTTGCGCGCAGAAACGGCGCTCTTGGATCTGGCGGAGGAGGGGGATGGCGCGCTTGAGGCGCGGGTGGCCGCCGTGAAATCGCTTGGCCAGCTTGATCCCCCGGCATCGCTCGAAACCCTGCGGGCGCTTCTGGCCAGCCCGGCGCAGCAAGTGCGCGCGGCCGCGCTGGTGCTCTGTGCGCGGGCGGCAGCGGCGGGTAGTGAGGAGGCGGGCGCTCTGCTCGCTGCCGCGATCGCGGGAACGCTGCTCTCGGAAGGTGAAGCGCGGATTGATCGGCCTCCGGAAAGAGATGCGCCGGATGCAGCGCAGCCCAAGGGCGAGGGGCCCGGAATCCGCCAGATCCGTATCACACGCGAGGGCGAGATCGTGGATGGCGCGGCGGAAGAGGGCGGTGGATCTTCCACGCTTTCCAGCATTCTGGGCGGTGCCGCGCCCGCGCCGGAGATGGCGGAGGATACACCGGAGGAAACCGCCCCGAAACGGCGCAAGCGGCGCCCCGTGGAAGGGCCCGATGAGGTGGCCGAGGCGCTTGTGATCGAGGCGATGCGCTGTGCACAGGGCGCGCCCGGTGCCGCCATCGATGCCGCCCTTTTGGCGCGGATCGGCGATGAAGACGCCGCCCTCCGCCGAACCGCGTGGGAGGTGCTCGCCGAGCGGCCTGGCCCCGCATCGGCGTCGGAGATGATTGCCGCCGGCACGAATGACGATGATCCGGTCATCCGCGCGGCGGCTTTCCGGATCGGGCTTCGGGGCGAGGGGGCGGAGGCCTTGCGCGCCAAAGCACTTGCGGATGCGGATCCCCTGATCCGAGCCTCCGGTGTTGCCGCGCTTTCCGCCGAACCCGCGCTTGCGCATATCGGCGATCCGGCCCGCGCGGTTCGCAGCGCGGCATTGGAGCGCGTGCTGAGCGGCGAGGATGCCGGCGTGCCAGCGAGGGCCGTTGCCACGCTTCTGGATGCCGAACGTGCCGATACGTTGGGAGAGCTCGTCGCCCGGTCGGAACCCGCGCGCGATGCGGCCAAAGCCACGCTGGCGGCGCCGGATGTGCCCAACAGGAAGGCGCTGATCCTGCTACAGGCGTGTGGCGGCGTCTGAGCGGCGGCGCTGGGTTCAGCCGGTCTCAACCGCGGCGATCACCGCCTCTGTCACCGCCAGAGTTCCCATATCGCCGCCGAATTCCATCGGGCGCAGCGCATTTGCCGCAAACCCCGCCTCCACCGCCCGTTCGATCCGCAGGCCCGCTGCCGCATAGCTTGGTTGGGCCGTTCGTTCGGCAAGGTAATCGAGCATCATCGCGCCGCTCAGGATCGCCGCAAGGGGGTTCGCCTTATCCTGCCCCATGATATCGGGGGCGCTGCCATGGGCGGGCTGGAAAAGCGCGTGTTCCGCGCCGATCTCCCCACAGGCCGCAAGCCCCATGCCGCCCACAAGCCCCCCCGCGAGATCAGAGAGGATATCGCCGAACATGTTCTCCATCACCAGCACGTCATACTCCCAAGGCTGGCGGATCAGGTTCAGAGCCTGGGCGTCCACATAGGCATAGCCGGGTTCGATATCGGGAAAGCCAGGCGCCACCTCATCGAAGATCTTCCGAAAGAAGGCCATCGAGGCGAAGACATTCGCCTTGTCCACGCATGTGATGCGGCCCGGGCGCCCGCGTGCCTTGCGCTTGCGGGCGAGATCGAAGCCGAAGCGATGCAGCTTTTCGGTTGTCTCCCGCGTGATGCGCAGCGTGTCGCGCACCTCGCTATTGCCGATGATCTCGGCGCGGCCATGGGCGGCGGCAGAGTAGAAGAGCCCTTCGGTGGATTCGCGCAGGATCACCAGATCGATGCCGCTTGCCCGCGGATCGGCCAACCTTTGCGGTGCGTTCGGATAGGCTTTCACCGGGCGCACACCGGCGAACAGCCCGAACCTGTCCCTCAGCCGCAAATGAGGCGAGATCTCGGTGCCGTCGGGGTGGCGGATCGCGGGCAGGCCGATCGCGCCCAGAAAGATCGCATCCGCCGCACCGGCACGTTTCTCCCCATCCGGCTCGATATCCTGGCCCGTGGTGGAGAAATAGCCAGCCCCGGCGGCGATCTCGTCATAGGCCAGCGGCGGTGCGGCCTCGGCGGAGATCGCGGATGCGATGACGGCCATCGTGGCCTCGGCCACATCCACCCCGATCCCATCGCCCTTGATCAGGGCAACCGTCGCCCCGCTCACGCCCGCATCCGCGCGCCCGTGGGATCGTATAGTGGCTTCAGGCTGGCCTCGGCGGGCACCCGCGTTCCTCCGATATCAATCTCGTAGCGGCTGGCCAGAACATCGGCCACCGCTTCCCCGGCACAGGGCACATAGCCCATGGCAATCGCGCCACCAAGCGCGTGGCCGTAATTGCCGGATGTAACGATGGAAACGATCTTGCCATCCCGTGCAAGCCCTTCGTTGTGAAACACGTAAGCGCCCGGGTCGCTTAATCGAAGCTGGATCAACCGGCGCTCAAGCCCGGCATCGCGCTTGTGAAGTACCGCATCGCGGCCAATGAAGTTGCCCTTTTCCGGCTTCACGGCGAAGCCGAGGCCCGCCTCAAGCACATGATCCTCATCGGTAATGTCATGGCCGAAATGGCGAAACGCCTTCTCGATGCGGCAGCTATCCATCGCGTGCAGGCCGCAGAGCGTGAGCTCGAGGTCTTCACCGGCGGCGAGCAGCGTTTCGAAGACATGCGCGGCCATGTCCGCGGTAACGTAGATCTCCCACCCAAGCTCGCCCACATAGCTCACGCGATGGGCGCGGGCGAGCGCCATGCCGATCTCGATCTCCCGGGCCGTGCCGAAGGGGTGGGCGGTATTGCTGAAATCATCCGGGCTGACCTTGGCCATGAGATCGCGCGCATTCGGGCCCATCACGCAGAAGACGGCCTCAAGCGCCGTCACATCCGAGATCACGACAAAGGCATCGCCCTGGTGGCGGCGCAGCCAGGCCAGATCACGCTGCACCGAGGCGGCGGGCACAACGAGGAGGTAGGCGGTTTCGCTCAGCCGCGTAACTGTCAGATCGCACTCGATGCCACCGCGCGCGTTGAGCATCTGGGTGTAGACAAGCTTGCCCGGCGGAACATCCACATCATTGCCGCACATGAGTTGCAGGAAGGCGCAGGCACCCGGCCCCTCCACCCGGATCTTCCCGAAGGAAGACATATCGAAAAGGCCCACGTTCTCGCGGATCGCCATATGTTCGCGGCGATGGTTTTCGGCCCAGTTCTGCCCGCGCCAATCGTATCGGTAACCGGGATCCTGCCCCGGCAGGGCGAACCAGTTCGCGCGCTCCCATCCGGCGAGTTCGCCGAACACCGCGCCGCGCTTGGCGAGCAGGTGATGTACGGGGCTGCGCCGCACCCCGCGCGCCGTTTCAGGCTGGCGGTAAGGGTAGTGATCGGCAAAGAGCAGGCCGAGCGTTTCCGAAACCCGTTCCTGCAGGTAGAGGCGGTTGCGCTGGAAGGGCTGCGCGCGTCGAATATCCACATCCCAAAGATCAAACGGCGGTTCGCCATCCTCCATCCATTGGGCAAGCGCCATGCCGGCGCCGCCGGACGATACAATCCCAATGGAGTTGTAGCCCGCTGCGACCCAGTAACCCCCAAGTTCCGGCGCCGCGCCGAGATAGTACGTATCATCGGGCGTAAAGCTTTCGGGGCCGTTGAAGAAGGTATGGATACCCGCCGTTTCGAAAAGCGGCATCCGGTGCATCGCGCTTTCGAGGATTGGCTCGAAATGCGCAAAGTCCTCCGGCAGGCTGTCAAACTCGAAGTCCTTCGGGATGCCGTCCATCCCCCAAGGCTTGGCGCGCGGCTCGAAGGCGCCGAGCAGCATCTTGCCCGCATCTTCCTTGTAATAGGCGCATTCGTCGGGCACGCGGAGGCTGGGAACAGAACCGAGCCCCTCAAGGGGCTCTGTCAGCAGATAGAAGTGTTCGCAGGCGTGGAGCGGCAGGGTCACCCCTGACCGGCGCGCAAGATCGCGGCCCCACATGCCCCCGCAATTCACCACGATGTCGGTTTTGATCACGCCCGTGTCTTCGCCCCTGGCCCAATGCACACCGGTCACGCGCCGGCCATCATCCTCAACACGCGCAGCCTCCACGCCTTCAAGAATGGCCGCGCCGTTCATGCGCGCGCCCTTGGCAAGCGCCATGGCGATATTTGCGGGGTCGCACTGGCCGTCGCCCGGCAGGTAGACCCCGCCCTTGGCGTCGCTTGTGGTGAGGTGCGGGTAGAGGGCGCGGATTTCGTCTGGCGTGGCGACCTCCGCCTCCACCCCGAAGATCCGCGCCAGCGTTGCCTGCCGGCGTACTTCTTCCCAGCGATCATCGGTTAGCGCGAGCGTGATCGAGCCGTTGCGCCGCATACCGGTGGCCACGCCGGTTTCCGCCTCAAGCCCCGCATAAAGCTCGGCTGAGTATTTCGCGAGCCGCGTGAGGTTCTGGCTGGGCCGAAGCTGGCCGATCAGCCCGGCAGCGTGCCAGGTTGTGCCGCAGGTGAGGCGCTTGCGTTCCAGAAGCACAACCTCGCGCCAACCAAGCTTGGCGAGGTGGTAGGCGACAGAGCAGCCGGAGACACCGCCGCCGATGATAACGGCGCGCGCCTCGGCGGGCGGCCTCACGCGCGGAGCCTTTCGTTGGCGGGATCCCAGAAGGGCAGCGCATGCACCGTGGCTGGGCAGCGTTCGCCGAAAATCTCAACCTCCAGGGCCGTTCCCGGCTCGGCAAGATCGGCGCGCAGCATTCCGATGGCGAGCGAGGCATCCACCCGATGCCCCCAGCCGCCGCTTGTGATTTCGCCCACCGGTTCGCCATCCTTCCAGATAAGCGCCATGTAGGGCGCATCGCAGGCGCCGGCCTCGATCACGAGGCCTACGGCGCATTTTGCCGGGCCGCGCCTGCGCTCATCCAGAAGCGCCTCGCGGCCCGGGAAGCCCGCGTTCTTTTCGAAATCGATGAACCGGCCGAGCCCCGCCTCAAGCAGTGTGTAATCGGAAGAAAGATCCCCCTTCCATGTGCGGTAGCCCTTTTCCATGCGCAGGCTGTCGAGCGCGTACATGCCGAAGGGCGTGGCCCCGGCGGCGGTGACCGCATCCCAGATCGCCGTGACGTTTTCGGGCGTGGCGTGGATTTCCCAGCCAAGCTCGCCCGCGAAGCTCACGCGCAGAAGCGTGCAGGGCATCCCGGCGACGGTTCCCTCATCGCTGGCCGAAAGCCAGTTTGCGCTGAGGTCATTGCCCTCGGTCAGGGGCAACAGGGTTTCGCGCGCCTTTGGGCCGGTGACGAGCAGGCATTCCATGTCTGCAGAATGGTCTGTCACCGTGATGCCTTCGGGCGCCCCTCGGGCGATCAGTTCGGCATCGTGCCATTCCGCGGCAGCGGCGGTGATGAGGCGCACCTCGTCGTCTCCGATCACCCGAACCGACATTTCGGTGACGATCCGCCCCCGGCGATCGGCGAAATAGGCCAGCCCAACCCGGCCGGGCGCGGGCAGGCGCGAGGCGGTGAGGCCATCAACATGGGCGCGCGCGCCTTTGCCGGATACGGTGAGCCGGGTGAAGCCGGGCAGGGCCAGCACACCGCAGCTATCCCGAACGGCAGCCGCCTCGCCGGCCACGCGCGGCAGCCAAGGGCCCTCGCGTTCCCAGGTTTCCGTGGCCGCCTCGCTGGTATCGTCGCCCTGCTTGGCGAACCAGTTCGCACGTTCCCAGCCATTATAGGCCCCGAAAACGGCGCCGGCTTCTTCAAGCCGCGCATGCAGCGCAGAGAGGCGCTTGCCGCGCGCGGCGGGCCATTCGTGATGCGGGAAATGCATCGCGTATTCGTGGCCATACACCTCCATCCCCTTGGCGATGCAGTAGTTTTCGTCGGCAAGTTTTGTGAATCGGCGGGGGTCGCACGACCACATATCCCATTCCGTTTCGCCTTCGATGATCCACTCGGCCAGAACCTTGCCCGCGCCGCCGGCCTGGGCGATCCCAAAGGTAAAAACGCAGGCTTCAAAGGCATTGGGTACACCCGGCATCGGGCCGATCAGGGGAAAGCCGTCCGGCGTATAGGGGATCGGGCCGTTGATCACCTTGCCAAGGCCCGCCGTTTCCAAGAGCGGCACGCGCGCCATCGCATCCTCAATGTACCATGCGATACGGTCGAGATCGTCGGGGTAGAGCTGGAAGCTGAAATCATCCGGCATCGGATCGCCGCTCTCAATCCAATGCGCCTTGCAGGTGCGTTCATAGGGGCCAAGGTTGAAGCCGTATTTTTCCTGCCGCAGGTAGTAGGAGCTATCCACATCGCGCAGGATCGGCAGCTTGCGGCCCCTGGGTTCTGACCAGGCACGCACCTCCTCCACCTCTTCGAAGAGAAGGTACTGATGGCTCATAACCACCATGGGAACGGTGCGCCCGCCGAAGGGCTTGAACATCTCGCCCACGCGGCGGGCGTAATAGCCGCCCGCGTTCACAACGTATTCAGCGCGAACGGTGCCCTTCGGTGTTTCAACCAGCCATTCCCCGCCCGCGCGCTGCAGCCCGGTAACTTCGCAGAACCGCTCGATCCGCTGGCCGAGGATGCGCGCGCCTTTGGCGAGCGCTTGCGTGAGTTGCGCGGGATCGATATCGCCATCGTCGGGATCGTAGAGAATGGCCTCAAGATCATGCGTTTCGGCGAAGGGGTAGCGATCCCCCAGATCGCCCGGCGCGATGAGCTCAAGATCCATGCCCTGCGCAAGGCCCATGCCGCGGGCGCGCTCGAACTCGCGCTTCCGTTCTTTTGAATGCGCAAGCCGGATCGAGCCGGTCACATGGTAGTTCATCGGGTAATCAACGGCCTCGGCGAGGCCGCGATAAAGCTCTGTCGAATACCGCTGCAGGTTCATGATCGACCAGGCCGGCGAGAAGGTGGGCACGTTGCCCGCCGCGTGCCAGGTGGAGCCAGCCGTAAGTTCGTTCTTCTCCAGAAGCAGGCAATCGCGCCACCCCGCAAGGCCCAGGTGGTAGAGCGCCGATGCGCCCACGGCGCCCCCCCCGATGATGACAACCCGCGCGGTGGCGGGAAGATCGCTCATACGCCGAATACGCGGGTGAGCGCGCCATCCACGGCATCCGTGATTTCGTCAATATCATCGGCGGTGGAGATCAGCGCGGGGCTGAAACAGAGCGTGTTGTTAAAGCCCGGGATCGAGCGGTTGGTGGCCCCGATGATCACCCCCTGCGCCGTGCAATCGGCGACAACGGCCTGCACGGCCTTTTCCGCCGCAGGTTCGCGGCTGGCGCGATCGGCCACAAGCTCTGCCCCGCAGAAAAGGCCTTTGCCGCGCACATCGCCGATCACGGCATGCCGCTCCTGCAGCGCGTGGAGGTTATCGATCAGCCGCGCGCCCATCACGGTGGTGTTTTCCAGCAGGTTCTCTTCCTCGATGATCTTCATGTTTTCGATAGCAGCGGCGGGCCCCGCCGTGCAGCCGCCGAAGGTGGAGATATCGCGGAAGTAATCCAGCGGGTCATCGGGCGCTTCCTTGAACATCTCGAAGACGCGTTCGGTGGTGACGAGGCAGGCGATGGCCGCGTAGCCCGAAGCCACGCCCTTCGCCATGGTCACGAAATCGGGCTCGATTCCATAGTGCTGATAGCCGAACCACGTACCGGTGCGCCCGACGCCGCAAACCACCTCATCGATATGCAGCAGGATGTCGTACTTGCGGCAGATCTCGCCCACGCGCTGCCAATAGCCTTCAGGCGGTGTGATGACGCCGCCACCGGCAGTGACTGGCTCAAGGCAAAGCGCACCCACCGTATCGGGGCCTTCACGCAGGATCACCTCTTCGATCGCATCCGCGGCACGCGCGCCGTAATTCTCAACCTCCCACTGCGCGCGGTACTCCAGGCAATGGGGTACTTCAACGAAGCCCGGAGCGAAGGGCCCGTATTGCGCGTTGCGCTCCAGCTGCCCGCCAGCCGACATCGCGGCGAGCGTGGAGCCGTGATAATCACGCTCCCGATAAAGGATCTTGTGCTTGCGTCCGCCATACCGCTTATGCGCGATCTGGCGGATCATCTTGAACGCCTTCTCGTTCGCCTCGGAGCCGGAGTTGGTGTAGTAGACCCGGCTCATGCCCGGCATCTTGTCGATCAGCATCTCCGCAAATGTGGCGCCGGGCACGGAGCCCGCGGACCCCGCGAAGAAGTTCATCTTCACCAGCTGGTCGCGCACCGCGTCGGCGATCCGCTCGCGCCCGTAGCCCACATTCACCGTCCACACCCCGCCCGAGACGGCATCGATGTGTTCCTTGCCATGCTGATCCCAGACCCGCAGCCCCTTGCCCTCCACGATGATACGCGGATCGGTGCTTTCGAACGGTTTGTGCTGGATCAGGTGATGCCAGAGATGGGCGCGATCGGCTTCGATGACCTGGGTCAGATCGTTCGGCGTAAGCTGCGTGTTCATGGGGCCGGTTCCTTGAAATTGGGGCCGCGAGACCGCTCGCTGGCCGATTGAGATGTGCCAAAGCGCCGGGATGGGCGTTAGGGCCAGAAGCTTGGCAGCGATGAGGCCAGATTCTATCGGCGCATTTCGTCCGGGTACCTGGCCAGAACGGCGGCGGCGACGGATCTGGACCTAGCGGTGCCCCTGAATTTCGGGCACCATAGGGCCAGAATGGCGATCCACGCAGACAGCTTCTACCTCGATGAAGCCGGTGACGGCACGCTCCAGCACCGCATCAAGCGGATGGTGGTGGAGGGCATCCTTTCAGGCCGGTTCCGGCCCGGGGAGCGAATGCCTTCGAGCCGAGCTTTGGCCCGGCATCTGGGCGTGAGCCGCATTACCGTGACGATTGCCTATACCGATCTCGTGGCCGATGATTTCCTGCTTGCGCGCGGGCGTTCGGGCTACTTCGTCTCCGATGCCATCCCTGCGGCGCCGCGGCTCGATCTGCCGCCGCCCACTGACAGCCGGGTGGACTGGTCGCGCCACCTCGCCCATCGCGTGGCCACCACAGTGGCGATCACCCGCCCGCCCGATTGGCAGAGCTATCGCTACCCGTTCATCTACGGACAGACCGATCCCAAGCTTTTCGATCACCAGAACTGGCGGCTTTGCGCTCTGCAGGCGCTGGGGCAGAAGGAGTTCACTGCGCTCACCGCCGATCACTATGAACGCGATGATCCGAAGCTGGTGGAATACATCCTGCGCCAGATCCTCACGCGGCGCGGCATCTCGGCGGGCCCGGAGAATATTCTGATCACCATGGGCGCCCAGAACGCGCTTTGGATCTGCGCGCAGCTTCTGCTCACCCAGCGGCGCACGGCGGCGATTGAAAACCCGGGCTATCCCGGGCTGCGCCAGATCCTGGAACAAACGCGCTGCAGAACCGTCAGCATCGATGTCGATGCGCAGGGGTTGCCGCCGGAGGCGCTGCCGGAGGGGCTCGATGTGCTCTTCGCCACCGTCAGCCACCAGTGCCCCACCAACGTGACGATGCCGTTGGCGCGACGGAAGGCGCTTATGCAGCTGGCCGCGGAGCGTGAATTCGTGATCGTGGAGGATGACTACGAATTTGAGATCGGCTTTCGGCAAGCGCCCTCGCCCTCGCTGAAATCGCTTGATGAGGCGGGTCAGGTGATCCATGTGGGATCGTTCTCGAAATCGCTGTTCCCGGGCCTCCGGCTTGGCTTTCTGGTGGCGCCTGCCGCCTTTGTGCAGGAGGCGCGGAACCTGCGCGCCACCGTTTTGCGCCACCCGCCAGGGCTGATCCAGCGCACTGCGGCCTATTTTCTCTCTCTCGGCCACTACGAGGCGCAAGTGAACCGGATGCGCAGAGCCTATCAGCGCCGGCGCGCGGTGATGGCCGAGGCGATTGCGGCAGAGGGGCTGATCAAGGCCGGCGCGCCGGACGATGGCGGATCGTGTTTCTGGATGCGCGCGCCGGCAGGAGTGGATACCGCCGATCTCGCGCAGCGGCTTCACCGGCGCGGGGTTGTGATCGAACCGGGCGCGGCGTTCTTCGATCCTGCCCGCGCCGATCACCGGCACTATCGCCTTGCTTATTCATCGATCCCTTCGGCGCGGATCGCGGAGGGCGTGGCCATTATTGCCGATGAGATCTCGGGCTATCCGGCAGCGCCGCCCAACGCCGCAGCGGGTTAGGGGCCAAGCGAGAGGGTCAGCTTCGTGGCCGCAACGATATCGCCTGCGGTGGCGCCGCGGCTCAGGTCGCAAACAGGTTTGCGGAAGCCCTGCAGGATCGGGCCGATGGCCTGGGCCCCCGCAAGCTCCTGACAAAGCTTGTAGCCGATATTGCCCGCATCGAGATCGGGGAAGATGAGCACGTTCGCGCCGCCGCCGGCCACCCCCTTCTTTTCGGCAATTGCCGCGTTCAGCGCCGCATCGGCCTGGATCGGGCCGGGAAACCCGGCGGCTTCCGCTGCCGCGCGCACCGTCTCCACGCTAGCGCCCGCGCCGGAGGCGCCGGTGGCGTAGGACAGAAGCGCCACGTCGGCGTGGCCCAGAAGCGCTGTGGCGGAACGTGCGGTGGCCCGGGCGATGGCCGCAAGCTGCTCTGCATCAGGCGCCACCGTCACGGCGCAATCGGCAAAGAGCAACTCCCGGCCGCTTGGGAAGCGCATCAGGAAAAAGGATGACGGGATCGCCACATCCGCGGCCAGCCCGATGGCCAGGGAAGCCGCTTCGATCACCCGCCGCGTCGGCGCCTCGATCCCGGCCACCATCGCCTCGGCCTCGCCCGCCGCCACCATTGCAGCGGCCCGGATTAAGGGCTTTTTCAGCATGCGCGCGGCAACCGGCCCGGCAACCCCGCGCGCGGCCATGAGTGCGGCCGCCTGCGCGTCGCTCGCATCCGCAACCGGGAGCGGCGTGCAGATCCCGTCGGCTTTCAGGCGCTGGCGGGCTTGGGCGATTGCGGGCGCGTCCCATTCCGGGAAGACAACCCGCGCGGGGGCCGTCACGCCGGGCCGCCGAGCGTGACCCAGCCCGCCCCTGCGGCGGATCGCGTGGCAGCATCTGCGAGGATCAGCGCTTGCCGCCCGTCATCGCCGCCCACGGGCACAGGCGCGCCGGAGGCCACGACATCGACGAAGGCCGCCATCTCGGCAGCATAGGCCGCCGCATAGCGATCCATGAAAAAGTTCAGAAGCGGGGGCTGCGTGACGCCATCGGCGGCGGCGCGAATTGGGCGGGGTTCGTGGAAATTGCCAACCTGAAGCATGCCCGTTTCCCCCAGCACCTCCACGCGCTGATCGTAGCCGTAGGTGGCGCGGCGAGAGTTGGTGATCACGATCTGCGCGCCGCTTTCGGCTTCGATGAGGGTGGTGGCCGTATCGGCATCGCCCAGCCGCCCGATCTCCGGATCAACCAGTGCCGCGCTGGTTGCCGTGAGCCGCCGCAGAGGGGCGCCAAGGAGAAACCGCGCCATATCGAAATCGTGGATCGTACAATCGCGAAAGATCCCGCCGGAGCGTGTGATGTATTCTGCAGGTGGGGGCGCGGGATCGCGGCTGGTGATGGCAATCTGCTCGATCTTACCGATTTCGCCGGCCGCGAGCGCGGCCTTTAGCGCGCGAAACTGGGGATCAAACCGGCGCTGGAAGCCGATCATCAGCGGCACGCCTGCACTTTCGACCGTTTCGAGGCACGCCTCCACGCGCGCGACATCAAGATCAATCGGTTTTTCGCAGAAGATTGGTTTGCCCGCGCGCGCGCCCGCCTCGATCAGATCGGCATGCGTATCCGTTGGTGTGCAGATCACGAGCGCGTCGATATCACTTGCGGTGACAATGGCGTTGGTGTCGCGGATCTCTGCCCCGGCTTCCTTCGCCAGCGCCTCGGCGGCAGGGCGATGTGCATCGGACAGTGCAGCGATCTGCGCATCGCGCAAGCCGCCTACGGCGCGGGCATGCACCTGGCCGATGCGGCCGCATCCCAGAAGCCCGAGCCGGATCATGCGCCTGCACCTTCCGGCGCCACAGCGCGCAGGGCGCGGCGGGCGGCGGCCTCAAGCGGGGCTTCGATGGCGCTGAGGATCTTCACGCGGTCATAGATCGCGGGGTCGCCCGCAAGCGTATCGCGGAGGGCCTGGCCGAATACCTGGCGGAGTTCGGTGCCGATGTTGAACTTCGCAATCCGCGTTGTGCGGGCAAGTTCGGTGCGATCGGCATGGGGAATGCCCGATCCCCCGTGGATAACAAGCGGCACGTCCGTTACCGCCTCGATGGCCCGGATCCGGGCCAGATCAACCCCGCCTTCGTGGCGTTCCTGCAAGTGAACGTTGCCCACCGATATCGCCATCGCATCCACCCCTGTTTCCGCCGCAAACCGCTTTGCCTCGCCCGGATCGGTGCCGCGCGAGCCTTCCCCCGCCGCGTAGCCCACAAACCCAACCTCACCCTCGCAGGACACGCCCGCATGCCGCGCCATCGCCGCAATTTCAGCGGTGTCGGCGATGTTGTCTTCCAGCGGGGTGCGCGAGCCATCGTACATCACGGAGGTGAAGCCGGATTCAATCGCCTCCCGGCATTCCTCCCGCGATGCGCCGTGATCGAGATGGGCGACAACGGGAACCGCCGCACCTTCACCCAGCGCGCGAAACATCGGCCCCAGCACCTTGAGCGGCGTATGCGCCCGGCAGGAGGGCCCCGCTTGCAGGATCACCGGCAGCCCCTCGGCCTCGGCCGCACGCACATAGGCGCGCGCATCTTCCCAGCCAAGGCAAACCAGCCCGCAGACCGCGTAGCGCCCGGCCATGGCGGGTTGCAGCACGGCGCTGAGCGTTGCCATCGTCATTTGAACTTGGCGACCATGTCGAGAATGCCGGGAATGGTGTGAAGCTGATCGGCATGGGTGGGCTGAAAATATTGCACCAGCGGGCGCTGGCTGAGCCCGCCGAGGATGGTGAAATAATACATCTCGTAGCCCGGCATCACCACGCAGGGATGATAGCCCTTGTCGATACAAACCGTTGAGCCATCGACGATGTGATAAGCCTCGCCCACGCCGCCATCCTCGCGCTGAAGAAGCTGCAGGCCCGAGCCGTGGGAGGGGCGGAAGCGGAAGTTATAGGTTTCATCATGGCGGGTTTCGTCCGGAAGCCTGTCGGTATCATGCTTGTGGGCGGGAAAGCCCGACCAGCCGCCCTGACCCACGGTGTATAGTTCGCTCACCAGGAGCCGGCCCACCCGATCCGCCTGTTTCTGGCCGAGGATATGCTTGATCTTGCGGTGGGTCTTGGTGTCGTCCGAGCCGTATTGCACGAGATCAAGCTCGTCGGCACGCACGGCGAAGGGCTCAAGCACCTCGTCGAACCTGGCGCCGGCGACAAAAACTTCGGCGGTGCCCGACCGGCAGGTGATCTCTACCTCCCGCCCGGTGGGAATATAGGTGCCCTCCGGCTCGCCATCCCACACGTCCGTTCCGCGCCCGCCCAGCGCTTCGGCGCGAAAACCACCGCAGGCCACATCAACGGTGCCGGTGGCGGGCACAATGCAGGTCTCATACCCCGGCACGGCGTAGCGGAAGGTTTCGCCCGCTTTCAGGTGCACGATGTTGAAGTAGTTCAGGGGAACGGTTTCGTTCCCCGCGCCCACGATCGGCGCATTCTGGTTGTCATGGGGCGCGATATGCATCGGCAATCCTCTATGCGGCCCGGGGCCCGGGATGTTGGGAAAGAAAGGCGTCAAGCGCGGCGGTATCGGGCATCGCGGGCGCGCAGCCGGGTTTTGACACCACGATGGCCGCGCAGGCCGATCCGCGCAGGATCGCGTCTTTCAACTCATATCCTGCGGCAAGGCTGGCAAGCATCCCGGCCAGGAAACTGTCGCCCGCGCCCGTGGGTTTCAGCGCGTCGACGGGGTAGATGCCGGTGTGGATTTCCTCCTCCCCCGCGAAGGTGATCGCGCCCTTCTCGCCCATCTTGTAGACAACGATGCCAGCGCCGCCTGTCGCAAGATCCTGCGCCTTCTGGAGCCCGCGGCCCATGTCTCCGGCCATGAAGCCAAATTCCTCGTCATTGCCCACGATCACATCGCTGGCCGCCCCGGCGCGGCTCAGAACCTCTGCCGCGATCTCGGGCCCGGGCCAGGAATAGGGGCGGTAATCGATATCGAAGATCACGGGCAATCCGGCGGCGCGGGCGCGTTCAAACGCATGGAACGCCGCGCTGCGCGAAGGTTCGGAAGCAAAGACCGTGCCTGCGGTGATAAAAGCGCCGAAGCGGGAGAAATCGACGGCATCGACATCTTCGGGCGTGACCTGAAAATCAACCGCGGCATTTCGGTAGATCACCGTTTGATGATCGGCCAGGCGGCTTTCGTAGACGGCGAGGGAGGTGCGAAATTCGCCCCCCACGCGGCGGATGTATTCCGTGCCCACCCCGTAGCAGGCCAATTGTGTCAGGCAGAACTCGGCCACGGCATCCTGCGAGAGCGACGTGATGAGAGAGGCCTGGCCGCCGAACTTGCAGATCCCGGCCGCGATATTGGCCGAAGAACCGCCAAGCCCCGCATGCAGCACCTCGGCCTCAGCGGTGCGCGTGCCCGGGGGATCGGGGAAAAGATCCATGCCCGCACGGCCGAAAACGGCGAAACTGTTTTGCCGGATCGCCTCGATCAGCGCGGGCATCACACGCCTTTCCGCTGCCGGGGCCGCGCGCTTTCCACCTCCAGATGCGCCGCGCGCACCGCCTCGCTTTCGGACACCTCCGGTGTGCCAACCTCCCACCAGGTGTGACCCTCGGTCGTCCACCCCTCATAGGCATCCACCTTCATGACGATAACGCTGGTGCGATCGCGCGCTTTCGCTTGCGTGAAGGCCGCGCCCAGTTCACCCGGGTTCGCCACTTCTTCGGCATGGGCGCCCATCGCCGCGGCATGGGCGGCGAAATCCACCGCAAAGGCCTCGGGCATCGTCGGGCAATCGGCAATCAGGTTGTTGAAGCTTTCGTTGCCGGTGTTGTTCTGCAGCTTGTTGATGACCGCGAAGCCACCATTGTCGAGAACCAGTATGATCAGCTTCTTGCCGGTCAGAACCGAGGAGTAGATATCGGAGTTCATCAGCAGGTAGGAGCCGTCGCCCACGAAAACGATGGTATCCGCCTCGGGTTCCTTCTCCGCCTGCGCGATCCGGGCGCCCCAGCCCCCGGCGATCTCATAGCCCATGCAGGAGAAGCCGAATTCCACATCCACCGTGCCGATATCGAGCGTGCGCCAGTTGGCCGTGACCTCAGCGGGCAGCCCGCCCGCGGCGGTGACCACCCTGTCGCGCGGTTCGCAAAGGGCGTTCACAACCCCGATGGCCTGGGCGTAGGAATTCGGGCGGTTTCCGGGCTTCACGTTCTCGGCAACATAGGCATCCCATTTCACCCGTTCTCCGGCGGCGAAGCTGCGCCACGACTCTGGTGCGGTATAGGCGCCGAGAGCTGAGGAGAGGCTCGCAAGGCCCAGCTTCGCATCGCCCACGACCGGCAGCGCAAGGTGCTTGCCCGCATCGTGGCGCGCGGCGTTGAGGGAGAGGATGCGCGCATCGGCGGCGAAGGCCGTCCAGGAACCCGTGGTGAAATCCTGCAGGCGAGAGCCGACGGAAAGGATCACATCCGCAGCCTCGGCCACTGCATTGGCGCTATCCGAACCGGTCACCCCGATGGGCCCGGTATTGAGCGGATGGGTGGCGCGCATGTTGGCCCGCCCGGCGATGGTTTCCACCACCGGGATGCCGTGCGTTTCGGCAAATGCCGTAAGCTCTGCCACCGCGCCCGAATACTGCACGCCGCCGCCGGCAATCAGGATCGGGCGTTCGGCGCCTGCCAGCAACGCCGCCGCCTCGGCCACCTCCTGCGCATCGGGCGCCTGGCGGCGAATGCGATGCACACGCTCTTCGAAAAGCGCGGCGGGGTAATCATAGGCCCAACCCTGCACATCCTGCGGCAGCGCGATGAAGGCGGGCCCGCAATCTGCGGGATCGAGCATCGTGGCGAGCGCTGCAGGGAGCGACTGGATCACCTGCGCAGGATGCGTGATCCGATCCCAGTAGCGGGAGACGGCCTTGAACCCATCGTTAAGCCCCAGCGCCGGGTTGCCGAAATGCTCCAGCTGCTGCAGCACCGGATCGGGCAGCCGGGTGAGAAACGTATCGCCGCAAAGCATCAGCATGGGCAGCCGGTTGGCATGGGCCAACGCTGCGGCTGTGAGCAGGTTGGCCGTGCCGGGGCCCGCAGAGGCCGTGCAAAACATGAAGCGCCGGCGCAGGTGGTACTTCGCATAGGCTGCCGCGGCGAAGCCCATGCTCTGTTCGTTCTGGCCACGGTAGAGCGGCAGGGCTTCCTGCATCGGGTAAAGCGCTTCGCCCAGGCAGGTCACATTGCCATGGCCGAAGATGCCGAACCCCCCACCGCAGATGCGGGTCTTCTTGCCGTCAATCTCGATGAACTGGGCCGCGAGATAGCGGATGATGGCCTGCGCGGTGGTCAAACGAATGGTCTCGGCTGGCATCGCCTGTCTCTCCCTTTTTCCCGGTGGCGCGTTCTGATGACGATTGAATATTGACCGGGGTGCGGGAAAGACGATACTCGCAAATTGCAACCGGTTGCAAACCCTTTCAGGACGTTCGCCCATGGCGCAGATCGGCATCGGAATTGTGGGTGGCGGATACATGGGCAAGGCGCATGCCGTGGCCATGGCGGCGGTCGGGCCGGTCTTCAACACCGCCCTGCGCCCGCGGCTGGAAATGGTCGCCGCCTCAAGCGCCCAAAGCGCCGAGCGGTATGCCAAAGCCTTTGGGTTCAGGCGGGCGGCAGCGGATTGGCGTGCGGTGGTTGAGGCGCCGGAGGTGGAGGCCATTGTCATCGCCTCGCCGCAACACACCCATAGTGCCATCGCGGAAGCCGCCTTTGCCCTCGGCAAGCCCGTATTCTGCGAAAAGCCGCTTGGGGCCTCGATTGATGATGCCCGCGCCATGGCGGCCACGGCGGAGGCAAGCGGCTGCGTGCATATGGTGGGGTTCAACTATATCCGCACGCCCGCCTCGCAATACGCCCGCCAGCTTATCGCGGAGGGCGCGATCGGCGATCTTGTGTGGTTTCGCGGTGAGCATACCGAGGATTTTCTGGCCGATCCGGCGCTGCCCGCAAGCTGGCGCACCGAGGGCGATGCGAACGGAACGCTGGGCGATCTGGCGCCTCATATGGTGAACGCCGCCCTGGCGCTTGCGGGCCCGATCACGCAGGTGATGGGCGAGGCCGAGACGGTGCATGCCACGCGCGGCGGCGTTGCCGTCACCAATGACGATCAGGCGCAGATGATGTGCCGCTTTGCCTCCGGGGCCATGGGGCATCTCTTCTTCAGCCGCGTCGCCCATGGCCGGAAAATGGGCTACGCCTATGAAATTACGGGCACCCGTGGCGCGATCCGCTTCGATCAGGAAGATCAGAACGCGCTTTGGCTCTACAGGGCCGAGGGGGCCGAGGCCACTCGGGGCTTTACCAAGATCCTCACGGGGCCGGAGCACCCTGATTATCTGGCTTTCTGCCAGGGCCCGGGTCACGGCACCGGTTATCAGGATCAGATCATCATCGAGGCGCGCGATTTTCTCGCAGCGATTGACGCGGGCGTGGCGCGCTGGCCGACTTTTGCAGACGGGCTGGCCGTGGCAGAGGTAATCGAGGCCGCGCGCCGCTCGCAAGAGGGCGGCGCCTGGCAGGGCGTGAGCGGCGTGGAGGGCCCCCAATGAGCATTCAGATCGGCAATGCCCCCTGTTCTTGGGGCGTGGAATTTGCGGGCGATCCGCGCAACCCAGATTGGCGCGACGTGCTGCGCGAAAACGCCGAAGCGGGCTATGCGGGGATCGAGCTGGGGCCGGTGGGCTTTATGCCCGAAGATCCGCCACAAGTAGCCGAGGCGCTGGATGAGTTCGGGCAAACCCTCATCGGCGGCGTGGTGTTCCGCGCCTTTCACGACCCTGCGCAATGGGAGGATGTGCTTGACGGTGCAACGCGCACCTGCCGCGCGCTTGTTGCCCATGGTGCCGAGCATCTGGTGCTGATCGACTCGATCTCGCCCCGCCGCGCGCCTACGGCGGGCCGGGCCGATGCGGCCGAACAGATGGGCCCCGAAGAGTGGGCGCAGTTTCGCGACCGGATCGCCCATGTGGCGCGCATGGGGGCCGAGGAATACGGGCTCACCGTCGGCATCCACGCCCATGCCGCCGGGTTTCTGGATTTCGAGCCGGAGCTTGAGCGCCTGCTCGACGAAGTGGACGACTCGATCCTCAAGATTTGCTTCGACACCGGCCACCATTCCTATGCGGGCTTCGATCCCGTCGCGTTTATGGAGCGCTATGTGGGCCGCATCAGCTACATGCATTTCAAGGATATCGATCCGGGCGTGAAAGCCGATGTGATCGCGAAAGGCACCGGGTTCTACGAGGCCTGCGGCCAGGGCATTTTCTGCACACTCGGCCAGGGCGATGTGGATTTTCCGCGGGTGCGGCAGATCCTGCTTGAGGCCGGGTTTGAGGGCTGGTGCACGGTGGAACAGGATTGCGATCCAACCGTTCCCGGCACCGATCCGCTGCGCGATGCCACGGCGAACCGCAGCTATCTGGCATCGATCGGGTTTTGAGGAGGCGGCCATGGCAGGCAAACTGAACTGGGGCATCGTGGGTGGCGGCGAGGGCAGCCAGATTGGCCCGGCGCATCGCCTTGGCGCCCAGGCCGATGGGCATTTCGCCTTCGTGGCGGGCGCGCTTGATGCCGATCCCGAGAAGGGCCGCGCCTATGCGCAATCTCTCGGCGTTGCCGAAGATCGCGCCTATGGCGATTGGCGCGAGATGCTGGCGGGCGAACAAGCGCGGGAGGATCGGATCGATCTTGTAACGGTCGCCACCCCCAATGCCACGCATTTCGAGATCACCAAGGCGTTTCTCGAAGCCGGCTTCCACGTGCTTTGCGAAAAGCCGATGACGATGACGGTGGAAGAGGGCGAAGAGATCGTGCGCGTGGCCGAGAAGAGCGGGCGTATATGCGCGGTGAACTACTGCTACAGCGCCTACCCGATGGTGCGCCATATGCGGGCGATGGTGGCGCGGGGGGATCTGGGCAAGATCCGCCTCGTCGTGGCCAGTTTCAGCCATGGCCACCACGCCGATGCGCGCGATCAGGATAACCCCCGCGTGCGCTGGCGTTACGATCCCGCGCAGGCCGGGGTTTCGGGCCAGATGGCCGATTGCGGGATCCACGCGCTGCATCTTGCGAGCTTCATTCTGGGCGATGAGGTGGCGCGGCTCTCGGCCGATTTCGCCTCCTGCGTGCCCGGGCGCGAGCTGGAAGACGATGCGATGGTGAACCTGCGCTTCGAAGGCGGCGCGGTGGGCCGGCTTTGGACATCGACGATCGCCATCGGGCGCCAGCACGGGCTCGATATCCAGATCTACGGTGAAGAGGGCGGGCTGCGCTGGGCGCAGGAACAGCCCAATCAGGTGTATCACCAAACCCTTGGCGGGCGGACGGAGATCATCGAGAAGGGCGAAGCCGGTATTTCCGAGGATGCCGCGCGGCTCTCTCGCGTGGTAATCGGATCGCCGGAGGGCTTCCCGCTGGCCGTGGCCAACATCTATGTCGATCTCGCCCAGGCGATCCACGGCGGCGGCGCGGACGGGCTCTACCCCAAGGCGGTGGATGGCTTGCGCTCCATGGCCGCCGTTCATGCCGCCGTGGGTTCGGCGAAAGACGGCGGCGCCTGGGTGGATGCCCGTCCGCCGATGCTGCGCTAACGCGGCCCGGCACTGAAATCGCCGTTGGCGCTGGGGCGTTAGGGCAGGGGGCGGAGCGTTCCGCGTTCCACAAGATGGCAGGGGAAGAGCTGCGCCTTGGCGGGGGTGTCAGGCGCATCGAGAAGCCGCACCACCCTGGCCACGGAGCATTCGATGATCTCGCCCACGGGCTGGCGGATGGTTGTGAGATTGATGTTCTCCCAACGCGCCATCTCCATATCATTCAGGCCCATAAGCCCGATATCGCCCGGAACGTTCAGCCCCGCCGATTGCGCCGCGCTCAATGCCCCGATGGCGATCACGTCATCGCCGCAGAAATAGGCTTCTGCCGGATCGGTCATCAACAGCTTCGTCATCTCCACCCGGCCCGCATCGAAGGAATAGGCGCGCGCAAATGTCTGGCTCACGGTCACGCCCGGGTGGCGCGCGGCTTCCTCCAGAAACCCCGCGATCCGATCCTGCGTGGAGGTTGCGGTTTCGGGGCCGCCCAGGAACGCAATGCGCCTGTAGCCGCGCGCCGCCAGCGTGCGCGCCGCAATCCGCCCGCATTCAGCGTTATCAATCCCAATGACCTGCACGCCCTGATCGCCCGGGAGCCGCCCGAAGGAATGCACGGCGGGGATGCCCGCTTTATGGAAGGCATCGGCAAAACCCGGGGGCAGGGTGGAGGAAGCCACGATCACCCCATCAACGGAGTATTGCCGCAAAAGGCGCACGGAGTGTTCCGGTTCGGTCTCATCCGTCAGGTTCACAAGCAGCGGCCTCAGCCCGCGATCCTGCAGCCCGCGCGTGAACAGATCGAAGACTTCCAGAAAGAACGGGTTGTGAAAGTTGTTGGCCACGAGGCCGATCAGTTTGGTGCGCCCGGTGGTGAGGCTCGAGGCAAGCGCGTTCGGGTGATAGCCCAGCGCCGCCGCCGCGCTTTCCACCTTGGCGCGCGTTTTCTCGGAGACCGACGCGCCCTCGGTAAAGGTGCGCGAAACCGCCGAACGCGAGACCCCGGCCATTTCCGCCACGTCTTTCAGGGTGATCGGCATGGCCGCAGCATAGGCGGGGCGGCGCGCCGCACGCAAGGGCTTTGCAACCGGTTGCAGAAATCGAAAAGGTGTGGTTTCCTGAACTTCGAAAGAGGCGGCTGAACCGCCCGTCACGCCAAACCACAACATCCTTTGGGAGGATCCAATGAAATCTTTCGTAGCATCTATCGCCATTGCGGCGAGCGCGATCACCGCGCCCGTTGCAGCCCTAGCTGATGGGCATGAAAGCCTGCGCTATGTGCTTGTCAGCCACGCGCCTGACAGCGATTCCTGGTGGAACACCATCAAGAACGGCATCGCGCTGGCGGGCGAGCAGATGGGCGTTGAAGTGGAATACCGCAACCCGCCCACCGGCGATCTTGCCGATATGGCGCGGATCATCGAACAGGCCGCGGCCTCGGGCCCCAACGGAATTATCACCACGCTTTCGGATTACGATGTGCTCTCGGGCCCCGTGCAGGATGCGGTGGCCTCCGGTGTGGACGTGATCATCATGAACTCGGGCACGCCGGATCAGGCACGCGAAGTGGGCGCGCTGATGTATGTGGGACAGCCTGAATACGATGCAGGATTCGCCGCCGGCCAGCGCGCCGCGGGCGATGGCGTGGGTTCGTTCCTGTGCGTGAACCACTACATCTCCTCGCCGTCCTCCACCGAGCGCTGCCAGGGCTTTGCCGATGGGCTTGGCGTGGATCTCGGCGATCAGATGATCGATAGCGGGCAGGATCCGGCTGAGATTAAGAACCGGGTTCTGGCCTATCTCAACGCCAATCCCGAAACCGACGCGATCCTCACGCTCGGGCCCACCTCGGCAGACCCCACACTGCTGGCGCTGGAAGAAAACGGCATGGCCGGCGATATCTACTTCGGCACGTTCGACCTTGGCACCGAGATCGTGAAGGGCATCCAGAGCGATGTGATCAACTGGGGCATCGATCAGCAGCCCTTCCTGCAGGCCTATCTGCCGGTTGTGGTTCTGGCCAACTACCATCGCTACGGCGTGCTGCCGGGCAACAACATCAACTCCGGCCCGGGCTTCGTCACGAAGGACGCGCTTGAGAAAGTTGAAGAGTTCGCCGGCGAATACCGCTGATGGCGCCCGGGCGGCGCGGTTCGCCGCGCCCGCCCGCACCGATCCGCCGCCGGTTGCAGAACGCGCCGGCGGCGCTTTTGTTTCAAGGGCAACAGCACGGGGCGATGCAGATGGCCACCCCACCGCCAAACCGAAAGCGGCGCTCATATTTTGATGTGCGCTCGCCCTTCTTTCTTCCGCTCTGGCGGCGCGTGGCCGTCGTTGCCGTTTGCGTGGCCTGGGTGGGGGTGGAAGTGCTGGCGGGCAGCCTGGGATGGGCCGCCTTCGTCGGTGCGATTGCCGCCTTCCTTATCTACGAATTCTTCATTGCCTTCGACCCGGCGCAGTACACTGAGGAGGACGACCCGTGAGCCTTGCCTTCAACCTCTCGCCCGAAGCGGCTTTGGCAGAGTTCGATGCGCTAACCGCGCGCCGCTTCGAAGCGCGCGCGGCGCCCTTGGCCGAGGAGGTTGCCCAGAACGTTCCGATCTACGGCGCGGAGGCGTGCTTGGAGGCTATGGCCCCGCCGGGCGGGCGCGCAAGGCTTCTCAAGGAATGGGCGGGTGTTCTGGGCAGCGGCCCGGGCGTTCTGGTGCTGCGCGGGGCGCTTGGCGATCACGCCACGATTGATGCCGCCACTGCGGCCTTTGAGGCCATCATTGCCCGCGAGGCGGCAGACAGCGCGGGGCAGGGCGATCACTTCGCCGCCGCGGGGGCGAATGACCGCGTGTGGAATGCCCTGCAGAAGCTTTGCGCCGAGGATCCCGCGCTTTTTGCCCGCTACTTCGGGAATCCGCTGATCGCGGCGGTGTGCGAGGCATGGCTTGGGCCCCATTACCAGATGACGGCGCAGGTGAACCTCGTGCGCCCCGGCGGCGCAGCGCAGGAGGCGCATCGCGATTACCATCTGGGCTTCCAGCCGGCTGACGAGGCTGCGCGCTTCCCCGAAGCCGTGCACCTGCTTTCCCAACACCTCACGCTGCAAGGCGCGATTGCCCATTGCGACATGCCGGTGGAAAGCGGGCCCACCAAGATCCTGCCATTCACGCAGCTCTTCGGGCCTGGCTACCTTCTTGCCGGTGAGCCCGAGTATCGCGATCGCTTCGAGGCGCGCTGCATTCAACTGCCGCTGGCCAAGGGCGATGCGATCTTCTTCAGCCCGGCGCTTTTTCATGCTGCGGGCGAGAACCGCAGCGCCGATATCCGGCGTATGGCGAACCTCTTGCAGATCTCATCCGCCTTCGGGCGGGCGATGGAAAGCGTGGATCGCGCCACGATGTGCCGCCAGCTGTACCCTGCGCTTCTGGGGCTTCAGCGGGGCGGGGCGATCGGGGCAGAGGCGTGCGATGCGGCCATTGCGGCAGCGGCGGAGGGCTATGCGTTTCCCACGAACCTCGATACCGACCCGCCGCTGGGTGGGCGGGCGCCAGAGAGCCAGGCCGCGCTCATGCGCCGGGCCCTCGCCGAAGCGATGACGGCAGAGGCTTTCGAGGCCGCGCTTGCCGCGCGGGAGGCGGCGCGTGCGCCCTAGGCGGCCAGCGCCGATGTGACCGCGGTATCGAGCTTGTCGACAAGCTCGCCAATCTGCGCCTCTTCGATGATGAAGGGCGGGGCGATCAGAACGTGGTCGCCCGACTGCCCGTTCACCGTTCCGCTTGCGGGGTAAACGATCAGCCCCACCTCCATCGCCGACGCTTTGATGCGCGCTGCGATCTTGCGGTGGGGATCGAACGGTGCCTTGCTTTCGCGGTCCTCAACCAACTCAATGGCGCGGAAGAGCCCGCGCCCGCGAATATCGCCCACATGGGCATGCTGGCTGAACCGGGCTTCAAGCGCGGCCTGCAACACATCGCCCATGCGCATTGCCCGCTCGATGAGACCGCGTTCTTCAAGCGCTGAGACAACGGCGAGGCCCGCCGCGGCGGCAAGCGGGTGCCCATGATAGGTATGCCCGTGCTGGAACGCGCCGGAACCGCTTGCGATGGCCTCGTAAATCTTGCCGCTAGCGAGCATCGCCCCGATGGGTGCGTAGCCTGCCCCGAGGCCCTTGGCGATGGTCACCAGGTCCGGCGCAACGCCATCCTGTTCGCAGGCGAAGAACGTGCCGGTGCGCCCCATGCCGCACATCACCTCATCGAGGATAAGCAGAACGCCGTGGCGATCGCAGATCTCGCGCACCCGTTTGAAGTAGCCCGGAACGGCGGGCACCGCCCCGGCGGTTGCGCCCACGACGGGCTCGGCAATGAAGGCAAGAACGGCCTCGGGCCCCAGGCGCTGGATCTCCGCTTCCAGCTCATCGGCAACGCGCAGCCCGTAGGCTTCGGCGCTCTCGCCCTCGTGCTGCCCGCGATAGGCGTAGCACGGGCTGATATGGTGGGTTTCGATCAGGAGGGGCGCGTATTTCTCGCGCCGCCACGCATTGCCGCCCGCTGCAAGCGCACCGAGCGTGTTTCCGTGGTAGCTTTGCCGCCGTGCGATCAGGTGGCGCCGCTCCGGCTGTCCGATTTCCAGAACGTACTGGCGGGCGAGCTTGATCGCGGCCTCCACGGCCTCCGATCCGCCCGAAAGAAGATAGACACGGTCGATCCCGTCGGGCGCCGCAGCGATCAACCGGTCGGCCAACGCTTCGGCAGGCCCCGATGTGAAGAACCCGGTATGCGCGAAGGCGATCTGATCGAGCTGCGCGTGGATCGCGGCGCGCACGCCCGCATCCGAATGGCCAAGGCAGGAAACAGCCGCGCCGCCCGAGCCATCGAGATACCGCTTGCCCGAGGCATCGATGATGTAACAGCCTTCGCCCGCGACCGCCGTGGGCAGCGTGCCCCTGGCGCTGCGCCCGAAGACATGGCCCGCCATGGCCTAGGCGTCGCCCCGCACCACGAAGACCGATTGTTTGGCATGGCGCACCACGCGCGCTGCATTGGGGCCCAGAAGGTAATCGCTCAGTTCGGGGCGGTGGGAGCCCATCACGATCACGTCTGCGCCAAGGCGCTCGGCTGCGGCAATGATCTGATCATATACGCTGCCGTGCAGAACATGCGGCTTGGCATCGATTTCGGCGGGCACATGCTCGGCCATCCAGGCGCCGAGTTTTTCGCCGATCTCATGCAGCGCCTTCTGTTCGAAGCCCGTCTCGAAATAGGTACCAACGATGGACATACCGAAATCGGGCACCACCGTCACAACGTGCAGCGCCGCATTGTCATCTCGCGCCATCTTCACTGCGAGCGGCGCCGCCTTGGCCCAGCTCGTTTCTGCCGTCAGATCGATGGGCAGCAGGATTGTTGAAAACATCGGCCCCTCCTCAGAACGCCGGTTTCGTTTGCCGGCGGCGCTGCAGCAGGATCACGAGGCCCAGAAGCGCCAGCGCGGGTATGTAGAACACCTGCGCAGGAAGCCGTTCCTGCGCGGCCTGAACCGAGGCAAGCTCCACCGGCGTATCGGCATAGAAATCGAAATCCGCCAGTTTCTCTGCGCTCGCCGTGCCGAACATCGGCTCGTCCAGCCGTACAACATCGCCTTCGGGGAAGAGCATCAGCCCCGAGGCATCGATGCGTTCCATCGCTGATCCGTTCCCGACGATATCCATCACAAGAGTTGTTTCCGCAGGCGCGCCGGTATTGAAATCGGGCCCGCGGATCAGAAGGCGCAGCTGATCGCCATCCGCCGCATCCGCCACCGCCGTTTCAAACTCCGCAGGCGGGATATCCCGGAACGGGCTTTGCACCATGTCGAGCCAGACATTTGGCACGAAAAGCGTGAAGGCCACTGCCAGAAGTGCGGCGGATTCGTAGATGCGCGAGCGGGCGAGGAAGTAGCCCTGCGTGGCGGCTGCAAAGAGCAGCATCGCAAAGGTGGCCACGATGAAAACGAAGATCGCCTGAAGGATGCCCGCCGTTGTGCCCAGATCCACGCCGTAGAGGATCAGCGTGGGGTTGTAGATAAACAGGAATGGCAGGGCGACGGTGCGCAGGCTGTAGAAAAACGCGGTGAAGCCTGTCTTGATCGGGTCGCCGCCCGAAACCGCCGCCGCGGCGAAACTGGCAAGGCCCACCGGCGGTGTCACATCGGCCATGATCCCGAAATAGAAGACGAAGAGGTGCGCTGCGATCAGCGGCACGATGAGCCCCTCCTGCGCGCCGAGGCTAACGACGACCGAGGCCATGAGGGATGAGACCACGATGTAGTTCGCCGTTGTCGGCAGCCCCATCCCGAGGATCAGCGAGAAGAGCCCTACGAAGACGAGCATCAGGAAGAGAATGCCGGCGGACATCTGTTCAACCAGGCCCGCAAGCTCCGTTCCGATCGGTGTTTTGGTAACGGTGGCCACGATGATGCCTGCTGCGGCCGTTGCCACCCCGATGCCGATCATGTTGCGCGCGCCCGCGATCAGCCCTTCCTTCAGATCGTCGATCCCTTGGGCGAACTCGGCGGCGAACTGGCCCATCTGGCCGCGGAACATCGCTTTGAGCGGCTTCTGGGTGATGATGATGAACAGCATCAGCGAGGTCGCGTAGAAGGCCGATTTCGCCGGGCTCTGCTGCTCCACCATCAAAAACCAGATCAGCACGAGGATCGGCAGCACGAAGTGCAGGCCCGTGGCGTAGACTTCAGCCACCGTGGGCAGCTTGATCTCGGGGTCGTTCGGATCATCCACCTCAAGATCGGGGCGCCGCGCCGCGATGGCCACGAGCCACAGGTAGACTACGCCCAGGAATGCCATCGCAATCGGGGCAGTCAGGGCCGGAAGCGCTGCCTCCAGCGCGTTCATCGCGAAGATGAGCGCCGTGAAACCCGCGCCGAACACCGCAAAGCCGATGAAGAACTTGATGATCATACCCGCGAAGCTCTTCGCCTCGCCAAGCGCCGGCATATCCTTCTTCAGCGCTTCGAGATGCACGATGTAGACAAGCGCGATGTAGGAGATCACCGCCGGAATGAACGCGTGCTTGATCACCTCGACGTAAGAGATGCCGATGAACTCCACCATCAGGAAGGCGGCGGCACCCATCACCGGGGGCATGATCTGCCCGTTCACGGAGGAGGCAACCTCAACCGATCCCGCCTGCTCCGAGGTAAAGCCCACACGCTTCATCAGCGGGATCGTGAAGGTGCCGGTGGTGACCACATTGGCGATGGAGGAGCCCGAGATAAGCCCCGTCATCGCCGAGCCCACCACGGCGGCTTTCGCCGGCCCGCCGCGCAGGTGGCCGAGCCCGGCGAAGGCGAGCTTGATGAAGTAGTTGCCCGCGCCCGCCTTATCGAGCAGCGAGCCGAAGAGCACGAAGAGGAACACGAAGGCGGTGGAAACACCCAGCGGGATGCCGAACACGCCCGCAGTATCGAGCCACTGCGCGTTGATCAGCGCGGTGAAGGAAAGCCCTTCATGTTCGATCAGTTCGGGGATCAGCCAGCCGGTGCCGAAATAGGCGTAAAGCAGGAACAGCGAGCCCACGATGGTAAGCGCCGGCCCCAATGCGCGGCGCGAAGCTTCGAGCAGCACCACAAGCCCCACGGCGCCGATGATCACCTGGGTTTGCGTGGGCAGGCCGGAGCGGGCGGTAAGCGCCAGCGTGTCGGAAAACCAGAACACGTAGAAGGCGCAGAACGCGGCGGTGAGCGCGAGAATCCAGTCGGCCACCGGAATCCTGTCGCGCGGCGAATTCTTGAAGGCGGGGTAGGCGAGGTAGGCCAGGAACACCGCGAACATCAGGTGGATGGGCCGGGTTTGCGAAGCATTCAAAACGGGAAGGTACTGCCCGAACCAAAGCTGCGGCTGGGCGATCCACAGCTGGAACAGCGACCAGACAAGCGCGGTGACCGAGATCAGAAGCGCGATCGAGCGGTTCGACGGCGCGCGTGCGCCGGAATCGCTGCTCGCAACAAGATCCTGAAGCTCTTCGTCGGAGTACTGGCGCCCGTCGCGCCCAGTGCCTTGGTTGCTGCTTGGGTCCGTCATCCCGCTCCCTCCCGCGGCTGATCCAGCGCCGTTGGCCGGCGCTTTGCCCGCAGGGCGCACATGGCGCCCTGCAGGTTATCTTTCGGGTTGGCCAGTTACTCGATCAGGCCGGCTTCACGGAAATACCGCTCCGCCCCGGGATGCAGCGGTGCCGAGAGGCTATCATTGGCCATCGCTGCTGGATCGAGGTTTGCAAATGCCGGGTGCAGGCCCTTGAACTGATCGATGTTGTCGAAGACGGCCTTCACCACTTCGTACACCACTTCTTCGGGCACGTTGGCCGAGGTCACGAAGGTAGCGCCCACACCGAAGGTTTGGGTATCGCCATCGTTGCCGCGATACATCCCGCCGGGGATGGTGGCGGTGCGGTAGTAGGGCCGATCATCAACCAGCGCATCGATCTCGGCGCCCGACACTTCTACGAGCACCGAATCGCAGGCGGTCGTCGCCTCCTGGATCGAGCCCGAAGGGTGGCCGACGGTGTAGATCATCGCATCGATGTTGTTGTCGCACAGCGCCTGGCTTTGCTCGGCGGCCTGAAGCTCGGCGGCGAGGGCGAAATCGTCCATCGTCCACCCCTTGGCTTCCATCACCACTTCCATGGTGCCGCGCTGGCCGGAGCCCGGGTTGCCGATATTCACCCGCTTGCCCTTGAGATCATCGAAGGTTGAGATCCCGGCATCGGCGCGGGCCACAACCGTAAAGGGCTCGGGGTGTACCGAGAAGACGGCGCGCAGTTCTTCGAACGGCCCTTGTTCTTCAAACCGCGAGGTGCCGCCGAAAGCATGGAACTGCCAATCCGATTGCGCCACGCCGAACTCAAGCTCACCGCCGCGGATGGCGTTGATGTTGAAGACCGAACCGCCAGTTGATTCGACCCCGCAGCGAATCCCGTGTTCAGAGCGCCCGCGATTCACCAGGCGGCAGATTGCGCCGCCGGTTGGGTAGTAGACGCCGGTTACACCACCGGTCCCGATAGCGATAAAGGTCTGCTGGGCCGAAACCGCGCCGCCCGCGAAAAGCGAAAGCGCCGCAACGGCCCCTGCAAATTTCATGTTCATTACGTTTCTCCCTAGTTTGCCGCCATTTACTGGCGATCACCGGGAGAGACTGCGCGCTTTCCTGGCGAAGGGTCAAGGCCCCCTGCTGCGGAATCAGCCTGCGTTCAGCCGCCCGATCAGATCCGCGTGAAACGGTTCGGTGGCCGCAACGACCCCGTCGGCCATCGGCTCTTTTGCATTGAAGGCAAGGCGCTTCCCGCGCCGGTCTGAAACCGCGGCGCCTGCTTCGGCGCAGATCAGTGCGCCCGCGGCTATATCCCATTCCCAGGTGCGCCGCAGGGCGAGCATGCCCGTAAACCGGCCCTCCGCCACAAGGCACATGCGGTAGGCGAGAGAGGGGCGGAAATGGCGCGCAACATCGGGTGCGCCGCCGGGCCAGTGCTTTGGATCAAATGCCGGGCGGGCGGCGAGCAGGCTCTTGGCGGCGGCGCCCCCGGCCGAGATCGCCGCCCCGTTTAGCGTTGCGCCAGCGCCCGATGCTGCGGCATAGAGCTTGTCTCGCGCAGGCATGTAGACAACGCCCGCAACCGGGATGCCGCCCCGCACAACGGCCAGCGAATGCGCCCAGCTCTTCTCCCCCGCGATAAAGGCGCGCGTGCCGTCGATGGGATCGACGATGAATACCGTTTCGGCCCCATGCCGCGCCCCGTCATCCGCTGTTTCTTCCGATAGCCAGGCATAGCCGGGCCGGGCGGCAGTGAGGGTTTCGCGCAGATAGGTGTCTACCGCCAGATCGGCTTCGGAAACGGGATCGTCGGCGCCCTTCTGCCAAACCGTGTTCTCGGATCTCCAGTAGCGCTGCGCGATCTCCCCGGCGGCCTTGGCCGCCTCGATCAGCAGCGCAAGGTCACGCCCCGGCAATCGTGAGGCCTTCCACCAGAAGCGAGGGCACAACGCGGGTCAGATGCGGGCGGGCATCGTTGGCCGGGATCAGGGTTTTCAGCATATCGCGCAGGTTCCCGGCCACGGTGCATTCGTTCACGGGGTAGGCGATAGCGCCGTTCTCCACCCAGAAACCGGAGGCGCCGCGCGAGTAGTCGCCGTTGGTGGGGTTGATGGAACTGCCGATCAGGCCGGTGATCACGAGCCCCGTACCCATCTCTGCAATCAGTGCATCGCGGCTTTTGTCGCCTTGCGTGAGCGCCACGCTGTGGTTCGAGGGCGTTGGCGCCGAGGCCGCGCTCCGCGCCGCGTTTGCGGTGCTTTCCATGCCAAGCTTGCGGGCGGTGGCGAGATCAAGCGTCCACCCCGCCAGCACGCCCTGATCGACGATCGCGCGCCGCGCGGTGGGCAACCCTTCCGCATCGAAGGGCTTCGAGCCCGGGGAGCGCATACGGTGGGGATCCTCGATTACGCTCAGCGCCTTCGGCAAGACGGCCTCGCCCAGCGCTTCGCGGAGCCACGAGGCCCCGCGCACGATCGTTGCCCCATTGGCGGCCTGCAAGAGGTGGGCAATGAGCGATCCCGAAATGCGCTCGTCGTAAAGCACCGGATAGGCCCCGGTGGGCGGTTTGCGCGCGCCGGCGCGTTCTGCGGTGCGCTCCCCGGCCAGGCGACCGATCTCGGCGGCGGCGGGGAGATCGGCGGCAAAGACCCGCATCTCACCCGCAAAATCGCGCTCCATCCCCGTGCCCTGCCCCGTGATCGCCACGCAGGAGAGCGAGCTTTCGGTTCGCTCGTAGCCGCCCGAAAAGCCGTTACTGGCGGCGATATGCATCCGGCGGCGGCCAAAGGCGGCGCCGGTGGATTGCACTTGGCTGATCCCCGGCACGGCCAGCGCCGCGGCTTCAGCATTTCGCGCGGCCTCTTCAAGCGCCGCAGGCTCCGGTTCATCCGCAGGATCGGCCAGCTCAAGGTGGCTGGCGTTCGTGGAAGCGGCGAGGGCACCGGGATCGGCAAGGCCCACGGTCGGGTCTTCCGGCGCCTCGCGGGCCATCGCCACGGCGCGGGCCGCCATCGCCTCGATCGCCTCGGGCGTATCCATTGAGATAGAAACGCTGGCCTGCCGCTGCCCCAGGATCACGCGCAGCCCAAGTTCTACATTCTCCGAACGCTCCGCGGCTTCAAGCGCGCCTTCGCGCACGTCGATCACAACGGTCTGCGCCTCGGTTGCGATGGCATCGGCGGCATCGGCGCCCGCGGCGCTTGCCGCGCGCAGCATCGCATGTGTCGTTTCTTCAAGGGAGGGGGGCATGGCGTGTTCCTTTCACGCGAGCGCACCTAGTTCGCGAGCCGCCTGCCTGCAAGCCCACCGCGTAGGAGGCGCTCAGCGGATCCGCTGCCCGTTGGCCATCACGGTGCCGTCAGGCTTCACTTCGATGGTAGAGACAAGCGAATCCGGCCCGGGCCCCGGCTGCGCGAAGATGCCCAGCATCATCCGCGCGCCCATGGCCTGATCCTCCGGCATGAGGCCCATCGACACCAGCGTATCGAGAAGGCCGTCAAGCCCGGTGAGTTCAAACTCCGCCGTGCCATCGGGCGCGGGCATATCGGCAAAGCCGCTGGTGCCGGAATTGTCGAATTCGAACGCCCCTTCACCGGTGAGTTCCGCGCCCAGAAGCGAGAGGCGAAGCGCGTTCAGATCAAGCGCGTGAATCTCGCCCGGCGCGCCCGTCGATGGATCAAAATCCTCGGCGGCCTCCGGATCGGTGATGTCGATCAGCCAGTTCGCCTTACCTGCAAGATCGATCAGCAGGTTCGCCGGCTCGCGCGGCAGAAGCGCCTGCGGATCAAACATCGACCACAGCATTTCATCGATTTCGAGCCCGGTAAGCTGGGTGAGGAGCGCGAAATCCTGTGGGTCGTCGGAGGGCGCGAGCGGCATCCGCACCGTGCCGCTGCTTTCGGCAAGCGATATCTCCAGCGACGGGAACGGAATGCTCGTGCCCGAGAGGTTCATCACCATCTCAGTGTTGGCGCCTGTGTAGGAGAGCCCGTCCGGCGTTACATCCGCCGCAACGCGGCCTGACCCGATTGAGCCATCAAGATTGAACGTATCCTGCATATCCGTGCCGGAGATGGCGTAGCGGACGGGGCCGTAGCTGATCGTGCTGGTCGAACTGAAGCCCTGCGCGAGCATGGCCGAAAGCGGCAGGGCGCCGGCAATTGCGCTGCCACCGGTGCTGCGGCCATCGGAGCGGATATCTTCCATCGTCATCGAAAGCTCGAAGAGCCCGCCACCTTCGGGATCGTCTACTTCCATCCGCAGCGCCAAGGCATCGATTTCGAGATCGCTCGAAAGCGCCTGCCCGTTTGTCTCGTAGCCGTAGCTACCGCTCAGCGGCGTTGCGAGAATTTCGAGAACCATGTCAAACGGCGTTCCGTCGACCGCGATCTCCGTCAGTTCCATCCCGAATTCGGGGCTGGAAAGCGTGTAGTTCAGCGCGCCCGGTTCCCCTGTGGCGACGATCTCAAGCCCCGGGTGGCGCATCTGCAGTGTCAGATCGAGGTCTTCGCCGCCATCCCCGGCGGTACGCAACGTGACCGGGTAGCTATCGGGCAATGCGATTGCCACCGCGCCGCTTCCGGATTCGGTGAACACGATATCCCCGATCTCGCTTTCAATCGTGCCGTCGGCGGTTTCCATACTGAGGGTAACGCGGCGCTGGGTGAGCGCCCCGCCCCCTATGCCTTCGCCCGCCGAACTGAGCGATTGCCCGAAGCTGCGCGCCTGAGCCTGCCAGCTGGCCCACACATCCGCCGCGGTCACATCGGCTTGGGCTGCGGGCGCCAGAAGGCAGGGAAGCGCAGCGGCTGCTAACCGGGGGAACATTGCCATTGGGGGCCTTTCGCTGAACTGCTCACGCCGCTAGCTTCCGACGCGCGGGCCAAAGGGTCAAGCACAGGCCCGCGAAATCAGCGGCGCGCGAGGGGCGAGGCCCTCCACAGACAGGGATACCAAAGATGAACGGCAAATGCGTTTTGATCACCGGGGCGAGCCGCGGCATCGGGGCGGCGGCGGCGCGGGCCTTCGCGGCGGCGGGCGCGAATGTGGCGCTTGTGGCGCGCAGTGAGGAGGCGATTGCCGATCTGGCCGGTGCGATCGGCGATCGGGCGCTCGCGATCCCCTGCGACGTCGCGCGGTATTGGGAGGTCGAGGCGGCGGTCTCAGCCGCCGTGCAAGCCTTTGGGCGGCTTGACGTGGCCGTGTGCAACGCCAGCGTGATCAACCCGATCTCCCATATCGCAAGCTCCGATCCCGAAGGCTGGGGCGCTGCGCTCGATATCAATCTCAAGGGTGTCTACCACACGATCCGCGCGGCGCTGCCGCATATGATCGAGGCCGGCGGCGGCTCCATCCTCTCTGTCTCCTCCGGCGCGGCGCATGGGCCGGTTGAGGCGTGGAGCCACTACTGTGCTTCGAAAGCCGGCGCGGCGATGCTTGTGCGCTGCATCGACAAGGAACTGGGCGAGGCTGGCATTCGCGCCATCGGCCTCTCCCCGGGCACCGTGGCCACCGAGATGCAGCGCGAGATCAAGGCCTCGGGCATCAATCCGGTCAGTAAACTGGACTGGTCCGATCACATCCCGCCGGAATGGCCGGCAGAAGCGCTGGTCTGGATGTGTTCGCAGGATGCCGATGAATTCAAAGGCGGCGAGATCAGCCTGCGCGATGAAGGGATCCGCCGCCGCATCGGGCTGATCCAGTGATTTCGGTCTCCTGGGCCGGGGGGCTTTGCCGCGTAACGCTCGACAGGCCCGACAAGGCAAACGCGCTGACAGAAGCGATGCTGGTGGCCGTGGCCGAGGCCGCGGAAGAGGCGGCGGACCGCGCCCATGTGTTTGTGATCACAGGGGCCGGTGGCGTTTTCAGCGCTGGGGCCGATCTGGCCGAAGCGAAGGCGGGCCTGGCCACAAGCCCCGTCTGGGAACGGGCCTCGGGCGCCATAGCAGGGCTGCCCTGCCTGACGATCGCGGCGCTGAACGGAACCTGCGCCGGGGGTGCCATGGGTGCGGCGCTGGCCTGCGATCTGCGCGTGGCGGTACCGGGTGCGACGTTTTTCTACCCGGTGATGAAGCTCGGCTTCCTGCCGCAGCCCTCTGATCCCCCGCGGATGGCCGCCCTGGTGGGCCCGGCGCGGGCCAAGGCGATCCTGATGGGCGGGCGGCGCATCAATGCGGCGGAGGCGCTGGCCTGGGGGCTGATCGACGCGGTGGTGGACGCGGCGGGCCTCGATGCGGCGGTGGATGATCTTTCAGCTGCGGCGCTTGGCGCCGAGCGCGCCCATATCGCCGCAATCAAGGCGCTGGTGCCCTAGCGCACCCGCCGCTTGCCCGGCACGCGCGAATTGAAGCCCGGCGGGCGCTTGGCGACCCAGGCGAAGAACTTGGCCAGCCGCGGATGCGCCCGCAGCGCCGCAACGCTTGCATATTCCCGCGCCAGATCCGCCTCGCTCAGCGTGGCATGGATCTCGCGGTGGCAGATGTGGTGCAGCAGCACCGTTTCGCCGCCTTTCCCGCCCTTCAGCTTTGGCACCAGGTGATGCCGGCTTTGCGGCACCTCCGGCGGGATCGGGCGGCCGCAGAGCGGGCAAAGGGGGTGGGGGACTGGATCGTTCACGTGTATCACCGGGGCAACCGCGCCAGAAGAATGGGGCGGGCCACAGGGCTGGCAAGGGGGCGGCATGGAGCGGCAGGCAGAACTGATCGAGCTGGCGCTGGGCTATCTGCAGCAGGGGCGCGATATCGCACTGGCCTGGCTGGTATCGCCCGCGGCATGGTCTCAATTCGCGCTTCTGGTCGCGGCCTTCATTCTGGCCTGGCTGGTCAGTCGACGGCTGCGCCCGGCCTTGCGCCGGGTGCTGGAGCCGCCGGGCGAGGCCACAAGCGCGTTTGCGCAGATGCGCCGCTTTGCCGTGCGTTGCCTGCCCCTGGCGCTTCCGCTTCTGGCCTATGCCTTCACCGCCATCGGCGAGGAAATCGTGCGTTCGCTCTTCGGAAGCGGCGCCGTCATCGCCTTCGGCAAGCGCATCTTCCTGCTTCTGGCGGCGCTTGCGGTGGTGCGCAGCCTGCTGACCGATCCGTTCCTCAAGCTCATCGGCCGCTACACGCTGATCCCCGCGATGGTGCTTTACACCGTGGCGTTGCTGGAGCCCGCGGCGCTTTGGCTCGATGAAACCATCGTTGGCGTGGGAAAGATTCGCTTTTCGCTTCTCGATGCGCTGCGGGGCGTGATCGCAGGCAGCCTGCTCTTCTGGCTTGGCCGCTGGTCCAACACGCAAACCGCCACCTACATCGCGCAGCAGGAAGAGCTTCGCCCCGCCACCCGGGAACTGGCCACCAAGGCCGCCGAAATCGCGATCTTCGGGGCCGCCTTCCTGATCCTGATGAACATTCTCGGGATCGATCTGACCACGCTTGCGGTGCTTGGCGGCGCCATCGGCGTGGGCCTCGGCTTCGGGCTTCAGAAGATCGCGTCGAACTTCATCTCCGGCGTGATCCTGCTTCTCGAGGGGCAGGCGACAGTGGGCGATTTCGTTGAGCTTGATGGCGGCGAGGCGGGCACCATCGTGAAGATGACGGCGCGGGCAACAATTTTGGAAACCTTCGATGGCCGCTGGATCGTGGTGCCGAACGAGGATTTCATCACCACCCGCGTTATCAATTATTCCGATCAAGGGTCGGCCAACCGCTACGAGGCGGCGTTCTCGGTGAGCTACGAGACCGATATCAACCTTGTGCCTGCCCTGGTGGAAGCCGCCGTGGCCACGCATCCCGATGTGCTCGATACGCCCGAACCGCCGGATTGCGAGCTGCGGGGATTTGGCGATAGCGGCATCGATTTCGCCGTGGAATTTTGGGTGAACGGCATCGATGACGGGAAGAACAAGTACTCCTCGGATGTGCTGTTCCTGATCTGGAACGCGCTGAAAGAGGCCGAGATCGAAATTCCCTACCCGCAGCGGGTGCTGCACCACCGGGGGCTGCCGCCAACGGGTGGCGCCGCCTAAGCGCCGCCCATCATCGCGATCCGGATCAGCGCGCGTTCGAGGATTGCCATCTCGGGCGCGGTCTGCGCGGAGCGCAGGGTGAGATCGGTTTCTAGCAAAAGCCGCAGCGCTTGCTCCAGCTTCGCGGGGCCCCAGCGCTGGGCCTGCCGCAGCATCCGATCCCGCCGGGGGCCGAAAACCGGCGGGCGTACCCGCGCGATGCCTTGCGCAGGGCCGCCGGGATCGCAGGCCGCGGCATGAAGCGTGCGAAAATGCCGGGCCGCAGCGATGCACAGCGCCACCGGCTGTACCCCTTGCGCGCGCAGGCGCTGCACGATTGGCCCGATGGCCGCCGCCTGCGCCTCTGCCACCACATGGATCACATCATCGATTCCGGCCTCAACGCTTGCAGGGGCGAGAAGCGCGATCTCCTCCGAACTCAGCGGTTCGGGATCGTTGAGCTTGTAAAGCGCGATCCGCTCCACCGTCTGCGCAAAATCGCCGGGATCGAGCGCGCGGGCCAGCGCCTCAAGATCCCCCATGGCCGCGCTTGGTGGTGGGGCCAGGCCTGCCGCTTTGAGCGTGGTCTCGATTTCAGCGCGCGAGGGCGGATCGTCATAGATCCCCGCCGCAATAAGCCGGCCATCCGCCTCGAAGAGCTTGCGCAGCGAGGATCGCGCCGCAAGCTGCCCGGCGGTGACGATCATTTGCGCGTCGCCCGGCTGCCAATCGGCCAGCGCCGCCTCGATCACCGGGGTATGCGCGTCGGCGGCATCTTCGAGAAACACCACGCGCGGGCCGGGGAAAAACCCGGTGGCGCGCAGCGCGTCCGACAGCTCCGCAGGTTCTTTGCGCAAAGCGGCCCCGGAGAGGCGCGAAAGCCGCATCTCGGCCTCGCCCTCTGGCCCCACAAGCGCCGCGATCACCTGCTGGCGGCGGAGCGCCACGCGCATCGCATCGGCACCGTAGATCAGAAGGCCCGTTTTCGCGGGATCGGGCTTGGCGAAATAGGCCGGCGCATCGCGGCCCGAAAGTTTCACACCCGCCACTCCCCGCTGGTGACAAGTAGGCGCGCAACGATCTGATCGGCCAGCGATGCCATCAGCCGCGCGCGCGCATCCCGCCGGGCGGATTGGGTGGCAAAGGGGGTGCCCGTGGCCGAGAAGCTGGTGAAGGTATCCACTTCGCCGGAGGTCGCGATCTCCCCCGTAACCTCATCGGTCAGGCGAAATCGTACTCGGCCCAGAATGCTGAACCGCGTGATTTCTTCGTCCGGGGTGATCCCCTGGCCCACTTCGCTCAGCGTGATCCCGGCGGAGAAGCGGTATCGCGGCGCGCTGCCGGGCAGGCCAAGGCGGCCTTCAAGCGCGCGCACAAGCTCAAAACCATCATCATCGCGGGGCGGATCAAAGGCGATCTCGCCCCGAAGCGCCTCGGCATCGCCGCCGGGGCCGTAGACGGGGGTGAACCCACACCCGGCGGCAAGCCCCGCCAGAAGGAAGAGGCGCCGGTCAAACGACAACGTTCACGATCCGGCCGGGTACGACGATCAGCTTGCGCGGTGCGCCCCCGTTCAGCGCTTTCTGCACCGCCTCATGCGCCAGCACGCGCGCCTCAACCTCCGCTACCGGAAGATCCTTCGGCACGCTCAGCTCGGCCCGCCGCTTGCCATTGATCTGGATCGGCAGCGTAACGTCATCTTCCACCAAGTAGGCCTCGTCGGCCACCGGCCAGGGCGCGTTTGCCACAAGGCCCTCGCCGCCCAGCATCTCCCAGATCTCCTCCGAGAGATGGGGGGTCATCGGGGCCATGAGCTGGCCAAGCGTGCGCACGGCCTCGCGCTTCGTGGCGCGGCCTGCCTTGGATTTCCCGATTGCGCCGGTCAGCGCGTAAAGCTTGGCGATGGCGGCGTTGAAGCCAAAGCTTTCAACCCCCATCGTCACGTCGTGGATCGTGCGGTGGAGCGTGCGCATAAGCTCTTCATCGCCCTCCCCGGCTTCCGGCGCTTCGCCGATTTCTGCAGCAAGGCGGTAAACGCGCGCGAGGTGCTTCGCGGCGGCTTCTGCGCCCGAAGCCGTCCATTCCACATCGCGTTCCGGCGGGCTGTCAGACAGAACGAACCAGCGCGCGGTATCGGCCCCGAAAGCCGCGATGATGTTGGCGGGGTCGACTACGTTTTTCTTTGATTTCGACATCTTGGCGGAAGGGATCACCTCCACCGCCTCGCCCGTCGCGCCTAGCTTTGCGCCGGACTCCGTCCATTCCACATGTTCGGGCAGGTGGTAGACGGGCCGATCCCGATCATCGCGGGTGACGTAGATCTCGTGGGTCACCATGCCCTGGGTGAAAAGCGCATCGAACGGCTCGGTCGCGGCCTCCGGCAGGTGCCCGCAGATATGCATCGCGCGGGCGAAGAAGCGCGAATAGAGCAGGTGGAGGATCGCATGCTCAATACCGCCGATGTATTGATCAACGTTCATCCAGTAAGCGACATCTTCCGCCTGCGTGGGGGTTTCCGCAGCGGGCGCGGTGAAGCGCGCGAAGTACCACGAGGAATCCACAAAGGTATCCATCGTATCGGTTTCGCGCAGCGCCGGGCCCCCGCAGGCCGGGCAGGCCACGTTGCGCCAGGTCGGGTGACGATCCAGCGGATTGCCGGGCTGATCGAAGCTTACGTCATCCGGCAGGGCAATCGGCAGGTTCTTTTTCTTCTCCGGCACCACGCCGCAGGAGGGGCAATGCACCACCGGGATCGGGCAGCCCCAGTAGCGCTGACGCGACAGGCCCCAATCGCGCAGCCGGTATTTCGTAACGCCCCGGCCCCAGCCATCGCGTTCGGCCTGATCGATGGTGGCATCGATTGCTTCTTGCCCCGTGGCCTCTTCCAGCCCCGTGAAGTGATCGACCCAGCGCACCTTCTCTGTTTTCGGCGGCACATAGGCGGTGTCGCCCACCGGCGTTGCATCCGCCAAGGCAAAGAACGTGTCGATCACCGGCAAATCGTATTTGCGGCAAAAATCGAGATCGCGCTGATCATGAGCCGGGCAGCCGAAGATCGCGCCCGTGCCGTAATCCATCAAGATGAAGTTGGCGATCCAGACGGGCAGGGTTTTTTCCGCATCCAGCGGATGCCGCGCCACGAGCCCGGTATCAAAGCCGCGTTTCTCGGCCTTCTCGAGATCTTCCTCAGACGTGCCCATGCGGCGGCACTCCGCATTGAACGCCGCAATTTCGGGATTATCCGCTTCCAGCGCCTTGGCCAGCGGATGATCGGGCGAGATCCCGATGAAGGACGCGCCGAGCAGCGTATCGGGCCGCGTGGTATAGATCGCGATCTCATCGATGCCCGCGGCGGGCTCTGCCAGCGCCCAGGAAAACTCCAGCCCCCGGCTTTTCCCGATCCAGTTCCGCTGCATCAGCTTCACTTTCTCGGGCCAGCTATCGAGCCCGTCGATGGCCGTGAGCAGTTCCTCGGAATAGTCCGAAATGCGGAAGAACCATTGTGTCAGTTCGCGCCGTTCGACAGGCGCACCGGAGCGCCAGCCTTTGCCGTCAATCACCTGCTCATTGGCCAGAACGGTCATATCCACCGGATCCCAGTTCACGGTGGCGGCCTTCCGGTAAACAAGGCCCTTCTCCAGGAAATCGAGGAACAGGGCTTGCTGCTGGCCGTAATATTCGGGGTCGCAGGTCGCGAATTCGCGCGACCAATCGATGGACAGGCCCAGTGGCTTCATCTGGCCGCGCATGTCGGCGATATTGCCGTAAGTCCATTCCTTGGGGTGACCCCCCCGCTCCATCGCGGCGTTTTCGGCGGGCATCCCGAAGGCATCCCAGCCCATCGGGTGCAGCACGGCGTGGCCTGTTGCGATCTTGTAGCGCGCGATAACGTCGCCCATCGTGTAGTTGCGCACATGCCCCATATGGATGCGGCCCGAGGGGTAGGGGAACATCTCCAGCACATAGTATTTCGGCCGGCCCTCATCGCGGGCGGCGCGGAAGGTTCCGGCAGCCTCCCACCGGGCCTGCCATTTGGGCTCCAGTTCGGTGGGCGTGTAGCGTTGCATGGGCGTTCCTTGTCAAAGCGCGTTTCGGCCGAAGCGCGGTGTGCCGGGCCGCGTGGCCCGGGCAGATGTACTCAGATGGGCAAGGGGAATCTAGAGTTCGGAATCGGCGATCCGAAGCTGGCGCGCCCGGGTCAGGATCGCATCCTCCACCGCCCGCGTGGTTTCAAGCGATGCGGGGCCAGCGCGGCTGACCAGAGCAACGCGCAGCGAACGCGCGTCCAGGGCGGGATCCTGCACATAGACGGTGGCGCGATAGGCGCGGGCGGAACCTGGCGGCGTGCCGAACCCCATGACAATGACGCCAGAGAAGGGATCGGCGGCCTGGATCGGCATGAAATCCAGAACATCGAGCGCCGCGTTCCAGATATACTTGTTCACCTCAATCGTGACGTTGGGGTCATCCTGATCGACAAAAAGATCGAGGATCGATTCGCGGTTCCGCTGTTCTTCCAGTGGCGTGTTCTGGCGTTGTTCGAGAATCGCGTCAGAGACGCCGGCGGAGCTGCGTGGCTGGAAGATTTCGGGCGTACGGTCGCCGCACCCGGCCAAAACCGCCAGAATCGACGCCGAGATGGCTAATTTTGCGATATTTCCCATCGGCTTAGGCCCCTCACGCCCCCTCGTTGGCATCTTTGGTATCCGAGGGCCGAACCCGTCACAACCCGTTTCGGCTGTGAGGCGCAGTGTGGGCGGCCCGCCCCACTGTGGCCTAGCTGCACCAATGCTGGTGCATTTGGCGCCCGGTTTTTCGGCGTTCTTGCATTCAAGGGGCTGCGGAGCGAGAGAGACGCATACTCAATTTGGTGCTGCCGAATTGAGGTGCACCTTTGAACACGAGGGAAAACGAAATGAAAAAGGTTCTCTTTGCAACCACGGCGCTCATCGCCTCGGCCGGCATTGCCTCGGCCCAGGGCGTTGAAGTCAGTGGTTTTGCGGAACTTGGTATCTTCGACGATGACACCGAGACCCAGTTCCACACGGACATTGACGTCACGTTCACGATGTCGGGCGAAACCGACGCTGGCCTGACCTTCGGCGCGTCGATCGACCTTGACGAGTCGGATGACGGTGACGCATTTGCGGCTGACACGCAGGGCGGTGAATCGATCTTCATCTCCGGCACGTTCGGCACCCTGACGATGGGCGACACCGATGGTGCGTTTGACCGCGCCATGACGGAAGCCATCATCGGCGGTTCGATCCAGGACAACCACGAGCATGCCGGTTACAACGGCAACGCTGGCTTCGACGGCACGTATGACGGCCAGGTTGCTCGCTACGACTACTCGTTTGGTGATTTCGGCTTCTCGGCTTCGGCTGAGATCGACGACACCGGCGCTGGCGACGAGGTGCTCGGCCTTGGTGTGACCTACTCTGCCGCTCTCGGTGGCGTGGATCTCGGCTTTGGCCTTGGTTACCAGACCGTCGACACCGGCGCGCTTGACGCCGACCTGATCGGTGTCAGCATTGACGCTGACTTCGCTGGCGGCTTCGAAGCCATCTTCAACTACTCGACTGTTGATGCGGATGGTCTTGCAGACGATCCCGAGCACATCGGCCTTGCCCTCGGCTACTCGGTGGATGCTCTGACGGTTGCCGTGAACTGGGGTGAGTTCTCCGATTGGGTTCTCAACACCGATCCGAACACCGACGGCGTTGGCCTCATCGTGAACTACGATCTGGGTGGCGGTGCTGAAGTTCAGTTCGGCTACGGTTCGAGCGACGGTGACCTCGCCGCGTCCGACGTTGACACCTGGTCGCTGGGCCTTGCCCTGAGCTTCTAAGCTCAAACGAATAACGGTTGGGAGAGAGCGGGTTTCGGCCCGCTCTTTTCTTTTCTGCACTCTTCTCTTTTTCGCGGGCCTTGGCCAAGGTGCCGGCGGCAGGGGAGGGCACCATGGCGCTTGAAGACATCCGCACCCGGATCGCTGCTGCAGAAACGCGCGCGGGGCGCGATGCAGGATCGGTAGAGCTTATCGCGATTTCGAAAGTGCAGCCGCTGGAGCGGGTGGAGGCGGTGCTCGGCCAGGGACACCGGGTTTTCGGCGAAAACAGAGTGCAGGAGGCTGCCGGCAAGTGGCCGGCGTTTCAGGAACGTTTCGACGACATCTCGCTGCATCTCGTGGGCCCGCTGCAATCGAACAAGGCACGGCAGGCGATGGGGCTTTTCGATGTGATCCATTCGCTGGATCGCCCAAAGCTGGCCACCGCCCTGGCCCGGCTCGCCGATGAGCTGGGCCATTGCCCCAAGCTATTCATCCAGGTGAACACGGGCGAGGAGCCGCAGAAGGCCGGCATCCTGCCGCCCGATGCGGATGGGTTCATCGCAGAGTGCCGGGGCCTCGGCCTGCCCATCGAGGGGCTGATGTGCATCCCGCCCATTGAGGAGGAGCCGAGCCTGCATTTTGCTCTGCTGGCCAAGATCGCGGGGCGGAACGGGCTTTCGGGCCTTTCGATGGGCATGAGCGCGGATTTCGAAAGCGCGATCGCGCTTGGGGCCACCCATGTTCGCGTGGGTTCGGCAATCTTCGGCGCGCGCACGCCCGCCTAAAGCACGATCACCCGCGTTTCGTACCCGATCCTGCGCACGATCCAGCGCAGGTGATCGGGCCGGAAGGCCACGCAGCCTTCCGTTGGGTGCCCGGGCTTGCGCCAGCGATGCAGGAAGATCGCCGAGCCACGTCCGCGTTCGGCCACCGGCCAGTTCCAATCGGTGATCAGAACGATGTCATAAAGCCCATCGGCCCGGCGCAGGGCTTCGTGGGAGTGGGCGTAGGGCGCGCGCACCATCAGGTTATAGTCCCCATGGTCGGGATCGTCGGACCAGAGATCCCCGGGCCGGATCGGCACCGCCCAGTCCGCGGGCGGTGCAAGCCGGTCGGGCCGATAGAGCAGGCCAACAATCCGGTGCACGCCCCGGGGCGTTGCCCCATCGCCTTCGCGTTTGCCGCCTGTGCGCCCGCCCCTCCCCACGGTGCAGGGAAAGCGGCGCCCGAGAAACCGCGCGCCGGTGGGGGTAACAACGATATCGCTGGCCCTCACAGAATGTGCCCGGATTTCTTGGCCTTCACGTCGAGATACTTCTCATTCAGCGGGTTGAGGCCCACGGCCAGCGGCACACGCTCCACCACCGTGATCGCGCAGTTTTCCAGCATCGCCACCTTGGCGGGGTTGTTCGTCATCAGCCGCACCGAGGCGATGCCAAGCTCCGTCAAGATCGCGGCGCCAAGCCGGAAATCGCGCTCATCATCCTCGAACCCCAGGCGGTGGTTGGCCTCGACGGTATCGAAGCCCTGATCCTGAAGCGAATAGGCGCGCATCTTGTTGGCAAGGCCGATCCCGCGCCCCTCCTGGTTGAGGTATAATAGCACGCCGCCGCCTTCGGCCACCATTGCTGCGACCGCTGCGTGAAGCTGCGGCCCGCAATCGCATTTCAGCGATCCCAGCACATCGCCGGTGAAGCAGGCCGAATGCAGCCGGGTCAGCACCGGGCGGCTGCGATCAACGCGGCCGACCTCGATGGCATAGTGCTCCTCTCCGCCATCGCCGGGGCGCAGAACGTGCACACGGCTGCCTTCCGCGCCGGCGATCGGCACGCGGCCCGCCACGATATCCTGCAAAGCGGTGGGCTCAGCGATCGCCTGTTCAACAACGCTTAGCGGCACAGCCGTCAGCCCATGGGCTGCCGCAATCCCTGCCGCGTCGCCCACGGGCGCCACAAGCGCTGCGGGCAGAAGATGCGCCGATTTTGCCAGAAGGATGGCCGCGCGGTGCAGTGCGGCGGGCCCGTCGCGTTCGCTCAGAAACGGGCCGCGGAGCGGGGTTGAAAGATCATTGGCGGGATCGGCCGCATCGCGCACCCAGGCGGCCGTTGCCGCATCGGGCAGGATCAGCCGAGCAAGGTTGCCGTCATACGCCCGCGCTTTCAGTGTTTCGGCCCGCCAGGCTGTTACCGCCAACACTGCGGGCCCCTCGCCCCGAAGCGCGGCAAGCCGCGCTTCATCCACCGCCTCCGCGGCCAAAACCAGCGCGCCGCCGCCCGGTGCGGTGATCGCAATTGGCAGCCCCATGCGCAGATCGGCACGGGCGCGGGCGACATATTCGATCGTCGTAGGGCCGAAAGACATTTCAGAATCCGCTTCTCGGGCCCGCCCGATGTAACGTTCAACGCCCGGAATTGAAACATTTCCCGGGTGCGCGACACGAGGGCGTGAGAAACCCGCAGCAATGCTTGTTTGAAATCCGCGCCCGGCACATTTCTTACCCAACGCGAAACCGGAGACCGAAGAGATGGGTAATCTCAAGAAAATTCTGCTTGTCGACGATGACGAGGATCTGCGCGAGGCGCTCGGCGAACAGCTTGTGATGACCGAGGATTTCGACGTGTTCGAGGCCGGCAGCGGATCGGAGGCGATGGAAAAGGCGAAAGCCGGGATCTATGATCTTGTGATCCTCGATGTGGGGCTTCCCGATACAGATGGGCGCGAACTCTGCCGCCTGATGCGCAAACAGGGCGTTAAATGCCCCGTTCTTATGCTCACGGGGCATGACAGCGATGCCGATACGATTTTAGGGCTCGATGCCGGTGCGAACGATTATGTCACCAAGCCCTTCAAGTTTCCGGTTCTTCTGGCTCGGATTCGGGCGCAACTGCGCCAGCACGAGCAATCCGAAGATGCCGTATTCCAGCTTGGGCCCTACACGTTCAAGCCTGCGCAAAAAATGCTTGTAACCGAAGAGGATCGGAAGATCCGGCTCACGGAGAAAGAGACGAATATCCTGAAGTTTCTTTACCGGGCTACGGAGGGCGTTGTGGCGCGGGATGTGCTTCTGCACGAGGTCTGGGGCTACAATGCTGGTGTCACAACGCACACACTTGAGACACATATTTACCGTCTCCGGCAGAAAATTGAACCGGATCCGTCAAACGCACGCCTTCTTGTTACGGAAAGTGGAGGCTACCGATTGGTCGCCTGATCGAGATCAAAGTTCCCCTGGTCACGTCGGGGTAATGACGTGGCATACCTCCCTGTTGGACTGGCCGGGCCTTGCGCCCGGCCTTTTTTTCTGCGCGTGGCGGCTTTCCCATCTAGGGCTGCCCCGCGGGGCGCTTGAGGGCCGGTTGGCACAAGGTTAGGGTCGCCCCGCCCACCGAACGGACCCGCGCTATGCCCACCACACTCGCCACCTGGAACATCAACTCCGTGCGCCTGCGCGAAGCGCTCGTTGCGCGGCTTCTCACCGAGGAGGCGCCCGACATTCTGTGCCTTCAGGAATGCAAATCGCCCGTCGAGAAGATCCCCGCCGAAAGCTTTGCCGCGCTCGGCTACCCTTACCTCGTGGGCCGCGGGCAGAAAGGCTACAACGGCGTTGCGATCCTCTCGAAGTTGCCGCTGGAAGATGCGGGCGATTTCGATTTTGCGGGCCTCGGCCATGCGCGCCACGTGGCCGCGCGGCTCGAAAGCGGGGTGACGATCCATAATTTCTATGTGCCCGCGGGCGGCGATGTGCCGGACCGGGCGGTGAATGAGAAGTTCGGCCAGAAGCTCGATTACCTGGCCGAGATGCGCGACTGGTGTCGCGGCAACCGGCCCGAGCGCGCGATCCTTGTGGGCGATCTCAACATCGCGCCGCGCGAGGATGATGTGTGGAGCCACAAACAGCTTCTGAAAATCGTCAGCCACACACCGGTGGAGGTGGAGGCGCTGGGCGCGGCGCAGGAGGCCGGCGGCTGGGTGGATATCACTCGGAAGGACATTCCCGAGGGCCTGCTTTACAGCTGGTGGTCCTACCGCGCGAAGGATTGGGATGCCGCCGATAAGGGCCGGCGCCTTGATCATATCTGGGCCACCGCCGATATCGCGGGCGCCGCCCACAGCTCGCGCATCCTGCGCGCGGTGCGGGGGTGGGAGAAGCCCTCCGATCACGCGCCTGTCTTCGCCACCTTCGATCTATAGGCGGCGCAGGGGTTGGCACCACGGCCCCCGGCAATCATATAAGGCGCGACCCGAGAAGATGAGGCCACCATGCTTGAGTTGAACCCCGCCGGTGCCGGCGCAGCGCAGGATCTGATCAAGGACAGCACCGAAGCCACGTTTATGGCCGATGTGATCGAGGCCAGCCGCGAGGTTCCCATCATCGTCGATTTTTGGGCGCCGTGGTGCGGCCCGTGCAAGACCCTTACGCCCGCCCTCGAAGCTGCGGTGCAAAAGGCGGGCGGCAAGGTGCGGCTCGTCAAGGTGAACGTCGACGAGAACCAGCAGATCGCGGCGCAGCTGCGCATCCAGTCGATCCCGACGATCTATGCGTTCTGGCAGGGGCAGCCGGTGGATGGCTTCCAGGGCGCGATCGCGGGCTCTGAGATTGATGCGTTCATCGGCAAGCTTGCGGGGCTCGCGGGCGATGGCGGGCTGGGCGAAGCGGTTGAGGCCGCCGAGGCTATGCTGGCCGAGGGTGCCGCCGCCGATGCGGCACAAACTTTCGGGGCGATCCTCGGCGAGGATCCCGGCAATGCGGCGGCCTATGGCGGGCTGATGCGCGCCCATCTCGCCACCGGGCAGGTGGAGCAGGCCGAAGCGCTTCTTGCGAACGCGCCGGAAGAGCTTGCTGCGGCCCCCGAAGTGGAAGCGGCGCGCGCGCAGATCGAACTGGCCAAGCAGGCCGCCAATGCGGGGCCCGTTGCAGAGCTGCGCGCCGCCGTGGCTGCCACGCCCGACGATCACCAGGCACGCTACGAACTTGCCCAGGCGCTTCACGCGGCGGGCGAAGTGCAGGAGGCGGTTGATGAGCTTCTGGAGCTTTTCCGCCGGGATCGGGAATGGAACGATGCTGCCGCCAAGGCGCAGCTCTTCACGATCTTCGAAGCGCTCAAACCGGAAGATCCAATTGCGCTTAACGGGCGTCGCAAACTTTCGTCTATGATATTTGCCTGACAGGGCGCCAGCGCTAGCTCGTTGCCCATGAAGCGGCCCGCCGACCTGCCGACAACGATCCCGGTGTTCCCATTGCCCGGGGCGCTCTTACTGCCGCGCGCAAGGCTGCCGCTGCATATCTTTGAGCCGCGCTACCTCGCGATGCTCGACGATACGATGAAAACGCGGCATCGGCTGATCGGTATGATCCAGCCCCGCGATGTTCCCGATGGCCAGGAAAAGCGGCTGCACAGCATTGGCTGTGCAGGCCGGCTCACGGCATTTTCGGAAACCGAGGATGGCCGCTACATGATCACGCTTTCGGGCGTGTCGCGCTTCCGCGTACTGCGCGAGGTGGAAGGGTTCACGCCCTATATACGCTGCGATGTGGCCTGGGATGGTTTTTCGCGGGATCTGGGGAATACCGAGCATGACACGGAGTTTGACCGCGATCACTTTCTGGATCTTCTGAGCCGGTTTTTTGAGGAGCGACAGCTTTCCACCGATTGGGATTCGCTCAAGCAGGCGGAAGATGAGCTGCTGATCAATTCGCTCTCGATGCTGTGCCCGTTCGACCCTGAAGATAAGCAGGCACTCCTCGAAGCGCCCTCGCTTTCCACCCGGCGCGAAACGCTGGTTACACTGATCGAGTTTGCCCTGCGCGGCGGGATGAACGAGGATGTGATGCAGTGACGGGCTATGACCGCCATATGCTGGAGGCGCTTGTGTGCCCGGAGACCCGCGCGCCTTTGACCTACGATTCCGAGGCGCAGGAACTGATCTCAAAGGCCGCGCATCTGGCCTATCCGATCCGGAATGGCATTCCGATCATGCTCGTCGATGAGGCCCGCAAACTCGATTAAAGCGGAAGCCCGCGGCAAAGGCGGGGCACCTCGCCGGTGAGCCCCGCCGCTTCACGAATGAAACCCCGCCGCAGGGCAGGTAGCGCGTTCACCGCTCCAAGGCCCAGGTCGCGGCCGAGGCGGAGAATTGGATTATCATTTGAGAACAATCGGTTGAATCCATCCGTGGCGATGGCCAGAGTGGCTGTATCGAACCGCCGCCATTGCGCGTATCGGGCGAGAACGGCGGGCAGGCCGATATCTTCGCCCCGGCGGCGCGCATCGCTCAACGTTTCTGCCAGCGCGCCCACATCCTTGAGCCCCGCATTCAGCCCCTGACCCGCTATCGGGTGCACCGCATGTGCGGCATCGCCCAGAAGCGCCACGCGCGGGGCGTGAAACCCAGTGGCAAGCGAGAGGGCGAGGGGGTAGGTGAACCGCGCTCCGGCAAGCGAGATCTCACCCAGAAAATCCCCGAAGCGGGGGCGCAGGGTCTCCAGATACCCGGCATCGGACAGCGCGTTGATGCGGTGCGCCTCGCCGTCCGTCTCTGTCCAGACGATGGAGGAGCGGTCTTCGGGCAGGGGCAGGATGGCAAGGGGCCCCGGCGGCATGAAATACTGATGTGCGGTGCCGTGATGGGGCTTTTCATGCGCGATGGCGCAAACGAGGGCGGTTTGCCCGTAGGCCCAGCCCTGACGGCGGATGCTCGCGCGGCGGGCAATGGCGCTTGTCTTCCCGTCACAGCCCACAAGCAGGCGCGCCTCGCGGCGGCTGCCGTCTGAAAGGGTGATTCCGATTGCCGCGGCGCCTGGTGCCTGATCCTCGATGGTAACGCCGGTGACTTCTGCGATGCCGGGATGCGCGGCCATCGCCTCCAGCAGCGCGCGGCGCAGATACCTGTCCTCGATAAGGTAGCCCATGGGGCCTTCATCGATCTCCGCATGATCGAATTCGAGCATGAGGGGCGAGGGTGCGCCACCCGGACGCCCATCGGTGATCTTGATCTGCAGGATCGGCTGGGCGTTCGGCGCCAGATCGGCCCAGAGGCCCAGGGCCGACAGCAGGCGTTGCGAACTGAGCGAAAGCGCGTAGCTGCGCCCGTCAAAGGCCGCGTTCTTGCGCACCTTCTGGGGGCGGGGTTCCACGATCGCCACCGAGAGCCCCGCCGAGGCCAGCGCGAGCGCCAGGGCAGAGCCGTTTAGCCCGCCGCCACCGATGACCACATCGCTGATTTCACTCATGGATCGAAATATGAGCGCGGGACGCGCATTGTCCATGCCGCTGCCGCCCGATAGGGTTTTTGAAGTCAGCAGGGGGGCGATATGGCGCAGGCGTGGCATCGGATGACGGCGGCGGAACTGGGGCGGGGTATCGCCCAGGGTTCGGTCTGCCCGGTTCAATTGACCGAGGCGGCCCTGGAAGCCGCCGGGCGCCACCCCGCCAGCGACCGCATCTATGCACGGCTCACGCCAGAGCGTGCGCTGGCAGAGGCTACGGCTGCGCGGGAGCGGGCGCGTGCGGGCCACCGGCGCTCGCGGCTCGATGGCGTACCGATCTCGTGGAAAGACCTCTTTGATACCGCAGGCGTGGCAACACAGGCCGGATCGAAACTGCTGGCGGGGCGGGTGCCGGGGCAGGATGCGGCGGTGCTTCAAGCGGCCACCGCCGCCGGGCTCTGCTGCTTGGGCAAAACACACATGACAGAGCTGGCCTTCTCGGGCCTTGGCGCGAACCCCAGCACCGCCTCGCCCCCCAACATCAACGATGCCGAAGCGGTTTCCGGCGGTTCGTCCTCGGGCGCGGCGGCCTCGGTAGCCCATGCGATCGCGCCCGCCGCGATTGGGTCTGACACAGCGGGTTCGGTGCGCCTGCCTGCCGCGTGGAACGATCTGGTGGGGCTGAAGACAACGCCGGGGCGGTTATCGAGCGCCGGTGTCGTTCCGCTCTGCCCAAGGTTCGATACCGTAGGCCCGCTCACCCGCAGCGTGGAAGACGCCGCGCTGATTTTCGAGGCGCTGGGCGGCGGGGCGACAGATCTCGAAGGCGCCGCGCTTTCCGGGCGCCGGCTTGTTGTGCTGGAAACGGTGGCCATGGACGGGCTCGAAGGGCCGGTGGCGCCGGGCTTTGAGGCGGCGCTTACCCGGCTGTCGGCGGCGGGGGCCGAGATTGCGCACCGCGCCGTGCCGGAGGTTGGCGAAGCGGTGGAGCTGGCGCTGATCCTTTTTGCGACGGAAGCCTACGGCACCTGGAAAGAGGTGATCGAGGCCGCGCCGGAGCAGATGTTCGCCAATATCCTCGAGCGTTTTCGGGGCGGGGCGGCGTTTTCGGGCGCCGATTACGTAGCCGCTTGGCAGCGTCTCGATCATCTGCGTGCGGGCTATCAGGCGGCGGTTGCGGATGCGGATGCGGTGGTGATGCCCACCTGCGCGATCACGCCCCCCAAGCTGGCCGCCGTGCTGGGCGATCCGGAGCATTTTGCCGAGCGCAACCTCAAGACCCTCCGCAATACCCGGATCGGCAGCCTCATGGGCCTGCCGGGGCTCACATTGCCGACCGGAACGCCCTCGGTGGGCCTTTTGCTGCAGGGCCCGCCCGGTTCAGAGGAGCGGCTTCTGCGCCTGGGTGCCGCTGCTGAGCGGGCGCTGGCCTAAAAGCCACAAATCTTCGCCGCCGCCCGCGATTTTTTCGCCGTTTTTCTGGACCCTTGCGCGGCGCGTGCGTTAAGGTGCGGTTAAGCGGGACGCAACGATCCCGTACCTGAGGCACGTATGAGCTTTCCTGAGCGGTTTTCAAACCTTCCGGAATACGCATTTCCGCGTCTGCGGCGGCTGCTTGACGGGCATGCGCCCGGCGGCCCCATCGTGCCGATGTCCATCGGTGAGCCGCAGCATGCCTTTCCGGCCTGGGTGGCAGAGATCGTCGCCCGGCACGCGAGCGATTTCGGGAAGTATCCGCCGAATGACGGAACGCCCGAATTGCTTGAAATCATCGCGGCCTGGATCGCGCGGCGTTACGGCGTTGCGGTACAGGCCGACGCGCAGGTGATGGCCCTGAACGGAACGCGCGAGGGGCTTTTTAACGCCGCCGTGGCGCTCTGCCCCGAGGAAAAGTCGGGCGCGCAACCCGCGGTTCTGATCCCGAATCCGTTCTACCAGGTCTATGCCGTGGCGGCGCTGACGGCGGGGGCGGAGCCGATCTATGTGCGCGCCGATGCCGATACCGGCTTTCTACCCGATTATGCGGGCTTGCCGGCGGAGGTGCTGGACCGCACCGCGATTGCCTATCTCTGTTCACCTTCGAACCCTCAGGGCGCGGTGGCCAGCCCTGCGTATCTGCGCGATTTGCTGGCGCTTGCCGAGAAGCACGATTTCCGCATCTTTGCCGATGAATGCTATTCAGAGATCTACCGCGCCGATGCGCCCACGGGGGCGCTTGAGGCGGCGCAGGCGGAGGGGGCTGGCCCTGAGCGCGTGGTAATCTTCCACTCGCTTTCCAAGCGCTCCAACCTGCCGGGCCTGCGTTCGGGCTTCGTGGTCAGCGGGCCCAAGAACATCGCGGCGATCCGGCAGTTGCGGGCCTATTCCGGCGCGCCGCTGCCCCTTCCGCTCATGCGGGCGGCAGAGGCGGTTTGGGCCGACGAGGCGCATGTGGAAGAAAACCGCGCGCGGTATCAGCGAAAGTACCAGATCGCAGATGAGGTGTTTGCCGGGATCGAGGGCTGCGGCGCTCCGGAGGCCGGGTTTTTCCTCTGGTTGCCGGTCGATGATGGCGAAGAGGCCGCGCTGAAGCTCTGGCGCGAAACCGGTGTGCGGGTGCTGCCCGGTGCCTATTTCGCGCGCGATGCCGAAGGCGGCAACCCGGGCCGCGAATACATCCGTGCCGCGATGGTGGCAGACAGCGAAGAAGACTTGCAGCGCGGGCTCACCCTGATCCGCGATTGCATCTATTTGTGAGGACGAGGCAGAATGGCGTATCAGGCACGGCAGCGAGACCCGCTTTTCGATCAGGAAACCCAGGCGGTGCTGGAACGGCGCAGCAAGGAACTGATCGGGTTGGGCCTGATCGGCGTTGCGGTGATGCTTTCGCTGATCCTGGGCTCCTACACCCCCGATGATCCCTCCTGGCTTGCCGCCACCGACGAGCCTGCGCGCAACCTGTTGGGCCGGTTCGGTGCTTCGATTGCCTCACCGCTTTTCGTGATTGCGGGCTGGGGCGCCTGGGGGCTTGTGGCCATCTTCGCGGTCTGGGGCCTGCGCTTCGTGGCCCATGTGGGGGCCGAACGCGCGGTTGGCCGGCTGATCTTTGCACCGATTGCCGTGGCGCTGATGTCGATCTACGCCTCGACGCATCTGCCCTCGGCAGCGTGGACGCATTCCTTCGGCCTCGGCGGGCTGTTCGGCGATACGGTTCTGGGCGCACTTCTGGGCGTCTTGCCGGTGCCGGCGGCGGCGGGGCTGAAAACGCTGGCGGCCATTTCGGGGCTCTCGGCCGTGGCGATGGGGCTTTTCGTGCTGGGCAGTTCCCGCGACGAGTTGGTTGCGTTGATGCGCTTTCTCTTGCGCGGGGTGGTGCAGGTCTACGCCACGCTTCTGCGCCTTCTCGGCCACGGCGCGCGGGCCTCGCTGACCGCAGCGCAGGCTGCGCAGGCGCGGCGGCGTGACCGTGCGGCAGAGCGGGCCGAGGCGCTGGCAATGGAAG
>JANQPC010000023.1 GCA_028285485.1 Paracoccaceae bacterium | reverse complement strand
ATTCGACGAGCGTGCCGTCTTCCATGTCGGCGCCCAGCGAGGGCATGGAGAAAACGCCCATGTCAGCGCCCCATCACGGCCTTGGCGCCGGCGTTAGGGAACGGTTAGGGAAGCGCGCGGTGGGTTCGGCCGCTCGCGCGCAACCGGCGCCCGCCCGAACGCCCTTGCCCTTCGCCGCGCCAATCTCTACCCCGGCGCCATGCGCCAGCTCATTTCCACCGGCTCCCCCTTCGAGGCCGAAATCGGCTATTCCCGCGCCGTTCTTTGCGATGGCTGGGTCTTCGTGGCGGGCACAACGGGCTATGACTACACCACGATGCAGATGCCCCGGGCCGTGGAAGACCAGTGCCGCAATGCGCTCGGCACCATCGACCGCGCGCTGGGCGAGGCGGGCGCCACGCTCGCGGATGTGGTGCGCGTACGCTACATCCTGCCCGATGCGGCGGACTGGCCCGCCTGCTGGCCGGTAACCCGCGCGGCCTTCGGCGAAAGCCGCCCCGCGGCCACGATGATCGTGGCCGGGCTGCAGGAACCGGAGATGAAGATCGAGATCGAGGTGACGGCGCGCCTGCCCGGCAAGGGCGGCTAGCGCGGCTTCGGTAACGCGGGCGCCGGCTTTTGCTCTCTGCCTTCGGCGCGCAGGAAAGAGCGCTATTCCACGTCAGACTGTAACGCTTAGAGCGGTATGCGAAAAAACTGACTCACGTTTCAGGTGTTTCGTCAAACGCCCTAACTGATCCGGATCTGCCGCTCGCGGCGCAGCACCCAGAGGATGGCCGCCACGCCCGCCAGGCCCGAAAGGAGCATGATCCAGATCAGCGGCGCGGCCCCGGAACCGGGGGTGAGAAACAGCCCGGCGATGGCCGAAAGCGCGGCGCCGCCGCCAATCATCATCGCGCCGCCCAGCCCGCTGGCCGATCCCGCCAAATGCGGGCGCACCGAAAGAAGCCCCGCATTGGCGTTTGGCAAGACAAGCCCGTTGCCGAGGCCCACGAAGACCATGAAGCCGAAAAAGCTCAGGGGCGTTTTCAGCCCGGCATAGTTCAGGATCAGCGAAACCAGAAGGCCCCCAGCCGAAAGCAGCGCGCCCCAGAGGATCATCGCATTGATGCCGAAGCGCACGGAAAACTTGCCCGAAATCCCGTTGCCGATGATGTAGCCAACCGCGGGCGCACCGAAGAACAGGCCCAGCGTGGCGGGATCCATCCCGAAAACCACGCTGCCGATATAGGGAGCGCCGCCGAGATAGGCGAAAAACGCCCCGCTCGCGAAAGCTGCCGTCAGCGCGTAGCCCCAGAAGCGCTGGGAGGTGAGCAGTTCGGGATACTGCCGCGCCTGTTCGCGGAAGCTGGCCGATCGGGTGGTGTTCGTTTCCCCAAGATCGCGCCAGCAAAGCCACCAGAGCGCGAGGCCCAGGATGATCAGCATCCAGAAATTCGCGCGCCAGCCCAGCGCCTCATCGAGCAGCCCGCCGATCGCCGGGCCCACCATCGGCACAATCGCCATGCCCATAGTGACATAGCCGATCATCGAGGCGGCCTGATCCTGGGGCACCATATCCCGCACCACGGCGCGGGAGAGCACCATGCCGGTCACGATCACCGCCTGCGCCATGCGGAAGGCAAGAAACATCGCGGCATTGGTGGATAGGATGCATCCGAGCGTGGCGATCAGGAACAAGACGCAGGACCAGAGGATCACGGGGCGACGGCCGTAGCGATCTGAGATCGGGCCGATGGCTAGCTGCAGCACGGCATTCACCGCGAGGTAGATCGCGACCGAAAGCTGCAAGAGCCGGTAATCGGCCCCGAAATCCTCAGCCATCCCCGGCAGCGAGGGCAAGAACACGTTGAGGCTGAGCGCGGAGAGACCGGCCAGCAGGATCAGCGTTGAGATGTGAGGCGGCGTTGTTCGATCGAGAAACCGAACATCGGGGTGCGACGACATAGTGATGTGAGGTAGGGGCCGGGAGCGGGCTTGTCTATCCCCGCAAGCTGCGGCTCGAATGTGCGAAAATCGCGCATAGCGGCGGCGCGCCGCGGCTTTCGTTAGCGTAAACAGCTTTTTGCGGCCCCGCTTATTCGCTACGAGGCTTGCAACGACCGTACGGCGGAGGGGACATGAGCGATATTCTGAACGAGCTTGAGGCACGGCGCGCGGGCGCGCGGGCCGGTGGCGGGGAACGCCGGGTGGCGGCCCAGCACAAGAAGGGCAAGCTGACGGCGCGGGAGCGTATCGAGGTTTTGCTCGATGAAGGCTCGTTCGAAGAATACGACATGTTCGTGACCCACCGCACGACGGATTTCGGGATGGCCGAACAGCGCCATCCGGGCGATGGGGTGGTGACGGGCTGGGGCACGATCAATGGCCGGATGGTTTACGTGTTCAGCCAGGATTTCACCGTGCTCGGCGGATCGGTCAGCGAAACCCACGCCGCGAAGATCTGCAAGATCATGGATATGGCGATCCAGAACGGGGCCCCGGTGATCGGGCTGAACGATTCAGGCGGCGCGCGGATCCAAGAGGGCGTGGGCAGCCTTGCGGCCTATGGCGAAGTGTTCCAGCGCAACATCGAAGGATCGGGCGTTGTGCCCCAGATCAGCGTGATCATGGGGCCCTGTGCTGGCGGCGCGGTCTATTCCCCGGCGATGACGGATTTCATCTTCATGGTGAAGGATTCCTCCTACATGTTCGTCACCGGGCCCGATGTGGTGAAAACCGTCACCAACGAACAGGTCACGGCAGAGGAACTGGGCGGCGCCACCACCCATACGCGGAAATCCTCGGTGGCGGATCTGGCCTTTGAAAACGATATCGAGGCGCTGACAGAGGTGCGGCGGCTGGTGGATTTCCTGCCTCTGTCGAACCGCGAAAAACCTCCGGTGCGCCCGTTCTTCGATGATCCAAGCCGGATCGAAGACAGCCTCGATACGCTGGTGCCCGCGAACCCGAACCTGCCCTATGATATGAAGGAGCTGATCCTGAAGGTTGCCGACGAGGGCGATTTCTTTGAGCTTCAGGAAGAGTATGCGGGCAATATCATCACCGGCTTCATGCGGCTTGAAGGCTCCACGGTTGGCGTGGTGGCGAACCAGCCGATGGTTCTGGCCGGGGTTCTTGATATCGACAGTGCGCGCAAGGCCGCGCGCTTCGTGCGCTTCTGCGATGCGTTCGAGATCCCGCTGCTGACCTTCGTGGATGTTCCGGGCTTCCTGCCCGGCACGAGCCAGGAATATGGCGGGGTGATCAAGCACGGCGCGAAGCTTCTATTCGCCTATGGCGAGGCGACGGTGCCGAAGGTAACGGTGATCACCCGCAAGGCCTATGGCGGGGCCTATGTGGTGATGGCCTCGAAACACCTGCGGGCCGATATCAACTATGCCTGGCCCACAAGCGAGATCGCGGTAATGGGGGCCAAGGGGGCGACCGAGATCCTGTATCGCGACGAGCTTGGCGATGCCGAGAAAATCGCAGCGCGAACAAAGGAATACGAAGACAACTTTGCGAATCCATTCAAGGCGGCGGAGCGCGGGTTTATCGACGAGGTGATCCTGCCGCGGTCAACCCGCCGGCGCGTGGCGCGGGCCTTCGCGGCACTCCGCCGCAAGGACCGGCGGATGCCCTGGAAAAAACACGACAACATTCCGCTGTGATTCCAACACCTTCTCAGAGCGATCAGCAATCTATCGCCAGTGATGCAAGGCGGCCACAATCCGCCGATCCACGTCAGTTTGGATATCTTTCCCGATTCCAGTGCGTTACGATCATTCCTGAGCCTCATAGAGGGGCTCTAATCTCGGACGAGGGGCGATGCGCTTGTCGGTGCACCGCCCATTTGACAATCAGGAGTCTTAGATGTCGAAGAGCATCAAAGCGATCCTTGCAGTCAGCCTGCTCACTGTCGTGGCGGCCTGCGCTCAGCAAGAAGAAGAAGTTATCATGGTCGAGCCCGAGCCCATTGAGGCCGAGCCGGTTATGTCGAAGATGTAACTTCGGGGCCGGACAGCGTTTGACGCCTGTCCGGCCACCGGCTTCCTCTCTCGGGGCCCCACCTTACGGGCAGGTGCGGCCATGCTGAAACACCGCGGCTTTCCCGGCCGTCTGCCCGGAACCGATTTCCAATTCACTCTCAGGCGCGCGAATCCCAAGGGGGCCACCCGGCTTTCGCGGCGCGAACGCTTTGCCGACCGGCGCCCCGCGGACAGGGCGGCAGACGAAGCCTTCATGGCGGCCTTGTGGGAGGCGTTCGGCGAAGCGCCCTTCGAGCGTGGCAATCTGGATGCCGGCCGGCTTTCCTGGCTTTTCGAGCGGGAAGTGGTGCCCGCGGAAGATCCTTTCGATTCAGAAAGTTACGAGGCGCTCCTGCGGATTGATGCGGCGCGGGCGCGCGCAAGTTTTCCTGAAGCAATTGGGGCGGCGTGATCGGCATGTTTCCGCTCATCGTATTGAATTTCCGGCAGAAAACAGCGCAGCCTATGAAAGGGTTACAGTGCCTATTTCATTCCGTAACAAACGCACCAATATGCCACCCACGGGCAGAGGTTCCCAGCAAGACCGAACGCCCGCTTAGTACAAACCGTTACCCTTCCCCTTCGCCGCGGGTCAGCTTTCCCAGAGTTGATCCGCGGCGTTCCTCTTTCGGGCTCCCGCATCGCGCAGGGGCCGTGGGCCCTCGTGCGCGAGGTTCAGCCCTTTCGGGTAGATATGACCTAAAGGTTATTGCCTATCAGGGCCCTTCCGGGGCTTATCCTGTTCCTACAACGAGGCATCCACAGGATAAGAACCAATGCAAAAGATCACCCTTGCCGCCGGCTTTGCCACGCTCATGGCGGTTGCCGGCTGTGGCGATACCGATATCGAACGTGGGCTCTCCGGCGCGGCCATCGGCGCGGGCGCCAGCCTCGCCGTGGATGGCGATATCCTCACCGGTGCGCTTATCGGCGGCACCGCGGGCGTGCTCTGCGACGACCTTACGAACGCCTGCTAACCGCCCCCGGGCGGCCCGACCCGGCCCTTTTTCCGGCCCGCCACATCCTGTGCGCGGGCCTTCGGGTTTTGCTACTTCTGACAGATCAACAACAAGATCGGCCCGCCCCGCGCTGTGCCGGCTAAGGAGACGTGGGACATGTTCAAGAAAATCCTGATCGCCAACCGCGGCGAGATCGCTTGCCGCGTGATCAAGACGGCCCGGAAGATGGGGATCGCCACGGTCGCGGTGTATTCCGATGCCGATGCCAATGCGCTGCATGTATCCATGGCCGACGAGGCGATCCATATCGGCCCGCCGCCTGCCAACCAATCCTACATCGTGATCGACAAGATCATGCAGGCGATCGCCGAAAGCGGCGCCGAGGCGGTGCATCCGGGCTACGGCTTTCTTTCCGAGAACCCGAAATTCGCCGAGGCGCTGGAGGAAGCAGGCGTGGCCTTCATCGGCCCGCCCAAGGGCGCGATCGAGGCGATGGGCGACAAGATCACATCGAAGAAGATCGCGCAGGATGCGGGCGTTTCCACCGTGCCGGGCTATATGGGGCTGATCGAGGATGCCGATGAGGCGATCCGGATCTCTGGCGAGATCGGCTATCCGGTGATGATCAAGGCCAGCGCGGGCGGCGGCGGCAAGGGCATGCGCATCGCCTGGAACGAGGGCGAGGTGGCCGAGGGCTTCCAATCTTCAAAGAACGAAGCGGCGAATTCCTTCGGCGATGATCGGATCTTCATCGAGAAATTCGTCACCCAGCCCCGGCATATCGAGATCCAGGTGCTGTGCGACAGCCATGGCAACGGCATCTATCTCAACGAACGCGAATGCTCGATCCAGCGCCGGAACCAGAAGGTGGTGGAAGAGGCGCCCTCGCCCTTTCTTGATGAGGCCACGCGGCAGGCGATGGGGGAACAATCCCTCGCGCTGGCCCATGCGGTTGGGTATGCCAGCGCGGGCACGGTGGAATTCATCGTGGATGGGGAGAAGAACTTCTACTTCCTCGAAATGAATACCCGCCTGCAGGTGGAACATCCGGTGACGGAGCTTATCACCGGGGTCGATCTGGTGGAGCAGATGATCCGCGTGGCGGCGGGCGAGAAGCTGGCGCTGAAACAGGCGGATATCGGCATCAACGGCTGGGCTATCGAGAACCGGCTTTATGCCGAAGACCCCTACCGCAACTTCCTGCCCTCGATCGGGCGGCTCACGCGCTACCGCCCGCCCGCCGAGATGGCCGATGAAGCGCGTGCGGTGCGCAACGATACCGGCGTCTACGAAGGCGGCGAGATCAGCATGTATTACGATCCGATGATCGCCAAGCTGTGCACCTGGGCGCCGGATCGTGGCACGGCCATCGAAGAGATGCGCGGCGCGCTCGATGCTTTCGAGGTGGAGGGCATCGGGCACAACCTGCCCTTCCTCGCGGCCGTGATGGATCACCCGAAATTCATCTCGGGTGATATGACAACCGCTTTCATCGCCGAGGAATATCCCGATGGGTTTGCAGGCGTTACGCCGGATGGGGATGCGCTGCGGCGTCTTGCGGCGGTGGCGGGCCATATCAAGCTCGCCATGGATGCGCGCGAGGTGCAGATCTCGGGCGCCATGGCGCATCACGAACGCAAGGCGGTGCGCGATTGGGTTGTGTTCATCGGCAGCGAAAGCTTCGATGTGCACCTGGATGTCACCGATTTCGGGACCGAGGTGACCTTTGCGGATAACGGCACATTGCGCGTGAACTCGGCCTGGCGGCCAGGGCAGACGCTTTTTGAAGGCGAGATCGATGGCACGCCGATGATCGTGAAAACCGATCTCGTGCGCGGGGGCATGCGCCTGCGCTATCGCGGCGCCGATCTGAAGGCGGTGGTGCGCAGCCCGCGCCATGCGGAGCTTGCGGCACGGATGCCCGAAAAGCTGCCGCCCGACACCTCGAAAATGCTGCTGTGCCCGATGCCGGGGCTCATCGTGAAGATCGATGTCGCGGTGGGCGACGAGGTGCAGGATGGCCAGGCGCTTTGCACCGTGGAAGCGATGAAGATGGAGAACATCCTGCGCGCCGAGCGCAAGGGCGTTGTCGCCAAGATCAACGCTGCTGCGGGCGACAGCATGGGCGTTGACGATGTGATCATGGAGTTCGAGTGATGCGCCCCGGCGCCAGGATCGTGGGGCGCGCCGCCTATTCGGTTACAAGGGCGGCGCCGCGCAGCTCCTGCTGCCGCAAGGGCATCTTGTCGATCGATCGCGAGAGTTCGCGCACATCCCACGGGAAGGGCTTACGCAGCTTCACATCGCCATCCTTGCCCAGAAGCGCCATCATGAAGCCCCGGGGCCGCAACTGGCGCCGCACGGCGGAGCGGGCTTCGGGATCGGTATCGGTGATGATCACCACATCCCGTTCGATCAGCTCTTCGGGGCGCGCATCGAGCAGCGCCATCTGTTCGCGGAACCGCGGGTCTGCCGGCGTGTCGGCAAACACAACGATGGGCCGCGCCAGCCAAAGAAAGTCTGCCAGATCAATCTCGGCCGCATCGAATCGCAGGGATGGGTCTTCCTGCCAGGCTTCGGCTGGCGGCAGGCCCGCCTCTGTCTGGGCCCCATCCGCGGCGGCGGCCGGGGCGGCTGCGGCCAGAAGCGCCGCGACGGCAAGGATAATTCGTGATTTCATGCGATCTCCTGTTGCCCGAGATATAGGGCAGGGGGGCGGAAAAACGAAGAACCCGATGCGCGATTGTCACGCAACCGTGCGCGGCCAGGCAAGGAGAGAGCCATGAGCGATTGGAAGGCACTGGCCGAAAAGGAACTGCGGGGGCGTGCGCTGGAGGATCTGACGTGGGAGACGCTCGAAGGCATTGCTGTCAAGCCGCTCTACACCGCTGAGGATACCGCCGATCTTCCGCATATGGGCGGCCATCCGGGCGCCGAGCCGTTTACCCGCGGGGTTAAGGCCACGATGTATGCGGGCCGGCCCTGGACGATCCGGCAATATGCGGGCTTCTCCACCGCCGAGGAATCAAACGCCTTTTACCGCAAGGCGCTCGATGCCGGGCAGCAGGGCGTTTCGGTGGCCTTCGATCTGGCCACGCACCGGGGCTATGACAGCGATCATCCCCGCGTTTTGGGCGATGTGGGCAAGGCCGGCGTGGCCATCGACAGTGTGGAAGACATGAAGATTCTCTTCGATGGCATTCCGCTGGAGAAAATCTCTGTTTCCATGACGATGAATGGCGCGGTGATCCCCGTGCTCGCGAATTTCATCGTTGCGGGGGAAGAGCAGGGCGTGGAGCGCGCGGCCCTCTCCGGCACCATTCAGAATGACATTCTGAAAGAGTTCATGGTGCGCAACACCTATATCTACCCGCCCGAACCCTCGATGCGGATCGTGGCGGATATCATCGAATACACCTCGGCCGAGATGCCCAAGTTCAACTCGATCTCGATCTCCGGCTATCACATGCAGGAGGCGGGCGCGAACCTGGTGCAGGAGCTTGCCTTCACCCTGGCAGATGGGCGCGAATACGTGCGCGCCGCGATTGCGCGGGGCATGGATGTGGATGCCTTTGCGCCGCGGCTTTCGTTCTTCTTCGCCATTGGCATGAATTTCTTCATGGAGGCCGCCAAACTGCGCGCCGCGCGCCTGCTCTGGCACCGGATCATGAGCGAGTTTGAACCGAAGAGCCCGAAATCCTCGATGCTACGCACCCATTGCCAGACCTCGGGGGTAAGCCTGCAGGAACAGGATCCCTATAACAACGTGATCCGCACGGCCTACGAGGCGATGAGCGCGGTTCTGGGCGGCACGCAATCGCTGCACACCAACGCGCTTGATGAGGCGATTGCGCTGCCCACCGAGTTTTCGGCCCGGATCGCGCGGAATACGCAGCTGGTGCTGCAGGAAGAGACGGGGGTGACCAATGTGGTCGACCCGCTCGCGGGCTCTTACTACGTGGAAAGCCTGACGGCCGAGCTGGCCGAAAAGGCCTGGGCGCTCATCGAAGAGGTTGCGGCGATGGGGGGTATGACGAAGGCGGTGGCCTCGGGCATGCCCAAGCTCAGGATCGAGGAAACCGCGGCGCGGCGCCAGGCCATGATCGACCGGGGCGAAGAGGTGATCGTGGGCGTCAACAAATACCGCAAGGATCAGGAAGACCCGATCGATATCCTCGATATCGATAACGATGCGGTGCGCGAAGGCCAGGTGGCCCGGATCGAGCGCACGCGCGCCAGCCGCGATGCGGCGGCCTGCGCGGCGGCGTTGGCGGAGCTGACGCGGCGCGCGGCGGAGGGCGGCAATCTTCTGGAAGCCGCCGTTGAGGCCGCACGGGCGCGCGCCACCGTGGGCGAGATTTCATTGGCGATGGAGCAGGCCTTTGGCCGCCATCGGGCGGAGGTGAAAACATTGGCGGGTGTCTATGGCGCGGCCTATGAGGGCGATGCGGGCTTTGCCGCGATCCAGAAGGATGTGGAAGCCTTCGCGGCGGAGGAAGGACGGCGGCCCCGGATGCTGGTGGTAAAGATGGGCCAGGATGGCCATGACCGCGGCGCCAAGGTGATCGCAACGGCCTTTGCCGATATCGGGTTCGATGTGGATGTGGGCCCGCTGTTTCAGACCCCGGAGGAAGCCGCGCAGGATGCCATCGACAATGATGTGCATGTGGTGGGCATCTCCAGCCAGGCGGCAGGCCACAAAACCCTTGCACCGAAGCTGATCGAGGCCCTTAAGGCGGCCGGCGCGGGTGATATTCTGGTGATCTGCGGCGGCGTGATCCCGCAGCAGGATTACGCGTTTCTTAAGGAGGCGGGCGTCTCAGCCATCTTCGGGCCGGGAACCAACATTCCCGACGCGGCGCGCGAGATCCTGGGGCTTATCGGGCGCGACCGGGCCGCGTGATGCGGATCGGGATTGTCGGGGCCGGGGGCATCGGCGGCTACCTCGCCGCCAAGCTCATTGCGTCGGGCGAGGATGTGCGGGTGCTGGCGCGCGGGGCGCAGCTGGCTGCGATCCGCGAGGGCGGGCTGCGGCTGATCGATCCCGATGGCGATCTGGCCGTGGAACCGGAAATCTCTGACGATGCAGGCGTGCTGGGCGCGCCCGATCTGATCGTGATCGCGGTGAAGGCGCATCAGCTCGCGGGTGCGATCGATCAGGTGGCCGGGCAGGTGGGGCCGGGCACACGCGTGGTGCCGTTTCAGAACGGGGTAGATGCGCCCGATATGCTGGCCGAGGCGTTTGGGCCCGACCGCGCACTGATCGGCACGGCGCGGGTTTTTGCGAACATCACCGCGCCGGGGGTGATCACCCGCTACGGCGCGCCGCGGGGCTTTGTGATGGGCGCGCTCGATGGGCGGCAATCGGGGATCGCCGATATATTGGACGTGTTCCGCGGCGCCGGCATTGATGCACCGGATCATCCGGATGTGCGCATAGATCTCTGGGCGAAATTCGTGCTCTTCAACGCGATGAGTAGCCTTACGGCGGCAACGCGGCTGCGGTTCGGTAAGATTCGCGCGAATGTGGAGACGGTGGCGCTGGGCCGCCGCCTGATGCGCGAAACCCTTGAGGTGGGCCGGGCCAGCGGCGCGCCCCTGCCCGACACGCTGCTTGAGGGCGCGCTTGATCTCTTCCTCAACGTCTTGCCCGATGAGGGCCGCACCTCGACGGCGCAGGATGTTGAAGAAGAACGGGCGCTGGAGATTGATTATCTTTGCGGCGCGGTGGCCCGGCGCGGGCGGGCGCTTGGCGTGGATGTAACGGCGAGCGAGACGATTTACGCGCTGCTTGCCCCCTATCGGAACGGCGCGCCGGGCTAGGGGCGCCGACCGGGCGCGGCGATGCGCCAACGCGCCCGGCTTTCACAGCACCTATTTGTCGGGCACGTCATCCACGCCCATGCCGCCCCAGGGGTGACAGCGCAGGATGCGGCGGGCCGCGAGATACCCGCCCTTTAGCCCGCCATGCTTGCGCAGCGCTTCCAGCGCATAGGCCGAGCAGGTGGGATCGTAGCGGCAGTTATGGCCCACCCAGGGGCTGAAGACGGCGCGGTAGGCGCGCACGGGCAGCGAGAGGATCCAGGCCAGCGGGGTCATCGCGCGAGCCCGTGAAGCCGCGTGAGTGCGGTTTCGAGATCGGCCAGCAGATCGGCAAAGGGGCGGGCCGCGGTAGCCTCGCGCCGCCCGATGAGCACGTAATCCCAGCCCGGGCGCCCGGCGGCGGGCAGCACATGGCGGGCAATCTCCCGCAAACGGCGCTTGGCGCGATTGCGCGCCACCGCGTTGCCGACCTTCTTGGAACAGGTGAAGCCCACGCGGATCGCGCCGCTTTCATCCCCCCGGGCGATGCCCTGCAGCACGAAGCCCGGCATCGCCTGCCGCCGCCCGCGCGCAGCGCGCAGGAAATCGGCGCGTTTGCGCAGGATCTCGGGGCGAACGGAAACCGCCGGGGGCATCGCGGCCCCGGCGTTTGCGCCTGCCACAGATGCCCCCGGCGGTATCATCCCGAAATCCCTGGGATCAGGCGCTCAGGCTCTTGCGGCCCCGCGCGCGGCGTGCGTTCAGAATCTTGCGGCCGGCCTTCGTGGCCATGCGCGCCCGAAAGCCGTGGCGCCGCTTGCGCACGCGGTTCGAAGGTTGAAAGGTGCGTTTCATCGCGCTCACTCCGTCACTCGGCCCGATATCCCGGGCAATATCCAGGATCGCGCGGGCCGTATATCTCTCAAGAGCCCGGCTTTTAGGGGCGGGTTGCGCCCAAGTCAACGCAAGCAGGGCCCCGGATTGCAACAAATCCCGCCCCTGCCGCGCGCGAATTGTTACAGCCCCGCCCAATTTCGCCCGGAAAGCACACGGAGCCGTCACCCCAGATCAACGGGGCGTGAGCCGGGTTCTTCAGCATCGGTGCGGGGCGCATGTTGTGCGACAACGAAGCATCAACCCGAAGGACCTTAAACCCGTGAGCGCCATGCCAGACACCCCCGCCAAGGATGCCCCCGCCCCGGAGAGCGGCGCCAAGAAATCGGCGCTCGTTAGGAACCTGCCGCTGATCGCGATTGCGTCTGTGGCGCTGATCGGCGCCTTTACGCTGCGCGATTACCTGAGTTTTCAGGCGCTTGCCGATAACCGCGAGGCGCTGATCGCCTTCCGGGATGCCAATTTCCTGCTCACCGCGCTGGCCTTCATCGCGATCTATGTGGTGATCGTGGCATTTTCGCTGCCCGGCGCAACGATCGCCACGCTGACGGGCGGCTTTCTCTTCGCTACCTTCCCCGGCGCGCTGTTCAACATCACCGCGGCCACCATCGGGGCCACGATCATCTTCCTTGCCGCCCAATGGGGCCTTGGCGAAAAGCTTTCGGCGAAGATGGATAGCTCTTCGGGCGCCGTGAAGAAAATCAAGGAGGGGATCGATGAAAACCAGTGGTCGATGCTGTTCCTGATCCGGTTGGTGCCGGCTGTGCCTTTTTTCGTGGCCAATCTCGTGCCCGCGCTCGTGGGCGTGCCGCTCTACCGCTTTGTTGTGACCACCTTCCTCGGCATCATCCCCGGTGCGGTGGTCTACACCTCTGTGGGTGCCGGGCTTGGCGAGGTGTTCGCCCGGGGTGAAACGCCGAACCTCGGCATCATCTTCGAACCTCACATCCTGCTTCCCATCCTCGGCCTCTGTGCGCTTGCCGCCCTGCCGATCGCACTGAAAGCCCTGCGCGGCAAGAAAGGCCTCTGACCCATGGAACAGTCGAAGATCGAGACCCCCGTCGCCGCCCCGCTGCCAAAGCGTATCAAGACGGATATCTGCATTATCGGCGCCGGTTCGGGCGGGCTTTCGGTGGCCGCGGGCGCGGTGCAGATGGGCGCCAAGGTTGTGCTTCTGGAAGGCCACAAGATGGGCGGCGATTGCCTGAACTTCGGCTGCGTGCCCTCCAAGGCGCTGATCGCCGCGGGCAAACAGGCCCAGGCGATGAAGACCGGCGAAATATACGGCGTGACGCCCGTGATGCCCGAGGTGAGCTATGCTGCGGCCAAGGATCACGTGCATCGCGTGATTGAAACCATCGCCCCGGTGGATAGCCAGGAGCGTTTCGAGGGCCTCGGCGTTCAGGTGATCCGCGAATACGGCCGCTTCATCTCGCAAACCGAGGTGCAGGCGGGCGAGACGGTGATCGAGGCGCGCCGCTTCGTGATTGCCACCGGATCTTCGCCCTTCGTGCCGCCGATCCCGGGGCTTGAAGACGTTACCTACTACACCAACGAAAACATCTTCGATCTCCGCGAGAAGCCCGACCACCTTCTGGTTATCGGCGGCGGGCCGATCGGGATGGAGATGGCGCAGGCGCATATCCGCCTTGGCTCCAAGGTCACCGTGATCGAGGGCATGAAGGCGATGGGCAAGGACGATCCCGAACTTGCCGCCATCGTGCTGGATAAGCTGCGGGGCGAAGGCGTGGAGATCGCCGAAGACGCCCTGGCAGAACGGATCAGCGAAAAAGACGGCGTGATCACGGTGGAAACGAAGGACGGGCGCAGCTTTTCAGGCAGCCATGTTCTGATGGCCGTGGGCCGGAAGGCCAATATCGACACCCTGGATCTCGATAAGGCGGGCGTGAAATACGACCGCGCCGTGAAGGTGGATGCGGGGCTGCGCACAGACAATCGCCGCGTCTATGCCATCGGCGATGTGGCGGGTGGCCTGCAATTCACCCATGTGGCAGGCTATCATGCGGGCGTGATCATCCGTTCGATGCTGTTCGGCCTGCCCGCCAAGGCGCGCACCGATCACATCCCCTGGGCCACCTATACGGACCCTGAGCTGGCGCAGGTGGGCCTGACCGAGGCGCAGGCCAAAAAAGAGCACGGGATCAACCTGGAGGTGGCCCGGTTCGAATTTGCCGAAAACGACCGCGCGATTGCGGAGGGCAAGACCACGGGCCTGATCAAGGTGATGGTGGTCAAAGGCCGCCCCGTGGGCGCCTCGATCGTGGGGCCGCAGGCGGGCGAACTTATCGGCCTCTGGGCGCTTGTCATCGCCAACAAGTTGAAGATGGGCGCGGTTGCCAATATGGTCGCGCCTTACCCGACGCTGGGCGAGGTTAACAAGCGCGCGGCGGGTGCCTATTTCTCGCCCAGGCTGTTCGATAATCCGACGGTCAAGCGGGTTGTGGGCCTGGTGCAGCGCTACCTGCCCTAACGACGCGACGATATTGGGGGAGGGCATGTTCCTCAACTCGCTTTCCGGCCGCTTCCTGATGCTGACGATCATCTTCGTCATGCTGGCCGAAGTGCTGATTTTCGTGCCCTCCATCGCGCGGTTCCGCGAGGATTTCCTGCTGCAGCGGCTGGAGCGGGCGCAGATCGCCTCGCTTGCGCTTGAAGCCGATGACATGATCGACGAAGGGCTTGAAGCCGAGCTTCTGGAAAATGCCGGCGTCTACAACGTGGTGCTGCGGCGCGACGAGGTGCGCCAGCTCATGCTCTCATCGCCCATTCCCCTGCCGGTGCATGACACGTTCGATCTGCGCGATCCAGGCGCGCTGGAACTGATCGCCGATGCGATGATGCGGCTTGTCGATACCGAGGATCGGGTGATCCGCGTGATCGGCAACCCGGTGCGCGAGGCGGGGCTTCTGATCGAGGTTTCGATGCATACCGCGCCCCTGCGGATGGCGATGCTGGATTACGGGGTGCGGATTCTGATCCTTTCGGCCGTAATCTCGATCTTCACCGCCACGCTTTTGTTCATCGCGGTGCGCAGCCTTCTGGTGAAGCCCATTCGCGGGGTCGTGACCGCGATGCAGAGCTACGCGGCGGCGCCCGAAGATACCCGGCGGATCATCACCCCCTCGGCGGGCGTGCGTGAGCTGCGCGATGCCGAGGATGCGCTGCAGATGTTGCAAACCGATCTGACAACCTCGCTGCGCCAGAAAGAGCGGCTTGCGCAGCTTGGCGGCGCGGTGGCCAAGATCAGCCACGATCTGCGCAACATCCTCACCGTCGCGCAGCTATTTGGCGATAGGCTTGAGGCGAGCGAAGACCCCAAGGTGAAGCGCATGGCGCCGAAGCTCACCGATTCCATCAGCCGTGCGGTGAAGCTTTGCGAAACCACGCTCGCCTTCGGGAAGGCGGAGGAACTGCCGCCCGTTCTCGATCGGGTGCCGTTCGACAGGATCGTGCTCGATGTGTTCGAAGGCGAGGAACTGGCCGCGCAGGAGGCGCAGATCGCCTTTGAAGATAACGTGCCGCCCGGCTTCACCTTGCGGGCCGATCCCGAGCAGCTGCATCGCGTGATCTCGAACCTCGTGCGCAATGCGCGCCAGGCGATAGCGGCTACCGGGCAACCGGGCAGGATCACCGTGGGCGCGGCGGAAGACGAGGGCGCCTGGACGATCACGGTGGCCGATACCGGCCCCGGCCTGCCGGCCAAGGCGCGCGAGAACCTCTTCCGCGCCTTCCAGGGCGGTGCGCGCAAGGGCGGCTCGGGCCTGGGCCTTGCCATCGCGGCAGAACTGGTGCGCGGCCATGGCGGCGAGCTTGCGCTGGCAGAGACGGGGGAGAGCGGCACCGCCTTCACGATCCGCCTGCCCAAAGCAATCGCCGCCCTCGGCGCCGCGGCCGAATAATCGCCCTTGCAAAGGGCCGGGCACAGGGCTATCCCGCCATGGCCCGCGCGCTGGTAGCTCAGTTGGATAGAGTACTTGACTACGAATCAAGGGGTCGGGGGTTCGAATCCTCCCCAGCGCGCCAATTCTTCTCCCCGCAGAAACGCTAACGCACTGAAAATGCTACAGGGTGTGAGAACGCCCACAAAAAACCTAACGATTTTTGCTAGATTTGCCCCACGTTTTGCCCCACATTTTGCCCCGCGGAATATGGGCCGGAATCGGCCCGAATCGAGGGCTTTTGGCGCATGACATTGGTGAACCGGAACGGCACATTTCACCTCCGAAAACGCGTCCCGCGGCGCTATGCCAGCGTCGAGGAGCGAAGCGAAATTTGGATCAGCCTCGGCACCGACAGCGAGGAAGATGCGCGCCTGAAATCCGGCCCCGCGTGGCAGCGATGCCTTGATGCGCTCGATGCCAAACTGGCCGGAAATACTGACGATGCGGAGGCGCAGTTCGAGGCCGCGCGATCTCTCGCCCAGGCGCGCGGCTTCCGATACCTGCCGATTGGCGATGTCACGAAGCTGCCGATCACCGAAGTCTTGGAGCGGATCGAGGCGATCAGGAAAACCCCTTCGGGAAAGCGTGACCGCACGGAGGCCCGCGCGCTTCTCGGGACCGTCGAGCGGCCCCGCCTGAAGATGTCGCAAGCGCTCGATGCGTTCTGGGATCTGGCGCGCGACCGCACCATCGGCAAGAGCCCCGATCAGATGCGGCGGTGGCGCAATCCGCGCAAGAAAGCCTTCCGCAATTTCATCAAGGTTGTCGGCGATCTCTACATCGATGAACTCACCCAGGACGACATGCTGGATTTCAGCGACTGGTGGCTTCAGCGCGTCGAAACCAAAGGCCTGGCCCCGAACTCGGCCAATCGCGATATCACCAACATCTGCAACACGCTCAAGACCATCAACAAGAAGAAGCGCCTCGGGCTGAACCTTCCGATTTCGGACCTTCGGCTGAAAGAAGGCGAGGCCAAGACGCGGCCTCCGTTCTCCACCGAATGGATCAAATCGAAGATCCTCGCGCCCGGTGCGCTCGACGGCATGAACGTTCAGGCGCGTTGCATCGTCCTCGGCATGGTCAACACCGGCTACCGCCCCTCTGAGGGGGCCTCGCTGACGGCTAAGAACATCCGCCTCGACACGGAGATTCCTCACATCAACATCGACCCGGAGGGCCGCACGCTGAAGTCGCAGTATTCGAAGCGGGTCATCCCGCTCGCTGGCGTGAGCCTCGAAGCCTTCCGCGAGTGCCCGGAGGGGTTTCCGCGCTACGCCGACAACCCGGGGCTGTCCGACACGGTGAACAAATATTTCCGGCACCACGGGCTCAACGAGACGCCGGAGCATGTCGTCTACAGCTTGCGGCACAGTTTCGAGGATCGGATGCTCGCCGCGGAGGTGGATGAACGCATCCGGCGCGACATCTTCGGCCACCGGCTGAACCGCGAGCGGTACGGGAAGGGCGCGAGCCTGGAACACAAGGCGCGGATTATCGAAGGGATCGCGCTTTAGGCGTCCGAAAGCGCCTTCTTCAGCCTTTCCAGCGGAACGCTGATGGTCCAGTCACCGTCATCATAGAACTCGCATTCGGTGCTGTTCACCGAGCAGCCCAATACTTGCTCTGCATGCTCGCGGACCAACTTGCGAACCGTGTCGCCTTTAACGGTGATCGAAACCGTTTCACTTTTGTCGCTCATCTCAGGTTTCCGCCTTCCGCTTCAAGATCTCGCCTAGCTCACGCATCGTGACCTCGACGGCGCCATTCTCGACCGCGAGCTTCCGCTTGGAGAGCGCGATGTCGAAGTGTTCCTGCGACGTGCCGGGCTTCTGAATCCACCGGCGCGCCACACCGATCTTGTCGGCCATGGCGACCAGCTCGTCGTGCGTGTCGGCCACCATGTGGCACATCTTCATCCGGCGGAACGGGGCGCGCATGTTGTCGACGTAGACAGGCATCGTGCGGTCCCTCCTTACAGCAGCGAGCCTTGCGGCTCCGGCTTCGGTGTTTCAGTGAAATCTGGCGTGAAGAAACCGAGGCGACCGCGACACGGCTGGAAGGGCAGAGGAACGGCGTTTCTCAGCACGAATCCGTAGCGCCCGAAGAACCACCGGCTATCCATCTCTTGTACGCAGTCGATGATCTCAGCTTGCCCAATGATCCCGCCCAACAGTGGACGATCCACGTCTTCGAGCTTGGTGGCGGTCATATCCTCGACGTAGGCCAGATCGGCGCGCTCCTGTGGCCCCCAGGCTTTGGCCGCATGGATCAAGACAGGGCCGCGATACCGAGTTGGCCAATCACGGTTTTCCACGTCCTTTCCGTGCCAAATGATGGCGTCGGCCCAAGGCTGTCGGATGGATAGCGCCTTCACGAAATGGTCCCTCTCTACTGTGTCTCTACAGGCGGTGGGGTTTCTTCTCGGGCGGGCACGTATTCTTCGTTCCGCATCTTGCTGAATTGCCATGACGTGAAGGTCAGCCCGCTCTCTTGCTGCCAGGCATCGATCACCTGCCTAACAGCGGCATCCAGCTCTTTGAGATCGTCCGGGCTAACTTCGAAGAGAGGCTGGTTGCCCTCTGGATCGCCGTAGTCTTCGTAGGCCCATTCTTCGGCATCTTCGACAAACCGATCGGCGCGGAAGAAACCAGATAGCAGCAAGTTATCTGGCTTGATCGCTTCGCATATCCACCCGCCGTCTTGCTCTTCGGTGGCAATCCGAACCGCCTCTTCGCGGGTGTCGCATTCGGTGTGATAGCGCTCTTCGCTATGACCCACCCACCAGCGCCATTCTTCGTCTGACATGCTTTCGGTCCTTCCTCTGTTAAAACGGCCTGTCGTCATATGGATCGTTAGGATCTTCGTAGTGTTCGATCTGTGTATCTGGTCGATACTCCGCGGGCCGAACCGGGCGTGGATCGCCTGCCGCCCAGTGGTCTTTCGCGACCTCTTCGCTAATGGGGCGCAGCGCGTAGACCGCGCTTGTTCCATAGAATTCGGTAACGAAGCCGCCATCGTCGTCGGTAGGAATGTCGATGCGGATCATCTTGCCGCTACCAACGTATTCCTCGCGAGCTCTGCCGACGCGCTGCCGGTGCCCCATCAGTTCAAGAAACACCCAGCCAAAGTCTTGGGGTGCTGAGGCTTCCGCGGTTTGATCCTCGCTCATCTGTCGGTCTCACTCCTGCTTGTTCCAAGGCCGAAACGCCTTGAGTTGATCGAGATCGGGAAAGGTGCCGGTGAAGGTGATCGCGCGGTCATCGATCGTGACGAAGGCCGGTGGCTTTTCGGTCGGCCACTGGATCTTGCCCATGGTCTTGCCGACCTGGATGTGCGCGACCTTCTCGTCGCGGTAGAGGATCAGGGCCTCGTTTAGCAGGTGGCGGTGCATCCAATCCTGCATGGCGATGATCCCACCTGGCTGGCCCGAACGCGCAGAAAACACCGCAAGGGTGAACTCTTTTCGGGCACTCAGAACGAACTCCATCGCCCCGGGCACTGGCGGATCGTTGACCACATCTGCGCCCTGCCAGCCGCTGTCGTAGCTGTGCAGAACGCCATCGAAATCAAGCGCCAAGAGCGGCTTGTCCTTCTTCATGCCTGTGTCTCCTGATTGAGGGCGGCGCGAGCGCGCTCTAAGGGATCGCTCGACTGCGCGCGTTGGGCCGCGGCGACCTCGCGTTCCAACCGCTCGAACACCGGGGCGAACTCAAGGTCTTCGAGAACAAGCTGGGCCACGACGCCCCGGGCCGCGCGTAACCGTGCGAGGGAGGGCGCCCGCTGCTTCTTCATTCTTCCGGCTCGATGATCATCCCCATCACCACGTGGGGGTTTCGTCCGTCCGTGAAGGTCAGATAGCCGGAGCCGCTGGCCACGCCTCCGCTGGGCAGGGTCCAAAGCGGGTCATCCGGTTCGGCTGGGGTGAACACCGCGCCGCGCCGCTTCGCAAGCCATGTGTCATGGAGCGGGTTTCCATAGTCGGCCCGGTGGTTGAAATGCGCGCGGACGCAAATCGCCTTTTCGGTTTCGCTCCGAAGCTGCACCGGGGCGCCTTTGTCGGGCGCTTCGGTCATGACTGCGACGGCATTTTGAGCGTGTGGAACGCGATCGCGCGCATGTCCTGCAGGTGCTGCTTTACCGCGGCCACGTCCTCGCCCTTCGACGGGCGAAGCCCCATGCGGTAGCCCAAGTCCATGGCCTCTTGAAGGAAATCGCGAACGTCGGGGCCGCGGACCAGCGGTATCGCAAAATCGTAGCGCTCGCCCTGCTTGACCTGCTCGTATGTACAGCTCGCCAAGATCTCGATCGTCTCGTCCGGGTTCATGCGCGCGACTTCGAGGCCACCTGTGTGCGGCTGTAGCTCCAAACTCCATCTCTTCATGGTCACATCCCCAGCGCTTCGCGATACATTTCCATCACCGCCTCTTCCTCGGCGATGTCGCTCGCGTCACGCTTTCGGAGCGCGATGATCTTGCGCATCACCTTGGTGTCGTAGCCACGGCCCTTGGCCTCGGCCATGACCTCCTTCTGTTGATCCGCGATGTCGTGTTTCTCCGCTTCAAGACGCTCAAAGCGCTCGATGAATTGCCGGAGTTCGTCGGCGGTGACGCGGTAGGTTTCGTCAGACATTGGCGGTCTCCTTGAGAAAGGCGCAGTTCGCCGCGGCCAGCGCTTCCGCCAGTGGCGGGCACACGCTGTTCCCGCACATGCGGACCTGATCGGTTTTGGTGAGCGTTCGGCCATCGTGGCCTCGATCGATGATGTAGCTGTCGTCAAAGCCCTGCGCGCGGAACATCTCGCGCGGCGACAGCATCCGCATCCCGATATCGGTGATCGCGTAGGTGGTGCCGTCGATCTCCGTTGTGACCAGCCCGAACCGGTCGCGCGTGGTGACGGTATGAAGCGGATCAGTAAGTCTAGGGTCTTGATCGGCGCTGTAATACTTGGTGAGGAACGCCGCCACGAGGCCCGCATGGCCTCCGCCAGCCGAAATAGTCCGGACAGGCGCATCGACCGGGAGACCGGCAAGCTGATGCTCGCTGGTTCCGCGCAGTGACACCATGTGCGCGGCGACAAGCTGTTGCTGTGTTCCGCGCGTCGTCAGCGTCGAGAGCGGCGTGTCGGCGGCACGGCCCGACAGGCTTCCATTCCGCGGGCCAGCGTTGTGCTGCGCCAGAAACGCGGCCACGACAGCGTGTTTGGCGCCACCGGCAACCATCGTGCCGATGGGTTTGTGCATATCCAGAGAGCGCGGTGCCTGGCCAGCCCGTTCGCCGTATCCGGTCTGCACCAGTGTGGGCGCGATGATGCAGTTCTGATCCTTGTGGCTTGCGGTCACCGTGTGGTGCGGCGCGTAACCTGACCGGCTCGCTCCGCCTTGCTGGGCATAGGACACGAAGAAGGGCTCTTTCGCGTCGATCACGTAGCGCTGAACGCCCCGTGCGATGCGGCGCAGCGTGTTGTCGCGGAGTGGCCGCTTTGCCCTCACGCCGTGCTTGCGCATGATCTCTTCGGACGTATCGAAGATGGACGGGCAGGGCAGCGACCAGTCGATGATCTCCGCCGCGGTGCGCCACGGCTTGAGACGGCCCGATTTCACATCTTCGCTGGCCGGATCGCCGTGCGTGGGCTCTGGCCAAACGATCGGCTCCTTGTCCCGCCGGGCAATGACAAAGAGGCGCTTGCGGATCGTCGGGGCGCCATAGTCGCAGGCGCGCAGTTCGCGCCATTCGATCCGGTAGCCGAGCTTGCGCAGCTTCGCGCACCACTGATCGAAGGTCTCTCCGCGACGATCAGGATCTGGACGCCCATCTTTCAGCGGGCACCAGTCGCGAAACTCTTCGACATTCTCAAGAATGATGACGCGCGGCTTCACGCGCCCGGCCCACATCACCACCACCCAGGCCAGATCGCGGATGTGGCGCTCCACGGGCTTGCCGCCCTTGGCCTTCGAGTGATGCTTGCAATCGGGGCTGAACCACGCCAGCCCGACTTCCCGGCCAGTAGGGATCACGTCGCGCGGATCGACGTGCCAGATGTTCGCTGTCAGGTGCCGGGATTTCGGGTGGTTGGCGCAATGCATCGAAAGCGCCGTGGCATCGTGGTTGATCGCGAGATCGGGCGAAACGCCCAACGCGCGCTCGATTCCTGTGGATGCACCGCCGCCTCCGGCAAAGCTATCCACGATCAGCGGGCGCCCAGAGGGCTTGCACGGTGCGGCGTATACGAGGTCGAGGGTTCCGTCAGGCATGGCTATATCCGCATCGGCATGACCAGCCATGTCGTGCGGCTATCTTCGCCGTTCACCAAGAACGGGTGGCCAGGATCGGCGGAATCGAGGCGCAGCACATCGTCGTCGCGGAAGAAGTCGCGGAGGTATCTGGCGTTCAAACCGAACGGCTTGCCTTCGCCTTCAATGGGGGCCGAAACCTCCATTTCCATGTACAGATCAAGCGAGGACTTCACCCGCATGACCTTTTCCTCGGGATAGAACCGGGCCGCGGATCTGCTCGCATTCTTGGCGCGCAACAGGTGCAACACGCTCATCACCTGCGCCTTCGCGAGCGTCACCGAGATCGTGCGCTCCTTGGTCGGGATGACCTTCATATAATCCGGGTAGGTGCCATCAATCGTCTTCGCGATCATGGTTGTGTCGTCGATCTCGCAGTGAAGTGTCGGCACATCGCCAAGCACCTTGACGACAAGGGGAGAATTGCCCGGCTTCTTCACCATGTTGGCCAGAGCGTGGATCGACCGCGTTGGGGCGATGAAGTTCGGGCATTCCCACGCAATGTCGCTGTCACGCATGGCAAGCCGGTGGCCGTCCGTCGCAACCATGCGCAGGTTGCCGTTTTCGGGATGCGCGGTGAAAAAAACGCCGTTGAGATAGTAGCGTGTCTCTTCGGTCGAGATGCAGAACATGACTGCGGACAGGGCGCTTTTGAGGTCGCCTTGGCCAATGGTGAATTTGCCCTTTTGGCCATGCAGCGGGGGCTCTTTGGGGAAGTCTTCAGGATCGATCAGCAGGCGTAACTCCGCGTGGGCAAGTTCGCCGCACTGTACCGACGCCGTACTATCGGTCTTCGAGACGGCAATCGTCACGTCCTGTTCAGGCGGCGTGGCCGACGCGATGTTTTCGATGACCCGCCGCGATATCAGGACGGTGCCCCGCCCATCTGTATCCGCATCGCAGCGCGTGGTGATCCAGCGATCAAGATCGGTGGCCGTGAGCGCGATCTGCGAGTCGCGCACTTCGATCCGGCACATGCTTAGGACCGGGATCTTGGCCCGATTGCGCTCGACGAGGTTAAGGCGCTCTGCGGCCCGCAAGAGGGTGCGTGCGTTGATCCTGAACCGGAATTTATCATGCTCCTGGCTGTGCCTGCCCATGCGGCCCTCCTACCTGACAACGAAAATGCGATCGGCCGCACGGGTGACGGCGGTGTAGAGCCAGCGGCGCGCGTCCTCTTTCCAGATCCGCGACTCATCGCGCACCATCACGTTCGGCCACTGACTGCCTTGGGCGAGATGCACCGTGAGCGCGTATCCGAACTCGAAATGCTGTGTCTTCCGGCGAAGCTCCCACGGCACCTGATCGAGCGGTTCGCCGTTGAAACTCCGAATATGACAGCGCACCTTGATCGGATCGGCCTCTTCGTCGTCATCGGGCGTGGCCTCGAACTCGACGTAGCTGCCGTCCAGCTCGTGGTCTGAGACCGCCGTGAACATCTGGCCGTTGAAGATGCCGAGTTTCTTGTCGTTCTTCCGGCACACCAGCTTGTCACCGCGGAGCGGGAAGTGCGGCAGGGTGTTGCTTCCGCTCACCGGCAGGAGGCCGACTTTCAGGCCCCCGTTCTTTCGCATCCAAATGTTGATGGCGTTCCGCGTCACCGTGCGCCCGCACAGCACCTGGTCGCAGCGGTCGATCAGTTCGCGGTAGGTTGTGCTGTCGAGATCGCGCCGGGCCACGATGCGGCTTTCGCCATAGTCGCCATCCGGCATCCTGTCGCCCAGGCGCACGCGCGTGGCGATATCGATGATGGGGTTGTCCGCGGCCTGCCGGTGGATCTCGGTCAGCATCACATCGGGGTCGCAGTTGGTGAAGAAGCCTGCCGTTTCCTTCACGGGCGGAAGCTGTTCGGGATCGCCCAGCACGAGGATCGGCTTGTTGAACGACATCAGGTCGCGGCCAATCTCCTGATCGACCATCGAGCATTCGTCGATCACCACCACTTGGGCGTCGGAGATCGGGCCGACATCGTTGCGCGAGAACGTGATCTTGCCGGTGCGCTCGTCGATTTCAGGGGTGTAGACGAGGCTGTGGATCGTGCGGGCATCGGTGCACCCGGCGCTGCGCATTACCATTGCCGCCTTGCCGGTATAGGCGCCGTAGGCCGCTTCCAGCCCGGTATCCTTCACTAGGTGCCGCGCGATCGTCGTCTTGCCGGTGCCGGCGTAACCGAACACGCGGAAGATCTGACGATCGCGCGAGGGCTTTTCAGCCCATGCTCTGAGCCAGTCCCGACCCTTTTCGAGCGCCACAGCCTGTTGAGGGGAAAACTCCACGGCGCGCCTCAATGCTCGATGAACACGAGGGGCCCGCCGTTCGACCAGCAGAACCCGCAGTTTCCGCAGTGACGGTCGGAGCGGTCATCGCCGGAAGCGCCGCGCTGTTCGGGGCACACCACGGCATCTCCATAGCGCTTCTGCCCGGTGTTGAACGGCACTGTGAAGGTGCCCCATTGGCCGGTGAAGCCGGAGTGGCGGATGGCGAAGCGCATCCCCAGCGCTTGGCGGACGCGCGCGATGGCGGCGCCGATCTCAGAGCCGGGCGCATGCGCGGTGAAGCCGAAGATGTGCAGGCCGGGCAGTTGGTCGAGAAGCGCGACCCACATCTTGAGGTAATCAAATGAGTAGAAATCACCCAGGACGTGGAGCCGGATCAGCACCTTGCCATGCTGGGCGCACAGGTCGCGCACCTCATCGGCCAGTGCCGCCTCGAACGCCTTGCCGTGCTTCCAGCGGCGCGCGTGGGGCATCTGGTTGCCGTAGCAGCGTGTCCACAGCCCGCAGGACCGCGGGCACGTCGCACGCTCTTCCAGCGACAGGGTGAAGATCCGCGCGCCCTTGAGCCAGCCCAACAGCACCTTGCCGCCGATCTTCGAATTGCTTACGCCGTCTTTCAGGATCGTCTCGCCCACCTCGGGCGTCCATTCCTTCACCATGGTCGGGAACAGCGCGCCGGTGGTTTCCAGAGGCACCTCCACGCGCGTCTCGCCAAGCGGAACAGGATTGCGCGAAAAGCGGCGGTTATCACCGCGCATCCGTTCCAGCTTTCCACGGCCTTTCATTTGCGCCCGGTAGCGCTTCTGTTCGGCGGCGTTGTCGCGTGGAGGGACTTCGAGATGGTCTTTCATCCGATCAGACTTCCATCGAGCCCTGTCCGTCCGGGGATTCCTCTGCGGCCCGGAACTCTTGGAGTTCCGCCATCAGTTGCCCGTGCATCTCGGGATCAGACTGTTCGAGCGCCTCGATCCGATCCTTTTCCCGCTCGATCAGCGCGTCGATGTCGCTGGCGTCCATCGCATCGGACAGGATTTCGTCGTAGATCCGGCGGTTGTCGATAAACACATCCGGATCGGGTGGGCTGGGCTCCGCTTCCTGCGGTTTCGCCTGTTCCTTCGGAGCGGGTTTGGGCTTCGCAGCCGCCTTCGGAGTGGCCTTCGGTTTTGCCGCTGGCTTCGGTTTGGGCTTGGCCCCCGCTTCGGGGTCAGGCTTCGGTTTAGGGTCCGCGCCTGCGCCAACGTCGCCTTCGTCGTCAGCCAGGGTACCGTCGATGGTCAGCCCGGCGAACGGATCGTCATTCGGCTGCATCAACGTGCTGGGTACGCTCCGGTCATCGGCGGAAAGCGCCAGATGGAACTCGTTCGACATTGGCATTTCGCCGCCGTTGGCGAGTGCGCGCAGCGCCGTTTTCCGGTACATCTTGTCGGGGTGCGTTTCCCACGGGCTCTTGGCGGTCTTCCCGAATTTCACCGCGCTCTGCCAGCCTTGCGACTGGTCGCGGATCTTGAGGATTTCTGCGGTGGTCAGCACCCCGAACGCATCACCGTCCTTCAAGGTGACAAAGCAGTACGCATGGGTGATCTTGCCTGCGCGCGGGCCGGGCTTGTGCCGCAGATGCCGGTCCGTGCCGTATTCGTAGGTCCAAAGCTCGTCGTCGTCATAAACGACATCGGCATGGATCGAGACCACGGACGGATGCCGCCGCGCCAGATCGGCCATGCCCTTGTAGCCCATGACGAACGTGCACTCGTCCTTGAACGGGATCAGGTAGGCGTGACCCATGATCGTGTTGGGCTCCAAGCCCAAGGTCGCGCACTGGATCAGCGCGTTGAACACGCTCATCGGGTTGCAGTCGGCGATCTTTGGGTTGCGGCGCAGCGCCTCGATTGTCAGCTTCACCAGCTTGTTGGCACCAAGTTCGCTGGTGGCGATGTCGTGGAGACGCTGAAGCGCTTCTTCGTTCACCAGCAACTGGCGCACGTTCTGCACCTGGCGCAGCGGCATCTTCTGGAGTTGTTGCAGGCCGTCCGACATCAGACCCGTTCCTCAACGATCTTGATCCCGGGGATCTTGGTTTCGTCCACGTCCTTGGCGCGCACGTCCGCGGTGGCGAGGCGTGTCAGCAGGTCGATGACCTCGGGGCGCTCGTGGTAGTGGCGGAACAGGATGTTGATGTTGGTGATCTCGACCCTGCGGGTT
>JANQPC010000099.1 GCA_028285485.1 Paracoccaceae bacterium | reverse complement strand
TGCGCCCGGCGTGGCCGTATCCGGCTGCCGGGGGGGCGCAAGACTGGTCTCTTGGTAGACGGGCCCGCCTGGGTCTTGAGAGGTGGCGATGCCGCCGGGGTTTCCCCCGATGTCCTGATACGCCCCGTATGTGAGGGCGCTGGCCTGGGCGGACAGCTCCGTATGCGAGAGCCGGCTGCCACGGTATCAAGCGCCGGATGGCGCAGGGAAGCTTCGGGGCGGGGTTCTAAGGTGCCGGCGTTAGGGAACGGTTAGGGAAGCGTGCGGTGGCAAAGCCGGCCGCCCGGCCCCGCCGCGCGGTTCTGAGCCCACGCTCACTTCCGCCCGAACAGCACCTCGCGCGCGGCGCGCTCTTCGTCAGCTGTTTGCTTCCGGTCGCGCTTCTCCGCGCCCACCGCGTGGCCCGCCTGAACGCCCGGGCGCGCGCCCACCGTATCGAGCCAGCGCGCAAGGTTCGGCTTGTCGTCAATCGCCTGCTCCTGCCCCTCCCAGAGCGAAGCCCAGGGCCAGATCGCCATATCTGCAATTGAAAACGCATCGCCCGCCACGAATTCCTGCCCCGCCAGCTGCCGATCGAGCACGCCGTAAAGCCGCGCCACCTCGCCCCGGTAGCGATCCTGCGCGTAAGGCAATACCTGCGGGGGCTCCATCTTGGGCGCGTATTTCAGGAAATGATGCGCCTGCCCGGCCATCGGGCCCACACCGCCCATCTGCCACATCAGCCACTGATCCACCGCAACGCGCTGGGCCTCCGTCTCCCCGTAAAACTGCCCCGTCTTGCGGGCAAGGTATTGCAGGATCGCGCCGGATTCGAAGATCGAGATCGGAGTGCCCCCGGGCCCCTCGGGATCCACAATCGCCGGCATCCGGTTGTTCGGCGCGATCTTCAGAAACGCGGGATCGAACTGATCGCCCTTGCCGATATCCACCCAATGCACCGTGTAGGGCAGCCCCATCTCCTCCAGCGCGATGGTCACCTTCCAGCCATTGGGGGTGGGCCAGTAGTGAAGATCGATGGGGCTTGGCATGGCGCGTCTCCTGGCTGCGGGATGCGCCTAGAATGGCATATTGGGCGCGCGCCACAAGGCAGGGCGCGGTGACGCCGCCTCACGCTCTGGTGAGGCCGGCAGGATCGAGAGCGGCAGCCTGTCGCGCAAAAGCGCGCGGTACAGCCGGAAGAGCCCGGGGCGCAGATAGCCCGACCAATGGCAGACGGAGTGCGCCGGCGGGCGCGTGGGAAAGCCGCGTTGGGCGAGATGGGCGCGGAGCGCCGCATCATCGATATCGAGATCGCGCCACGCGCCGGGAGCCGCCCCGATCCCAATCCCGGCCCCGAGCGCCCGGCCCCGGGCCCAGGGCGGTTGCAGAAGGCTTTCGACCATCAGGTCAAAAGGCCGGTTGGCGCGGCTTGTCACATTCACGATCTCCGCTGTGCGGCCTGCCGGTGTGGCCAGCGCCGCGCCCGCGCGGGCCTGAAACTCGGCGCCCGAGAGCAGGATCATCCGGCCCACCTGGCCGGGCGCAAGGCCCTCCAGGGCGCCAAGCCCCACCCGCGCGCCAAGGCTATGGGCAAAGATATCCACCGGGCCGCTGCGCCGCGCCCCGATCTTGCCGATCAGCCGCCCCAGCGCCCGGCCGGCCCCATGGGCCCGCGCCGCCGCGCCCCAGATCGAGCCCCATGCCTCCCACCCGAAGGCGAGGCAAAGCCCGTCTTCCGGCCCGCCCCGCCCGAAGCCCAGATGCTTGGGCCAGGAGGTGGAGCGCCCGCAGCGGGGCGGCGTGAGCGAAAGGATATGATCGTGCGGGTTCCGCGCCGCGGAGCTTGGCGAATACTTGTAGCCGTGGATCAGGATCACGAGCGGCGCGGTGCGCGGCAGCCGCGCCAGCGCGGCCTCGAGCGCGCCGGGGGCCTCCGGCACGGGGCGATCGCCCACGGCATTGAATCTCACGATGCTCATCTGCCAACATCCACAAGATCTTGTGGATGGCGCCTAGCGGGCGCATACGACAGAGCCGTGAAAGCGGCATGACAGCTCGATGACGGTGCTTGACCGGCAGTACTTGACGGGCTGGGGGCCGCATCGTACCACGCGGCGTGGCGATTTGTTCACCGGATTGCGGGCCACGTAAAACATGCCGCTAAAGAGGTCTGGGACGATCCCGCCCCCGACGCTCGCGCCCGGGGGCTTTTTGTTGGAGACGTCCATGAGCGATAGCTGGCAGACCCGCACCAAACTCGTCCATTCCGGCACCCGCCGCAGCCAGTATGGAGAAGTGGCCGAGGCGATCTTTCTCACCCAGGGCTTTGTCTATGACAGTGCCGAGGCGGCGGAGGCGCGCTTTCTCGATGCCGGCGAGGATGAGTTTATCTACGCCCGATACGGCAACCCGACCGTGCGGATGTTTGAGGAACGTATCGCGGCGCTCGAAGGTGCGGAGGATGCCTTCGCCACGGCAAGCGGCATGGCCGCCGTCAACGGCGCGCTCACCGCGATGCTGAAGGCGGGCGATCATGTGGTTTCGGCCCGGGCGCTCTTCGGCTCCTGCCTCTACATCCTGGAAGAGGTGCTCACGCGCTACGGGGTGGACGTGACGTTCGTGGATGGCACCGATCTCGGCGCCTGGCGCGCGGCGGTCCGGCCAGACACCAAGGCGGTGTTTCTCGAAACCCTTTCGAACCCCACGCTGGAACTGATTGATCTGCGCGCGGTGGCCGATCTGGCCCATGGGGTGGGGGCCACCGTGATCGTCGATAATGTCTTCGCCACCCCGGTTTTTTCCCGCGCGTTCGATCTGGGGGCGGATGTGGTGGTGTATTCCGCCACCAAGCATATCGATGGGCAGGGCCGGGCGCTTGGCGGTGTGATCCTCGGAAGCCGCGAATTCATCCGCAAGACGGTGGAGCCCTATCTCAAGCACACCGGCGGTGCGATGAGCCCGTTTACCGCCTGGATCATGCTCAAGGGGCTCGAAACGCTCGATCTTCGGGTGCGCGCCCAGGCGGCAGGTGCGCTTTCGGTGGCCGCGGCGCTTGAGGGCGATAACCGGCTGGCCCGCGTGATTTTCCCTGCGCTGGAAGGCCACCCCCAGCGCGCACTGGCCGCCGAGCAACTGCCCGAAGGCGGCACGGTCGTGGCCTTCGATATCGCGGGCGGGCAAGGGGCGGCCTTCAGGTTCCTCAACGCGCTGAAACTTGTGACGATTTCCAACAATCTCGGCGATGCCAAATCGATCATCACCCACCCGGCCACCACCACCCACCAGCGGCTGACGGATGAGCAGCGTGAGGCTTTGGGGATCACGCCGGGCCTTGTGCGGCTGAGCGTGGGGATCGAGGATGCGGGCGATCTGGTGGCCGATCTCAAGCAGGCGCTCGATGCGGTGTGAGCGCGGGGGCGGGCTTGCGCTGCGTGGGCCTGCCTGCGGGCGGGGCGCGTGACCGGAGTATCTGCCTGAGATGAGCGCGAAACCCTTCCTCATCCTCCAGCTGCGCCCCGAGCGCGATGCCTCCGATGGCGAGTTTGCCGCCTTCCTCGAAAAAGGCGCGCTGCCCGCTACCCGCGCCCACCGGATCGATCTGAGCCGCGAGCCGCTGCCCGACGGGCTGGACCTGAGCGCCTATGCCGGCATCGTTGTCGGCGGCGGCCCGGGCTGTGTGAGCGACGATCCCGCTGCCAAGGCACCGGACGAGGCGCGGATCGAGGCGCAGATCCTCTCGCTCATGCCCGACATCACCGAACGCGACGTGCCGTTTCTGGGCTGCTGCTACGGGATCTCGATCCTCGCCCACCACCTGGGCGCCGAGGTCAGCAAACGCCGTTGGGGCGAGCCCGTGGGCCCGGCGCAGGCCATCCGCACCGAGGCCGGGGCCGATGACCCGCTTCTCGCCGATTTGCCCGATGCCTTCCCGATCCTCGTGGGCCACAAGGAGGCGACGCAGGCGCTGCCTCCGGGCTGCGCGCATCTGGTTGCCTCGGAAAGCTGCCCCTTCCAGATGATCCGCCATGGCCGGAACGTCTACGCCACCCAGTTCCACCCCGAGGCCGATGGCGGGGTATTTGCCGAGCGCATCCGCATCTACAAGAACCACGGCTACTTCGCGCCGGAAGAGGCGCAGGCGCTGACCGATCAGGCGCTGGCCACCGATATGCGCGATGCCCCGCGCATCCTGCGAAACTTCTTTGAAATCTATGGATAATTTTCGCGCGCTCCGCCGCATTTAGCGGCCCGAATTGTGATCCGGCCCCCCGGCCCCTGCGTAACAATGATGCTAGTTTCGCTGGACATCGCGCGCGCCCATCCCATCTGTGTCGCCCGATGCGCTGGGCAGGAAAGGGGGCCTTGATGAACATCCACACCACCACCCTTGACCGTGAGATCACCCGGGAAGAGGCCGAGCGTGCGCTTGCCACGCTGCGCCGGTTTGCCGAAACTGCGCCCGCGGCGGAGCAGGCCGCGCTCGATCCCGCCATTGCCCGCATTCTGCCGGGGGCCGAGGCCGCCTACCCGGCGCTGAGCCGCGCCTATCCGGCCGAATTCCGCGTGGACGATGCCTATCGCGCGGGCCTGCCCGATCTTCAGAACGGCCCCGAAAGCCTGATCAAGGGCGCGCACCGGCGCATCCAGCATGTGGGCATCTCGAACTTCCGCCTGCCGATCCGCTACCGCACCCGCGATGGCGGCTTTCTGGTGCTTGAAACCTCTGTCACCGGCACTGTGAGCCTGGAAGCAGACAAGAAGGGCATCAATATGAGCCGCATCATGCGCAGCTTCTACCGCCATGCCGATGAAACGGCGAGCTTTGGCGTGATCGAAGCCGCGCTTGAGGATTACAAATCCGATCTCGGCAGCCTCGATGCCCGCATCCAGATGCGGTTTTCCTTCCCGATGAAGATGGCGTCTCTGCGTTCGGGCCTCGAAGGCTTTCAGTACTACGATATTGCGCTGGAGCTGATCGAAACCGCGGGCGTGCGGCGCAAGATCATGCATCTCGATTACGTCTATTCCTCGACCTGCCCCTGTTCGCTGGAGCTTTCCGAACATGCCCGCCAAACCCGCGGGCAACTCGCCACGCCGCATTCCCAGCGCTCGGTCGCCCGGATCTCGGTCGAGCTCGATGAAAGCGGCGGGCGGCTCTGGTTCGAAGATCTCGTTGAGATCTGCCGCGCCGCGGTCGCCACGGAAACGCAAGTGATGGTCAAGCGCGAGGATGAGCAGGCGTTTGCAGAGCTAAACGCCGCCAACCCGATCTTCGTGGAAGATGCCGCCCGGCTTTATGCCGAACGGCTGCAGGCGGAACCGCGGGTAAGCGATTTCCGCGTTGTGGCCAGCCATCAGGAAAGCCTGCACAGCCATGATGCGGTGAGCATTCTCACCCATGGGCCGACCTTTGAGGCCGAAAGCCTCGACCCGCGCTTTTTCGACACGCTCTTCCACGTGGGCTAACGCGTTTGGCGAAAGACCTGCACCATCGCGTATCGCTTAACGCGTTGAAATCTTTGATTTCAGGCAGCGTTAAGTGATGCAGCTCTTTCGCATACGGCTCTAGCGCGGGCCGGGCATATCCCGGTTCGCGCGGGCGTTAGTAGACGACGCGCCCGCGCTTGGTGTTGCGCAGGCTCACCCCCATCGTAACGATCGGCGGTGGCGCTTTTCCGGTGGAGACGCAATTGGCCGTGGCGCCCACAAGGCTGCCCCGGCCGCGGCCCTTGTTGAAGAAGCTCAGATCCTTCAGAAACAGCGCGTCATCGATGAAAAAGCCCAGATCGCGCAGGGCCTTGCGGCTTTCGCGCAAAAGGTCGTTACGGGTGAACTGGCCCACGCCGCAGATGATCACATCGTCATCCACCGGCATCGCCATCCAAAGCGCCTTGTAGCTTGGCGCCCCGACCGTCCATTGCATCTCGAACTCGAACCAATCGGATTCGGCGGGCATCTGCGCCACCACATCACCGGCCTGCGCCACAGGCGCCACCCCAAGGGCGAGCGCCGCGGCCAAGAGAACCTTTTTCGCACCCATTGGCTTACTCCTGGTTGAAACTCAAAAAAACCTTCTCCCTTAACCCTGCATTGCAGGGCCGCCCGCCGGCAAGCGCCGCCACGCCGCCGCCGCGTTTTGCACAGGCTTCCCGAACAATGCCCGCGGAATGCGACGACTGTATGAGACCGCCGGTCGCGCGGGGGGTGCCGCCGCTTGACAGCCCCGCTCGGGGGGATCAACGCTCGCGGCCATGATCGATCTGCGCCCGGTGGGATATGTGGTGGGGATGCTCGTCTGCGCCTTGGGCCTTGCGATGCTGGGGCCGATGGCGATCGATCTCGCCTATGGCAACGGCCATTGGCGGGTGTTTCTGGAATGCGCGATTCTCACCGCGCTTACCGGCGGGCTGGTGGCGCTGGCCTGCGCCAATGCGGTGCGCGAGCGGCTGACGATCCAGCAGACCTTCCTGCTCACCACCGGTGTCTGGCTGATGCTGCCGGTGTTCGGCGCGCTGCCCTTTGCGCTGGGGGCCACAGAGGCGCGGTTCGTGGATGCGTTTTTCGAGGCGATGTCTGGCCTCACCACCACCGGGTCCACCGTTTTCGAGGATCTTGAGAGCCTGCCGGAGGGGCTTTTGTTCTGGCGCGGGCTTCTGCAATGGTTCGGCGGTATCGGGATCATCGTTGTGGCCATGGTGTTTCTGCCCGAATTGCGGGTGGGCGGGATGCAGATCTTCCGCTCGGAAGGGTTTGACACGATGGGCAAGGTGCTGCCGCGGGCCGCCGAGATCTCTTCCCAGATCTCGGTGATCTACTTCGCGCTCACCTTCGGCTGCGCGCTGAGCTATCTGATCGCGGGCATGAATGCGTTTGACGCCGCCACCCACGCGATGACAACAGTGGCCACCGGCGGGTTTGCGAATTACGACCGCTCCTTTGCCGCCTTCGGCCCGGCGGTGGAATACGTGGCAGTGATCTTCATGTGCCTCGCGGCGCTGCCATTCGTGCGTTACGTGCAGCTTGTCGCGGGCACCGCGCGGCCGCTTTTGCGCGACCCGCAGGTGGGCGCCTTCTTCGCGATTCTCGCGGGCATCGTGGCGATCGTCACGATTTATCTCTGGATCCAGGCGGGGCTGCCGAACGAGATTGCCTTCCGCAAGGCGCTGTTCAACGTAACCTCGATTCTCACCGGCACCGGCTATGCCAGCGCGGATTACAACCTTTGGGGCGCCTTCCCGGTGGTGCTGATCTTCTTCACCGGGTTGATCGGGGGCTGCGCGGGATCAACCTCCTGCTCGATCAAGGTGTTTCGCTACCAGCTTCTGTTCTCGGCGATCAAATCGCAGATCCGGCGCATCCATTCGCCCCATGGCGTATTCACGCCGCGCTATGCGGGGCGCACGGTGAGCGATGAGGTGCTGAACTCGGTGATGGCGTTTTTCGTGCTCTTCACCGTGTCGCTGGGCCTGCTGTCGGTGATGCTTGGGGCCACGGGGCTGGATTTCATCACGTCCGTCTCGGGCGCTGCGGCGGCGCTGGCAAATATCGGGCCGGGGCTCGGGGCCGAGATCGGGCCTGCGGGCAATTTCGGCGGGCTGAACGAAACGGCCAAGTGGCTTCTGATCGCCGGCATGCTGATCGGGCGGCTGGAGCTGATGGCCGTTTACGTGATCCTCACAATCGGGTTCTGGCGAACGGGATAGAGGCGTTTCCCGTGCGCCCATCCCCCGCGCCCGGCACCGGCCGAAGGCGCCGAAACCGCAAATGCGGCGCCATCGTCACTCCCAGCAGTTCACCAGCACCGTCATATCAGCCGCCGAGATCGCGAGATCCTCGGGATCGAGCGTGCTGCCGGGATCGGCGGCTTCCACCGCCACACCGTTTTCCGACAGAAACGCTGCCAGCGCCGCGCCGCTTGCCGTCAGCGCCACGTCCTTGGGCAACGCGCGCGCGCCCTCGCCGGGCGCCAGCAGTAGCCCCGTTACGGCGCCGTCGGGCATCAGCACCGGGCCGCCCGCATCGCCCGCCTCGGCGGCCAGGGCGAGCCGCGCGCGCCTGTTGTCGCCCGCCAGATCGCGAATATCTTCAAGCGTGCCGAAGGTCAGCGTGGGCGCGCTCAGCACCCCGCCGAAGGAAAAGCCCGAAACCGCGACCTCGCTTCGAAGCGGTGCGGCGGCAGTGGCGATCCGGGCGTAGCCGAGGGGCGCAAGGGGCGCGCGAGGCTCCAGAAGGGCCACGCCCAGCCCCGCATCCTTGGCCGCCAGCGCCACATCCACATCCTCGCCCAGCGTGACCCGCCCGCAGCCGGCCAGATCGGCATCGGCGGTGGCCACCCGGCCCGTGCCATCCACAAAAAACCCGCTTTGCGCCCAGACCGGCGCGCGGATCCGAAGCCCGGCCACCAGATCGGGCCGCTGATCGCCGAAACTGCCCGCATCGTCCGGCAACGCACCGGGCAGCGTTTGGAAGCTCGTGCGCAGGGCGTCGGCGGCCAACTCGCGGCGGCGGTCATCGCCCGCGGGCCAGACGAGGATGTAGCCCTTGATCGCATCTTCGGTGAGTTCGGCATATGCGAAGGTGTTGCGCCGCCTGTCGGCCCCTTCGATGCGGAAGCTCCGGCGGTTCAGAGCGCGGGGGCCCTCAACCGGCACGATGGCGAGTGTTTGCAGCACATCGTATAGCGCGGCCATCCTGTCACGATCGCCCTCCTGGGAGATCAGGATCACCTGAACATCGTCGGCCCCCGTGCCGCGGTAATGGGCGAAGGGCGCCTCGTAGCGATCGAACGCCACCAGCGCGGTGGGCAGATCGATGGCCACGCCTGCGCCCTCGTCAAACACGAACTCAAGGCCAAGGCTTGCGCGGGTGTCGCGCAAATCGCGGGTCACCGCGGTGCGCTGGGCGGTGGTGAGAATGCCCGTGGGCTCAAACCCGCGCGCCTCTTGCCAGGCGGCCATGGCGCGGCGGGTGCCGGGGCCGATCAGCCCATCAAGCGCGCCGGAATAAAAGCCCTCCCATTGCAGTGCCGCCTGCAATTCGCGCCGCGCATCAGGCGAGAGGGCGCGCTCGCTGGCGCGCGCCTGGGCCGGCGTTTCATCGGGCAGGGCGGCCGGGGCGGCGGGGCCCTCGGCCCCCGGTTCCGGCAAGGGGGTCACCGCGATCGGCCCGCCCCGCGCCACATCCGGCGCCGGCACAAGGGCGGCGATCCCGCCTTCGGGCCAGAACGGGGTGGCAAACCCATCGCCCTCGGCAATGAAGCTGTCGCGCGGGATCGCGCCGCGGGCCAGAAGGCGCAGGCGCTCGGCCTCCGCCACCTCGCGCGAGAACGGGCCCAGCACGATGGCATACCAGCCGCTGTCAAGCCGGAAGCCCCCCACGTTTTCCAGCGTGGCCGACCAGGCGCGCGCCCGTGCCTCGGCCTGCGTAAGGTTCGGGCGCGCCTCGATCTGCACCCAGGCCTCGCCCGCGCCCTCATTGCCCACCTGCGCAAGGGCACCAAACGCCCCCGCCCAGAGCATTGCCGCCGCGATCATCGTTCTCAGCATACTGCCCCCCGTTTCCTGGCCCCGTTGCTGCCGCCGAACCCGCCGTTTTGGGGAATCTATCAGCTTCCGCCGGGGTTGCACGCCCTGCCGATGCGCTTGATTGACCCTTAGCGGCACGTTGCCTATTGAGAACGCGATTTTCGGGCATGAGGCACGGGCAATGAACGCACCGCACGCGCGGCCAACCTGCTTTCAGGAGGTTATCCTGCGGCTCCAATCCTATTGGGCCGCGCAGGGCTGCGCGATCCTGCAGCCCTACGACATGGAGGTGGGCGCAGGCACGTTTCACCCTGCCACCACGCTGCGCGCGCTGGGCTCGAAGCCCTGGGCGGCGGCCTATGTGCAACCCTCGCGCCGGCCCACCGATGGCCGCTATGGCGAAAATCCCAACCGGCTGCAGCACTACTACCAGTACCAGGTGCTGATGAAGCCCTCGCCGCCTGATTTTCAGGAGCTTTACCTGGGCTCCCTCGCCGTGATCGGGATCGACGCGGCGCTGCACGATATCCGCTTTGTGGAAGATGATTGGGAAAGCCCCACCCTGGGCGCCTGGGGCCTGGGCTGGGAGGTGTGGTGCGATGGCATGGAGGTTTCGCAATTCACCTATTTCCAGCAGGTGGGCGGCCATGATTGCAAACCGGTCTCGGGGGAGCTGACCTACGGGCTCGAACGGCTGGCGATGTATGTGCTGGGGATCGACCATGTGATGGAGATGCCCTTCAACGATCCGCAATCCCCAAGCCCGCTGACCTATGGCGATATCTTCCGGCAGACGGAGGAGGAATATAGCCGCTGGAACTTCGATCTGGCCGATACCGAAAGGCTCTTGCGCCATTTCGAGGATGCCGAGGCCGAATGCGCGCGGATCCTCGACGCCCCCGCCGATGACCCGAAGACGGGCCGCCGCATCATCATGGCGCATCCCGCCTATGATCAGTGCATCAAGGCCAGCCATGTCTTCAACCTGCTCGATGCGCGCGGCGTGATCTCGCCCACCGAACGGCAGGCCTATATCGGCCGCGTGCGGGCGCTGGCGAAAGCCTGCGCGGATGCGTTTGTTGAGACCGAGGCGGGGGGCGTGGCGGCGTGACGCTCACTTCATCGGTTCCCGTGCTGCGCGTGTCGGACTACCCGCGCGCCCGGGCGTTCTGGACAGAGGTGCTTGGGTTTCGGATCGTCGAAGAGGCGGGCGAACCGGTGACCGGCTTCGGCATCTACCGGCGCGATGCGGCGCAGGTGTTTCTGGAAGCCTGGCAGGGGCCTGAGGCCCCCTATCACCGCTGGCGGGCCTATTTTCATACCGATGATCTGGCAGGCCTGCGCGCGCATTTCGAAGCGTCGGGCGCCACGTTCACGGGCCCCACGCGCACCGAATACGGGATGGACGAGATCGAGATCGCCGATCCTGACGGCAACCTCGTTTGCTTCGGGCAGGATGCGCCATGAGCGGCAAGCTGATCGGGATCGTGCTTTTGGTGCTTGGCGCGGCGGCGGGTGTGGGCATGTACTACCTGCAGGTCTACCATTTCTACGAACGGCTCGATCCGGGCGCGGTGGCGCTGATGGTTGAAGAAGCCGGCGCGCCCCGGGCGCTTGACGCGGGCAGCCTGCGCGCGATCGATGCCGCAAGCTCGCCCATCCGGTTCCGCGCCTGTTTCGAAGTTGCCGGTGAGGTTGCGGGCGATCCGTACCCCGAGGCCGTGCCGCTGAACGCACCGGGCTGGTTTGACTGTTTCGATGCCGCGGGGATCGGGGCGGATCTGGAAAGCGGCGCCGCCATCGCGGTGACCGGACAGCGCAACATCGTTTACGGGATCGACCGGGTGCTGGCGCTTTATCCCGATGGCCGGGGCTTTGCCTGGCACCAGATCAATGCCTGCGGGGAAGAGGTGTTCGATGGCCGCCCCGCGCCTGAGGGCTGCCCGCCCCCGCCGGAAGGGAATTCCTGATGCCCGATCTTCTGATCGAACTCCTCTCGGAGGAGATCCCCGCCCGCATGCAGGCGAAAGCCGCCGCAGATCTCAAGCGGCTTGTGACCGAAGGGCTGGTGGAGGCCGGGCTGACCTATGCCCATGCCGGCGCGTTTCACACGCCCCGGCGGCTGACGCTGGCCATCGAGGGGCTTCTCGCCGAAAGCCCGGCGGTGCGCGAAGAGCGCAAGGGCCCGCGGGTGGATGCGCCGGACAAGGCGCTGGAGGGCTTCTTGCGCGCCACCGGCCTTACCAAGGATCAGCTTGAAGCACGTGACGACAAAAAGGGCGCGGTGTGGTTTGCGGTGATCGAGCGGCCGGGCCGCCCGGCGGCAGAGATCCTCGTGGAGGTTCTGGGCGCAACGGTGCGCGGCTTCCCCTGGCCGAAATCCATGCGCTGGGGCACCGGCAGCCTGCGCTGGGTGCGGCCCCTGCAAAACATCCTTGCGGTGCTGTCCGATGAGGGCGGGGCAGAGGCCGTGGCGGGCGAGATCGAAGGGTTTGCGCTGAACGACCGCACGGTGGGGCACCGGTTCCTGGCGCCGGATGGCTTTGCCGTGACGGGGTTTGACGATTACGCGGCCAAGCTCAAGCGCGCCCATGTGGTGCTGTCGCCCGAGGAACGCGCGGCCCATATCGAGGCCGATGCCAAGAACCTCGCCTTTGCGCAGGGGCTCGAAATCGTGCCCGATCCGGGCCTTCTGGCCGAGGTGGCGGGGCTTGTGGAATGGCCTGTTGTGCTGATGGGCGAGATCGGTGCGGCGTTTCTCGAACTGCCGCCCGAAGTGCTGCAAACCTCGATGAAGGAGCACCAGAAATTCTTCTCGGTCCGGAACCCGAAATCGGGGCGGATCGAGAAATTCGTGACCGTGGCCAATACCGAAACCGCCGATCAGGGCGCCACGATCCTCGCGGGCAACCAGAAGGTGCTCGCCGCGCGGCTTTCGGATGCGAAGTTTTTCTGGGAGAACGATCTGCGCGTGGCGGAGGCGGGGCTGGGCGCCTGGGTAGACACGCTTGAAACGGTCACCTTCCACCGCAAGCTCGGCAGCCAGGGCGCGCGCATCGCCCGCGTTGCGGCGCTGGCCGAGGCGATTGCGCCCGATGTGGGCGCAGATCCGTCGCAGGCAGCGCAGGCGGCGCGTCTGGCCAAGGCCGATCTGGCCTCGGAAATGGTTTATGAGTTTCCCGAATTGCAGGGGGTTATGGGCCGCTATTACGTGGCCGCCGCAGGCCAGCCCGCGGATGTGGCGGCGGTGGCGGAAGAGCATTACGCGCCGCTCGGGCCCTCCGACGCCGTGCCTTCGGCGCCGCTGTCGGTGGCCGTGGCGCTGGCCGACAAGATCGATACGCTGACGGGCTTCTGGGCCATCGACGAAAAGCCCACCGGATCGAAGGATCCCTTCGCGCTGCGCCGCGCTGCGCTGGGCGTGATCCGGCTGGTGCTGGAGAACGGGTTGCGCCTGCCGCTGACGGGCGTTTTTGATCGCCACCTCCCGGCTTTCGACGCCGGTGGCGAGATTGCCACTGATCTCCTCGCCTTCTTCCATGACCGTCTGAAGGTCTACCTCCGCGATCGCGGCATCCGGCACGATGTGATCGACGCTTGCCTTGCGATGCCGCATGCCGATGATCTCACGCTTCTCGTCAAACGCGCCGAGGCGCTGCAGGAGGTGATGGGCACGGAGGATGGCGAGAACCTGATCCAGGGCTTCCGCCGCGCGCATAACATCCTGCGGCAGGCGGAAGAGAAGGATGGGGTGGAGTACTCCTTCGGCGCCGATCCGAAATTTGCCGAAAACGATACCGAGGCGGCCCTGTTCGCCGCGCTCGATACCGCCGAGGCGGCGATCACGCCGGCGCTCAAAGCAGAGGATTTCGGGGGCGCGATGCAAGCCATGGCGGCGCTCCGCAGCCCCATCGATGCCTTCTTCGAGGCAACGGTTGTGAATGCCGAAAGCGAGGTTCTGCGCCGCAACCGGTTAAACCTTCTCCACCGGATCAGCGAAACCTGCGGCGCCGTGGCGGATTTAACGCGGCTGGCGGAGTGATGCTGCACCGCGACATCGACACGCTTGTCATGAGGGGCTGACGCCTTATCCTTCGCAGGAAGGAGTTGCGCCGCAGTGCAGAAACACATTGATATTCCAGAGTTTGTGGAGATCACGCCCACCGCGCCGATCTCTGCAAGCCTGCATGGCGGCCGCGCGAAATGCCTGCAGCGGCTGGTGCGGCTGGACATGCCTGTGCCGAAAACCATCGCGCTGTCCTTCCCCACCGTGCGCGGTATCGCGGCGGGCAACTTGCCGGATCTTGAGGATCTGGTCGCGCTCTTCGGCCCGCGCCCGCTGCTTTCCGTGCGCCCCTCAAGCCAGGATCCTGATTGGGGTGGGCCCGGCGCCATTCTCAATATCGGGATGAACGATGCCCGCCATGCGGAGCTGACCCAGCTTCTCGGCCACAATGCCGCCGATGCGCTTTACCGCCGTTTCGTGCAATCCTACGCCGCCCATGTGGCGCGGCTGGATCCGGATGTGTTTGACGAGGCCGAGGCCGATATCCCGGTGTCAGACCTGCTGGATGCCTATGAAGAAGAGGCCGACGAGCCCTTCCCGCAAGAGCCCGCGCGGCAACTGGCCGATGTTCTGCAATCGATGGCACGGGCCTGGGAGGGCACAACAGCGCGGCTTCTCCGCCAGGCCAAGGGCGCGCCCGCCGATGCGGGGCTGGGCCTTGTGGTGCAGGATATGGCGCTGGGCGTGGGGCCTGCGGAAAGCGGATCGGGCGTGATCCAGTTCGTGGACGGCACAACGGGGCTGCCGCAGATCACCGGGCGCTACAAGAGCCAGAGCCAGGGGCGCGATGCGGTGCGCGGGCCCGATGAGGCGATCTATCTCACCCGCGATCCGCGCGGGCCCTCGCTGGAAGAGCTGCGCCCGGAGGTGTTTGCCGAGCTTATCCGGCTGGGCGATCTTTGCCGCACCCGGCTGCGCGAAGAGATGCAGATCGAGTTCACCATTCATGCCGGCGCTCTGAGCGTTCTGGATGCCGTGCGCGTGGTGCGGGGCGCCCGCGCCGAGGTGCGCATCGCCGTAGCGCTGGCGCAGGATGGCGTGTTGCAGCCCGAAGAGGCGGTGATGCGGGTGGAGCCCGGCACCTTGCCCGAGCTTCTGCACCGGCAGGTGGATCCGCGCGGGCAGCGCGATGTGTTCGCCCGCGGCATCGCGGCCAGCCCCGGGGCGGCCACGGGCCGGATCGTTTTCACCGCGCGGGCGGCGCAATCGAGCGCGGCGCGCGACGAGCCCTGCATCCTGGTGCGGCGCGAAACCTCGCCCGAAGATATTCGCGGCATGCACGCCAGCGTAGGCGTGCTCACGGAACGGGGCGGGGTGACAAGCCATGCCGCGGTGATCGCGCGGGGCCTCGGTTTGCCTTGCGTTGTGGGGGCTTCCGGCATGCGGCTCAACCGGCGTGAGAAGACGCTGGTGGCCGACGATGGCCGGGTGTTCCGCGAGGGCGATGTGATTACCCTTGATGGCTCGGCGGGCGAAGCGCTTTCGGGCGCGGCGCCGCTTCTGGAGCCCGCGCTTGACGATGCGTTCCAAACCCTGCTTGGCTGGGCCGATGCGGCGCGGGATATCGCGGTGCGCGCCAATGCCGATACGCCGGACGAGGCGCGCATGGCCCGCGCCTTCAAGGCCGATGGCATAGGGCTCTGCCGCACCGAACACATGTTCTTCGAAGAGGCCCGCCTGACGGTGATGCGCGAGATGATCTTCGCCGATGGCGAAAACCGCGCGGCCGTGATCGAGCGGCTTCTGCCGATGCAGCGCGCCGATTTCATCGCGCTTTTTGAGATCATGCAGGGCACGCCCGTATGCATTCGCCTGCTTGATCCGCCGCTGCACGAATTTCTTCCCCATGGCCGCGAGGGCTTGAGGGAACTGGCCGATGCGCTTGATCTTTCGGTGCAAACGGTAACCCGGCGGGTCGAGGCGCTTTCCGAGTTCAACCCGATGCTGGGCATGCGCGGCGTGCGGCTTGGGATCGCGGTGCCCGAGATCTACGATATGCAGGCCCGCGCGATCTTCGAGGCGGCGGTTTCGGCCAACGGGTCGGGTGATCCGGTGGTGCCCGAGGTGATGATCCCCCTCGTTTCCGCCCGCCGTGAAGTGGAGATCGTGAAGGCGCGGGTGGATGCCGTGGCCGCCGCCGTGCGGGCAGAGACAGGCGCGGCCTTCGATTACCGCCTGGGCGTGATGGTGGAGACCCCGCGCGCCGCCCTGCGCGCCGATGAGATTGCCACCCATTCGGCCTTTCTCAGCTTCGGCACCAACGATCTGACCCAGATGGCCTACGGGCTGTCGCGCGACGATGCGGGCCGCTTCATGGGCAGCTATGTCAATCAGGGCGTTTTCGCCGAAGATCCGTTCCACCGGCTCGATAAGGAGGGGGTGGGCGAGCTTCTCATGATCGGCGCCGAACGGGGCCGGCGGGGGCGCGGTGACGTGGTTCTTTCTGTTTGCGGCGAACATGGCGGCGATCCCGACAGTATCGCCTTCTGCCGGAGCGCGGGGTTTGACTATGTTTCCTGCTCACCCTTCCGGGTGCCGGTGGCGCGACTCGCCGCGGCGCGGCTCGCGATCGCGGAAAATGACCGGATATTGTAGCCTTCTGTTTCGGTCTTCTCACGCCAGTTGAGCATTTTTCCCCTGAGTTATCCACAGGACACGCGGAAATCCGCACATCGGTGTTAAGGATTTGGGCGGAATGTGGACGGCGCCTGCGGGACCGGCTACGCCACATCCGACCCAGCGCTGCTGCTGCGCTTGAGAGACGCCAATGGGGGCAAGATGCTGAAAAGACCCGCACTGTGGGCCGCTGCTGTTATGGCTTGTGCGATCGGGGCCGGGGCCGCCGCCGCGGACGTTGTTCTAAGCACGTCCGGCAACCCGACGATCACACTTAATCAGACCTTCCGTGACGTTATGAAAACCGAACGGCAGGGCTTCAGCACCGTGACGCCCGGCAAGGTGCGCAAACTCTCGCACCAGATGCGCGGGCCGCTGCGCGAACGCTCCGCCGACGATGCGGTGGTGGACCGCTTCCACCCCGATTACCTTTCGGCCCTGCCCACGCCAGCGGGCGGCGAGACCTGGCGCTGCATGGCCGAGGCGCTGTATTTCGAGGCGCGGGGCGAAACGATCCCGGGGATCTACGCGGTGGCCGAGGTGATCCTGAACCGGGTGGATAGCGCCAATTACCCCGACACGGTGTGCGACGTGATTTATCAAGGCACGGGAGAACGCTATCGCTGCCAGTTCACCTATGCCTGCGACGGGCGCAAGGAAGTGATCGACGAGCCGCGCGCCTATGAGAAGGTCGGCAAGATCGCCAAGCTGATGCTGCGCGAGGATGCGCAGCGCACGCTCACGCAAGGCGCCACCCATTATCACACCAAATCGGTGAACCCGCGCTGGGCCAGCGTGTATCCGCGCGTGGCTACGATTGGCTATCATCACTTCTACCGCCAGCCCCAGCGCGTGGCACAGCGGTAAGGTCGCCTTCCGCCCGTGACGGGCCGAAATTGGCGCGAAGACATCCGCGCCCCGGCGTAAGGCAGGGGCGCGTTTTCTTTTTTGGGAGCCTTCCGGGATGACAAGCGATCTTGCCCTGGCCTTCGATCACCCCGAGGCCCGCGCGGCGGCCACGGCGGGCGGCGATCCGCGCGACCGGATTTCGCTGCGCGATCATATCGTTGCGGCCGAGATCGGAGCCTTTCAGCACGAACGCCGCCGCACCCAGCGCCTGCGCTTCAATGTGGTGGTGGAGGTGCGGGGGGCGGGCGATCTGGCCGATGACGTAGATCGGGTGCTGAGCTATGACCGGATCACCGAAGCGATTGCGGCAGAACTGGCGGCAGAGCGGCTGAACCTTCTGGAAACGCTGGCCGAGCGGGTGGCCGAGCGCGTGCTTGCGGCGCCCCAGGCCGCGCGGGCCTTCGTGCGGATCGAAAAGCTCGATCTCGGGCCCGGGGCGCTTGGGGTTGAGATTGTGCGCAACGGCGCGGGCGCCCGGGCGGCGCCAGACTCCGGGGCCGGGCCCGCGCCTGCGGTGATTTTTCTGTCCAACGAAGCGCTTGCGTCGGATCGTTTGGGCGGCTGGCTCGATGGGATCGAGGCGGCCGCAGAGCCTGCGATCCTGTGCGTGGGCCTGCCCGATGCGCCGCGGCCCGAAACCGGGCACCGCCCCACCCAGGCGCGGGTCGATCTGCTGGCGATTGAGCAAAATGCCTGGGCGCTTGCGGCGCGGGACCCCCGCTGCATCGTGGTGGCCAGCCGGACGGAGCTTGACTGGGCGCGCGGGCAGGGGCGGATCAGCGTTTGGGCGCCGTCGAAGATGGTTTTCGATGCCGGGGCCGATGGGCCCGCGCCCGACAGCCCGCCCGAGGCACTGGCGGCCTGGCTTGCGCGTGCGGTGGGCGCGGCGCGGCTAATCTATGTGGGCACCGAGGGGCCGGAAGGCGCGCGCCTGGCCGCCAATGTTCACGCGCTGCTTTAGCCGATGGCCGTATATTACCGCCCACTCATGCAAACCGGCCCCGCACGACCCGCAGGGACGTTGCCCATTGCGGGCGGCTGGGGTTGGGCGGCCCATGCGGAGCGGCTGGAACGCGGGCGCGCGCCCGAGGTGGTGCCGATCTCGGCGATCCCCGATAGCTTGCGCGCCGCCCTGAGCGCGCCGCGCGCCGATCTTGCCGGCCTCGCGCTCGATACCCCGCGCCTTATGGGCATTCTCAACGTCACGCCCGACAGTTTTTCCGATGGCGGGCTCTACCTCGCGCCCGAGGCGGCGATTGCCCATGCCCGCGCCATGGCGGCTGCGGGGGCCGATATCCTCGATATTGGCGGGGAATCCACGCGGCCCGGGGCGGCTGAGGTGGAGGCGGCCGAAGAGATCCGTCGCACCGAGCCGGTGATCCGGGCCGTTGCCGGGATCGGCCCGCCGATTTCCATCGATACGCGCAAGGCATCCGTGGCGGAGGCCGCGCTGTCTGCTGGGGCCGCGATCGTCAACGATGTGGCCGCGCTGACCTTCGATGAAGCGCTGGCCCCGCTTGTGGCCAGGGCGGGCGCGCCCGTCTGCCTGATGCACGCCCAGGGCACGCCGGAGAAGATGCAGGCGGCGCCGCACTATGAAAACGTGTTGCTCGATGTCTACGATTTTCTGCAATCACGGGTTGCGGCGGCAGAGGCCGCCGGCATTGCGCGGGATCGCATCTTCATCGATCCCGGCATCGGGTTTGGCAAAACGCTAGCGCATAATCTTGCGCTTCTTCAGGGCCTTAGCCTGTTACACGGGCTGGGCTGCCCGATCCTTCTGGGTGCCTCGCGCAAACGCTTCATCGGCACTATTTCCGGGGCGGAAACAGCCCCGGCCCGGATGCCCGGATCGATCACAATTGCGCTCGCAGCGGTGGCCCAAGGTGTGCAAATTCTGCGTGTTCATGATATCGAGCCCTCACAGCAGGCCCTCGCGCTCTGGCGCGCGGCAACAGGCATGTAAGGCGATTTGCGAGGCGGATATGGCGCGTAAGCTTTTCGGCACCGATGGTGTGCGCGGAACGGCCAACACTCACCCCATGACGGCGGATCTGGCGCTGCGGCTCGGCGCGGCGGCAGGGCGGTATTTTCGCCGCGATCAATCGGCGGCCCACCGGGTGGTGATCGGCAAGGATACGCGGCTTTCGGGCTACATGTTCGAAAACGCGCTGACGGCGGGCTTCACCTCGACGGGCATGAACGTGCTGCTTCTGGGCCCGGTGCCCACCCCTGCGGTGGGGTTGATGACCCCTTCGATGCGGGCCGATGTGGGGGTGATGATCTCCGCCTCCCACAATCCGCATGAAGATAACGGCATCAAGTTTTTCGGCCCCGATGGCTACAAGCTTTCCGATGAGGCCGAAGCTGAGATCGAGCAGATCCTCGAAAGTGAGATCGAGCCGGCGCAGGCCCGCCATATCGGGCGGGCGCGGCGGATCGACGATGCGCTGTTCCGTTATGTGGAGCGCGCGAAATCCACCTTCCCCTCGCATCTGCGGCTTGATGGGCTGAAGGTGGTGATCGATTGCGCGCACGGTGCGGCCTATCGCGCGGCGCCGCAGGTGCTTTGGGAGCTTGGGGCAGAGGTGATCCCGATCGGGGTGGCCCCGAACGGCACCAATATCAACGATGGCTGCGGCTCCACCCATACCGCCGCGGCGGCGGAGGCGGTGCGGCAGCATGGCGCCGATGTGGGGATCTGCCTCGATGGCGATGCCGATCGGGTGATGGTGCTCGATGAAACCGGCGCGGTGGCCGATGGCGATCAGATCATGGCGCTGCTGGCGGGCCGCTGGGCGGGCGAGGGCCGGCTGAAGGGCGGGGCGCTGGTGGCCACGGTGATGTCAAACCTCGGGCTGGAACGGCACCTGGGCGAAAGCGGCATCGCGCTGCACCGCACGGGCGTGGGGGATCGCTACGTGGTCGAGGCGATGCGCGCGGGCGGTTACAATATGGGGGGCGAGCAATCGGGCCATATCGTGATGACCGATTACGCCACCACCGGTGACGGGCTGATCGCGGGGCTTCAGTTCCTGCGCGAAATGGTGGAAACGGATCGCCCCGCAAGCGCGCTTGTGCGCTGCTTCGCCCCGGTGCCGCAGTTGCTGAAGAACGTTCGCTACGGCACGGGCGCCGATCCGCTTTCCGCCGAGGCCGTGCGCCGCGCGATTGCCGAGGCCGAGGCGCAGATGGGTGCGCGCGGGCGGCTGTTGATCCGCAAATCGGGCACCGAGCCGCTGATCCGCGTGATGGCGGAATGCGAGGATGAGGGCCTTCTGGGCCAGGTTGTGGACGGGATCGTGGCCGAGGTTGAGGCGGCGGCCTAACGCCACGGGCGCGTACTTGCGCCTGCGCCCCTCACTCCCCCTGCCGCGCACCCGTGAGGCTGCGCCACTGGCTGAGCAGGATACCTGCGAGGATCATCCCCAGCGCCACAAAGAGCTGCGGGGGCAGAGCCTCGCCCAGAAGCACTCCCCCGAAGATCACGGCCCAGACCGGAACCATGTAGCTCACCAGGCTCATGAAAACCGATCCTGCGGTGCGGATCACCCGCACGCGCAAAAGCGCCGCGATGCCGGTGGGCAGAAGCCCCAGATAGAGGAGCGCGAGCGTGGCCCGGGCGGGCGCACCATCGGGCAGGCCCTCCAGCACCACGGCGAGGGGCAGCAGCAGCACCGCCCCGGCCAGAAGCGAGGCGGCGGCCAGCGCAATCGGCGGCATTGGCGGCGCGCGGCGGGTGAGCACGGAACTGATGCCATAGCAGGCCGCGGCGCCGAGGCAGGCAAGCCGGCCCGGCCCGGCCAGATCCCCGCCGCCGGCAAAGGCGCCGGGGCCGATCAGCACCGCAAGCCCCACAAACCCCAGCGCAACGCCCGCGATGCGCCGCGGCCCGATGCCTTCCTCGGGTGAAAACACGTAAACGAGCGGCAGTACCAGAAGCGGCACCGCGCCCATGGCGACCCCGGCGAAAGCCGAAGGAACGTGCTGCAGCCCCCAGGCCAGCAGCAGAAACGGCAGGGCGGAGCTTGTGATCCCCACCGCAGCCACGGAGGCCCAGCCCGCCCGGCCCGGAATTGCCGAAAGCGTCTGCCCCAGCGCGGCCCCTGCCGCGAGCAGCGTCAGCGCCCCGATCGTGGTGCGCAGTGCTGCCACGGTGATCGGCCCGAAGCCTTCGAGCGCGAGCGAGATGCTCATGAAGGCCGAACCCCAGACGATGCCGAGCGCGGTGATCAGGGCCCAGTTGAGCGGGCCGGGGCGGTCAGGCGTGGGCGCGGCCATGGGTGTGGCGGGGCGCGGCAAACGCCCCGTCGATCCGTCAGTTCTTGGCCTGGTCCACAAGCTTGCCCGCCGAGATCCACGGCATCATGCCGCGCAGGGTTTCGCCCACCGCTTCGATCTGATGCGCATCGTTGTTGCGGCGGGTGGATTTGAAGAAGGGCTGGCCCACCGAGCATTCCTGCATCCAGTCGCGCGTGAAGGCGCCGGATTGGATATCCGTGAGGATCGCCTTCATCCGCGCCTTGGTTTCATCGTAGGGCAGAACGCGGGGGCCCGAGACGTATTCGCCGTATTCGGCGGTGTTCGAGATCGAGTAGTTCATATTGGCGATACCGCCTTCGTAGATCAGATCCACGATCAGCTTCACCTCGTGGAGGCATTCGAAATAGGCCATCTCGGGGGCATAGCCTGCCTCGACAAGCGTTTCGAACCCGCAGCGGATCAGCTCCACCAGCCCGCCGCACAGCACCGCCTGTTCGCCGAAGAGATCGGTTTCGCATTCCTCGCGGAAATTCGTTTCGATGATCCCCGAACGCCCGCCGCCGATGGCAGAGCAGTAGGACAGGCCGATCTCAAGCGCGCGGCCAGACGCATCGCGATCCACGGCCACAAGGCAGGGCACGCCGCCGCCTTTCACATATTCGCCGCGCACGGTGTGGCCGGGGCCCTTCGGCGCCATCATGATCACATCCACGCCCGGCTTCGGCTCGATCAGGCCGAAATGCACGTTGAGGCCATGGGCGAAGGCAATCGCCGCGCCTTCCTTGATATTGGGATGCACATGGGTTCGGTAGGTTTCGGCCTGAAGCTCATCAGGCATGGTGAACATCATCAGATCGCACCAGGCCGCGGCCTCGGCGATGCCCATGACGGTGAGGCCCTCGGCCTCGGCCTTGGCCGCCGAGGGTGAGCCCTCGCGCAGCGCCACGGCAATGTTCTTCGCGCCCGAATCGCGCAGGTTCAGCGCGTGGGCGTGGCCCTGGCTGCCGTAGCCGAGGATGGCCACGTTCATATCCTTGATCAGATTGATGTCGCAATCGCGGTCGTAGTAAACGCGCATGTCCCTGTCCTTTTCTGTGCTGCCGGCCCTGTGCCGGCGGGTCGTGCGGCAGCATAGGCGCGGCGCGGCGCGAGTTTCTGCGAAGTTTGACTGTTTCGGCGTTTTTGCGCAAAGATCATTCGCACAAATCCAGATCCGCAGAGATAGCATGCTTGACGATATCGATCGCCGTCTTCTGCGCCAGCTCATGGCCAGCCCCGAGGCCAGCGGATCGGCGCTGGCCGAACGGGTGGGCATGTCGCATGCCGCGCTGTCGCGCCGGATGGAGCGGTTGAAGGCCCAGGGCGTGATCCGCGGCCTGCATGCCGTGATCGATTGGCGCGCGCTGGGCTATGAGGTTGAGGTTTCGCTGCGGATCACGCTGGAGAAATCCGCGCCGCGCGCGTTTGAAGATGTTATCGCCGCGGCGCGCGAAATCCCCGAGGTGGTGGAAATCCAGACGTTTCTGGGCCGCGTCGATCTGCGCCTTTCGGTCATCGCCCGCGATATGGGCCATTACCAAGCGATCTATCGCGAGCGCATCCTAACGTTGCCCCATATCACTGATATCGAGGCGCTCATGCAGGTGGCCACCGTCAAGGCCCAGGAGACGCTGCCGATATGATCGCGCTTGATGAGATTGACCGGCAGATCCTGCGCGCGCTCGTGGCCGATGCCACGCAATCGGCCGGCGCGCTGGGCCGCGCGCTGGGCCTCTCGCAGCCCGCGGCCTGGCGGCGGGTGAAGCGGCTGGAAGAGGCGGGCGTTCTGGCCGGGCGGCGCGTGGCGCTCGATCTCGAAAAGGCGGGCTTCGGGGTGACGGTGTTTCTTGGCGTGAAGCTTGCCACCAAGGGCCGCGTCAGCCTTGAGGATTTCGAACGCGCGGTGGCCGCAATCCCCGAAGTGCAGGCGGTGCATCACGTGCTGGGGCTTTACGATTACCGCCTGCGCGTGGTGGCCCGCGATCTTTCGGATTTCGAACGCGTGCTCCGGCGCCGGATCATGACCTTGCCGGGGGTGGGCAATGTCGAGGCCAATGTGCTTTTGAGCGAAGAGCGGCGCGCGGGCCCGATCGGGTGAGTTGGATCCGGCGGGAGTATTTGCGCCAAGATGAAAGGCGGGTCTTCATCTTGGCAAAAATACTCAGGCGCGCGGGCGGCGGAGGGGAAGGCCGGCCCGCCCGCCGGGCCCGAGCCCCGCGGCCATCACCGCGCGGCGAAGAGGCGCGAGATCATGCACGGCCTTCAGCCCGGCGCTGCGCAACGCCTGGATTGGCGCATGGTCGGACCGGCAGAGCCGGTTGAAGGCATCGATCACGGCGGCGCGGGCGTGGACATCGCCGGCCCGGGCGCGCGCATAGCCGGAGAGCATCGCGGGGCTGCCGATCTCGCCCGGCGCGGCTTCGGCGCGTTCCACGAGATCCGCGATATCGTTCAGTGAGGTGTTCAGGCCCTGGGCGCCGATCGGGGGCAGCACATGGGCGGCCTCCGCGGCGATGGCCACGCGTGGCGCGGTAAGCGCGCGGGCGCGCTGGGTGATCACCGGCCAGATCCGGCGCGGTGAGGCGAGCGTGAGCGCGCCCAATACATGGGCCGAGCGTGCCGCCATCTCGGCCTCGAAGGCAGCGGGCTCAGCGCGCAGGAGCCCGGCCGCGCGGGGGCCGTCATTCATCCAGACCACGGCAGAGGCCGGCTGGCCGCCCACATCCGGCAGCGGCACGAGGGTGAAGGCGCCGCCGGAATTGTAGATCTCGGTCGAGACATTGCCGTGGGGCATCTCATGCGTGACGGCGAAGGCCAGCGCCTTCTGGCCGTAGCGCGTGGTGGTGGCGCCGATCCCCGCGGCCTCGCGCAGGGGCGATGTGCGCCCGTCGCAGGCCAGGGCAAGCCGCGCGGTGAGCCTTGTGCCGCAGGTCAGCGCGATCCGGGCCTCGGCCTCCCGCGCCACAAGCCCGGCAAAGCCCACGCCCATGCGCAGCCGCACCCCATCCATGCCCGCGATCGCCTCTGTGAGCACCTTGCGGGTGAGCCAGTTGGGCAGGTTCCATCCAAAGGGCTCATCGCCGATATCGCGTGCCGCAAATTCCCGGCTCGTGCGGATCTCGGGTGGCCAGCCCGCGGTATCGATCACCCGAAGCGCATCGAGCGGCGTGGCATGGGGGGCCAGATGCGCCCAGAGCCCCGCTTTTTCCAGAAGCCGGCGCGCGGGCTGCAGGTAGGCGGTGGAGCGCAGGTCTGACCCCTCCGCCTCGGCCGTGGCGGCGGGGGGCGCAGGCTCGGCCAGTTCCACCGAAAACCCCGCGCGCCCGAAGGCGGCGGCGGCGACCAGCCCTGCGATCCCGCCGCCGGAGATGAAGATATCGGTTTCAACCCTGCTCATGGGGCGCAAGGTAGGGCGGCGCGCGCGGGGCGGAAAGCGCGCTTAGGTGAGCTGCGACAGAAATTCCGCCAGATCATCGGTGTGATGGTGGATATGCGGGGCCGGGTGCGGAATGGGGGCCACATGAACGGTGCGCATCCCCATCGCATGGGGCGCTTCGAGGTTGCGGGGATCATCCTCGAACATCGCCGCGCGGGCGGGATCCACACCATCGGCGGCAAAGATCGCCTCAAAGGCCGCGCGTTCGGGCTTGGGGCGGAACTTCGCGTGTTCCACGCCATAGACGGCATCGAAAAGCCCCGAAAGCCCGCGGGCCGCCAGCACCCGTTCGGCATGGCCGCGCGAGCCGTTGGTATAAACGATCCGGCGCCCCGGCAGGGCCGCGATGGCGCGGGCCAGCGCGGGCGCGGGATCGAGCGCGTCGAGCGAGATGGCGTGCACGTCTTCGAGGTAAGCCTCGGCATCGATCCCGTGGTGTTCGATCAGGCCCGCCAGCGTAGTGCCATGGCGCGCCCAGTAGCTGGCGCGCAGGTGATCGGCCTCTTCCTCGGAAAGATCGAGCGCCTCCATCACCCAGGCCGTCATCCGCGCCTCGATCTGATCGAATAGCCGCGCAGACGGCGGGTAGAGCGTGTTATCGAGATCAAACACCCAATGGGCGACATGCGAGAAATGTTCGGCAGCCATGGCCCCGGGCCTAGCGCGCGCGGGCGCGGCGGGCAACGCTTGTCGCCCCCGGGCCCGCACACTATCGTTGCGCGATCAGGGGGATGCCGGCGATGCGTGATGCGAAACCGAACCAGAGGGATGCCTATCAGCTGATCCTCGCGGCCATCGACAATGGCACCTACACGCCGGGGGACCGGCTGGTGGAGAGCGAGCTGGCCGAACGCTTCGGCGTTTCCCGCACCCCGATCCGGGAGGCGCTGCAGCGGCTGGAAACGCAATCGCTGCTCACCCGCGACGGGCGCAGCCTGATCGTGGCCTCGCTCGACCACAGCCAGATGGCGGAGCTGTATTTCGTGCGCTCCGAGCTTGAGGGGCTGGCCGCGCGGCTCGCGGCCCGGCATGCGACGGAGGAAGAGGTCCGCGTGCTGCGGCAGATGGTGGAGGAGGATGGCGCGCTGGTGTCGGATCCTGGGCAGCTTGCGCGGGCGAACCGGCGGTTCCACCGGCAGGTGCATCTGGCCTCGCATAACCGGTTTCTCGTGCAGCAGCTGGATCTCGTCTACCGCTCGATGGCGCTGATGGCCACGACCTCGCTTGCCGTGGAGGGCCGCGGGCGCACGGCGCTTGAGGAGCATGACCGGATTGTCGAGGCGATTGCGGCGGGCGATGGCGATGCGGCTTATGCAGCCCTGAAGGGCCATATCTCGAAGGCGTTCGAGACCCGGCTGAAGGCCAATGCCGATGCCGAGGTTGAGCCGCGCTGAATTGACGTGGCGCCTGCCAGGGGCCTTCAGGATGGCCTGGGGCGCGTGCGCTATAGCGGGCCCGGGAGCCCGTGTTCCGTTTTATCCCAGTGGAACGGGCGCAGGGCGAGTTCGATCAGCGCGCGGTAGGCGGCGATGGTGGCAAGTGGGAAATAGAGCGGCATCGTTACGAGCCAGGGCAGAAGCCAGCGATGGCGCGGCGCGGCTGTGGCCAGCACCTCGGTGGCCAGTTGCAGGGCGCCGGCCACGAGAAACAGGGCGATGAGCCCTGTGAAGACCGGCCCGGGCAGGGCATCGGCCAGCGGGTGGCCGGCCCCCAGAAGCACCAGCCAGAAAGACCACATCACGGGCGCCAGGACGAAAAGCGAAAGCGTGCCCAGAAAAAGGGTTTGAAACCCGAAAAACCGCCGCGGCCCCAATTCGGCCCAAAGCGCGCGGGGGCGGCGCATATGCACCAGATAGGTGATCGCATAGCCCTTCAGCCAGCGGCTGCGCTGGCGCAGCCAGGGGCGGATGCGGGTGACCGCCTCTTCGCCGGTGGCGGTATCGATGATCTCGGTGCGGTAGCCATGGCGGGCGAGGCGAATGCCAAGATCGGCATCCTCGGTCACGTTATGGGCATCCCAGCGCCCGATCCGCTCCAGCACCGCGCGGCGGATGAAAAGCGTTGTGCCGCCGAGGGGGATGGCAAAGCGCTGGCGGGCGAGCCCGGGGAGCAGCACGCCGAACCACGCCGCGTAATCCACCGCGAAGGCGCGGGCGAGCCAGCTGTCGCGCGCATTGTAGAATTCTAGCCGCCCCTGAACGCAGGCCACTTCCGGCGCCGCTGCCGCAAAGGCCTGGGCGACTTTGAGAAGCTGGTCGGGTTCTGGCGCATCCTCGGCATCGTAGATCCCGATGAGTTCGCCCCGGCAGAAATCGAGCGCATAGTTCAGCGCGCGGGGCTTGGTGCGCACATGGCCGGGCGGCACATGGATCACCCGCATATGCGGGGCGAGGGGCGCGGTGCCGAGGGCGGAACCCGTGGTGCCATCCTGCTCTTCCACCACGAACAGGATCTCAAGCCGGCCTTCAGGGTAGCTGAGCGCCGCTAGGCGGGAGACGAGGAAATCGGTCACCCCGGCCTCGTTGAGAAGCGGCACGAGGATCGAGATTCGGGGCGCGCGGGCGGGGGCGGCGCCTGGGGGCGCCTGCGGGCGGGTGGAGGCGAAGCGGCGCGCGCGATCCACCCGGCCCGTGAGGTTGGCCCAGAGTGCCAGCGCCCGCAGCACCGTCATGGCGAAAAGCGCCACCGCGGCCCAGAGCGTGAGGCCCGCGAGCGTGGCAAGCGGCGCCGCGATCAGAAGGGTGGAGAGCGCTGCCG
>JANQPC010000097.1 GCA_028285485.1 Paracoccaceae bacterium | reverse complement strand
GCGCTACCGCATCACGGCAGCGGGGCGCGCGGCGCTGAAACGCCTTGTGGCCGAGGAGGAAAGCCGGCGGATGGGCGCTGCGGGGCAGGGCGGGGGCGCGGACGATCGCTACGGCACCCGCGAGATCCGCGACGGCGGCGAGAAACGCCGCGTGCGCTACAATATGGCCGAAAGCCCGCTTGTGGCGCTTTCGCGGCGGCGCGACAAATCCGGCGAGGCATTTCTGAGCGATGCGCTCGTGGCCGCGGGTGAACGGCTGCGCGAGGATTTCGAACTGGCGCAGATGGGCCCGCGGGTGGCGCAGAACTGGGAGCGGTTTCTGACCGGGGGGGACCGGGGCGGCTTTGACGGGGGCGCCGGGCCTGCAAGCGGGCCCACGGAGGCGCGGCGCCGGGTGATGGACGCGCTCTCCGATCTCGGGCCGGGCCTGGGCGATGTGGCGCTGCGCTGCTGCTGCTTTCTCGAGGGGTTGGAAGCGACCGAGCAGCGCATGGGCTGGTCGGCGCGCTCCGGAAAAATCGTGCTGCGCATCGCCCTGCAACGCCTACGCCGGCATTACGACGAAAAGCAGGATGGCTGGTCGCCGCTGATCGGGTAGGGGGCCGGGCGCCGCCGGTAGGAGCCGGCGGCGCCTGTTTTCGCGCGCGGTCTGCGGGAGCCGTCATGGCGCGGCGGGATCTTTCGGGGCAACGGGGCGGCGGATGTCTCTTTTTGGGGTCAAAGTGCCCGTCAACGATCGCCGTTGAACGGTAGCCTGATCCCGTGATCTTGCAGCACTTGTGTGTAGTGGATTTCCAACTCGAGGAGCCGATCATGCACTTCACTCAAGGTCTCTACAGCCCCAGCATCTTGCGGTAGCGGGGAGAGAGCGATGTGGCGGGGACGGGCCGTAGAAGATCTTGGGTGACGGACCTCTGGGGCCAATGCTCATTATTCGCATAATCAATATTATGTTAAATATGGATTATGGCGTATCTCCAATGTGTTGCTCTGCATAACGCCAGAAAACCAAATCCCCCCGCACGCCGCGCAACCTGCCAAACTGCCACACGCACCCGGCTTTCCCGCTGCGGAACCCTTGCGTGGCTGGCGGCCAACCGATACCCGGGTCACACGGTTTGAGACACGTGCGGCACGCCGATGACGACGATCCTGGTTCTGAACGGCCCCAACCTGAACCTGCTTGGTCAGCGTCAGCCCGATATGTATGGCACAACCACCTTGGCGGATATCGAGGCGATGTGTACCGCCGAGGCCGAGGCGCTTGGCGTGACGGTCACGTTTTTTCAATCGAACCACGAAGGCGCGCTGATCGATGCCATTCACGACGCGCGCGGCACGGCCGACGGGATCGTGCTGAATGCCGGCGCCTATACCCATACTTCGATCGCGCTGCGCGATGCGATCACCTCGGTGGCGCTGCCGGTGATCGAGCTGCATCTTTCGAACATCCACGCGCGCGAGCCGTTCCGCCATGGCTCGCATATCGCGCCGGTGGCGCTGGGCCAGATCTGCGGGCTTGGCGCCCAGGGCTATCCGCTGGCGCTGCGCGGCCTCGCGGCGCATCTGAGCCCATGATCGATTACATCGAAAAGCTGCTGGCCGCAGAAACCGTGGATGAGGTTTGGGAGCAGCACCTGGCGCGAATGGAAACTTTCGGTTTTGACAGAGTGCTTTACGGGCTTTCCTTTGAGCTTGGGGAGGCGCCGCGCGGCGGGTTTGACGGGCTCTTCCTGCTGACCAACCTGCCCCAGGCCTTCACCGCGGGCTTTATCGGCGACGGGCTTTACCGCGAAACCCCGCTGGCCCGCTGGGCGGCGCGGGAAACCGGCGCGCTGGCCTGGCCCGAGGCGATCCCGCCCGGAACCGGCGCCGGCGGGCGCAGCCGGGCGCTTGACGATCTGACCCGCCGTTTCGGCCTCTCGGCAGGCTATGCGCTGAGCTTCGGGGTGACGCCGCCCTGCGGCCGATCCCTCGGCCTTCTGATCGCAAAGCGCGGGCTCAGCCAAACGGATGTGGATGAGGTCTGGGCCGCGCATGGGCGGGTGATCACGCTGATGAACCGGGCCGCGCATCTCAAGATCGCCGCCCTGCCCCGCGCCGGCGCGCATCGGCTGACCCCGCGGCAGCGCGAGGTGCTGCAGCTTGTGGGCAGCGGCCATACGATGCCCGAAATCGCCCGGCGGCTGAACCTGCAGGTGGTGACGGTGGAAAAACACCTGCGGCTGGCGCGGGAGCTTCTGGGCGCCGAAACCTCTGCCGAAGCGGTGCTGAAGGCGGCGGTCACGCACCATATCTACGTGCCGGACGCATCGCTCGACCGTCAACATTAGGCGCCACCGGGCGGCGCCTGCAAAACCCTGCAACGGAACCGGTTTCAAGCCAGCCTGACAGTGGTGCGCCCCGATCCGGCTACCGCTCCGCTGGTATGGTTTCCCATACTTTCGCGTTAGCGGGGAATCGGCGACGGTATTCGCGTTCCGAGAGTGGTGGCTTTGTAGCTATGGGAACAGCCCCGCGTAACCCGCCCGCGATTTCGGGCGCTCTGCGCGGGGGCCGGCGCGCCTGCTGATTGTCAGTGGGCTCGTCGGCATCCGCCAAAAAGGCGCAGCACCGCTTCTTCCCCGTCGCGTCCCCTGCTGCGCGGGCGTCCGGGCGGCACATGAATGGCGCATGTGTCGCCCGGTTTTTTCCGGTAGATCGGGGCCTTAACCCTGGGCGGCCTTGGCAACCTCGGCGGCGAAATCTTCTTTCTCCACCTCGATGCCCTCACCGCGCTCAAGGCGCACGAAACCGGTGATTTCGATCCCCGCCTCTTTCGCCGCGGCGGCCACGGTCAGGTCGGGGTTCACCACGAAGGATTGCGCGAGCAGCGTGACCTCGGAGAAGAATTTCTTCATCCGGCCTTCGATCATCTTCTCGATCACATTCTCGGGCTTGCCGCTTTCGCGGGCCTGTTCGGTGAGCACCTGCTTTTCGCGGGCGATCAGCGCGGGGTCGAGATCGGCCTCGGACAGCGAGGCGGGGTTGATCGCGGCGATATGCATCGCCACCTGGCGGGCGACCGCGCCGTCATCGCCGGTGAAGGCGACAAGCACGCCGATCTGGCCCATGCCCTCGCCCGCGGCGTTGTGGATGTAGGAGACCACGTTCTGACCCTCGAGCGCGGCCATGCGGCGGAGCGACATGTTTTCGCCCACGGTGGCGATCTTGTCGGTGATCGTATCGGCCACCGATTTGCCGCCAAGATCGGCGGCGGCCAGCGCCTCGACCGTATCCACGCCCACCGCCACGTCGGCGATGCTGGCGACCATTTCCTGGAACTCGGCATTCTTGGCCACGAAATCGGTTTCCGAATTCACCTCGACAGCCACGCCCTTGCCGCCGGCCACCTTCACGGCCACGAGGCCCTCGGCGGCGGTGCGGCCCGATTTCTTGGCGGCCTTCGCAAGGCCCTTGGTGCGCAGCCAGTCCACAGCCGCTTCCATATCGCCATCGCTTTCGGTGAGCGCCTTCTTGGCGTCCATCATGCCCGCGCCCGTCTTGTCGCGAAGCTCTTTCACAAGTGCGGCGGTGATTGCCATCTCTCGGCTCTCCTCAACTCGGTCTTCAAATAGGGGTGGGCGCGAGCATCGCCCGCGCACCATGACAGTTGCGTGACGGCGGCTAGCCCTCGGCTTTGGCCTCTTCGGCGGGGGCTTCGGCGGCAGGGGCTTCGGCGTCAGCCACCGCGGCTTCGGCCAGCGCCGGCTCTTCCGCCGGAGTTTCGGCTGCGCCCGGATCTTCGGCCAGCACCTCTTCCACCGCACCGCCTTCCAGCGCGCCAACATCCACGCCGGCGGCGCCAAGCTGCGCGCTCATCCCATCAAGCGCGGCGCGCGAGATCAGATCGCAGTAAAGCGCGATTGCGCGGGCGGCATCGTCATTGCCGGGGATGATGTAATCCACGCCATCGGGCGAACAGTTGGTATCGACCACGGCCACCACCGGGATGCCCAGCTTGCGAGCCTCGGCGATGGCGAGATCTTCCTTGTTCACATCGATCACGAAAAGCAGATCGGGCACGCCGCCCATTTCGCGGATGCCGCCGAGCGAGGCCTGAAGTTTGGCCTGATCCCGCTCCATCCCAAGGCGTTCCTTCTTGGTCAGCCCGTCGGCGCCTTCGGCCATCTGTTCGTCGATCGCCTTGAGCCGGCCGATGGATTGCGAAACGGTCTTCCAGTTGGTGAGCGTGCCGCCCAGCCAGCGGTGGTTCATGTAGTATTGCGCGCAGCGCTCGGCGGCCTCGGCGATGGGCCGCTGCGCCTGGCGCTTGGTGCCCACAAAGAGGATACGGCCGCCCTTGGCGACGGTTTCGCGCACCACGTTCAGCGCCGCGTCAAGCATCGGCACCGTCTGGGTGAGATCGAGGATGTGGATGCCGTTCCGATCCCCATAAATGAATTCCGCCATCCGCGGATTCCAACGCTGGGTTTGGTGGCCGAAGTGCACGCCAGCTTCCAAAAGCTGACGCATGGTAAATTCCGGGAGCGCCATGGCCCTGTTCCTTCTTTCCGGTTTCTGCCTCGGCGGTGCTGTCAGGCCCGGGATGTTCCGGGCCAACCGGCGGACCGAAGCGGGGATGTCTCCCCCGCCGGCCCAAGCGCCGCCTGTGAAGTGCGTGGGGCTATAGGGGAGCGGCGGGGGCTTGGCAAGCCTTTCCGGGCCGGTTTGGGGCGCCGCGCGGCGGGCCCGGGGATGCTTGCGGCGATCAAGGGGTTGGCGCGGTTTTTGCTGATTCCGGCAAGCATCTGCGTTGCGCCACCCGGGGCGCCGCGCCATGGTGCCGCCGGAGCGCCAAAGCCGCGCCCGCTGACCCGGAGATCTGCCATGACCCTGCCGCCCTTCCTGCAAGCCCTGCCCGCCGTTGATATCCCGCTGCCCGAAACGGCGGTGAAAAGTGGCGCGATCCGCTCCGAAGGCGGGCTGATGGTGTTTTTCACCTTTCTTGAGGATGTGCGCCTGCCGCCCCACAGCCATGGCGCGCAATGGGGCACGGTGATCGAGGGCTCGATCACCCTTACGATGAATGGCGAGACCCGCACCTATCGCCCGGGCGAGAGCTATGACATTCCCGCGGGCGTGGAACATGCGGTGGAGGTGCCCGCGGGCACGATCGCGCTCGACTGCTTTGAAGAGGCGGATCGCTACGCGCTGAAAACCGGCGGCTAGGGCGCG
>JANQPC010000079.1 GCA_028285485.1 Paracoccaceae bacterium | reverse complement strand
GCCGCGCCGCTATCTTGGCGTGGCCAACCCCGATATTGATGCCTTTACAAAGCGCTGGCGGGCAGAGCTTTCGCTGGATGACCGGCTGGCGCTGGCCGCCGGGCTTTGGGATACCGATGTTCATGAAGCGCGGATCGCGGCGGCCAAACTGCTCACCCAGGCCCGGATCCGGCCCGATGACGGGCCCGCCTGGCGCCTGATTGCAAGCTGGGTGCCGAGCTTCGATGCCTGGGCGGTGGCCGATCACGCCACAATCGCGGGGCAGAAGCGCGTGGCCTGGAATCCTGCGCGCCTTGACGAGGTGGAGGGGTGGACGGGGTCCGGCCATCTCTGGACCCGCCGCGCGGCGCTTGTCATCACCCTGCCGTGGACGAAACAGCGCCATCCCAAGCCCGAAGAGCATGCCGCGCGCGAGCGCATCCTCGGCTGGGCGGCGGGCTATGCGGATGATCCCGAATGGTTCATCCAGAAAGCCATCGCCTGGTGGCTGCGCGAGCTCTCCAAACGCGATCCGGACCGCGTGCGCGCTTTCCTGGCCGAACACGGCCCCCGCATGAAACCCTTCGCGCAGCGCGAGGCGGCGCGAAAGCTCTAGACCTTCCTCAGAATTCCCTCGCCGCGGCCACGCTCCGCGCTATTTCGTCGCAGGTAATCGCGCGGGGTGAGCCATGCTGAAGGCGGTTTTGTTCGGGTCCATCGGGACCCTCGTTGAAACATCCGATCTGCAACGCGAGGCGTTCAACGCCGCTTTTGCCGAAGCGCGGGTGCCGATCCGCTGGACAGCAGAGCAATATCGCGACCTTCTGCGCGTGTCCGGCGGGCGCAAGCGCATCGCGCGGGAGGCGGAGGCGCGCGGGCTTGTCGTGGATGCCGCAGCGCTCCATGCCCGCAAATCCGAGATCTTTCAGGCGCGGCTCGCGGGCGGGCGCCTTACGTTGCGGCCCGGCGTGGGCGCGGTTATCGCCGAGGCCCGCGGGCGCGGTATGGGCCTTGGGTTCGTTAGCTCCACGGCGCGGGCCAATGTTGATGCGGTTCTGGCGGCGGTTTCGCACGAGCTCGATCCGCGCGTGTTCGATTTCATCGGCGAGGCAAAGATGGTGGAGGCCCGCAAACCGGCGCCGGATATCTTTCTGCGCGCGCTTTATGACCTGGGGATCGGCCATGACAGCGCGATCGCAATCGAGGATTCGCCCGAAAGCGTGGCAGCGGCGGTGGCCGCGGGCGTGCCCACCATCGCCTTCCCCGGCGCCGCCCATCGCGGGCATTTCTTCCCGGATATGATCCCGGTGGCGGATCGGCTGACGCCTGCGCTGCTGGGCATCGCGCGGGCAGCCGCTTGAGGCGCAGGTTTCTCGGGGCCTTGGCGCGCGCTCGGTATTCAGGGTGATCCCTCGGGCCGGAGCCTTGGCGGGGCCCTGAATGGGCGCCGCATGCCCCTTGGCGCCTGTTTCGCGCCCGCGCCTATTCCCCCCGAAGCGCCCGGCGCAGGATCTTCCCCGTCGCCGTCATCGGCAACTGATCGACAAACCGGATGCGCCGCGGCGCCACATGGGGGCTGATGCGCTGGGCCACCCGCGCCACAAGCCGCTCTTCAAGGCCCTCCATTTCCGCGCCCTCGCGCAGCACGATGAAGGCCGCGACGATCTCTGTGCGCACGGGATCGGGCAGGCCCACGGCGGCGGCCATGACCACATCCTCATCGCCCAGCAGGCAGTTTTCGATCTCCGAAGGCCCGATCCGGTATCCGGCGGATGTGATCACATCATCGTCGCGCGAGACGTAAGTGAAGTAGCCCGCGCCATCGCAGGTGCCGAGATCGCCGGTGCGCAGCCAGTCGCCGCGGAATTTCTCCGCCGTCTTCTCGGGCTGGTTCCAGTAGCCCAGAAACATCACCGGATCTGGCGCCCGCACGCAGATCTCGCCCACATCGCCGGGGGCCGAGGGGCGCCCCTCACCATCGAATATCGCCACCTCGTGGCCGGGCACGGCGCGGCCCATCGTGCCTGGGCGGATCTTCATCGCGCCATGGCAGGTGGAGATGACGAGATTGCATTCGGTCTGCCCGTAGATCTCGTTGATCGGGGCGCCGAGGGCGGCATGGCCCCATTCCAGCAGATCGGTGCCAAGGCTTTCGCCGCCCGATCCGATGGAGCGGATGTTCACATCCCCCGGCACCGGCGCCTGCCGCATGAGCTTCAGCGCCGTAGGCGGCAGGAAAAGGGAGCGCACCCCATGGGCGGCAATCAGGCGATACGCGGCCTCAGGATCGAACTTGCGCATGCGGTGGGAGACGAGGGGCACACCGTGATACAGGCATGGCAGCGCAAGATCCATCAGCCCGCCGATCCAGGCCCAATCCGCCGGGGTCCATCCCACATCCCCGGCTTGGGGGAAGAACTCGTGCTGCAACTCCACCGATGGCAGATGGCCGATGAGAAAGCGGTGCGCGTGAAGGGCGCCCTTGGGCGCCCCGGTGGTGCCGGAGGTGTAGATCAGCACCGCGGGATCATCGGCGGAAGTTTTTGCGGCCACCCCCGTGGCCTGGCTTGCGTTGATCTCTGCCCAAAGGCTGCGCGCCCCGGGGGGCGGGGGCGCATCGGGCGGCCCGGCCAGAAAGATCTCGCGCAGATCCGGGAGATCGCCCTGCACGCCCGCGAGCTTCTCGATTCCCGGCTGATCCGTCACCACCGCCGCCGCACCGCTATCGGAGAGCCGGAAGGCCAGCGCATCGGGGCCGAAAAGCGAAAAGAGCGGGAGGGAGATCGCCGCGATCCGCCAGATCGCGAGATGCGCGATCATCACTTCTGGGCATTGCGGCAGGAGGATCGCAACCCTGTCGCCCCGCCCCACCCCGCGCGCCGTGAGCGCATTGGCCAGCCGCGCGGCGGCCTCGTCCAGCGCCCCGTAGCTCCAGGGCGTAGCCCGGCCCTCGGCATCTACATGGATGATCGCGGTGCGCCCGGGCTCCGCCGCCGCCCAGGCCGAACAGCACGCCACCGAGAGGTTTAACGCTGGGGGCACCTGCCAGCGAAAGCGGGCGCGCAGATCATCCCAAGGGGCCGGGGCGGCGATGGCGCGGGGGTTCATGGTGGGCCTTGATACCCGCCTCGCCCCACGCGTCAATCAGCAGCGGTAACCGGGGGGGCGTCAATCAGTGGCCTTGCGGCGCCGGGGCCGGGCCACTAGGCTCGCCGCGCTATGAATACGCCATTGATTGATCCCTTCCAGCGGGCCATCCGCTACCTGCGCGTCTCGGTCACGGACCGGTGCGATTTTCGCTGCGTCTACTGCATGTCGGAACAGATGACGTTCCTGCCCAAGGCGGAACTGCTCACGCTCGAAGAGCTGGATCGCATGTGCTCGACCTTCATCCGGATGGGCGTGGAAAAGCTGCGCATTACGGGTGGGGAACCTCTGGTGCGGCGCGGAATTCTGACGTTTTTCAACGCCATGGGGCGGCATCTTGAAAGCGGCGCGCTGAAAGAGCTGACCGTGACCACCAATGGCAGCCAGCTGGCGCGGTTTGCCAATGATCTTGCCGCCGCCGGTGTGCGCCGCATCAACGTATCTCTCGACACGCTTGATGAAGAGAAATTCGCAGCGATCACCCGCTGGGGCCGCCTGCCGCAAGTGCTGTCCGGTATCGATGCGGCGCAAAAGGCCGGGCTGCGGGTGAAGATCAACGCAGTGGCGCTGAAGGGCTTCAATGAAGATGAGCTTTTCCGGCTTGTCGAATGGTGCGCGGAACGCGACATGGATCTCACCTTTATCGAGGTGATGCCCATGGGCGATATCGGCAACGAAAACCGCCTGGGCCAGTACTGGGCGCTGTCGGATCTGCGCGCCCGGCTGGCCGAAAACTACAGCCTGCTGGATCTGGCGGAGCGGACGGGCGGGCCCGCCCGCTACGTTAAGCTGGAAGAAACCGGCCAGAAGATCGGGTTCATCACGCCGCTGACCCATAATTTCTGCGAAAGCTGCAACCGGGTGCGGCTCACCTGCACCGGCGAATTGTTCATGTGCCTTGGGCAGGAGGATAACGCCGATCTGCGCGCGCCGCTGCGGGCCAATCCCGAAACCGACGCGCCGCTTGAAGAGGCGATCCGCGCCGCGATTGCCCGCAAGCCCAAGGGCCACGATTTCGATTACACGCGGCAGGAACTTGGCGGGCAGATGAGCCGGCATATGAGCCACACGGGCGGCTGATGGCGGCCCCCGCCCCGGGCGCCTTGTACCACATCTATGCGGGGCTGACGGCGTTGGCCGCCCCGGCCCTGCGCGCCTATGTCAGCCGCCGGATGCGCGCCGCCGGGGTGCCAGATGTACGGATCGCAGAGCGGTTCGGGGCCGCCACCGCGGCGCGCCCCAAAGGCCCGCTGATCTGGTTTCACGCCGTCAGCGTGGGCGAGGCGCTTTCAATCCTGGGGCTTGTGGCGGAACTGGCCGAACGGCGGCCCGACGCGCAGTTCCTCATCACCTCCGTTTCGCACACCTCCAGCAAGCTTGTGGCCGAACGGTTGCCGCCCCGCACGCGGCACCAATTCGCCCCACTCGATACGCCCGGCGCGGTTTCGGCCTTCCTTGCCCATTGGCGCCCGGCGCTGGCCTGTTTCGTGGAAAGCGAACTTTGGCCCCGGCTCATCGTGGAATGCGATCGCCGGGGCATTCCGCTTGCCCTTATCAACGCGCGGCTCTCGGAACGCAGCCAGCGCCGCTGGCGTCGGTTTGCGGGCACGGCGGCGGCGCTCATTGGGCGGTTCAGCGCCATCGTGGCGCAAACCCAGGCGGGCGCCGATGCGGTGCGCGCGCTTGGCGCTGATGCCGCGCGGATCTCGGTAAGCGGTGATCTCAAGGCCGCCTCGCCCCGGCTGCCGGTTGATGACGCCGCGTTGCCCGCGCTGGCCGCCCAGATCGAGGGCCGGCGCGCCTGGGCCGCGGCCTCCACCCATCCGGGCGAAGAGGCGCAGGTGGCCAAGGCGCATGACCGGGCGCGCCTTCTGATCCTCGCCCCGCGCCACCCCGAGCGGGGCGCAGACGTGGCCGCAGCCTTGCGAGATGCGGGCTGGACGGTGGCCCAACGTTCGAAAGGCGAGGCGCTTTCGGAGGAAACCGAGATCTACCTGGCCGATACGCTGGGCGAGTTGGGCCTTTGGTATACGCTCTGCGAGGTGGTGTTTCTGGGCGGGTCGTTCGAGCCCATCGGCGGGCACAACCCGTTTGAGCCCGCGCAATTCGGCTGCGCGGTTCTGCACGGGCCGCATGTCACAAATTTCCGCGAAACCTATGCCGAGATGGCGGGGGCCGGCGCATCGCGCGAAGTGGCTGATGCAGCCGCGCTGCGCGCAGCCCTGGACGCGCTCGAAACCCCCGGGCCGCGGGGGGAGATGTGGGCGGCGGCGCTGCGCTTCACCGAGGCCCGCCAAGCCATCCGCACGGCGGTGGCTGACCGGCTGCTGCCGCTTCTGCCCGCCTGAGCCGCGATGCCCCACCCCGCCGCTGACATCGAGGTGATTGCCCCCAACCTCAAGCGCCGCCTTTCGGGTGTAACCGCCACGGTGTTCGGCCTTGTGCCAATTCAGGCCAGCGAGATCGCGATTGCGGCGGCGGGGCCGGAGATCCCGCCCGAGATCCCGCAAATCCCGCTCAGCGCCCTTGTCACGATGTCCCGCGCTGGGCCCTCGGGGCTGCGCGTGTGGCATGCGCGGCGGAATACCGAGATGATCGCGGGGCTTGCGCTCAAATACCTGCTTGGCAAGCGGCTTGCGCTGCTCTTCACCACCGCCTCCCAACGCCACCATACCTGGCTCACCCGCGCTCTGATCGCCCGGATGGATCGGGTCGTGGCCGTTTCCGCCCGATCGGCGGCTTATCTGGAGCGTGACGCGCGGGTGATCCTGCATGGGATCGATACGGCGCGGTTTCAGCCCGTGGCCGACAAGCGCACCCTGCGCGCGCGGCTGGGCCTGCCGGAAGATGCAGTTCTGATCGGCTGCTACGGGCGGGTGCGCGCGCAGAAGGGCACGGGCGATTTCGCGGAGGCCATGGCGGAGGTGCTGCCCCGCCGCCCGGGCGCCGAGGCCGTGATCATGGGGGGCAGCCCGCCCAAGCAGCGCACCTATCGCGAGGAGCTGGCCACCCGGATCGCCGCCAGCGGGTTGGCAGACCGGATCCACCTGCGCCCCGAAGTGCCTGTGGCCGCGATGCCGGACTGGTATGCGGCGCTGGACGTTTTTGTGGCCCCCCAGCGGTGGGAGGGGTTCGGGCTTACCGTGCTTGAGGCGATGGGCGCCGGCGTGCCGGTAGTGGCCACCCGCGTTGGCGCCTTTGAGGAAACGGTGCTCGATGGCAAGACCGGGCGCTTGGTTCCCCCCGAAGATGTGGCCGCGCTTGCCGAGGCCACCGACGCCCTTCTGCAAGACCCGGGCATGCGCGCAGCGATGGCAGAGGCCGCCCGCGCCCATGTGGCCCGGGATTTCAGCATCGAACGCGAGGCGCGTGAGCTGATCGCGGTATATCGCGAAATGCTGGGGCAGAACCCCGGAAAACGGATACCCTAAACGCTGCCCGAAACGCTATTTTTCAATGCGTTACGCAATAAGGCTCACCCCAGATGAACTTGCCTCCGCTTCAGGCAGCGGGAAGCCGGGTTTCCACGATTTCCGCAAACCATGAGGCGCCCGCCGGGATCGCCTCATCATTGAAATCATATTCGGGGTGGTGCAGCGGAGCGGTCTCCCCCACCCCGATATGGATATAGGCGCCGGGCCGTTTATTGGCGAAGTAGCTGAAATCCTCGCCCCAGAGGTAGATCGGCGCTTCCACGCAGGCGCCCGCCACGCGCTCTGCCGCAGCCGCCGCATAGCCGGTTTCGGCCTCGGCATTCGAAAGCGAGGGGTAGCCGCGCTGGAAATCCACGTCCGCTGACGCGCCAAAAGTTGCCGCGATGCCATTCACGATCTCACCCAGGCGCTGTTCCACCTGATCGCGCACATCCTCGTCGAGCGTGCGCACCGTGCCGCGCAGAAACACCCGTTCGGCCACGATGTTATGGGCCTTGGTTTCGGTTTCGAAAGAGGTGACGGAGACGACGACCTGCTTCACCGGATCCACCTCGCGCGCGGCAATCGCCTGCAGCGCCACCACCGCGTGGCTTGCCACCAGCGTGGCATCGACCGCCTGATGCGGTTGGGCGGCATGGCCCGCGCGGCCCGTGATCGTGATCTCGAACTGATCGGCCGCGGCGTAAAATGGCCCCGGGCGGATCGCGAAAGTGCCAAGCTCCCGGCCCGGCACGTTGTGCATGCCGTAAACCTCATCGATCCCAAAGCGTTCGATCACCCCCTCTTCCACCATCACCCGGGCGCCGCCGCCGCCCTCTTCGGCGGGTTGGAAGAGAAGCACGACCGTGCCGTCGAAGTTCCGCGTCTCGGCGAGGTATTTCGCGGCGCCAAGCAGCATCGTGGTGTGGCCGTCATGGCCGCAGGCATGCATCTTGCCGGGGGTTTTTGAGGCGTAGGGCGCCCCCGTCGCCTCTGCAATCGGCAACGCATCCATATCGGCGCGCAGCGCAACCGTGCGGCCTGTCGCATCGCTTTTGCCCCGGATCACTGCCACCACGCCGTTCTTCGCGACGCCGGTAACCACCTCGTCGCACCCCATCTCGCGCAGCCGGTCGGCCACCAGCCCGCCCGTGCGCTCGGTTTCAAACAGCAGTTCGGGGTGCTCGTGAAAATCTCGCCTCCAGGCGGTGAGTTCTGGCAGCATCTCGGCGATGGAGTTTTTGATCGGCATGGCGCGGGGCCTCCTTATGGATCGTCTCACGATGTAGCGGGCGTGCGCGGGGCTCAAGGGGGCACGCCGTCAAAGGCGGCGGGCCGGTTAATTGCAAAGCGTGTCGATCACCCCATCGAGGAACTGCGCGCCCGCCTCGAACTGCGCGATGCTGATGAACTCATTGGCCTGATGCGCCTGGGCGATATCTCCAGGGCCGCAGATTACCGCGGAAAAGCCCCGTTCCTGAAACTGCCCTGCCTCGGTGCCGTAGCTTACGACATGGCGCGCATTGTCGCCCGTGATCCGCCGCACGAGTTCTTCGGCCCGGCCCTCTGCCTCGGGCTGAAGCCCCGGCACATCGAAGATTTCTTCCACCGCAATGCCTGCCTCTGGGCGCACCGCCGTCATGGCCGCCCCGATCCGATCGATCTCATCAAACAGGCGCGCACGCCACTCCGTCAGCGGTTCATCGGGCACCGCGCGCACCTCGATCTGAAGCCGGCAGCTGCGTGCGGTGATGTTATGGGCGGTGCCGCCCTCGATGGCGCCCACATGCACGGTTGACCAGGGCGGATCGAAAAGTGCCGCGATCTCGGAGGCCTGTTTTGCACTGTTCTCCGCATTCTGCCGGTTTGCCCAATCGATGAGCCGCCCGGCCTCCATAATCGCGCTCACGCCCCGGTCCATCAGCGAGGAATGGACCTCGTAGCCCTGGAAGCTAACCCAGTAACCGATGGTGCCCTTGTGGCCTGTGACCGCCTGCATCATCGAAGGTTCTCCGATGATCGCAGCGCTGGCGGGCGGCAGGTGGCCGCGCATATCGTCAATCATCGGCGGCGCGCCGGTGCAGCCGATCTCTTCATCGAACGAGAGCGCGATCTGCAAGGGGCGCTTGAGATCGCGCGCGAGCGCCTTCGGCACGGCGGCCAGCGCCAGCGCATCGAACCCCTTCATGTCGCAGGTGCCGCGGCCATAAAGGCGCCCGTCGCGTTCCACCACTTCGAAAGGATCGGTTGCCCAATCCTGGCCTTCCACCGGCACAACGTCGGTATGGCCCGAAAGCACAACGCCGCCCGGCACCTCCGGCCCGATATTGGCGTAAAGCGCAGCCTTGGTGCGATCCTCGCTCCACACCCGGCGCGCGGCCACGCCATGGGCACCCAGATAGGCTTCCACGAAATCCACCAGCTCAAGATTGCTGTCATGGCTGACCGTGGGGAAGGCCACGAGGCGATCCAGAAGATCGCGCGCCGAAAGCCCCTTCATGCGTCTTTGAGCACAAGGTGCCCCGGCTCAACCTCATCATAAAGCGAGGGCTTGGGGCGGTAATCGACGGGGAAGATCGGCGAAGGGATCGGCTTGAAGTTCAGATCCTTTTCCGATTTGCGCTTGCGCGGGTCCGCGATTGGCACGGCTTTGAGAAGCGATTGGGTGTATTCGTGGCGGGGATCTTCGAAGATCTGCGCGCGGCTCCCGATCTCCACGATCCGGCCGAGATACATCACACCCACCGTGTGGCTCACCCGTTCGACCACCGCCATGTCATGGCTGATGAAGAGGATCGAGATGCCGAGATCCGCCTGAAGCTCCATGATCAGGTTCAGCACCTGGGCCTGAACGCTCACGTCCAGCGCGCTGACCGCTTCATCGGCGATGATCAGCTTAGGGTTCAGCGCCAGGGCGCGGGCAATCGCGATCCGCTGCCGCTGACCGCCCGAAAGCTCATGCGGATAGCGGCGCATGAAGCTGCGCGGCAGTTCCACCCGATCAAACAGCTTGGCCACGCGTTCGATCATCTCTTCGCCGTGGGCCAGCCCGAAATTCTGCATCGGTTCAGCAACTTGATCGACAAGCTGCATCTGTGGGTTGAGCGAGGCGAAGGGATCCTGAAACACCATCTGCATATCGCGGCGCGCTTTGCGCAACTCTTCGGGCTTCAGCGCCATGATATCGGTGCCATCGAGGTTGATCTCGCCCGATTCCGGCTCCACCAGCCGCAGGATCGAGCGGCCCGCCGAGGATTTTCCGCAGCCCGATTCGCCCACCAGGCTCAACGTTTCGCCGTGCTTGATCTTGAAGGAAACATCTTCGACCGCATGCACATTGGCCACCGTGCGGCGGAAGAACCCGCCTTTCACGGCAAAGCGTGTGACGAGGTTGTTCACCTCAAGAAGCACCCGGTCTTCGCGCTTTTTTGCGGCGCCATCCGCCTTGTGGTCGGCGCCCAAGAGCCGCATCGGCTCGGGCGCAGGCTTGCCGCGCATCTCGCCCAGCTTGGGCACGGCGGCAAGCAGCGCCTTGGTGTAATCGTGTTGCGGGTTCTCGAAGATCTCTTCGACCGGCCCCTCTTCCACCTTCCGCCCGCGATACATAACCACCACGCGATCGGCCATCTGGGCCACCACCGCCATATCGTGGGTGATGAACATCACCGCGGTGCCGGTTTCGCGCTTCAAGCGGTCAATCAGCGCAAGGATCTCGGCCTGGATCGTGACATCCAGCGCCGTCGTGGGTTCGTCGGCAATCAGCAGGCGCGGTTCGCAGGCAAGCGCGATGGCGATCACGATGCGCTGGCGCATGCCGCCCGAAAGCTCATGCGGATATTGCGCCATGCGCCGCTCTGGCTCGGGGATACGCACCTGGCGCAGAAGGTCGAGCGCCCGTTCTTCGGCCGCGGCCTTCGAGAGGCCTTTGTGGACACGCAAGCCCTCGGTCAACTGCCGCCCGACGGTGAAGACGGGGTTGAGCGAGGTCATCGGCTCCTGAAAGATCATGCCGATTTCGTTGCCGCGGATCGTGCGCATCAGCGTGTCGCCGGCATCGGCGAGGTTCATCGCGCCGCCCTCGCGGCGATCGAAGATAAGCTGCCCGCCCGCAATCTCGCCGCCACCGAACTCAACAAGCCGCATCAGCGAAAGCGACGAGACCGATTTGCCGGAGCCGGATTCGCCCACCACGCAGACGGTTTCGCCCGGATTGATTTTGAAACTAACGTCCTCAACGCCGACGACCTTGCCATCCTTCGTTTCGAACTCCACCCGCAGGTTTTCGATGGAGGCGATGGGCTGGTCGAGCATGGGCTGTCCTGTCGGCAGTGCGGTGCCCCGGAACGCTAGGGCGAGCGGCACGAGACTGTCAAACCATCGGGCCGGCAAATCCCGAGCCTGCCGCATATTTTTTGGTCGACTGATGACGGAGTGACCAATTTACTCAGCGGCAGAGCTTGCTTTTTCTTTCGATATCGGTCGAGACTGTCACAGCCTGCGCTGAGGGAGGCGTGGGAATTCTTTTCGTAAGCAAGAGCTGGAACGCGGTGATCGTCACCCAACCCGCTGAACGCAAACAGGAATCGAAGGCCTCGCGGCACGCCGCAGCGGCCCGAGGCGCGAGACTGTCCAACAAGGAGAACCCAATGAAACTGAAATCAGCCCTTTTGGGCGCGGCAACTGCTGTGGCCTTTGCGCCCATGGCATTTGCCGAGCGTGGATCCGATGGCGAAGTTAAGATCATCTACTGGCAGGCGCCCTCGATCCTGAACCCCTATCTTTCCGGCGGCACGAAAGACATCGAATCCGCCAGCCTCGTGGTGGAGCCGCTCGCGCGTTACGACGAGACCGGCACGCTGGTGCCGTGGCTTGTGGATTCGATCCCGACCGTTGAGAACGGCGGCGTGAGCGAAGATCTCACCACGATCACCTGGAACATCACGCCGGGCCTTGTGTGGTCTGACGGCACGGCCTTTACCTCGGCCGATGTGCTTTTCACCCACGAATACTGCACCCATCCCGAAGGCGGCTGCGCGCAGCTGACCAAATTCGAGGGCGTGGCCAGCGTGGAAGCCCCCGATGACCTGACAGTGGTTGTCACTTTCGAGGGCCCGACCCCGAACCCTTATGGCCCCTTCGTGGGCGGCGAAAGCCCGATCCTGCAGGCCGCCCAATTCGCCGATTGCCTGGGCGCCCGGGCGCCGGAGTGCACCGACGCGAACTTCAACCCGATCGGTACCGGCCCCTTCACCGTCACCGAATTCAAGCCGAATGACGTGATCACGATGGCCGCCAATGATAATTACCGCGATCCGGCCAAGCCGGCCTTCGCGACGGTCACCTTCAAGGGTGGCGGCGATGCCACCGCGGCGGGCCGTTCGGTGATGGAAACCGGCGAGTTCGATTACGCCTGGAACCTTCAGCTTGCGCCCGATGTGATTGCCGGGATGGAAGCCGCGGGCAAAGGCACCCCGGTGGCAGGCTTCGGCCCGCTGGTTGAACGGATCATGATCAACCAGACGAACCCCGACCCCGCGCTTGGGCCGGACGAACGCGCCGTGGTCAAACCGCACCCGATCTTCCAGGATGTGCGCGTGGTTCAGGCCATGAGCCTTGCCATCGACCGCCCGCTCTTGGTTGAGGTTGGCTATGGCCAGGCGGGCCGCGTGACCTGCAACTGGGTTCCGGCGCCTGCGATCTACAGCTCCGAGGCGCTGTCCTGCGACACGCAGGATATGGATGCCGCCAAGGCGCTTCTCGCCGAAGCCGGCTGGGCCGATAGCGATGGCGACGGCGTTCTCGATAAGGACGGCGTGAAGTTTTCCATCCTCTACCAGACCTCCACCAACGCCGTGCGCCAGGATTTCCAGGCGCTGATCAAGCAGTGGTGGGAAGAGCTTGGGATCGAAGTTGAGCTTCGCAACCTCGACGCCTCGGTGTTCTTCGGCGGCGATCCGGGCAGCCCGGACACGTTCCAGAAGTTCTATGCAGACGTGCAGATGTACGCCAACACGTTCAACGGCACCGATCCGCAGGCCTATCTGGGCAACATGCTCTGCTCGAAGATCCCCTCGCCCGCATCGCAGTGGCAGGGCGAGAACATCTCGCGCTGGTGCTCGGATGAATATGAGGTGCTCTACGAAGAGCTCACCCAAACTGCCGATATCAACGAACGCTCCCGCATCGCGCGTGAGCTCAACGATATGGCGGTAACCGGCGGCGCGATGATCCCGCTGGTGCACCGCGGCCGGATCTCGGCCCACGCCAACAGCCTCGGCGGCGTCAAACTCAATGTCTGGGACAGTGAGATTTGGAACGCGGCCGATTGGTTCCGCATCGACGAATGATGTGACGCGCAGGGCGGGCTTCGGCCCGCCCTGCCACCTGCGCACGGAGGCTGGCCGATGCTGCAATATACCACCCGGCGGTTGATCCTATCGGTTCCAACGCTGCTCTTTATCTCCCTCGTCATCTTCCTGCTTCTCGAACTCGCACCGGGCGATCCGATGGCGCAGGTGCCTCTCACAGTGCCGGACGAGGTGAAGCAGCGGATGCGCGAGGCGCTGGGGCTTGGCGAACCGATGCCCGTGCGCTTCGGCAAATGGCTCTGGCAGTTCTTCGTGGTCGAACCGCTTTACCTGTTCGATCTCACCTTCGGCACCAGCTTCGCCGAAGGCCAGCAGCGGGTGATTTCCTGGCAAACCCGCAGCCCCGTGATGGATATCGTTGCCCAGCGCATGCCGCAGACCCTGTGGGTGGTCGGCACGGCCTATATCGTGGCGATCCTGATCGCCCTGCCGATCGGGATCTATTCGGCCTATCGCCAGTATTCCTGGTTCGACCAGGCCGGCACTTTCGTCACCATGGTGGGCTTCTCGGTGCCGCCCTTCTTCTCGGGCGTGCTGGTGATCGTGATCTTCTCGGTGCAGCTTGGCTGGTTCCCCTCGATCTACGACACCACGCATAAGGTGACGGATTGGGAAAGCTTCGTGGTTCAGCTTCAGCAGATGATCATGCCGGTGATGGTGCTGGCATTGCAGATCACCTCGCAGCTCAGCCGTTTCATGCGCGCCTCGATGCTCGACAACCTCAACCAAGATTATGTGCGCACCGCGCGCGCCAAGGGGCTTGGCGAGAAAACCGTGGTGCTCGTACACGTGCTGCGCAACTCGATGATCCCCGTTGTGACCGTGATCGCCCTTGGCATTCCTTCGATCTTCGGGGGCGCGATCATCACCGAACAGGTGTTCAAGGTGAACGGGATCGGCCAGCTTCTGATCACCGCCATCCAGGCCAACGATCTGCCGATGGTACAAACGCTGACCTTCGTCTTCGCGATCCTGATCGTGCTCTTCAACCTGATTGCCGACATCCTTTACGGCATTCTCGATCCGAGGATCCGGTATGACTGACCCGCACGTGCAATCGCCGCTGGTAGAGGAACGCGCGCCTGATCCGCAGGGCGTGCGCGAAGCCGAAAACGCCGATCAGCCGCCCCGCAGCCAGTGGTGGGATGTCTGGGATCAGTTCAAGCACCATTCCGGCGCCTTCTGGGGCATGGTCGTGTTCTTCACGATCATCTTCCTCGTGGTGGTGGGCCCGCTTCTCTACTGGAACGATGCCACCTTCGTTCCCACGGGCCGCGCGTTTCTGGAACTGCGCGATATGCGCCCGATCTACACCGTTCTGTGGGAGGTTGAGCCCAAGGTTTCCTGGGCGCACCCGCTTGGAACAGACAATCTGGGCCGCGATACGCTCGCCCGGCTGCTCTCCGGCGGCCAGGTCTCTATCGCGGTGGGGCTGGCGGCGATGGTGGTGTCCATCGTGATCGGCACGCTGGTGGGCGTGCTCGCGGGCTACATCCGCTGGCTGGACGGCCCGCTGATGCGGCTAACCGACCTGTTTCTCGCCCTGCCCCTGCTGCCGCTTCTGCTGGTGGCGGTGCTTCTTTTCCGCGATCCGCTCTCTTCTGCGCTGGGGCCGGAGGGCGGCACGTTCATCCTGATTGTCACGCTTGTGGGCATCACCTCGTGGATGCAGACGGCGCGGATTGTGCGGGGCGACGTGCTGGCGCTGAAAGAGCGTGAGTTCGTGCTGGCCGCCCGATCGATCGGCACCTCGAACACGCGGATGATCACGCGCCATATCCTGCCCAACGTGCTCTCGCCGATCATGGTTTCGGCCACGCTGGGGATCGCAACCGCGATCATCACGGAATCGGCGCTGTCCTTCCTGGGCTTCGGCTTCCCGCCGGATTTCCCAACCTGGGGCAAGCTGCTCTTCGATAGTGTGGACCGCATGGTGCAATACCCCGAGCGGGTGATCTGGCCGGGGCTGCTGATCTCGCTCACCGTGCTGAGCGTGAACTATATCGGCGACGGGCTGCGCGATGCGCTCGACCCCCGTATCCGGGGGCGGTGAGCCTTGCCTTTCATCCGCTGACGGCGGCGCAATGGAAAGACGCAGAGCGCCTCTTTGAGAGCGCGAGCGCAACCCGGAACTGCTGGTGCATGTGGTGGCGCATTGAGGGCAATGCCTGGCGCGATACCACGAAGGCCAGCCGGAAGGCCGCGTTCCGCGATGCGGCCACCGCCGGGCCGCCGCCCGGCATCCTCGCCTATGATGGCGATGCCCCTGTCGGTTGGGTGCAGGCGACGCCGCGCGGGGCGATCCCGCGCTTCAATGCCGGGCGCATATCGAAGCCCGACCGGGGCGCGGATCTTGAACGGGTCTGGGCGCTGTCGTGCTTTTTCACCGCGCCGTCCCACCGCCGCCAGGGGCTGATGACCGATCTCGCCCGCGCCGCCTGCGCCTTTGCAGCCGCCCGAGGCGCGACCGTGGTAGAGGCCGCCCCGATCCGGCCAAAGCCAGAGCTGCAATGGAGCGATGGCTATGTGGGCCTTGTGCCGGCCCTCGAACGTGCAGGCTTCGAAGCGGTGGAACCCCGCGGCAAGGTGCGGCTTTTCATGCGCTGGCGGCCCTGAGCCGCTATTCCACCGATTTGCGGATGCGCTGCACAAGCCACCAGACGATGGCGATTACAAGCGGCGTGACAATCGCCGTCAGCACGAGCGACGAGACGTTCAGCCCCTCCCCCACCGGCCCCAGCAGGTAGATCGCAAGGTTCACGGCATAGTAGCTGATCGCTACCACGCTCAGCCCTTCAACCGTGCGCTGCAACCGAAGCTGCAGATCCGCGCGCCGGTCCATGCTTTCCAGAAGCGATTGGTTCTGCGCCGAACGCTCCACATCCACCCTTGTGCGCAAAAGGTTGCCCGCGCGCATCGCGCGTTCGGCCATCGCGCCTAACCGGCCCTCGGCGGATTTGACGGTGCGCATCGCCGGATCGAAGCGGCGCTTCATGAATTCCCCAAAGGTTTGCCGGCCCTCGAAGCGCACTTCGCGCAGCACATTGATCCGGTCGTTTACCAGAACCTCGTAGGCCCCGGTTGCCCCGAAGCGGAACGAGGTTTGGGCCAGCATGTTCTCAAGCTCTGACGAGATCTGCAAAAGCCCGGTAAGCGTTTCGTCGGCGCTGGCGGTTGCGCCGCCCATCTGGCCCATAAGGCGCGTCAGCTCTCCATCGATTTCGCCCATCCGCGGCCCAAGCTCCCGCACCCGGGCCAGGCCAAGCATCGACATGGATTTGTAGGTTTCAATCTCGCATAGCCGCTGCACGATGCGCCCGATCCGCCGCCCGCCCGCTTCGGGGCGCACGAACACGGCAAAGCGCATATGCCCGGCCGGATCGATCCGGAAATCGCCTGCGATGATCGCGGCATCGTCCAGCACATGGCTGGCGGCGAGGCTTTCGGGTACGAACCACTCGCTGAGCTTCTCGCCCACGCCGCCTGCGCCGTTTTGCATCTCCACCCGAATGAGGGCCGAGGTGATGCGGGCACCCGGGGCCTCGGCCAGCCAGTCCTCGGGAAATACGTTGAAGGTGGCCGCATCGAAGGGGCGATCGGCCACGCCGGTATCAAAGAGCGTGTAGGTCACGAACTCGGTGTGGCTTTCCCATTTCAGCCGGTACTTTCCGATCTCGCCAAACCAATGCGTTGCGCCGGGCTGGGGATGCGGGGCGCCGAACCGATCCAGCAGATTGATCAGATGCGCGCGATCCAACTCGCGGTCGCGCGCGGCGGCATCCTTGGGCTGCTTGATCGCCAGATAGGCCGCGCGGCAGGGGGCATCGAGCGTTGGAAACGGCCGCGCATGGAGCTCGTTCGCCAGTTTGTAGCGCAGCGGATGATCTTCGAGTTGCGACATAAGCCTGCCTTTCCCGGGTGCGCGGAACCTAGCCAATTTCGAAACGCAGTAAACAAAAAAATTCATTAATTATGGCGAGTTACGTGTACACGATGGTGCACAGAGCGGCGCCATGCACGGCTGCGGGCGACGGAAGGCGCAGCCGCCCCCGTACTGTCAGAACCTCAAACCAAGCCATTGGAGCCGCCCATGACCCGCATCATTTTCACCACGAGCGCGATTGTTTTTCTGGCCAGTGCCGCCGAAATTCTGGCCGGGTAGCGCGGCCCGGGCATCCGGGCCGATGGCGGCTTTCGGATGCGTGGCAGCGCTTGCGCAAAAGGGGATGGCGGGCAGCCGGCCCGCCGCCCCTACCCCAGCCAGCGCGCGTAATCGCTAACAAGCAGATGGGTGGGCGGCACATCTTCCTCGATCTCGGCAAAGCGCCCGATCGGCTCGCGAAAGATGTTATCGGTCAGATCGTCATTGACGGTGGAGACCTCTCCGATCAGCACATCGCCGCCCTCGCCCCAGAAGGCGTGCCAATCCCCCGGCATCAGGGTGACGCTCTCACCCGGCGCGAGCTTGAGAACCTCGCCCGCGGCAAAGGCCCTCTCGATCCCGTCACACCGCACCGTGCCGCCGCGATCCGCGGCAAAGGCGCCATCATCGCCCGATCCGAACAGCTCGATCGCCAGCGTCGCGCCGCCACGGTTGATGATGTCTTCGGATTTCACCACGTGGGTGTGCATCGGGCTGATCTGATCCTGCCGCGAGATCAGAAGCTTCTCAGCATAAACCATCCCGCGCCCGCGTTCGAGATCGGCCAGCGTGCCGTTCCGTAGAGTAAAGAGAAAAAGCCCGAGAGTATCGAACTCCCCCTGCCCGTAATCGGTGATGTCCCAGCCCATGCGCCGCTCAACAATAGTTCGGGCGTCGCTCCGGGCCGCAAACTCATCCGGCCCCCAATATGCGAAGGGCGGCAGAACGAAGCCATGCGCGCGGATCATCTCATCCGCCGCCGCCATGATCTCATTGATCCGGGAACGTTTCATGGGCTTCCTCCCTTGCGCCCGCGCAGTCTAACCACGGATTGCGGGCGGCGGGAAAGGGCGCTCAGGCGCTTTTCAGCGCCGCGGGGCGTTCGCCCGCCGCCCAGGCGCGCGCAGCCTCTCCGAAAGCCTTGAAGAGCGGGCGGGATACCGGATCTTCCGCCGCGTTCCACTCCGGATGCCACTGCACGCCCAGTGCAAAACCCAGCGCGCCCTTCACATAGATCGCCTCGGCGGTGCCATCATCGGCCCGGCCATCGATCACGATCCGCGCGCCCGGCTCTTCGATCCCCTGGCCGTGCAGCGTATTGGTCAGAACCACTTCCGATCCCATCAGCCGGTGGAATGGACCGCCCTTGGTGAAGGTCACGTCGTGGCGCAGCTCGAACTTTTCCTCAAGCGTGCCATCGGGCGGCATGCGGTGGTTCATCCGGCCCGGAAGATCGCGGATTTCGGGGTGAAGCGTGCCGCCCATGGCCACGTTGAGTTCCTGAAACCCGCGGCAGATGGCGAGGATGGGTTGCCCCACCTCCACACATTCCCGGATCAGGCCCAGCGCGATCTGATCGCGCGCGCGGTCGAAGGTACCGTGGGCCTCGGTTTCCTCGTGCCCGTATTCCTCGGGATGCACATTCGGGCGCCCGCCGGTGAACACGAACCCGTCGCACGCCTCCCGCAGCTCTGCCACAGAGACAAACTCCGGATCGGCGGGGATGATCATCGGAAGGGCATCCGAAACCTGCGCCACGGCATGCGAATTCATCGACCCGCCAGCATGGGCCGGATACTCATCGTTGATCAGATAGCTGTTGCCGATAATGCCAACGATTGGCCGCGCCATGGTTAATCCCGTTACTCTTGCCCCGACATCGTAAGACATAGAGTAATTTGGAGAAAAAGGGCATGCAAACCCGCGCACAAGGGGCTGTGCGCGGGCCAACATCGGAACAATCGCGCCTAGGGCTCGGGAACGTATCCAGCAGCGGTGATACCGGCGGCCGCGGCCTCGGCATCATTGTCCGAGGTATCGCCGGTCACGCCCACGGCGCCGAGCACGGCGCCGCGGCCATCGCGTACCAGAACGCCGCCCGGCACCGGGATCACCGCGCCATCATAAACGCCGTTCACCGCGGCCATGAAATAGGGTTGCGCTTCGGCGCGGGCCATCTGGGCGCTGCCGGGCATGCCCAGCATCACCGCGCCATGGGCCTTGCCATGGGCGATGGCAAAGCGCCCGGGGCTGGCGCCATCCTCGCGCTCAAAGGCGCGCACATGGCCGCCAGCATCGAGCACGATCACGCTTAAGGGTTTGAGCCCCATCTCTCGCCCCTTTGCGAGGGTCTGGCGCACAATGCGCCTGGCACGGGCCAAGGTGATCTCTCCCATCGTTCCTCCACTGTTCTTTTTGGCTTGTTTTGAGTTTTGCCTTGTTTTGGCGTACAGCGGCCTATCCGGCCGCCTTGCGTTCCAGCCGCCGGGCATGGAGCACCGGTTCGGTGTAGCCCGAAGGCTGGGTGCGGCCCTTGAACACGAGATCCGAGGCCGCGCGGAACGCGATCCCGTCAAAGCCCGGGGCCATTGGCGTATAGGCGGGATCATCGGCATTCTGCCGATCCACTACTGCCGCCATCTTGCGCATCGCGTCGCTGACCTCATCTTCGCTCACCACGCCGTGGTGCAGCCAGTTGGCGATGTGCTGGGCCGAGATCCGGCAGGTTGCCCGATCCTCCATGAGCCCAACATCGTTCAGATCGGGCACGGTGGAACAGCCCACGCCCTGATCGATCCAGCGCACCACATAGCCGAGGATGCCCTGGGCGTTGTTTTCCACCTCGCGCATGATCTGCGCATCCGTCCATTTGCTGAAGGTCGCCAGCGGGATTTCCAGAAGCCCGTCCACATGCGCCCGCCGGCCCCCGGCGCGAAGACCTGCCTGGACCGCGAAAACATCCACCTGATGGTAATGCAGCGCATGAAGCGTTGCCGCCGTGGGCGATGGCACCCAGGCGCAGTTTGCGCCGGCCTTGGGATGCTCGATCTTCGTCTCAAGCATCGCCGCCATCTTATCGGGCATCGCCCACATGCCCTTGCCGATCTGCGCCTTGCCGGACAGGCCGCAGGCAAGCCCGATATCGACATTGCGGTTCTCATAGGCCGCGATCCAGAATTTGCGCTTGATGAAATCCTTGCGGCTGAAGGCGCCAGCTTCCATCGAGGTATGGATCTCGTCGCCCGTGCGATCGAGAAAGCCGGTGTTGATGAAGGCCACCCGGTGTTTCGCGGCGCGGATGCATTCCATGAGGTTGACGGAGGTGCGTCGTTCCTCATCCATGATCCCGAGCTTCACGGTGTAGCGCGGCAGGCCCAGCACCTCTTCCACCCGGGTGAAGACGGCATCGGCAAACGCCACTTCTTCGGGCCCGTGCATCTTGGGCTTCACCACATAGACAGAGCCTTGGGTGGAGTTCCGCACACCGTCAGATTTGCCGAGATCATGCATCGCGATGAGCACCGTGATCATCGCGTCCATCAGCCCCTCGAAAGCGGCGCCGCCGCCATCCTCCATCGCCGGGGTCGTCATCAGATGGCCTACATTGCGCACCAGCATCAGCGCGCGGCCCTTCACCGTGATATCGCCGCCATCGGGCGCGGTGTAGATCAGATCCTCGGCCAGTTTCCGGGTGATCGTGGCCCCGCCCTTTTCAAATGTCGTCTCCAGATCGCCGCGCATCAGGCCCAGCCAGTTGCGGTAAGCCAGCACCTTGTCTTCGGCATCCACGCAGGCGACCGAATCCTCGCAATCCATGATCGCGGAGACCGCCGATTCAACGCGGATATCGGCAAGCCCCGCCTGATCGCGGGCACCGATCCGGTGCGTGCGGTCGAAGACAAGCTCCACATGCAGGCCGTTGTTGCACAGAAGCACGGCCTCAGGCGCGCCGGGGTGGCCCCGGTAGCCCACGAATTTCTCGGGCTCGGCAAGGGGCAGGTCATCGACCAGCAGCGCCCCCTCCTTCACATGGTAGCGCCGCGCATCGGCATGGCTGGTGCCCGCAACCGGAAACGCCTCATCGAGGAACACGCGGGCCCGCGCCACCACGCGCGCGCCCCGGCCGCGATCATAGCCGCCGCCCGGGGGCGGCGCACCCAGCGCATCCGTTCCATAGAAGGCATCGTAAAGGCTGCCCCAGCGCGCATTTGCGGCGTTCAGCGCATAGCGGGCATTGGTGATCGGCACCACAAGCTGGGGGCCGGGCACCGCGGCAATCTCCGGGTCCGTTCCCGTTGTTGCGATCTCGAAATCATCGCCCTCGGGCACGAGGTAGCCGATCTCTTCGAGAAACGCCTTATAGCGTTCGTGATCATGGGCCTGGTTGCGGTGGCGCAGGTGCCAGTCATCGATCCGGGCCTGCAACTCGTCCCGCCGCGCCAGAAGGCGGCGGTTCTCGGGCGCGAATTCTGCCATCAGGGCCGAGAAGCCCGCCCAGAAGTGTTCGGCGGAAACCCCCGTTCCGGGCAGCGCCTCCTCCTCGACAAACCGCTTGAGTTCCGGGGCAACGCGAAGGCCCGGGGCCGCATCCTGCATCGTCATTCTCTGCTCGAACCTCCCTGACATGCGCCGCGGCGCAGCGCGGCCCTGTCTAAGGAGGCAACCCTTTGCATTCAAGCGGTTTGGTCACTTATTCGGACCAATTCGCGAAACAGTTCAGTGCCGGGCGACCTGGCGGCGGAATACTTAGCCATATTACGAAGTTTTTGCTTGCGCACGCACGAGCCGCCCGCCCATACTTAGCCGCATGGCTAACCATGACCCCACGCTCAACGCGCTCTTTCACGCGCTCTCCGATCCCTCGCGCCGCGCGATCCTGTCGCGGCTGATGGCGGGCCCGGCGCCGGTATCGCACCTCGCCCAGCCGCTCGATATGGCGCTGCCCACCGTGCTGCAGCATATCGCCAAGCTGGAGGCCGGCGGGCTGATCCGATCCGAAAAGCGCGGGCGCAGCCGGATCTGCACCGCCAACCCCCACGCGCTTGCCGATGCGGCGGGCTGGATTGCCGATCAGCGCGCCGCCTGGAACGCCCGGCTCGACCGCCTTGAAGCCTTTCTTGATGCACAGGAGGCCGGCGATGAACCCGGATCTTGACCTTGTTCTTACCCGCGATGTTGCCCATCCCCCCGCCGCGCTGTGGCGCGCTTGGACAGAGCCCGCATTGCTCAAAGAGTGGTTCTGCCCCGCGCCCTGGAAGCTGGCCGAGGTGGAGATCGATCTGCGCCCGGGCGGGCGATACAACTCGGTCATGGCGGGCCCCGATGGCGAGCGCGTCGACTCCAAGGGCTGTTACACCGAGGTGATCCCCGAGCGGCGCCTGGCTTTCACCGACGCGCTTTCCGAAGGCTGGCGCCCCACCGGCACGCCTTTCATGACGGCGATCATTACTTTCGAGCCCATCGGCAGTGGCACACGCTATACCGCGACGGCCCTCCATGCCGATCCCGACGCCCGCAAAAGGCACGAAACCATGGGGTTTCACCAGGGATGGAACGCCGCGCTCGATCAACTCATCACCCTATTGGAGAGAACCGCATGAGTATCCATCACGCCACCCTCACGCTTGAGCGCAGCCTCAAGGCCAGCCCCGCCAAGGTCTGGAACGCCTACGCCGATCCCGAGGCGCGTGCGGTCTGGGGCGTGCCCTCGCCCGACATCAACATGAGCTATCAGGAGGCCGATTTTCGCCCGGGCGGGCGCGATCTGTGCGTCTGCGGTCCGGGGCCGGCGGAGGGCGTGACGGTCGAGGCGCTATATCACGCCATCACGCCCGAGGCGCAGATCGTCTCGACGGAGATCATCGGCATGCCCGGCGCGCCCGAGGCGATATCTCTGGTCACAACCCAGATGGCCGCGGCGGACGGCGGAACGCAGATTACCGTGACAATCCAGGTCACCTCCCTCGCCGGGCCCGAGATGGAAGCCGAACTGCGCGGCGGCTGGGAAGCGGCGCTGGCAAACCTTGCCGCCTATGCAGAGGGCCGCGATCTTTTGCATCGTGCGGAGCAGTAGCGCACATCACCCCACGCCTTCGCCCACTTCCTGCGCCAGGCGAACGGCCGCCCGCAGCTGATGCAGATCTTCTTGGGAAGATCGGATTTCTTGATTCTTTTAGTCATCTTAAAGATCGAAGCTTAGTTGCCGAGCGCCTCGCTTGCGGCGGCGGGGCGCGCGCGCACGGTCGTTGACGAAACGCAGATCCTTTCGGCTGGCGTGTTTCTCAATCACCGCGCGCGCCTCGGCGCGAAATGCATCACCCCGGCGCACAGACCAAACGGCCTCGCGCGCCGCCTTCGCGGCCGCTGGCACATCAACGATCGGCGCGGGGTAGCGCAGGCTGCCCACCTCCTCCCATTCCCAGGGCTTTTGAAGGAACTCCGTCGGAACATCCGCGAGTTCGGGCACCCAGCGGCGCGTGAACACGCCCTGCGGATCCTGATCGTGCCCCTGCTTGATGGGGTTATAGATCCGCACCGTGTTCACCCCGGTGGTGCCGGATTGCATCTGCACCTGCGGCCAATGAATGCCGGGTTCGTAGTCGGTGAACATGCGCGCCAGATGTGGGCCAGTGGCGCGCCAGTCGAGCCAGAGGTGATAGCTTGCCACCGCCATCAGCATCGACCGCATGCGGAAATTGAGCCATCCCGTGGCGATCAGTGAGCGCATGCAGGCATCTACAAAGGGCAGGCCCGTCTCCCCCCGCTCCCACGCCCCCAGCCGTTCGGTATCAGGTGGGCCGCCGCGCAGGCCTTCATAGGCCGAATGCAGGCAGCGGGTTTCGATCTCGGGCGTGTCTTCGAGCTTCTGGGTGAAGTGATCGCGCCAGGCCAGGCGGGCCTGGAAACTCTTCAGGCTACCGACCCACCCTTCCCGCGTGCCCTTGACCTCGCGCTGGCGCGCGGCGGTGGCCTGTACGGCTTCCCGCACCGTCATGGTGCCCCAGGCGAAATGCGGGGAGAGGCGCGAACAGGCAGTAGCGCCTTCCAGAGGGGTGGACATCGCGGTGCGGTAGGTTTGCCCGCGTTCCGTGAGAAACGAGCCCAGAAGGGAAAGCGCATGGGCCCGCCCGCCGGGCTGACCATCGGTAATCCCATCCGGGGCAAGGCCCAGATTAGATGCGGAAGGTATCTCGCCAGGATCGATAGAGGAAATGCCAGAAAGCACCATTGGTGCAGCCACTTGCGGGGAAAACATAAACCTGTCACGCGCCTTCGCCCAGCCATCGCGGTTGTTTAGTCGCCGCACCACGCCCGATTGCGGCAGTTCTTCCCACCGAACGCCCTGCCCGCGCCCAGGCCGCCACCCGCCGGTCGCGCGCGAATGTCCACAGATTGCCAGTCTCCTCATGGCTGACAAGTTGCGTGACCCCATGCGCGGCCCTGAGGCCTTCCAGAACCTCTACGGAATCGCCCCTGCGGATCGCCAGCGGCGCCCCGAGCCCCGCAAGCGCCGCGCACAGCTCGCTCAAACACTCCGCGACAAACGCCCAGTGCCGCGCGCTGCTATCAGGCAGCGCCCAATACTCCGGCTCGGCGACATAAAGCGGGATTACCGGCGCGCCAATCGCCACCGCCCGCGCCAGCGCGGGGTGATCGGCCACCCGAAGATCGCGTTTGAACCAGAGGATCGTCGCCATGGCGAGGAGGTAGGAAGCAGCGGGGCGAGGTAAAGAGGGTGCGGCGGGGTGGCAGGCTAGCCGTTCTAATGAGCTTCCGCGCCCTCCCCACCGCCCCTCCCCACGCTCAGTGGCAGCCCTCGCGGGCTTCCATCGCGCGGTAGAAGGCGGCGAGGGTTTTGTCGCGGTCGGCGGGGAAGACCTCGCCCTCGCGCATCTCCACGATCCGGTCCACCCGAAACATGCGAAAATCGGCGCGCAGGTCGCACCAGGCAATCAAGGTCCAGACCTTGCCCCAGAATGACAGGCCCAGCGGCCGGACGCGGCGGGTGGTGGGCGCGGCCTCGCGATCGCGGTATTCGAGATCAAGGAAGCGGCGGGCCTCGACCGCCGCCTCCACCGCATCGAGCCGCTCGCGAAAGGCATCGGAGATTTCCCATGACATCGCGTGGATCGGCACGCCGCGGGCGCGGTGGCGCTCTGGCTCGGGCAGCACCGCCTCGATCTTCACCAGCGCCTCTTCCGCCCCCCGCGCCATCGCCGCGCCGCCGAAGGCCTTGAGGATCCGCGCCCCGGCCACCAGCGCCACGATCTCATCGCGCGAGAACATCAGCGGCGGCAGTTCATAGCCCTCGTCCATGAGGTAGCCCACGCCCGCCTCGCCATCGATCGGCACGCCTGTGGATTGCAGCGTGGCGATATCGCGGTAGATCGTGCGCTCGGAGACTTCGAGCCGATCCGCCAGCGCATGGGCCGTGGTGAGCCGGCCGCCCCGGAGGAACTGCACGATCTGCAGAAGGCGGTCGGCCCGGCGCATCAGGCGGCGGCCTCGAAGAACCCGATCGAGTTGCCGAAGGGATCCTTGCAGTAGATGAAGCGGCCCGCGGGGATTGCGATGGGCTCGGAGACAACCTGGCCACCGGCATCCCAGACGCGCGCCACCACCTCATCAAGCGTGCCCTGCGCGGCAAGATGAATCGTGGGGCCCTCGCCCTCTTTGGCAGGGGTGCCGGGATAGATATGCCCGGCCACGCCCTCTTCGGGATCGGCGGGTTTGAACATCGCCATCGGGTTCGGCCCCGTTTCATCAATTGTCAGCTTCGCGCCGGTGACCCTTGCATAGAAGGCCACGGCGCGATCCATATCCGTCACCGGGATCTCGGCCCAGACCATAAAGTGCTTTGGCTCGTAGCCCATGGGAATATCCTTTTCGAAAGTAGCGGGTGCCGACGGTGTCGCACACCCCTGCTGACAGCGTTCTGTCAGGAGGATTTCAGCGCCTCACGCACCGTGCGGCGATAGGTGCGGCCCACGGGAACATCCTGGCCGTTCGTGAGCCGAACGACCGGCGCGCCACCCCGGTAGCGGTAAGCAACAATCGCGCGGCGGGCCACCCACCAGCTGCGGTGCAGGCGCAGGCCGTAATCGCCCAGCGCTTCCGATGCCTCTTCAAGCGTGGTGCGGATCAGCGTCTCCCCCCGTTCCGTTTCCGCGCGCACATAGTGATCCTGCGCATGAAGCAGGATGAGATCGCGGCCCAGCGCCTCGGGAAGCTGGTCAAGCCAGACGGGCGCTTCGGGATCGCCCGGTGCCGCGACCGAGCCGGCTTCACGCGCCCCCAGAAGCTCCGCCAAAACCGCCACAACCGTGGTGATCGCCGCCACGTAGGGCAAAAGCCGCGCCACCTCGCCCAAGACCGATGCGCCAAGGAGTAACCCGTGCAGCAGGGCGAGCCAAAGCGTGACCGGCAGGCTGGCCGCAAGCGCCCCGATCAGAAGCGCTGCGGCGGGTAAGGCGCCCGCACGTTCGGCAAGCGAGGCGATGAGGTAGGAGGTGAGGGCACCCAGCCAGTAGGTTGTCACCACAACCACCGCCCAGTAGCCCAGCCGCCAGGCCACCGGAAACGCCTCATAGGTGCCGAAGGGGCCCGCGAGGCCAAGCACGAGGCTCGCACCCAGAAGGCCGATCCAGAAGCGCCCGCTGCCCGCAAGGCCCCGCGCCTCGGCAATGAGGTTGGCCACCACAGTGTCGTTCACGACAAATCCCCTGCCTTTCGCGCCAAGCCGGTTTTCCGCCGCCCCGTATGCACGCTAGCGGGCCGCAAAACATCAGCTTAGGAGCAACCCGTGCCCGTACATTACATCTACCTCGCCGCCTCCGTCATCGCAGAAGCGATCGGCTATTCGGCGCTTCAGGCCAGCGCCCAGTTCACCCGCTTCTGGCCCTCGCTTCTGGTGATCGCGGGGATGGGCGGATCGTTCTACTTTCTCACCCTTGCGCTGAAATACATGCCGCTCGGCATCACCTACGCGCTCGCCTCGGGGCTCGGGATCGTTGTGGTGGCGCTTGCGGGCATCTTCGTGTTCGGGCAGCGCCTGGATCTGGCCGCGGTGGTGGGGCTGGGGCTGATCATAGCCGGGATGGTTGTGATCAACGCGCTGTCGGAATTTGCGGTGCATTAGCCCGGGGCGCGGATCTGGGGGACGAATGCGCCAAGCCTGCCGCCACTGCCCCAGCGGCCCCGCGCAAGCCGGTTGCAGCCACGCCCCGGTGGGCTACACCTAGCCCGTTACACAAACCGGAGCACCCGATGCGCGATGCCGCCCCGCAGCCCGTTTTTCTGGCCGATTACACACCGCCCGCCTGGCTGATCGAGGAGGTGGCCCTCACCTTCCGCCTTGCGCCCGGCGCCACGCGGGTGATCAGCCGCATCCGCTTTGCCCCGAACCCGAGGGCCGAAAGCCGCGGTTTTCAGCTGAACGGCGAGGGGCTGAAACTGATCTCGGCACAGATCGATGGCGCCGAAATTGCGCCGGTGATCGCCGACGGGCTTCTGACTGCCGAGGTGCCGGACGGCCCCTTTACCTGGGAATGCGAGGTGGAGATCGATCCCGCCGCCAACACCGCGCTCGAAGGGCTTTACATGTCAAACGGCATGTATTGCACGCAATGCGAGGCCGAGGGCTTCCGCAAGATCACCTTCTACCCCGACAGGCCCGATGTCATGGCGCCCTTCACGGTGCGGATTGAGAGCGATCTGCCGGTTCTGCTGTCCAATGGCAATCCAACCGGCCAGGGCGATGGCTGGGTGGAATGGCACGATCCCTGGCCGAAGCCCGCCTATCTTTTCGCGTTGGTGGCGGGCGAGCTTCTGGCCCATGAGGGCACGTTCCGCACCGCCTCCGGCCGCGACGTGGCGCTGAACGTGTGGGTCCGGCCCGGGGACGAGGCGAAGTGCGATTACGCAATGGATGCGCTCAAACGCTCCATGCGCTGGGACGAAGAAGTGTATGGGCGCGAATACGATCTCGATGTCTTCAACATCGTCGCGGTGGATGATTTCAACATGGGCGCGATGGAGAACAAGGGGTTGAACATCTTCAACTCCAAATACGTGCTCGCCTCGCCCGAAACCGCCACGGATCGCGATTACGAGTTTATCGAGGGCATTGTCGCCCATGAGTATTTCCATAACTGGACGGGCAATCGCATCACGTGCCGCGATTGGTTCCAGCTTTCGCTGAAGGAGGGGCTCACCGTCTTCCGCGATCAGCAATTCTCCGGCGATCAGCGCAGCCATGCCGTTAAACGGATCGAGGACGTGCTGGGCCTGCGCGGGCGTCAGTTTCGCGAGGATAACGGCCCCCTCGCCCACCCGGTGCAACCCGCGAGCTTTGTAGAGATCAACAACTTCTACACGGCAACCGTTTATGAAAAAGGCGCCGAACTGATCGGGATGCTGAAAACGCTTGTGGGCGATGCGGGCTATGCCGCAGCCCTCGATCTTTACTTCGAACGCCACGATGGCGATGCCGCCACGATCGAGGATTGGCTGCGCGTGTTCGAGGATGCGACGGGCCGCGATCTTTCGCAATTCGCACGCTGGTATGCGCAGGCGGGCACACCGCGCCTGAAAGTGCGCGAGGATTACGCGGATGGCACCTACACGCTTCACTTCAGCCAATCCACACCGCCCACTCCTGGCCAACCGGAAAAGGCCGCACAGGTGATCCCCATAGCGGTGGGGCTGCTGGGCCCGAACGGCGATGAGGTGCGGCCCACACAGGTGCTGGAGATGACGGAAGAGGCACAGAGCTTCCGCTTCGATGGGCTTGCGGCGCGGCCCGTGCCCTCGATCCTGCGCGGCTTCTCGGCCCCGGTGATCCTGGAGCGCGCAAGCAACGCCGAAGAGCGCGCGTTCCTGCTGGCCCACGATACCGACCCGTTCAACAAGTGGGAGGCCGGGCGCCAGCTTGCCAAGGATGTGCTGGCCGCGATGGTCACAGAAAGCGCCGCGCCGGGCCCCGCCTATCTTGATGCCCTTGAACGGGTGGCGCGGGACGAGGCGCTTGATCCCGCTTTCCGCGCGCTGGCGCTGCAACTGCCGTCGGAAGACGATATGGCGCAAACGCTTTTCGATGCGGGCACCACGCCCGATCCCATGGCGATCCACGAGGCGCGCGAAACGCTTGCGGGCACGCTGGCCGAGCGGCTTGCACAGGTGCTGCCCGATATCTACGAGGCGATGGATCTGCCGGGGCCCTATACGCCCGATCCGAAAGCCGCGGGCTGCCGGGCGCTGCGGCTGACCGCGCTTGCGCTTCTCACCCGCCTCGATGGCGGCAAACGCGCCGAAGCCCAGTTTCTCGCCGCCGACAACATGACCGAAGAGCTCGGCGCCCTGGGCTGCCTGATCCAGGCCGGTAATGGCGAAGAGGCCACGCAGCGCTTCTACCGGCGTTGGAGCGGCGATCGGCTGGTGATGGACAAGTGGTTCTCCCTGCAAGCCAGCCGCGCGCGGCCTGCAGATGCGGCGAACGTGGCCGCATCTCTCACCCAACACGCTGATTTCGATTGGAAAAACCCCAACCGCTTCCGCTCTGTCATCGGTGGGCTCGCGATGAATACAGCCGGGTTCCACCACCCCTCGGGCGCGGCCTATGCGCTGATTGCCGATTGGCTGATCCGCCTTGATCCGGTGAACCCGCAAACTACGGCGCGGATGACAACGGTGTTTGAAACCTGGCGCCGTTACGATGGCGACCGCCAGTCGATGATCCGCGATGCGCTGACCCGGATCGCGGGGGCCGAGGGCCTCAGCCGCGACACGACCGAGATGGTGGGCCGCATCCTTGGAGACTGAGCCCCTGGCCTTTGAGCGCCGCGCCCGCCGCCCGGCGGGGCTTGCCATGGTGGGCGCGGGGCTCGCGTTTCTGGCGCTTTTGATCTTCGGCGTGGGCGCGCATCCCGTGATCGTGGCCATCGTGGCGCTGCTCATCGCCCCGGCGCT
>JANQPC010000049.1 GCA_028285485.1 Paracoccaceae bacterium | reverse complement strand
GCTTCATCCCTGCCCCCTTTTCAGGGCGTTTCGCACGAAGCGGCGCGGCAAGGCAATGTCGGGCTGGCAAGGGCGCGCGCGAGGTTTCCCGCCGGGCCTGCCGCCCGCGTCATACCGCCACCCCCCTGGGGGCGCCGCGGCGCTGTAATCTGGCCCCATTATCCTTCACACCGTTTTTTCGAGGGGCCCCCTGCCATGCCAACCCACCGCCTTCCGATGACCCGCCGCACATTTCTCAACACCACCGCCGCCGGCGCCGCGCTGACCATGGTGCACCCGTTCTCGGCCCATGCCGCCGCTGGGCAGGCACATCTGCGGATTATGGAAACCACCGATCTGCACGTGCACGTCTACCCCTATGATTACTATTCGGATCGAGAGATCGATACGGTGGGGCTTGCCCGCACCGCCGCCCATGTTGCCGATATCCGGGCCGAGGCCACGAACAGCCTGCTCGTCGACAACGGCGATTTCCTACAGGGCAACCCGATGGGTGATTACATCGCCTATGAACGCGGGATGAAGGAGGGCGATATGCACCCCATCATCACCGCGATGAACTCGCTGGGGTTCGATGCTTCGACCCTCGGCAACCATGAGTTCAACTACGGGCTCGATTTTCTGATGAAATCGCTTGCGGGCGCCAGTTTCCCTGTTGTCTCCGCCAATGTCGCCAAAACGCTTGGGGCGGATCCCACGGGCGATACCACGCTGGTCCCGCCTTACGTGATCCTGGAGCGCTCGCTCACCGATGGCGCGGGGGAAACGCACCCCATCCGCATCGGGCTCATCGGCTTCGTGCCGCCGCAGATCATGAACTGGGATCGGCGGCACCTCGAAGGCAATGTCTCCGCCCGCGATATCCTGGAAACGGCGCAGGCCTACGTGCCGCAGATGCGCGAAGACGGGGCCGATATCATCATCGCGCTCTCGCATTCGGGCATCGGGTCCGCAGAAGCCACGGAGGGCATGGAAAACGCTTCCGTGCCCCTGGCCGCCATCGACGGGATCGATGCTTTGATGACAGGGCACAGCCACCTCGTGTTCCCCTCGCCCACCTATGAGGGCTTCGCTGCCGTCGATGCCGCCACCGGCACGATCCACGGTAAGCCCGCCACAATGGGCGGGTTCTGGGGCTCGCATCTGGGCGTGATCGATCTGATGCTGGAGCGTGAGGGCGGCGCCTGGCGGGTGGCAGGGCAAAGCGTGGAAACGCGCCCGATCTCGCGCCGCGAGGAAGATCGTTCGATCACCGCGCTGGTGGAAAGCGATAGCGCCATCCTCGATGCCGTGGCCGAGGATCACGCTGAAACGCTGGCCTATGTACGCCGGGCCGTGGGCAAGACGGATGCGCCCCTTCACAGCTACTTCGCGCTTGTGGCCGATGATCCTTCGGTGCAGATCGTCTCGATCGCGCAAAAATGGTATGTGGAGCAGATGCTGGCGGGCACCGAGCATGCCGGGCTGCCCATCCTTTCGGCGGCGGCGCCGTTCAAGGCCGGGGGCCGCGGCGGCCCGGAATACTACACCGATGTGCCCGCGGGCGATGTGGCGATCAAGAATGTCGCCGATCTTTACCTCTACCCCAACACCGTGCGGGCGGTTCGGGTCACCGGCGCGGAGCTACGCGATTGGCTCGAACGCTCTGTTGGCATCTTCAACCAGGTGGAGCCCGGGGGCACCGATCAGGTTCTGCTCAACCCCGAGTTCCCGAGCTACAATTTCGATGTGATCGATGGGGTGACTTACGAGGTCGATCTCTCGCAACCCTCGAAGTTCACGCCCAAGGGCGAATTGGCCAATGCCGAGGCCCAGCGCATCGTCAACCTCACCTATAACGGTGAGGCGGTGACCGATGAGATGGAATTCGTGATCGCCACCAACAACTACCGCGCTTCGGGTGGCGGCGATTTCCCCGGCGCCAAAGGCGATACGATCATCCTCGAAGCGCCCGACACGAACCGCGATGTGATCGTGCGCTACATCGTGGAACAGGGCACGATCGATCCCAAGGCCGATGCGAACTGGCGCTTTGCCCCGCTGCCCGGCACAACGGTGCTCTTCGATACCGGCCCTGCGGCAGAGAAGTACATCGATGATGTTAAGGGGGTGGAGATCGAGCCGGCGGGCGAAGGCCCCGACGGCTTCGCCCGCTTCCGCATCGGGCTCTAGGCTGCCCGCGCCTGCTGCCCGCGCGGAGTGGATTGACTTCGCAGGTGGTGGCGCGCACGGTTCGGTTGAGGGCGTTCGGAAACGGCCGCCCTCGCCGCCTGAGGGGGCCGTCGCGTGGTTGCGTTCAACTTCAACCTGGCGTTCTACGCCTATGACGATTTCAACGCCGGGGCGCGCACGCAAGGCACCGTCTCCTATGCCAACGGAACCACGGTTTCGCTCGATGCCGGGGCAACCCCCATTGTCGCCAACATCACCGATGATGATGGCAATCCCGCGGGCAGCCCAGACAATTTGTTCTCAGACGGGTTCATCGATACGCCCGGCGATGGCTCCACCCCCAGTACCGCCAATAACGATCAGCTGCTCACCGATCCCGTTACGGTGAATGGCGATACCTATGCGGCGGGAAGCCAGGTGGAGCTTGAGTTTGCCTTCAGCGTTTCGAGCGGGGAGACGTTTTGGATCATCCGGATCGATGGCACCAACGTCGGGATCAGCGGGCCCGCGCTGCCCGTTCCCGGCACCACCTACACGGTTTCAGGCTCCAGCGACGGTTCGGAAAGCCCGCTTGGGGATGTGCCCTGCTTTCTCGAAGGCACGCTGATTGCCACACCTTCGGGCGAGGTGCCGGTGGAGGCGCTGTCTGTGGGCGATCTGGTGCTAACGCTCGATCACGGCGCCCAACCGATCCGCTGGATCGCGGCAAAGAAGGTTGATGCGGCGCGGCTGGCCGAGAAACCCGCGCTGCGCCCGATCCGCATCCCGGCGGGCGCGCTGGGGCCGGGGCGCCCCAAAGCGCCGCTCCACGTCTCGCCCCAACACCGCATCCTCCTGCGCTCCCGCATTGCGCGGCGCATGTTCGGGGCGGAAGAGATCCTGCTGCCTGCGGTGCGCCTTTTGGGGCTGGCGGGGATCGAGGTGGCCGCGGATATCGCGCCCGTGTGCTACATCCACTTCAAATGCGACCGCCATGAGATCGTGCGCGCCAACGGCGCGCATGCCGAAACGCTTTTCGTGGGCGCGCGCGCCGTGCAGGCCCTTGGCCCCGCAGCGATGGGCGAAATCGCCGATCTCTTCGGTGCCCGCGCCCTGGCCGCCAACCCGCTTGCGCGCCCCGTGCCTTCAGGCAAACGCGCCGCGCGGATGCTCAGCCGCCACCGCAAGAACGGCAAAGAGCTGTTCGGGGCGTAAGCCCGGCAAAGTGCATGGAGGGCTCAGGCGCGCGAGATCGCAGAAAGGGCCAGATCAAGCGTGGCCCTGATCTGCGCAGGGTCTTCCCCTGCCGCGCGCTGCGCCAGGGCAAGCCCAAGCTGTTCAACCAGATAGCGGGCCACGAGGGGCGCGGGCTGATCGCTTTGCCAATCTCCCGCCGCGCGGCGCCCTTCGAGGAAGGCCGTAAAGCCCTCCACCGCCCCGGCATCCAACGCCTCCACACGTTCGCGCGATCTGGGGCCAAGGCGGTGCTTGCCCGCACGCATCTTGTAGAACACGCAGCCCGTTTCCATCTTCGCGTCTTCGCTGGCGAAGTAGGCCAGCGCCGTCAGCGTTTCCGCAAGCGGTGCGCCACGCGATAGGATTTCGAAGATGTCCGACAAGACCTGCTCTGAATAGCGATCAAGTACGGCCAGCATCAGCCCGTCTTCCCCGCCAAACTCGCGGTATAGCGCGGGTTTTGAAACCTTGGCCCGAGCGCAGATTTCATTCAGCGACACATCCGCCGGATCGGTCTGCCAATAGGCGCGCATGGCAACATCAAGCACGGTGTCGGCATCCAGTGTGCGGGGCCGGCCACGCTTTGGCTTTGGGGCTTCGCTCATATTTTCGTACCGTCTGGTATTTTATTCTTGACGCAGCGCTTCCCTTTTCGTACCGAGTGGTACGTTAAATGGCAAGCAAAGACCCTCCGGTTCTGAGGGCAAGGAGTGCATAGCATGAAGAAATGCCTGATCGTCGCAGCAATTGCGGCCAGCACGCTGGCCGGAACGGCAAGCGCGGATGATGCCGAAACCGTTCGCGCCTTCTATTCAGACATCCTTACAACACCCGCTGACACGACCGAGGCGCGCTACTATGAGCTCTTTTCGCCCGAAGTCGTTTCAATCCCCACGCCGCCGGGCGGGCCGGGCGCGCAAGGCATGCTCAATACCATCGCCTTTCTCGGGCAGGTCGTTCCCGATCTCACCTGGACGACCGAAGAGGTCATCGCGCTGGAGGATGGGCGCTTCGTTGTGCGCGGCACCGGTGCGGGAACGCCCGTGGGCCCATTCTTCGGGGTCGATCCCGCAACGGGCAAAAGCTTCGAGATCATGTCCATCGATATCGTCACGCTGGAAGATGGGCTGATCACCCACATCTATCATCTGGAAGACTGGACGGGCGCCATCGCACAGCTGACGGCGGAGTAGGCGGGGCCCGTTCAATGGCCCCACACCTTGCCCTGGCGTTACCAAAGAACGGGCCTTCCGCGTTATTGCCGAAGGCCCGTTTTCGTGGCTCGGGCGGGCATTTTCAGCAAGCAAGGTGCCAAACCGCCCCGGCGCATCCGTGCCGCGGGTTTTCCCGGCCCCCTGCCACCTGCCACCGCCCTGCCGCCCGATTTTTCAGCACGGCAAAGCGCCTTGCCTAATAATCCGGCAGGGGTAACTATTGCATGTCTGCCGGGGGGCCGGGCCATGGCATCGCGCCGCCGCTCCCCCTAACCATACGCGCCGGATAACGACGCATCGCCAACAGAGGAGAGTTCCCCTTGTTCCACCGTGCCATTGCCGCTGCCGCCGGCCTCGCGTTCGCAACCGCGGCGCATGCGCAAACCGAAGTGCCCTTCGCGCTCGATTGGAAATTCGAAGGCCCGTCAGCGGCTTACTTTGCCGCCATCGATAACGGCCATTTCGCCGAGGAAGGGCTGGAGGTCACGATCGAGGCGGGCTCCGGCTCCGTTCAGACGATCCCGAAGATCGCCACCGGCGCCTTCCCGATCGGCTTTGGCGATATCAACTCGGTCATCAAGTTTCTCGATCAGAACCCCGGCGCGCCCGTGACCGCCGTGATGATGGTTTATGACAAGCCGCCTTTCGCCATCGTGGGCCGGAAAAGCCGCGGCGTGGCCGAGCCCAAGGATCTCGAAGGCAAGATCCTCGGTGCCCCGCCGCCGGATGGCGCCTGGGCCCAGTTCCCCGCCTTCGCAAGCGCCAATGGCCTCGATACCGAAAGCATCACGGTGGAGCCCGTGGGCTTCCCCACCCGCGAGCCGATGCTCGCTGAAGGCGCTGTGGACGCGATCACCGGGTTTTCCTTCTCGTCGGTTCTGAACCTCAAGCGCCTGGGCATCGACGAATCCGATATCTCCAATATCCTGATGGCCGATTACGGGCTTGATCTCTACGGCAACGCGATCCTCGTGAACACCGATTGGGCCGCGGAGAATGGCGAGACGATCGAGGCGTTCCTGCGCGCCGTCGCCAAGGGCTGGGCCGATGTTATCGCCGATCCCGCCGCCGGGATCGACTCGCTTCTGGAGCGTAACCCGGCCGCCGATAAGGATCTGGAGACCGAGCGCCTGCAGATGGCAATCGATCAGAACGTGGTGACGGAATTCGTGCAGGCCAACGGCATGGGCACAATCGATCCCGCCCGCATGGAAAAGGCGCTGGCGCAACTTGCGGAAACCTATGAGTTCCAGAACGAGCCCGATGCATCGCTATACTTCACCGATGCATACCTGCCCGAGGGCGGGTTCGCGCTGAACTAAGCTGGCAGGGCGCGGGCGACCCCCGCGCCCGCTTACGCCATGTCGCGCCCCCTGATCGATATCGCCGGCGTTACCCACGCCTACCAAACCCAAACCGGCCCGCTGCCGGTTTTGGACGGGCTTGACGTTTCCGTGCCCGAAGGCGGGTTCGCGGCGGTGGTCGGGCCCTCGGGCTGCGGGAAATCCACCCTCACCAAGCTCGTCGCCGGATTGATGAAGCCCGATCACGGCGAGGTCTGGCTACATGGCGAGCGGGTGAAAGGCCCGCGCTCCACCGTTGGGATGGCCTTTCAGAACCCGGTGCTCCTGGAATGGCGCACGATCCTGAAAAACGTGCTTCTGCCGCTGGAGATTGTGCCCACCAAGCTTTCGCGGCAGGAAGCCGAGGATCGCGCGCGCCACCTCCTGGCCCTTGTCGGGCTGGAGGGCTTTGAAGAAAAGCGGCCGTCAGAGCTTTCGGGCGGGATGCGCCAGCGCGCCTCGCTTTGCCGCGCGCTGATCCATCAGCCCGAAGTGCTGATCCTTGACGAACCCTTCGGCGCGCTCGATGCCTTCACCCGGGAAGATCTGTGGCAGATCATGCACAAGGTGAAGGAGGAAGAGCCCTTCACCGGCGTTCTTATCACCCATGATCTGCGGGAATCGATCTTTCTAGCCGATGAGGTTTTTGTGCTGTCGGGCCGCCCGGCGCATACGCAGTTTCGCATGAAGGTGCCCTCGGAGGGGCCGCGCGATCTCGATCACCTCTATACGCCCGAGGCGGCGGAGATGCTGAACACGCTGCGCCATCAGATCGAAATCGCCCAGGGCCGCTCGGCCGAGCCGGCGCCGGCGTAAGGAGCCGCCTTGGCCTACGTTCCCACCTCGCTCACCAGCCCCGAGAGCAGCGCAACCACACGGGGCGCCGGGATTGCCAAGGCGCTGATGAGCCGCGCGGTGATCGCGCCCATCGCGGCGGTGATCGTGTTCCTTCTGCTCTGGGAACTCTTGGTCTGGGCCAATGGCTGGCCGAATTACATCATGGCCTCGCCGTCAGACCTTCCCGCCGCCTACGCACGGTTCTGGGAGCTGTTTCTGGTGATGGGGTGGCAAACGCTCTGGCGCACCGTGGTGGGCCTTGTGCTGGCCGTGATCGTGGGCGTGGGGATCGGCATGGTCATGGGCTTCAGCCGGGTGATGCGCGATGCGCTCTACCCCCTGCTTGTGGGCTTCAATGCGATCCCCAAGGCCACTGTGGTGCCGATCGTGGCGCTACTCTTCGTAGGCGCGCATGATTTCAACACGATCCTGATCGCATTCATGATCTCGTTCTTCCCGATCGCGGTTTCCGTTTCCATCGGCCTCTCAACACTTGAGCCCGAGTATCGCGATATCCTGCGCTCACTCGGCGCCTCGCGGATGACGATCTTCTGGAAGATCGCGCTGCCGAAAACGCTGCCGGAATTCTTCGGGGCGCTGAAGGTGGCCGTGACGCTGGCCTTTATCGGAACGAACCTGATGGAAATCGTCTCTCCCCACGGCCGCGGGCTGGGAGCACTGTTCGACTCGGGCAAAACGAACTCCGATTACCCGCTGATGTTCGCCGTTCTAATCGCGCTCGCCTTCCTCGGGATCGTTCTCTACTACGTGGTCGTTGTGCTGGAGAAGATCTTTGCGGGCTGGGCCGAGCGGTCGCCGACCTGACGCGCGTTACCCTTCGCGGCCCTCCCCGCCCCCGCGCACCATCACGCGAATGCGGCTGTCCAGATCCTGCCGATCCACATAGAAGCCGTGCAGATGCCGGAAGCCCGTTCCGGGATCGAACCGCGCGCGCCCGTGCAGAACACGGCGGTTGTCAAAAACCACCATCTCGCCCGCCGCGAGCCGCAGCGTCAGCTTATAGGCCGGATCGTTGAGCCGCACGAGCCAGCGGCGGAACACCTTGTAAAACGCCGCCATTTCATCCGCGGGCATATCGAAGATGTCGGTGATATGCGGGGAGTGGGTTACTTCCGCAAGCTGCCCATCGTGATCAAGCCGCAGGATCGGGCGGCGGGCGCGCAGATCAACCTCGCGATCATGGAAGCGGAAGGGCACGGGCGTGCGGGCGAGAACGTCGTAATCCTCCGGCGCCTCCACTGCCAGATCCTCGGCCGCCGCGAAGCCATCGGCAAAGATCGAACCGCCGCCCTCGGCATCATTGGCGAGGCATTGCAGAAACTGGTAGCCCGGCGGCAACTCCTGGTTCGGCAGATCGGTGTGAAGCGGCAGCGCCTCGGATGTGTAGGCCAGGTTGTTGGGATCGGGTTTTGAGACCACCTCGAAGGTGGTGCCGAAATTCGTCTCGCGCAGAAAGCTGATGCGGCGGCCGATCAGAACGCCAGCCTCGGCGCTCTGGGGCATCCCATCCACGATGGAAAGCCCGTAGGCCTTCGTCTCGCGCAACCAGGCCAGAAGCGCATCATCACTTTCCAGGATAGCGTCGGCCTGATGCCGCGGAACCCCCGCGGCGCCCAGATCCGCGCGCCAGGTCACGGGGGGCACGGCGGCGGGATCGAGGCCGCGCTGCCCCGGCGCATGGGCCAGAAGCCAATCAAGCTGAAAGCGGCTGCCATGCCCATCCGCCCAGGTCAGTTCCAGCGCCCCGCCCGCTGCCGCAGCATGGGTAAGCTCCGGCACATCGGGAAGATCAAGAAGATCGAGCACCCGCTCCTGCGTTTGCGGGTGAAAGGCGGATGGGCAGTTATGGCGCAGCCAGATCAGGGGAAAGATCGCCTCCCCGACCTGCACCGCATCGCCATTCGCGGATATCTCAACCGTTTGCATCGCGCGGGCCTCCTGTTGCGTTGCGCCCATGATGCGCGCGCGCAGGCAGGCCAGTCGAACGGAAACGCGACGCCCCGCCTGTCGCATTCGAACGCGCTCGCCGGTTGCATCCCTGCACCGCCGCGCCTATTTTGGACACCGAGAGGTTGGCGCGGGCAGGCGCCTCGCCAACCCGGTCAGGTCCGGAAGGAAGCAGCCGTAACGAGCCCCGCTTGGGTCGTTGTCCAGCCTCTCACC